>NZ_BAAGXU010000046.1:264849-315252 GCF_054779675.1 Emticicia fontis
TGGTGCCATTGGGCCGCAAGGACCAGTCGGTGCTACGGGTATAGCAGGAACCAATGGTGCTACCGGAGCCACTGGTTTAACTGGTGCTAACGGCACTACTGGTGCGCAAGGACCAATTGGATTGACCGGACCAACAGGTGCTACGGGCGTAACAGGAGCTACTGGAGTAACAGGAAATACTGGTCCGCAAGGACCTATCGGGTTGACCGGACCAACTGGTGCTACTGGCGTAACAGGAGCTACTGGAGTAACAGGAAATACTGGTCCGCAAGGACCTATCGGGTTGACAGGAGCAACAGGTGCTACGGGCGTAACAGGAGCTACTGGGGTTACAGGAAATACTGGTCCGCAAGGACCTATCGGGTTGACAGGAGCAACAGGTGCTACGGGCGTAACAGGAGCTACTGGGGTTACAGGCGATATTGGTCCACAAGGACCTATCGGGTTGACCGGACCAACTGGTGCTACTGGCGTAACCGGAGCTACTGGGGTTACAGGCGATATTGGTCCACAAGGACCTATCGGGTTGACAGGAGCAACTGGTGCTACTGGCGTAACCGGAGCTACTGGGGCAACGGGTGCTACTGGCGTAACAGGAGCAACCGGGCCAGGTGTACCAATAGGTGGAACTACTGGTCAGGTATTGGCTAAAGTAGATGATTCTAATTTCAATACACAATGGATAACACCAAGTAGTGGAGGAAGCGGTAGTTCGGACGCTTTATATGGCGATGGTTCTGCTGGCGCATTGACTATTTCTAGTAATACCAACTGGGTTACTTCACCACCAGCCTCATTAAATTATCAGTTTTCGAGCATAACTGTGAATAGTGGGGTGACGTTTACTATACCATCAGGTATAAAATTAAGAAGTACAGGTATTGTTACTATCAACGGAACAATTTCAGTAGAAAGTTCAGAAAATTCAGTTGCTTCACCTCCAGATAAAGGCGTAGCCAGAACATTTGCTTTATCTTCAGATGCTATTTCAAAAGCAATAAGAGAATCAAGTATTCCGAGTCTGATAAACATTCCGCTTTATGGTGGTGCGGCAGGAGGATTTTCTTCCGGTGGGGAATTTAACTATGGTGGCGGTGGTGGTGGTTCATTTGCGATATATTCAAAGGGAACTATTCTGATAAACGGAGCCATTAATGCCAATGGAGGCAACGCTTCTACCGGATTAGGCTCAGCACCTCCAGCCTCTTTAAATGGTAGTGGTGGTGGAGCCGGTGGATTAATAGTTCTTCTATCCAGAAGCCCTATTACTAACAATGGTAACCTTCGTGCAAATGGTGGAAATGGCTCTGAAGGTATTAGCAGCAACACTAGCATCAGACCTGGGGGTGGCGGCGGTGGTGGTGGCATTGTTATCATAGTCGCTCCTACCATAACTCAAGGCACAATTGCAATTAACGGCGGCTTGGCTGGAGCTAATAGCACAGGCTCTACTTATAGTTCAACTTCAGGTTATGCCGGAGGTGGTTGTGGAGGAGATGGGGGTGCTGGTGCGCAAGGCTTCGGTGGGACTATTAATACTATTAATAATGCCAGCCCTGGTTCAGCGGGAAAAGTCAAGACTATCCAAATCAGCAATCCTGAAAATTTGTATTAAGATTCAGGTTAATATTATAAAACAGCCCGGTAGTTTTACTATCGGGCTGTTTGTTTTTGTACTGGTTTCATGCATTAACTATCAAACGATTTGAAAAATCGTGATACATATTAATCCCATTTAAAGGGGTCGTTTGAGGGGATATGAGTCACTTTCAAATCAGGGATTTTGTTTCTGAGCCATTCTGAGAAATACAACATTCCAGGTTCTTCGCTCACGCTATGGCCTAAAATAATCAGGGCAGATTCGTGGCCGAGATTCTGGCAATCTCTTACAAATTCTACCGTTTCCCATTCTACGGCCTCCCCTACTATAATTACATCAGGCTTTTGATTGACTAAGGTCGACATCTGTCTGGAACCTCCCCAGGCGCCGGGTAGCAAAGCTACTTTTTTGCAGGGTTTATCATCCTTCCCGATGTATCTCAGGTGATTGATTTTCAAGCCTTTTTTAAATAGTTTCACAAGGTCTTTCACTGAGGCTTCGGGGATATTCAGGATATTGGAATTCATATCATAGTATTTTTCCCAACCTACGCTTCTCGCTACACCATAGCTCACAAAATCCGGGCGCATGGCGTGGCAATAATCATGAAAACGCCAGATGCACATATTCAGTTTTTGCAGTAATTCTTCTTTCAATTGTACTTGTGTATTGTTGGCTACGAGGGTCTTGTTATCGCTTCCGTTATAATAAGTAGGCTCATGTACAATCAGGAAATTGGCGCCTATCTCATGTGCTTTTCTGATTACTTCTACTGTCGGGAACATGGTAGTTACTACACCTGTCACTACCAGATCGGCGCTTCCGGCCTTGATGGTATCGTTAGTATTTTTGATGGGCTCGCCTTGGTAATTTTTCAGAATCGTATCAATAATTTGCTGGACAGTCAGTTTATCAGCGGCCATTGCCCGGGTAGAAATCAGTTCTAAGAGGCTTAAGCCTACTAAGCCCTGAAAGCTTTTCTGTATAAATTCGGTTCTTTTCATGGTTTGGGTGATGTTGGGGTTTGAATGAGATGATTGTTAGGCAATTTAGGAGTTTTTTATTGAAGCATCTATGAATTATAAATGTCATTTAAAACTAAGTTTATTATGAAAAATAATCAATTGAATTAAGCACAAAAGCTCTATTTCTCGTCTATAATAGTATTAATAAATAAAGCCTGTGATAAAAAAACTTACCTGCATTTTCTTCCTCTTTTGTATTACACCAAAGGTATGGAGCCAACTATTGATTACCGGACAGGTGTTGGCTTCTTATAAAAAAGAGCCCTGGCCGGGAGTAATTATTATAGAAAAAGGCACAGACAATGCTACACAATCCAAGCAGGATGGTACTTTTTCTATCAATGTCTCTGATGCCAATGCTACTTTGGTTTTTTCGTTTGTAGGTTTAGTTACCCAAGAATATCGTTTAAAGGGCGCCACCCGTATTCTTGTCAAAATGGAAGATGATTGCATTAGAGATTTCTTTGATATATATAGAGTATGCTTTTATGCCAATAGTGGAGTATTGAATAATCCGGTGGGTGGACAATTATATATTACATTTCGTCCTATTTATGGAGCGGGGGTATTAAACAGTAGCTTTGGTTTGCAGTCAGATTTACGTGGGAATCAGTTTTTGAATGCACAAACAGAGTTTATGCATTTTGCCCTACACTGTGATTTTGATATGAATGCCAGATGGCATTATCGTGAAGTTTCGTATTACAACAACTTTCGTTCTAAAGTGTATAGTTTCGAAACGGATTTTAACTTTGGCAGAAAGATATGGTTTCTTAAAAATTTAAACGCAACTGTTGGTTATGGGCATCTGGATTTAAAAACTGATAAGCAATCTGCAACAGGTCCGGTTATAGGTTTAGGTACATATATTACAATACGGCGGTTTTCTTACGGGCTAATTACAGGGAAAGTCGCTATATTCAGAAATAATATTGAATGGCAGGGGCAGATTACTCAGTCTCGCAGGAATTTTAATGTTTTCATTAAATACTATCAACTTAAATCGTTTTCTGAATTAAGCATAGGGGTTGGGAAAGAATTTGGGTATCGTTTTAAAAAGCCGTTTTTGCGGAAGTGATGGATGTATCAGGTTTTAAATTGATTTATTATGATTATTTTCAGTAATGTCATCCGTGTACAAAGAATAATAAATATAATTGGTTAAAAGAATTAAACTCTATAATACTTAAGCTGAATGTCGTCTTCACTTTACTACGAAAAATCTAGTTATTCTTATTTTACTCCAATACAAAAGGTATTAAGTATTATAATATCATCAGGGCTAATTATACTTTCTCTTTATTTTTTTTCAGAGATAATTCTATCCATGATAACGAGCTTGTGTCAATAAAGGTAACACTTATCAACACTCCGGAATATTACGAATATACATCAAAATCTAACACTTTTAGAGAGATAATTATAACAACCAGACAATATCAAAATACATTTAAAATTAAGTCAATGGCTTATCAATCTATTAGCCACGCTAAATTCAAGACTTCAGTATTAGCGGGAGATACGATAGACTTAAAAATAAAGAAATCAGCCCTTTATGATTTGAATAAAAGTGATGCTTATACGGAAGTGTACGGTATAATAAAAAATAAAATTAACTATATCGATTTAGATAAAAAAACCAAATTGGAAAATGAAACTGATAAACGGCTTGGCTTCTTTTATATGGTTATGGGACTTGTGATACTCAGATACTGTTTTCTAAAAAAAGAACCAATGATTGGTTTACAAATTGCTCTTTTGATTATATGGAGCATTGCTTTCTTACTGCTTAAAGTGTTTCATTTAAATATATTTTAATGTCGTTGGGTGAAATTAAAAATATATTATCCCTACGGGATACTGCCCTCTCAAAAGCATATTTTTTCTACCGATATAGCATCCCTACGGGATATTTTTAAGTCCCAGAGGGACGATATATCGGTAGAAAAGATGGTCATTTTTAAAAGAAAAGTCCCGTAGGGACGATATATTAAATCCTTCAAATCAATTTCACCCAACGAGTATATTTTAATGTCGTTTGTTAATACCAAAGTATTAGACAAGTCTCAACAGTCCCTCAAATCCCCTCCCCAATTCTGGCCTCCACAACAAAATAAGATTGAACTTCACAACAAAGTCAGCTATTGGTTTGTTGTCTAATTTTGCCTCATAAAATTTAAGATTATGAGCGATTCAACACAAAATACATTAGTTTTAGTAACAGGCGGAACGGGTTTCGTGGCTGTTCACTGTATTGCGCAATTATTAGAAAAAGGTTATAAAGTCCGTACTACCGTGCGTTCGTTGAAAAGAACCAATGAAGTGACTGATATGCTACGAGTGGCGGGCATTCATTCGTTTGAGAACCTGTCGTTCGTGGAGACTGATTTGCTATCGGATACCAACTGGGATAAGGCGGCGGAGGGTTGTACCTATGTATTGCACGTGGCCTCTCCTATTTATCTGGGTATTCCAAAAGATGAAAATGAGATGATAAAGCCTGCTGTGGAGGGTACACTCCGGGTGCTGAAAGCGGCGCGTGAGGCTGGAGTAAAACGGGTAGTAATGACCTCTAATTTCGGTGCAGTGGGTTATAGTCATACCGATATTACAAAGGTAATTACAGAAGAAAGCTGGACGAACCCCAATGAAAAGGGGCTATCGACCTATAATAAATCGAAAGTAATGGCTGAGAAAGCTGCCTGGGAATTTATGAAGCGTGAGGGAGGAAAATTAGAGTTATCAGTGATTAATCCGGTGGGGATTTTTGGGCCTGCTTTTACCGCAAAACTATCCAGTGGCTTTGAGCTTTTGCTGAAAGTATTGGATGGGTCGATGAAAGCGATTCCGAATATGACACTGAGTATTGTGGATGTGCGCGATTTAGCTGATTTACATATCAGAGCCATGACGAATCCGGCGGCGAAGGGTGAAAGATTTCTGGCCTTATCAGATGGCGTAACGAGTCTGCCGGAAATAGCTGCTTTTCTGAAAAGTCGCCTGGGAGATAAAGGAGATCAGATTTCCACAAAAAAATTGCCCGACTGGCTGGTAAAGATTGCGGCCTTGTTTAATCCACAGGCAAAGGCATTGGTGCCGATGGTGAGTAGATATAGAGATGCCAGCAATGAAAAAGCTAAACGATTATTAGGCTGGCAGCCCCGGACTAAAGAAGAGGCATTGCTGGCTACAACTGATAGTTTGTTTAGGTTTAATTTAGTGAATGATTAAAATAAGAATTGCGTTGAAATGAACATCACACAGGCAAATACCATCACCTCCTGCTATTTAGGGCCGCAGATTTCGCCGGAGCAATTTGTTTCGGAGCATTTTTTCCTGTACCTCCTGAAAGGGCGAATGAATGGCTATGATGGGAACAAGCATTCTACGCTGGAGCCGGGTGAATGTTGTATAGTCAGAAAAAATCATCTGGCACGCTATAATAAGCAGAAACAGAATGATGAATTTGAGAAAGTGGTGGTAGTGCTTGACGAAGCCTTTCTGAAACGTTGTCAGGAAAAATATCATTGGGAGTTTACCAAAAGTGAGAAAGGAGATACTTTTCTGAAACTCAGACCGGATGTACTGATTCCTCATTTTCTGCAATCGTTGGGGCCTTATTATGATTCTAAAGATAGAATAGACCCTTATTTTGCTGATGTCAAGCGGGAAGAATTATTGCTGATTCTGCTAAAAACGAATCCTGAGCTATATGCCATTCTTTTTGATTTTTCGGAGCCTTCAAAAATCAATCTGGAAGAATTCATGAACCGGAATTTCAGATTCAATGTGAGCATCGAGCGATTTGCCTATATGACAGGCCGGAGTCTATCAACTTTCAAACGGGATTTTGAAAAGACATTTAGCGATACCCCAAGCCATTGGCTGATGCAGAAACGCTTGCAGGAAGCCTATTTTCTGCTGGAAAAAACGGGCCGCAAAGTAACAGATACTTATCTGGAAGTGGGTTTCGAAGACCTCTCACACTTTTCATTTGCCTTTAAGAAACAGTTTGGTATGGCTCCTAGCGAGGTACTGGTAAAAGCGTGATTGAGCAATTGGATTTTAAGCCTTTACAACATTCCGTCTTTGCTCAGATAATCGAGTAAATCGGCTACATCTTTTTCTGTTCTGATGTCTCTATTCCATTGGCGGATATGATAGGTCAATCCATCGTATTGTTTGGCAAGAGCCAGGGTTACAGAATAATTGTTGAGGCTTATCTCTCTCAGTTTTTTATCAGGAAACTGTAAGTAATAATATTTTTTATGTATTACTTCCCCAGAATAATTGCTGGCAAATTGAGGGAGAATACCCACTTTAGAGTTTTTATCATACGTTTTAAGCGTGCAGCCATACCTAATGAGAATCTTGACTTTGGCATCATAATATGTCTCGTAATAACCGCCCCGGATATATTTCAGATGATGATTGCCCAACTGCAAATCAGTATTTTTTATGGATACGAATTTATCACCCATATATGCAAGAAAATTCTGATTCAGCATATCAAAAAGAACAGGTTTTTGCAATACCTGTCCGCCAGCAACTGAGAAGGTTCCTAATTCAACCGAATCTTTTAAAAATATACTTCCACGATACCTTACCACTCTTTGGGTCAGATAGTCAAATTCAGTTATCAACTCACCTCTTTCGTCTTGTATTACCCTCGTCTGGGCGTAAACGTTTAGTTCAAATAAAAGAGCAATAGCCACAAGCAGGAGTTTTTTCATCGGATTTTCGAATTTATTATCCCAAGTAATAAAATATTTTTATAAAAAGCAATACAGCATAAAATTCTTTTACAACATCCCGTCTTTGTCCAGATAATCCAGTAAATCGGCTATATCTTTTTCTGTTTTAATATCTCTATTCCATTGGCGGATATGGTTGTCTATGCCATCGTATTGTTTAGTCAAAGCCAATCTGACAGACTTATTATTGAGGTCTATCTCTCTCATTTTCGTGTCAGGAAATTGCAGGAAATAGTATTTTTGATGGATGAGTTCTCCTGCATAATTATTAAAAATTTGCTCAGGAATCTTCTCTTTCAGATTTCTATCATATCTCTTAATCGCACACCCATACTTAACCAGAATCTTCACTTTAGTATTGTAATAGGTTTCGTAATAAGCGCCGGTGATATATCTTCCATGATGATAACCACCTTTGATATATTGTAATTGGAGATTGCCCAGCTGTAAATCAGTATTTTGTATAGGCACGAATTTATCACCTATATAAGCCAGAAAGTTCTGATCCAACACATCAAAAAGAACAGGTTTCTGGAGTTCTTGTCCGCCAGCTATTGAGAATGTACCAAGTTCTACCGAATCCTTTAAATAAGCACTTCCTCTATATTTTACTGTTACCCGGTTTGAATACATAACTTCAGTTACTATCTCACCTCTTTCGTCTTTTAATACACGTATCTGGGCGTAGCTATTCTGTACCAATACAATCAATAAAGCAAACAGCAAAAACTTTCTCATGTGAATGTTGATTTAGTACTCCAATTAATAAAATGTTTTTATAAAAAGCAAGTTTAACATAAACTTAATCACGCTGACAAGGAAAAGGGGCATACGATATGTTTGTTTTGCCAAACATTGTGTATCACTTCTAATTTTAGCTTAATTTGCAATTGTTGTTTTAATCTTGACCGACACAGGCATTGAACCCTGAAAACAATTAATATATTCATACATGAGCAAAAACATACGCATGGTAGTGTTTGATATGGCCGGCACAACCGTCAACGAAAATAATGTGGTTTATAAAACCCTGCAAAAGGCTATCAACGAGGCAGGTTTTGATTTCACACTCGACCAGGTGCTGGCAGAAGGCGCAGGAAAAGAGAAAAGACAAGCCATTGACACCATTTTATCTGTCTATGCCAATGTAAGCGATGCAGAGCTAACCAGCCGCATCTATGATAGCTTTATTGTGCAGTTGACTGAAGCTTACGCCAAAGAAGAGATTCTGCCACAAAACAATGCAGCTGAATTATTTGCCGAACTAAAACAACGCGGCATACTGGCGGTACTCAACACGGGATACGACCGCGCTACGGCACAATCAATCATTGACAAATTAGACTGGAAAGAAGGCAACCCAATAGACGGACTGGTAACAGCCTCAGACGTACCCCGCAACAGACCAAACCCTGATATGATTGAATTTGCGATGCAAAGATTCGGCATTACTGATAGCACTCAGGTTGCCAAAATAGGTGATTCCATCATTGATATTCAGGAAGGGCAAAATGCCGGTTGTGGTTTAAGTATCGGTATCACGACTGGTGCCCATACTTTAGAGCAATTACAATCCGCTAATCCTGATTATATTATCGGGGATTTGATGGAATTGGTTGGGGTTTTGGGGTAGTATGCGGAAGACTTTTTGGAAGGCTGCCTCGGTTTGAGGTGGCCTTTTTGGGTTCCTCAAAGTCTTCTATATACTTTGCATTGCCTATAATAAACATGAACACTCTGAGGCTTTTCAGTAATCAATAGACTTCTAAATTTTAATCACAACTACATAAACCCCTATCAACATAAGTTTTATTATTATTGTTGTTGATATAATAACATCCTCCTTTGGGTCCTGTACTTAAAAGGTGACCGTTATAGACACCACAAGGCCATTCATCCGGGTTATATTTGATGATTTCAGTGTTATTACTTTTTCTATTGAACTTCATTTTTATATTCCCGAATGGTGTGGATACATTATCTATTCTTACTATTTTTTCTTTATATTTCAACTCTAATGTTAATATTCCATTGACATTATTCTTAAATCCTTGAACTTCAAAAAAGTCTAAACCAAATGTTTTAATTTGGAGTAAATAACTTAACGGGATATTATTTAAAGTGTCAGTATTATTTTCAGATGAATAGACTATCTTAATTGGTTTACAATCACCTGTAAATTTGATTTCAAATAAGAATTTGTATGCATCAACTACGTAAGTTCTATTACCAGTAGCGGAATGCTCTAATTGCAATGCATTATCGTTGGATTTTATAGATAAATTTATCGACTCAGAGACTTTTAACTTTATAGTAACTTTAGATTTTGCAGAGACAGTTGTTTCAGGAAAGTTATGTGCTACATTATTCTTATCGTCGTTGTAGACTATAATTGGATAGTTTGACTGGTTTTCAATAATATGCTCGAAAGTTACTATGACATTAGAAATTGTAATAGTTTTCTGAAAAGAAGTAGTACCATTTTTATTTACAGCATCCAGAGTTATTTTAAAATCCCCATTTTTTGCATAGGTGTGTTGTGGACTCTTATCTGTTGAAGTTGATCCATCGCCAAAATCCCACTTAAAACTATCCGCATTTTCGCTTTCATTAGAAAATGATATTTTTCCATCGCCAATATTATTAAATGAAAACTTTGCTATTGGTTTTGGAGAATCATTAACTTTAACTTCCTGCTTTAATTCTGTTTTACCATTGCTATTAGTTAATGTCAGCTGTACTTGATATGTTCCATTTAGTTTATAGAGATGCTCAATTTCCTTTTCTGTTGAACTTTCACCATCTCCAAAATTCCATAGGTATGAATCAACTTTTAGCGCGTCTGTCTTAAACAGAATCTTACCATTCCCTTGGTTTGTGAAAGAAAAATTACCAGTCGGTTTTGGAGCGTCAACAATTGTTAATGCTTGTGTTTTGGAATCCTGACTTTTATTATTGCTAATTACTAATGTTACGTTGTAATTGCCGTTTTTTAAATACAAATTGGATGGATTTTGCTCTGCTGATTTATTGCCGTCGCCAAAATCCCAACTATAATTAACATTACTTATAGGACAAGAAAATTGCACTTTTCCGTCTCCTAATGTTTTATAAGTAAAATTTGCTTCAATTTTTGGCAATTTTTCTTCGCAGGAAATAAACAGCAGAAGTATAATTAGGCGTAAATAATGTTTCATTAAAAGATAATACTGGGCTTTAAATATTTGCGAATTTACGCGAACCAAGAGTTATAAACTATAATTAGGCTATAAATTTATTATAAGGCGCTAAATTGTTTTTTGAGATATTTCGATTCATCCTATACTAATCAAGAAGTTCAATAGTTTTCAGTAGTAGATAAACGTCCTCATGATTTGTCATTGGCAATTGCGCACGGGAGACTCTGTCGAGACACTGAATTTTTTAAAGCGCTATTTTTTTTCAATAGCCCCCATTTTTAAATGGGGTAAAAAGAAAATAATCTCCCTATTGGCTTTAGCCAAATAATAGTGTATTATCTGGAAGTTTTTTTTGGCTAAAGCCAATTTAGTTAGGTTTATTTAGTAACTCCAGCTAAAGCTGGAGGCAATTGATTGAATAGTGTAACCAATAGGGTAGTTGAAACTGAAAACTTATTTTAGGACTACTTACTAGTCAACTAGCTAAACCCCTTTACCCAACAATTAAAATTCCCAAAACCTCGTTCCCCTATCAAACTTCCTCCTATTTTTGTAGGTATAATATTCAACCTTTATATAAACTTTAACCTTGTTCATGAAAAAATGTGTTAATGGTTTTGTTTTGGGGGCGGCTTTGGTGGCTGGTCTCAATGCAAATGAGGTACTGGCGCAGGCATCTGTGAATCAGATACAGCCTGTGAAAGATGTACGCATCAATGATGCTTTCTGGAAGCCGAAACTGGATTTGTATGCGACTACTACAGCCAACGATGTGCTGGATAAATTTGAGGCCAGAAACCTGTCTACGGCCGAGGAAAGAGAAAAAAACGATGTATTCAGGAATTTTGATGAGGTAGCGCAAGGCAAAAAAGGCACGAACCACCATGCCGGATTGCCGTGGTTTGATGGTCTGGTGTACGAGTCTATCCGCGGTATCGGTGATTTACTGAAACAACACCCCAACAAACAGGTTGAAGCGCGGCTGGATGCCCTTATCGACCGCATTGCAAAAGCGCAGGAGGCTGACCCTAACGGCTACCTCAATACGTATACCGATTTAATGGAGCCAACGCACCGTTGGGGCGATAATGGTGGTTTCTTACGCTGGCAACACGATGTATATAATGCCGGGATGCTGGTAGATGCGGGGGTGCATTATTATAAGGCTACGGGTAAGACTAAATTGCTGGAAGTAGCCACGAGATATGCCAATTATATGAGTGGCTTGATGGGGCCATCACCTAAACGAAATATTGTTCCGGCGCACTCAGGCCCTGAGGAGGCTCTGATTGAGTTGTACTGGCTTTATAAGAATAATCCATCGTTGAAGACTCAAATAAAAGTTCCTGTGAATACACAGGCGTATTATGACCTGGCTACATTCTGGATTGAAAACAGGGGTAAAAATGCGGGTTATCCGTTGTGGTTAAGCTGGGGAAATGATAAATCGGAAAAATGGATTAAAGACCAGCAATATAAGGCTGCTGAGTTTGGCAATACCAGTCGTCCGACATGGGGCGATTATGCGCAGGATTCGATTCCGGTGTTTCAGCAAAAAACCATTGAAGGGCACGCGGTGAGGGCTACCCTACTGGCAACAGGAATCACAACTGCGGCCTTGGAGAACCATTCGCCGGAGTATATCCGAACGGCCAATGCACTTTGGAATAATATGGTAGGTAAGCGGATGTTTGTGACGGGTGGTGTGGGTGCGATTCATAATGACGAGAAATTCGGGCCGGATAATTTCCTGCCGACAGATGCTTATCTGGAAACCTGTGCGGCCGTTGGGGCAGGCTTTTTTAGTCAGCGCATGAACGAACTGACTGGTGATGCTAAATACATGGATGAGTTTGAGCGGACGCTCTATAATAATGTACTGACGGGTATTTCGCTATCGGGCACTAAATATACCTATCAGAATCCGCTGAATTCGGATAAACACGCACGTTGGGACTGGCATTCTTGCCCTTGTTGTCCGCCAATGTTTTTGAAGATTGTGTCGGCGATGCCTGAGTATATTTATAGTTTTGCGCCTGAGCGCTTGTATGTGAATCTGTTTGTGGGTAGTTCGGCAAATGTGGAGGTTTCTAAAGGAATCAAAACGGCTATTGAACAGAAAACGAATTATCCGTGGAACGGCAAAGTAGAATTGAAACTGAATCCTGAAAAACAGAGTGCATTTGCTTTGATGGTGCGTATTCCGGGTTGGGCACAGGGTAAGGAAAATCCATTTGAGTTGTATAATGCCGGATCGCAATCGTCTGTAAAGCTTTTAGTAAACGGCAAAGCCGAGGAATTGAGCATAAAGGATGGCTATGCGGTAGTAAACAGAACCTGGAAAAAAGGCGATGTTGTGACAGTAGAACTACCGATGCAGCCAAGGCTTGTCAGTGCCAATACTCAGGTGGCTGACCTGACAAACAAGGTCGCTATTGCTTCCGGCCCGATTGTGTATTGTCTGGAAAGTGTAGATAATGCTGACCTTAGCCAGTTGAAAATTCTTAAAAATGCTTCTTTCAAACTGGATTTTGAGCCTCAGTTATTGAATGGCATTAATGTGATTCATGGCACAGCTACCGACGGGAATGCAAAGAAACTCGCTTTTACAGCTATTCCTTATTATGCAGTGGGTAATCGGGAGAAACAAGGGTATCGGGTTTGGATGGATGCGTTGGGGGTGGCGAAATAATGGTTCGTGCCAAGCATTTTAAAATACGATGAGAATTGATTGATAATGCTTTGATCTCAGAAGATACGGCTCCTATAGAGGATATTAAAAAGAGTTTATCTTACACTCAATAAGGGTGTTATTTTTCTCCGAACAATTTTTAACCTACAAATTGTTTTCTGATAAGTCCAAAACTTTAATGAGGAGAGTCCTTATAAAGACCCTCCTCATTTTATAATTAAAATGGGCTGCCAATTCTTCTATTTTTTGACCTATGTTGCTGTATTATTCTGCTTTCCAATTTTTATACTTAAAAACAACCGGATAATAAATTTTCATTGTATCAAATATAATTTTCGCTGTTTTTTACTTCTCTAATTCTCAGATTACTTTTTAAACTGCTATTATCATATGCGTATTCGTCTGACTGTTTTTACAATCTTTCTTCTGACTCTAATATTAGAGTGCCCGGCACAAACAATTTCCGGTATTGTTACGACAGATAAAGAACCGCTTCCAGGTGTTACTGTTTTTAATAAAAACAGTAACAAAGGTACAATTACGGATGCCAAAGGAGAATTCACAATTGATGGAAAAACCGGGGATACGATAGACTTTACCTTTATTGGGTTTGCGTCAAAACAAGTAATTGTCGGAAATTCTACAAAATTAAGTATCGATTTGGCATTTGATCAAACTGTTTCAACGGCAAGTATTATATCAGCTATAAGTACAAGTTCGCTCCAAACTCCATCAGACAATCAGAGATTGAATACATCCTTAAAGGCGATGAAAAATCAAAAAAATGGAGCCATAAAAGCACTCGAAAAAGTAAGAGCCAGTAATTTAAATGCTATAGATAGAACCGGCAAAACAGAAGCTGAAATAAACAACGAAATACAGGCAATAGAAGATGAGTTTGCGAAAGGACTTAAAGAGATAGAAATAAACTATAAAAATGGAATCAGAATTTTTGTTGCAGCTGTAAAATATGATGTATTCTTTCCTGCCAAGGACAAGTTCACGGCTATCCAGTATTTTGATTCAAAATCTTTCAAAGAGTTTGAGTTCTTCGGACAGAACAATTTGACTGCCTGGGCTAATAATGGTTCTGTGTCTTCTGAAATTATAGCTGGTTATCTGGGACCAATAAGAGTCAGTTTAAACTCCATTCTGGCCAAGCAAAAAGCCATTACACCTAACCCAGCCGACATAAGCAAATTAGATCAGAAAGGGCTTCAGAATCTATTATTATCAATTGACAGTTCAAATAAAGCCAATAGCACGCTGTTCAAAGTTGCTTCGGGTGGTGGAGAAGGCGCACTTGTTTTTAAGTATCCGCTAATAAATACCGAACAATCGCCAAATATTTCAAACACCTCTTTTTCATCGGAATTGTTAACAAACTTTACTGCTAATTTGCCCATTGCCGGAAGTTATATCACAAACGATGAAACAAGTTTCTTCGGCTATACTCAGTTACAAAACAAACTCATTGTACGTTTAACCGACCGGACTGATGCGCATCGTTTTGATTTCTTTAGTTATCTGACCGGGAGTTTAGTATATGGTTCAAAAAAGTTTTATGAAACCATATTAATTGAGGATAAAAAAGTTCTTGGAATGTTAGATTTCATGGGAGGAGTTAGATTTGATAATTTTAGCATCTACTATACAAATCAGTTTTTTTCCCACCATGATCTCAAAAACAAGATTACAGGTAGATTAGGGCTTTCTCTTAATATTAAATAGCATAGTTTAATTTATTATTCCTATGAAAAGTCATCGTTTCCATCAGGTAAATTTCAGACTAGTATTTATCTTTCTTTTTACTGCATTGGTGGGTCAAGCTCAATCATTTAAAAAGAACAATCAGGCGAAATTTGGAAATAAGGATATTTTACTTTTTAAGGATTCGACTGATAAATCGCTGATTTTCTATAAAACAGATTTACGCATAAATACAGATGGGGCACCGAAGTCATATCATCCTGAAGATTTAAGAGCCAGTAAATTAGCGTATAATTTGATATTAAATGCGGTAGCTGTTTATAGAAATAGCGATTGTTTTTGTATAAGTATCCCTAATAAACCCATTTCAGACTATAGTCAGCAATTTAAAGCCTGTGTAACCAAAAAACCAAGTGATTTTACGAAGGCCGAAAAAACAGAAATGGTCAGGAAATCTTATGAAATAATTGAGGCCTTTATAGCTTCTGATTATACAAAAGTTGAAGAAGGGTATACACTTCTCTGGCAAAGTGTTTTAGTAAAAGATAAAAACGGCAAGCCATGTGTATTTAAAACAGGGGCAAATAAAGGTTATTTTGGCTCAAAGACAGCCGTGAATAATGGCCCGATTGCTGACAAGGGTGAATGTGATTGTAATTATTATTTAGATGCTACAAAAATTCCCGGAATGGTGTTGCCTGGAGGGAAAAACGCTTTGACAAAATTTGGTGCGCAAAAAGAAGATTTGGTAGTGGCTTATAATCTTGAAAATAAACAATTAGTTTTTGCTATCATTGGTGATACTGGCCCTGCAAGTAATTTAGGAGAAGGAAATATAAAAATGAATAGCCTATTGAAAAATGTAACGGATTATCCACAAAACAGAAAAGGTATTAATGCCGCTCTTACTGTTGGCGATACGGTTATTGTTACGATTATACCTAGCTCTCATCTGAACAAAAAAAGACCTTATACTGAAGAAAATATACGAAAAAGAGGCGTAGACTGGCTTAAATCGGTGGGATTTGCATCTGAAGAAGATTATATTCATTTTATTGAGCAACATTTATCTGAGGTAATTAAACAGCCAGGATTTTAAACCTTATTTATAATAACTATCTCACATAAATTTTATTTTCTCAGACCTGTTTTAATAAAGTCTGAGAAAAAAATGGGATTTGGGGTGACTTTTTGAAAGTGTATTTAACAAGCCTATTGGCTTCTCCGAATTTTATCTAAATAATCTTAAACAAATTCCCTCTAAAATCAGTTTTACTCTATTGAAACAGCTTTTTGTTCTATCACCTGTTTGCCTAATTACCTCTCCTGAAAGAAACTGCTGCTTATAGTGGGCTTATAGCCTTTTTATAAGTGGTTTTTCTATTAAAACACTCCCCATTAAGTATAACATTAAAGAAAGCTACGGATATAAATTCCGGCTTTCAGAGAAGTATATACCCGGCTTTGGCCTAAGGCAATGCTTTTCTATAGGTTTTGACTAGAATCTTCCTTAATCATATAAATTTCGGGCAAATGAAACACATCTTTACTGTTGAAAAGTGTATGGCTTTAATGCTGGGTATGTTGCTACCTATGCTGGTTTCTGCACAACAACCTGACCTGCTTAATAATACTCATGGGTTGGCAACGTATGCCCCTACCCTATGTATCCACGAAAAGACATCTCCGGCTTATGCTATTACGGAAACTGAGGCTGAAATAGCTGTTGTAAAAAATAGTTCAACACCGACCTCAATACCTCATACATTAGATACGGATTTACGTAAAGATGCCAATAAAAAACAGGCAATAGATGCGCCTATGTATGTATATGCCAATTCGGATAGGGTTTGTGTGGGCGATAGTGTTGACTTGCACGCCACTTGCTATACGGGAACTGTGAGGTGGTATTCGACCGCTACGGGCACCGAGTTGATTGGCACTGGTGAGGTTTTTAAGTTTTCTCCGATAAGCAATAGTGTGTATTATGCGGCTTGTTATCATGATTTTCAGGAGAGTAGCAGGGTGGCTACTGGTGAAGTGCGGATATTGGCCAAACCCAATATGCCTACAGGGGTGACTATCAGTAAGAAAAAAGTTTGCCGGGGTACCGAGGTTAGCTTAACGGGGTCGTGCAGCGATGGCACACTGGTATGGTATCTGACCCAGACCCAAACCGAAGCCGATAGTATGGGTATTGGCACTAATTATAAGATTATTCCGACACAGGATACGCGGTATTATGCGGCTTGTTCTAATGGTTTATGTACCACCAATCGGGTACCGACCGATACAGTAATGGTATTGGATGTACCTGATCAACCCACAGATGTATATACTGACAGAACGCAGGTATGTAGTCTGACACCCGTGAATATGAGCGGAGCGTGCGCGGCAGGAGGTGCTTATTGGTATGATTCGCCGACAGGTGGGTCAGTGCTTGATGGGGGCACTCAATCGCCGGAGACGAGTGTTACTTATTATTGTGTTTGTATCAACCAGATGTGTGAGAGTCCGAGAGTACCAACCACGCCAATAGATGTGATTCCTCAGCCCAAGCTGCCTACTTATGTAACCGTCAATAAAACAAGTATTTGCAGAGGTCAAAGCATTACTTTATCGGCTACCTGCGAAATCGGCACCGCTGCCTGGTATAGATATCCTCAGGGTTCAAGCACCTTTCTGGGCAGAGGCAATACGATTACGATAACGCCAGATTCAACGAATACGTATTTTGCTTCTTGCGAAAATGGTATTTGTTTTAGCGAAAGAATACGGACGGAAGAAGTGGTGGTGAACGACCATCTGGACAGCCCTACCAATGTGATGGTGGATAAAGCAGAGGTTTGTGGGGGAAGTCCGGTATCGCTTTCGGCTAGTTTTACGGCAGGTACGCTGTATTGGTATACCTCGGCTTCGGGTGGAACAAGTATTGGTTCGGGTAATAATCTGGTACATAATCCGGATGCGAATACTACCTACTATGCTGCCTGCGAAACCGGAGGATGTACCAGCGCGCGGGTGGCCAGTGCGCCATTAACAGTAACATCAAAGCCCGGCAGACCGGGGATTTCGGGCATTGCTACTATCTGTAGTGGGGAGAGTGTCCAGTTGACGGCTTCTGCCAATAATGCGAATGTGACTTATTATTGGTCGAATGGCGCAACGGGGATGGCTGTTGCTGTTTCGCCGGCAACAACTACCAATTATCAGGTATTGATAAAGGATAATAATTGCGCCAGCGACTCATCGACCATTTTCAGGATTGTGGTGAATCCTAAGCCTGCGATACCGAGTATTACGACTAATAATCCGGCGATTTGCAAAGGTGGCTCAACGCTTGTGACCGGAGAAACGATTAATCCTGCGGATTCTTTTTATTGGAGCACCCCTACCCAGAATGCCCGGACAACCGCAACGACTGCGAGCAATAAAAATATAAGAATGATAACCGAACCCGGTGTTTATAAAGGCTGGAGCGAGTCGGCATTGGGTTGCAGAAGTGCAGAAGGGAGTATTACGATTATGCAGGCAGGCAATTGTAACGGGCAGAATTTTATTACGATTATGCCCGCAAAGCCTGTGATTTGTCCGAATACGACTGTTATGCTCACCGCCAGTGGTTGCAGCGGAACTATTACGTGGACTGATGGCAATACAAGCCAGACGGGAACTTATATCAAGGTTAGCCCAATCGTGACTACTTCATATATCATCAATTGTAGTACCGGAGGCATAGCTAATATTGATGTAGTGGTAGCCCAGACGAATGTAACAGTCACCAATAATGTCTCGACCGGAGTAGAACGGACGAAGGCGATTCTAGCGCTGGAATCATCCAAAAAAATCGGAGAGCCTGATTATACCCCTGCCCCGAATGTCTGCTACGAAGCAGGGAAATCTATTGTACTGAAGCCGGGTTTTGTGGTGGAGAAGTATAGTGTTTTTTCGGCGGAGATTCGGGGGTGTGAGTAGAGAGAGTAATTCAAGATATGACAAATATTATTAATGTTTTAATATCATTTTTTTAATCCCTTCATAAACTTCATTCCAAACTCTATCTCTTTGAGCTTTGGGAATCGGCTCTATTGCTTTATAATGTCCATTAATTTTTGCGAAAGGAGTGTCTTTCCAAGCGCAATCATTAATTAATATTGGATATATAATTTTCTTCATTTCCATAGCTTTTTGCGTCTCATATGTACAATATATTGATGAGAAATACTCTTTACTTAGTAAGCAAACTACAATATTTGATTTTTCAAGCTTTTCGTCGATTTCATTTTGCCAATCTACACTTATATTCATTTGTTCGTCATACCAACTCTCAAGTAGTTCCTGCTTTAAAAGATGAATCGCTGTTTCAAAACTATCTCTGAATTTTACTTTTGTTCTACTATAAGAAATAAATATATTAACTTTACTTTCCTGTTTTAATAATTTGTAATTAGGGTTTTCGATTATTCCAGATAGCTCATTGATGTTATAGGTTTTTTCAGTTAAATAATCAAAATACTCTTTAATATTCTTTTCAATGTATTTGTCTATTTGCAAAAATGGGATAGTTACAAATGGATCTATTGATATAACTAGTGATTCTTTAACATTTACACTATTTTTTAAACTTTCATAAGTTTGATGTAGGTTTTGGAAGACACTTCTGATATATGTGAGTAGCTCTCTCCTTTTTTCACCACTAACAAATATATCAATTTTTCTATCTTCTTTATCCACCTTTATTAATGCTTCGGATCTGCCAAATATTTCAACAGATTGAATTTGTAATCCTGTTCTCCATTTTATATTATTTTTAATCTTATCATTAGTTTGAACAATAAATCTTGAGAACAATGAGGGCGGAAGAAACTTATATTCAATAACATAGTGAAGCAAATAGTTGTCTATTTCTAAATTACCTATTTGATTTACCGGCAACAGGTCCGGAATAATAAAATGATTATTTTTATCTTCTAAACTATAACAAATTTCAAACTCCTCCATTACTTTAGTAATAAATAAATATTTTTCTTTGGGGAAGATAAAATTATTAAATGCCTTTCTCTCATCTTCGTCTTTAGGTAAATATTTTTGTTCAGCAAAAATTTCTGGTAACTGATCAACATTAAATTCACCAAACTGTTGCGCTACCAAGCTTGAATTAATAATTTTATAAACAGCATTTGTTAGCCACAAAGGATTTAACACTTGTGTATCATAATGTTTTAACTTAGGAAAATGAAATATCACTCCTAAATCATGAAAAAAACTTAAAAGAGTTTCAATAGACTTATCATCATTAACATTATTTCTATAACATAAATCAATATATTCGTTATAGTTTATAAATGCTTTATTAAGTGAGGTTAGATTTTCTTTAATAGCAAACCATTCGGGGCTAAATGCTGTCTTTCTCAAATCAACATTGTATAGTTCACTAAAAAGGGCGTCTTTTAATCTCTCTATTCCTATTTTTCTTTCTTTGCATGAAACTTTAAAAAAACCAATAATATTAGGATATTTTGATTTTAAATCTTTAGAATCTACATCATACGATGAATTTTCGTCTATTTTATTCAATATTATTAATACGGGGGAATTGCCTCCAAAAGCTTGAATGTGTTTTAACCAATATTCAGGTTTTTCTTCTTTTCTACCATCCAGAACTAAAAGATAGACACTTCTTCTTGTCAGGAAAAATTGATGCGTGGCATGCATTATTTCTTGACCACCAAAATCCCAGAAATGAACAGTTAATATTTCATCTTTAATTACTATTTTTTCATTTCTAATTTTAATTCCATGTGTTTGAGATTCTTTATCATAGAATGGTATATTACAAAGAGCTTTAACTAATGAAGTTTTACCTGACATTCCATCTCCAATAAGTAAAACCTTGACTTCATTAAGTGGCTTAGATGCTCTATTTTCTATAGTCTGTATATAATTTATTACAAAATCGGCACCTTTCTTTAATATTTCTCTTGGTGGTGTATGTAAAGGGTTACCAGCAATATTTATCCCAGAATCAACCGTGCCTACTGTTTTATCTTCAAGATGAATTCCATTGATTAATAGAGTTAACAATGGCCTAATATCAGGTATTGCATTGTGTCTTAAATCTAAAGACACCATTTTTTCTAGTTTTCCTAAAGGTTCAATATTTGAAATATTGTTATTTAATAATGAAAGAATCTTTAGGTTTTTTAAGTTTTCTAATGGTGATATATCATTTATTGAATTTGTACCTAAATCAAGTACTTCTAAATTAGAAAGAGACTTTAAGCTTTCAATATTGAAGATACTGTTAGCAGAAATATATAGCTCTTTTAAATTTTTAAGATTATTGATAGGCAAGATATTATACAAACCTTTGAAATTTGAAATAATTAGTTTATTAACACTATCAATATCCATTATAATTTCCGGAACTTCTAAAATATTATTTTTAAAATGAGTATTTCCTGAAACAAAGTATCTCCAACCTATACTGAATGAATTATATTCATACCATTCGTTACTTAAGTTTAGAACTTTTATATGAGAGCATTTCTTCAATAATCGATAAATTTCGGTATTACTTTTAAAGCTATTATCATCAAGTCCACAATTGCCTAATTCTAAAATCGGAATTTGCTTTCTTATACAATTCTCTATAATACCTATAGCATATTCATTTTCCATTAAGTTTATAGTTATTTATGATAGAAATCTTGATTTTGCTACAATTTGTAATTACATAATATTTTAATTCAACAATATAGCCGTTTAATAAATTTTATAATAACATTTAATCTTGTATTTATTTTACGGCAACTTTTTAGATAAAATAGTTTTACGTTTCAAACCCAAACCCATTAAACCAAAAAGACCGTAACCCCAAAAGCAAGTTACGGTCTTTTCTATCTCCTTATACTAATCCCCTACCAAACCACAATCCTCTCACTCTCAGGCTTATACATCTTATCGCCCGGTTGGACGTTGAATGCCTGATAGAATGGGGTGAAGTTCATTAATGGGCCGTTTACTCGCCAGATGGCTGGAGAGTGCGGGTTGGTGTTTACGTACATGCGCATGAAGGCGTCTTTGGTTTTTACGCGCCAGATGCGGGCGATTGAAATAAAGAAGCGCTGCTCTGGGGTAAAACCGTCTATTTTTTCTCCTTTTTTGTATTGGTCGGTCAGTTTGAAGGCGTCGAAGGCAATGGCTATTCCGGCGATGTCTGCGGTGTTTTCGCCTACGGTCAGGGCGCCTTTTACGTGTACTGAGTCTAATACGGTATATTGGTTGTACTGATCGATTACCTGTTGGGTACGGGCTTTAAACTTCTTGAAATCATCTTCTTTCCACCAGTTTTTTACGTTACCTACTTTGTCGAATTGCGCTCCCTGGTCGTCGAATGAGTGAGTGATTTCATGCCCGATTACCATGCCTATGCCTCCGTAATTAAGGGCATCGTCGGCATTTAAATCAAAATACGGGGGTTGCAGGATTCCTGCCGGGAAAACGATTTCGTTCAGCGGAGGGTTATTGTAGGCCGTTACGGTTGGCGGCGTAGTGCCCCACTCGGTGCGGTCAACGGCTTTGCCTAATTTGGATACCATATAGGCAAAATCGTTCTTACTGGTAGCCAGACGGTTTTCAAAATAAGTACCACGATTGATTTTTACGGCTGAGTAGTCTCTCCATTTATCAGGATAACCGATTTTTTCGGTGAAGGCGTATAGTTTTTCTTTGGCTTTTGCCTTGGTTTCATCGCTCATCCAATCGAGACGGGTAATGCGGGCTTCAAAGGCTGTTTTCAGGTTATCAACCAATACGCGCATCCGTTTTTTGGCTTCTTCCGGGAAGTATTTTTTCACGTATAGCTGTGCCAGCAGATGCCCCAACGAACGGTCTACGGCTTCGGTGATTTCCTCGCCGCGTGGTTTTTGAGTGGCTTGTCCTGTCAGGATTTTAGAATATTCAAAAGAGGCTTTGGTGAAAGGTTCGCTCAGAAAATCGGCATAGGATGTGAGCAATTTTGCTTTCAGGTAGGCTTTCCAGTCTTCGATAGAGGCTGAGGCTAATAAAGCATTCAGGCGGTCGTAGTAGGCTGGTTGTTGCATATTCAGCGTGTCTACTTTCAAGCCTAAACCACTGAAATAGGCCACCCAACCGATATTTGGTTGTTTGGCTACGATGTCGGCCAGTTTCATTTTGTTGTAATTGGCCTGCACATTTCTGCGCTCAATATTGGTTTTGTGCGATGCCGCCAGTTCTTTCTCAATGCCATAAGCGGCAGACGCCATTTTGGCAGCAGCCGATGCCTCAGTACCCGATAGTTTAAACAAGGTAGTGAGGTAAGTCTGATAGGCTTTCTGAATACCAATGGTAGAAGAATCGGTTTTGAAATAATAGTCTCTTTCGGGTAAGCCGATGCCTGTTTGCGATAAATTGGCAATGTTGATGGCACTATTTTTAATATCAGGGCCTACACGAAAGCCGATAATTGAGTAATTATTAGTCTTCTGTTGTTCGGTCACAAATTTCATCAGCGATGCCACATCTTTGATGCCGTCAATGCTTTTCAACAATGGTTTTATTGGCTCATAGCCGCGTTTGTTGATAGTGGCGATGTCTAAGCCTGAGGCGTAGAAATCTCCTACTTTCTG
Source organism: Emticicia fontis (assembly GCF_054779675.1). Taxonomy (NCBI): domain Bacteria; kingdom Pseudomonadati; phylum Bacteroidota; class Cytophagia; order Cytophagales; family Leadbetterellaceae; genus Emticicia; species Emticicia fontis. Next base: position 288,461 of record NZ_BAAGXU010000046.1, read on the forward strand.
TTCGTTGCTTCCGGCAGCGCTTTTAGCGGCCGAAACGCTATCGAGAATGGCTTGCATACGGATACGCTGTGGGAAATTCATGAATGAATAAGAACCCACGCCTGTCTGGGTAGAAGGAATTTCTACTGAATTGTACCATTTGCCATTGACAAACATAAAGAAGTTGTCGCCGGGTTTGATGGACGGGTCGGTGTCGGTAATGTGTACTTTCTGTGCTTGTGCGGCTTGTATGCCTGCGAGCGCTAATAAAAAGACAAGGAATAGAGAGGAGATTTTTTTCATGCGTTTGTTTCTGAGTGATGGGTATTAGTGATTTGGATGGGAAAATACGAAAAATGTTGGGAAGGGCAAAGGGAAAGAGACGAAAGGGTGTTTGGCTAAAGCCAATAAGGATATTTTTCCTTTTACTACCCCATTTAAAAATGGGGGCTATTGATTAAATTGCCTTTTTAATTGCCACCTGCTTTAGTTGCCATACTTATCTTTAGGTATCCAATGCAGAGCTTTGAGAGGATATAACCCACATTAATCATCTATGAACAACCACCACACTCAACACGATATTGAATCAAAAAAGGCTATACTTGCCGATATAGAGAATTATGGATGTCATCTTGCCCTGATTGAGCCTGATAATTATTTACCCGGTTTTGTTTATTCGATTGGCTTGTATAAAAACTATGGACATCCTGAAATTATTTGTTTTGGTTTGAAGACTGATGTAATGGGATTTATCGTCAATCATGCGCGTGATCTGGTAAAGAACGGTGAATCATTGACACCAAACCAATTATATACTGGTTTTCTGGAAGGGTATGACGTTCAGTTTGTCGAGGTGGATAAAGCATTTTATGCTGACTATCTGGGGTATGCCGGATGGTTTTATGACATGAGTTTTGATTTTCCGGTTCTGCAATTGGTCTGGCCTGACAAAGAAAATAATTTTCCTTGGGATGAGGGTTTTAATCCTGACTGGAAGTTCAGGCAACCGTTACTCGATAGAAATACTGATTTTAAATTTTACGAAGAAAGAAATTTAGGCGTATATACCACCAGACAGGCATTTGAAGGTGAGCCGATTTTATACGTTTATCATAATGAAGATGGTGACTGGCAATTTCACACCAGCTTAGAACCGGACTTGGATGATGCTAAACTGGTATGTTTAGAAGAAATCACGAAACTTGATTCTACTATCAACGAAATATATCATTTGCGATATGGCTGGCGAGCTTGGAGAAATAGTAAAGAGGATGAATGGGAATGGGCTGAGGATATTGAGAGGGATGTAGAGCCTTAAAATATTTTTGAGTGTCTGGTACTGAAATCGGCTCACATAAACCTATTTCAGTACCAAATACAAATCAGAATCTTACTCCAATCACTCAAATCCAAATTTCTTCAAACCCTCTTTGCTTAATTTAAGAGCTTCGAATGGTTGCATGCCGTCGAAGGTCTGGTCTTGCTCTACTATGTAATATTTCATACCAGAGAGTTTTTTGTTATCAAGGATTCTTTTGAAATCAATTTTGCCTTGTCCAACAGGGGCAAATCGTCCTTCTGCATCCATATCTTTCACATGCCAGATTTTGAAACGGCCCGGATATTTTTTGAAATAATCCACAGGGTCAACGCCTGCTTTGGTTACCCAATATAAGTCCATCTGAAAATTCACGTATTTCGGGTCTAAGTGTTCCAACAAATAATCTATCGGTATGATGCCGTCTTTATTTTTTTCGAACTCAAAATTATGGTTGTGATACAAAAATTCCAGTCCGGCATCCTTTGCTTTATGTGCGATAGTATTAAGGATATTAGCCAGTTTCTCTACATCAGGATCCATCGATAAACTTTTGGCCTTGGGATCATATTTAAACATACCCATCGGTGGCACCGGAGCGATAAAATATTTAAAACCAGCGGCTTTCACATCAGCTACCAGTTTATCGGCATTGTCGAGAGTCATAGACCCCATGTGAACCGAAATCGGTGTAAGCCCCAGACTTTTCAGATAAGATTTGAATTCGTCGGGAGCCATTCCATAAAATTTGCCATCTTTATAATCTACTGCTTCTATGTATTTAAAACCCAGGTCAGCCACTTGCTTCAAGGTAGCCTTTGGGTCTTTACCCATTTCGTTGCGAACTGTGTAGAGTGTCATACCTCCCGATTTCTTTTGAGCAAAGACAGACAAGCTCAACGACATCAGAACCGCCAGACTTAAAAGCCTGAAAAAACGTACATTTTTCATTTGATAATAGTTTTAAAGAGTATCTATGAGCATTTATCTCAATCAGAAGCAAAAGTAGCAAACTATTATCAATATCTAAAAAAAAGACAATAAAGAAATATTAAGTTTTTTCTTTGAATTGTCTTATCCTATAATATTTTGGGTAAATATACTTCAGGACAAGGTACTCCTGCGACAGAGTCCCCTTGCATGGCTTTTGGCAATCGCACACGGGAGACTCTGTCGAAACAACAATAAATTTTCCTGAAATACTTTGAAATCTGAAATGGCTCGCTTAGATTTTAAAAACAGAGTACTTTTAACTCCTACTAGCATGAAGATTTAAAGAACCCGATTCGTTATGTACTTCGTCGTTTCGGCATTTGTATTTCAGTTTATTTCTAATTCCATTCTGGGATCGGAAGTACGACTTTTTCCGATGAATGGTGACGTCTTTCCGGGAGTTGACTCTCCTGTAGTCTGGAAAAGCATTGTAGCCACCCTTATATTTCCTATCAAATTTGTTTTGCTGAAACCTTTGGACTTTTTATTTGCATTGCCCGACCCTCCGCCTCCTATATTGGTTTGTTTGAAATCGGACCCGGTAACTCTGAAGAAGAGTGCAGAAATCAATGTGCAGGTAGCAAAAATCCTGCGGCTTGTCAGGATTTTTGCGACTGTATCTACAAACAAGGGCAACCGCTGGATAGTTGTCTGACCACTTTTGATAAAGCGACAGCTATTCGTAAAAATGGGGCTAAGTAATCGGATGCTTACTTCTCACCATTCCTCAGGTTTATTTCAGACTGTAGGTTTTTCATGGCCTGGGAATTTCTGCGGCCAAGCATGAAAGCAATTATCATCAAAAAAACAGGCAGGATAAATCCTTTATTTGTGGCAGAATAAATAGCAATGCCAAACAGGAAACCTATGAATACAGCCGTCAGGACTCGTTGTGATTTCATTTTTTTCTCCTCTACCATTAATTCTTCAAGTGTCATTTTAGTGTAATCCTTATTATCGAACATTTTTCTGGTTTATTTTTGTGTTGATTTTCCTTCGCTCATTTTGTCCAGACAAAATAATTATCTGTAAGTGTAAGAAACAAGTTATTTATAGAATTGTATGTTCCAGAAAAAACTCAGAACCTATTGTCTCATCAGGAAACAGGCTTTTTCTATAATTGTTTTATCTGGCAGGTAATGAGGTGAAATCGTTTAATATACAAGATTTAATCTCTATTTTTGAAACAGATTCCATACCTTACCATTTTTAAAACCTTTGCTATGTTTGCATTAGCTTTGCAATTGATTGAAGAGAACAAAAGAACGCAATACCCCCCCCTCACCCCCATTGAAAAAACTCATTAAAATATTCACTTGGCTTATTGCTGTGCTGGCTGTACTGGCAGTGAGTCTGTTTACGTTTAATGATAACCGTCCGCTTGAGGAGACCGATTATTATGCTGCTACCAGGAGCCAACTCAATACGCTTAAAGTCAATGGTGGATACGGAACGGGGCTTAAGGCTGGGTGGAGTAAAGAAATTATTGCTACGAATAATGAGACTTACATAGCAGGCTATGGTCTTCGTGATAATCCGGCAGCGGCGGTGCATGATAGTATTTATGTGCGGTCTGTTGTGTTGGATAATGGCCGACAAAAGGTAGCCATGATTACGATGGATTTGCTGATTGCGCCTCCGTTGGTGGTAGCGCAGGTGATTCCGGCGCTTGGTAAACTGGGTTTTGGTCGGGAGAATATTTATTTCAGTGCCACACATACGCATAGCAGTGCTGGTGGTTGGGCGGGGGGATTAGCTGGCCGGGCGATGGCGGGGCCTATGAATAAGCGGATGATTAAAACCATTGCTGAAACTATTGTAAGAAGTGTCAAAAAAGCGGAGGCTACGGCTTCTGCCTGCCAGCTTGGCTTTCAGAAAATCAATGCCAGAGAGTATGTAACTAATCGCTTATTTGGAGAATCGGCTTTGGAAGACCCCTGGCTGCGGATTATGAAGATAGAAAAAGCCAACAAGGAAACAGCCTTGGTGCTTACTTATGCAGCCCACCCAACGGATATTCCGAAGGCTGATAACCGGATAAGTGCTGACTATCCGGGTATGTTGGTGAGCAATCTGGAGAAATCGGGATTATATAATTTTGCTGCTTTTTTTGCAGGAGCCGTAGGTAGTATGCGTCCGGAAGAAAATAGTGCTGAGGCTTATGAGAAAGCGGAACTGATTGCTGCAAATCTGGCTAATCTGATTGAAACCGGCACAAGCTCGTTGAAAACAGATACTACTTCTTTGATACGAACAGTGTATTTTCCGTTGGCCTTGCATGAACCTCAACTGCGGTTAAGTAAACATATCCGTATCCGTCCGTGGGTATTTAACTGGCTGATGGGTAAGCAGGAAGTGGGCATCAATGCCTTGCGTATCGGCGATATGGTCTGGATCGGGACTCCCTGCGATTATTCGGGGATGCTCTCTGGTTTGTCTGATTCAGCAGCCGAAAAGCTGGGCAAAAACCTGATTATCACCTCGTTTAATGGCGGCTACGTGGGCTATATTACACCCGACCAGTATTATGACGAACATAAAATGGAAACCCAGGAAATGAACTGGTTCGGGCCTTATAACGGCCGGTATTTCGGGGAGGTGATTGATGGGTTGGTGTTGGGGGTTGGGCGGTGATGTCTTTTACCCTTTGCTACTGCTAAGCTTTGGCTTACGTGCATAGAAGATTCTGAACGCTGAGAAAAAATTCTTATTACATTTGGAGACGTTTCAACCAATGCAAGAAATTATATTTTCGAATCTATCAAACTATTTCAATTGAATATGTCAAGGAAGAAATATTTGAGTCTGCCAAATGAAATTTACAAATATTTATTCTGGGGTATATTATTCTTTATAGGCTGGTTATTTTATAGACAAAAAAAGATGAGAATAGATAACTGTCCTCGATATACTATCGTAAAACCCAAAAGTATTTCAGGCGGGTTTTCTTCTTTTATGACACTAGATTACGATTTAATCTATAAAGACAAATTTTACTCAGGTAGTGATGGCAATGGATTAAGTAAGTCAACAGCAATTGGCAATCCTAAATTTTACTTAAATACTAGATATTTGGTACGTTTTAATTGTGAGGAACCCAATAATTCGGAGATTCTATGGAATATTACTATTCCAGATACACTTATTAGTGTTCCGCAAAACGGGTGGAGTCAGATTCCCTATAATTTAGATAAGATAAAGTAATGCCCAAAACCTTAAACAAAATAGGTAAGAGAGAACTTCTTTACATTTCCACAGAGTCCCTTTATTAAGCTTTAGCCCGCGCACACAGGAGACTCTGAGGGGACATAAAAAGACTATTCCCATTAAGGAGGAAAAAGAAATGACAGAATTCTACATGAATGAATTCGATGCTTTAGACTGGGAAAATTTCGACTTAATAACCTTCTGCTTTTTACGTAAGAATCTAAAAGGGGCTGTTACGCAAGATGAAATCAATGGCTACATAAATGGCATTATCTGGGACGATAGAGACTGGAAAGCGAAATATGATAGTGTAAGAAGAACAAAAGCCTTCTCAGATTTTCAAGAAAGATTTTTGAGCGGAGAGATTACCGTTTTGACTAAAAAAATGGAAAGTATTGTTCAGTAAAAACTTTGTCGTTTTTCTTTCTGACAGCTTTAAAACCAGGTTTTAGAGCTGTTTTTTTATTCATCATTTTGAATATTAATTTGTTTAATATGAGGGATTAAATTTCTATTTTTGGAAAATATATTCTTATCTAACATTTAAGCTTTTGCTATGTCTGAATTAGCCTTACGATTAATTGAACAAAATAAAAGAACCAAAGACCCTTTTTTAGATTTAGGTAATTGTGGACTTGAATATGAATTGCCTAATGAATTATTGGAATGTCAGTGGCTTAAAGATATAAACTTAGGTAGAACTTACTTTTGTACATATAAAAAGAGGTTGACAAATTCACAGAACGACGGGAAGAAAAACAAATTTTCAGGTAATGAATTATCCATTTTAAAACATTTGTTACAATTAGGCTCTCTAAAACTTAATGGTTGTCAAATTCAAGAAATTATAGGAATAGAAACATTGACAAATTTGCAAATATTAGATATTAGTTCTAATCAAATTCAAGATATAACAAGATTACATACATTAGTAAATTTGCAGGATTTAGATATTAGCTACAATCAGATTGAAAATTTAGAAGGATTAAAATCTTTGAATTCTTTAAATATTTTAAATCTTAAATTCAATCAAATCCAAAACCCAACAATTACAGATGGATTAATCAATTTAAAAGAGCTAGATATTAGTGGAAATCAAATCACAGAATTCGCAGGATTAGAATCCTTAATTGCTTTAGAAAAATTAAATCTAAGCCATAATCAATTTCATAATATACCTGAATTAGGAAAATTAACTAAGCTAGAAGAATTAAATCTTAATGATAATTCTATTTACAAAATATCAGGTTTAAAAGCACTTACGAGTTTAAAAGTATTAAATTTAAGTGAAAATCTAATTCAGGAATTAGAAGGATTATATCCTTTGACTAACTTACAAATATTGAATGTTGGATTTAATCAAATCCAAGAAATTAAAGGATTAAACTCATTAAAAAATTTACAAATTTTAGATATTTTTGGTAATGAAATTCGGGAGTTAAAAGAATTAGAAGCACTAACTAACTTGCAAGTTTTAGAAGTCGGTAGTAATAGAATTCGAAAAATAGAAAGATTAGAATCATTAATAAATTTACATACTTTAAAAATTAGTGCTAATAATATCCAAGAAATAGAAGGACTTAAGACTTTGACATTTTTAAAAACTTTAAAGCTTGATTCTAATAAAATTAAAGAGATAAAGGGATTAGAAGCACTAACCAATCTTCAACAATTAACTCTTGGTTCTAATAATATTCAAGAGATAAAAGGGTTAGAAACACTTACCAATCTTCAAAAATTAATTCTTAGTTCTAATAAAATTCATGAAATTAAAGGATTAGAATCTTTAACCCAATTAAAGGAATTAATCCTAAGTGCCAATAAAGTCCAAGAAATAAAAGGGCTAGAGACATTAGTTTTATTACAAGTATTAAGTCTTAGTGAAAATCAAATAGAAAATATCTCAAGACTTGATATATTAAAGGAAATACAAACCCTACACTTAAGTGGAAATCAAATCCAAGAAATGAAAGGGTTGGAAGCATTAGTAAATCTAAATTCCCTAAATCTTAGTAAAAATAAAATTAAAGAAATTAAAGGATTAAAAGATACAACTAAGCTAAGATTTTTAGATTTAAGTTCAAATGAAATCAAACAAATAGCAGAATTAGAAACATTAACTGTCTTAGAGGATTTAAACTTAAGCTTTAATAAAATTTCAAATATTACTGGTTTAGAAAAATTAATTAAGTTAAATGAATTACACCTTAATAATAATGAAATTCAGCAGTTAGGAGGATTAAATACACTAGTAAACTTAAAAGAATTAGATGTAAGTGATAATAAAATTCCAAAATTAGAGGGATTAGATTGCCTAAGAAACTTACACAGCTTAAATCTCCGTCTAAATCGAATACAAAAATTAGAAGGTTTAAAAGAATTAATTTCCTTAGATTCACTAGAACTTATGGGAAATCAAGTCCAGATTATTGAAGGATTAGAATTTTTCACATCTTTAAAATCCTTAGATATTAGCCAAAACGTCATTCAAAAAATATCAGGATTAGAAACATTAAGCCACTTAACAAAACTTAAACTAGACTCGAATCAAATTGAAGAAATATCAGGATTAGAAGCTTTAACAGTTTTGGTAAATTTAGAGCTTAGTAATAATCAAATTCAAGAAATATCAGGGTTAGACACATTAATATCTCTAGAAATCTTGAATATTGACACCAATCAAATACAAGAAATACAAGGAATAGCAAATCTCAGGAATTTAAAAAATTTAACACTTAGCCATAATAAGATTCAAAAAATACAAGGATTAGAAAAATTGATAGTTTTAGAAAAATTAGACCTCAGTTATAATCAAATTCTAGAAATAACCGGATTGGAAGAATTACAAAGTTTATATAATTTAAGTCTTAGTAATAACCAACTTGAAAAATTATCTGGCTTGGAAAATTTACCATCCTTAGAAGATTTAGACCTTAGTGAAAATAAAATCCAAGATATACAGGAAGTTGAAAAAATTGTTCAATACCACCTACTTTACAAAATTAGACTTGATAGAAATCAACTTCCTATTCCTGCCGAAATTAATGAAAATAACTTTGATGAATTATGTTCATTCATTGAAGATTATAAAAAGGGTAGTACTCTCAAAAGATTTGCAAAATTATTGTTCTTAGGTGATGGTTGCGTTGGAAAAACAACGCTATATAAGCATTTAAAATATGGTGTACCTCCTTCTGATATTACACCTAAAGTCCGTACACACGGTATTTCTTTAGATATTTGGGAAAGAGACTTAGAGAACTTAAAAGTAAATATCTGGGACTTTGGTGGACAAGAAATTTTTCATGGAACACATCGCCTATTTTTAGGACAAAGAGCTTTATATGTTTTAGTTTGGACTAAACAGACTAATAAACTATGCAGTCAAGAAGAACAACATCCTATTAATTATTGGCTAGATTTTATTGCTGATTTTGGTAAAGAGAGTACTGTATTGTTAGTAGAAAATATAATTAACAATATATTTGATGATGAAGAGTTACCAGATGAAAAGAAATTAAGCGAATTGGTTAAGGAGTTTAGATTAAAGAAAATAAGGCTTATTCCTACTCATTATCGAATAGATTGTCAGAATGACAGTCGCGAAATAAGAAAATTCAAAGGGATATTAAAAGAAGAATTATACAATTTACTAGAAGATTATCCTATTGCAGAATTTCCACTAAACTGGTTAAAGGTTATTGAAATATTAGAAGAACTAAGAGTTGACAAAAAAGTTATTCCTTTTCACACTTATATAGAAATTTGTGAGAAGAATGATATTAGTGATATTAAATCTTTTCTAACATATTTAAACAGAACAGGAACAGTTAGCTATTTTCAAGAATTACATAAAGATGTTATTATATTACAAGCAGAATGGATATTAGATGCTTTATATGAAGCTCTTAGGCTAACTAACAATCCTCTTAAATCTACTAGTGGCAAACTTTCAGGTGATGACTTTTCTAAAATATGGGGAAATTATATTGAAGAAGAAAAAAAGTTATTTAAAAGCTTTATGATTAAAAGTGAACTTATGACTAAAGTTTACAATTCGTATAATTATAATGAAAAGATTCAGAGGGCTTATCAATATTTAATTCCTAATTTATTTCCGATACGCCCTAGCCATTATCCAAATATATGGGAAAATAAGGACTATTATTGGGTAATAAAATTTCAGTTTATTTATCCAGCCTTAATGCAAAGACTACAGGTTAATATATTAAACCTTTGTCATTTTGAAGAAGAGGAAGATTTATTTAAAAACTATTTAGCTTTTACAGGAAAACAAAATCAAATATGCCATATTGAGCTTTTAGAAGAGGTAAAAGAAATGAGAATATGGACAGATACTACTGATTTTTATACAGAAATCGTTAATTTAATTAATGTAATTTATCCTTTAGATAGAGTTGAGGTAGTTGAAAGAATTAAAGATAAAAAAGACAGAAAAATTGAATTTGAACAAAACAAAGAGAAGAGAAAATACCAAATTAAAGAACCCATATTAACTGAAATAACAATGACAGCTAAAAACCCTATAAAAGTATTTGTGACATATTGTTGGGTTGACAAAGATGGTAATATTGATGAAACTCATCAATTACAAGTACATCAATTAGTTAATTCATTAAGAGGACAAGGTTTTGATGCTTCATTTGATAAAGCTATTAACGATGAAAGAACGTCTACAGATTTTAGACGTATGATGCTTGAATATATCTATAAGAGTGATAAAGTAATTATTGTTCTATCAGAAGGATATGCCAATAGAGCCAATGATTTTGAACGTGGTGTTGGAATAGAATACCAAATTATTAGTAAAGATATTGATATAAATGAAAACAAATATATATTCATTTCTTTTAGCAATAGAGATGTACAAGTTCATCCAATGGCTTTTAGAGAGAAAGATACCATATATTTATCTAATTTAGATACAAATGAAATTCAAAGATTAAAGAAAAAGCTAGATGGTTCTCCCTCTATTGTTTTAGCTCCAATTGGTGAAAGGGTTGAGACTAATAAACCCAAAGATGTTGGGAAATTATTTTAAATTTTGACTAAAAATGACCTTCCTAATATCAGTTACTAACTCTCCTACTAACAAACCCACCACCCCAACAAAACAAAAAACCGTAACTAACTGAAAATCAATTAATTACGGTCATTTATTTGTTTACTGTGTACCCAGAGCCGAGAACGGACTTTGAAGGCTAAACAATTCTAAATAAGCGACTTACAAGTGCCTTACTTGTATTATGTTAGTAACTGTGTTAGTATGGGCAAAAAAAACTCATCCTAGCACCGTCGCATAGCTACTAACAATATTAAAATTTATCGCAAGATTCTCTCGTATAAATCCTTTCAAAAACTCATTCTCTTTTTTAAAGTACTCTAATACTTTATCGTTGGTAGGGGCTTGACTATAATCTTTTTTAACTTCAATTAGCCCAACATTCAAATAATCAGAAATTGCCTTTAATGTTTTATAGTTAGCATTCTCTTTCTTATAAATATTGTATAAAGTAGCTTCTGTTATGCCAATTTCGGCACACATTGTTTTAGCGTTTACCCCCTTTAAACGCAATCCTACTTCAATTTTTTCCTTAAGTGTTTCCATGTGAATATAATTTGTTATAATAAAAACTATAATAAGTTTGATTTAGATATAAATTGTTTTACTTTCGTATCATAATTGACACGCAAGTATAACAAAAGTAACTCAAATTTATTTCATTTTCGATACAAATTTATTTCACCACCCCCAACACTATGGTACAATCAGCAAAAAAAACAACAGAATTACAGCCAAACGAACTAAGGGCTGTTTATGACAATGCTAAAAAGTTTTATAGTGGCCTTGTCACCACTTGGAAAAAAGATTTCATTTCTAATGCTGACTATCAGGCATTTTTAAGAACGTACTCTTTTTGCCCAATCAATGAAGTTCCCCCAAAATTTACGGACAAAGTTACCATTCTACGCAGAATGATAGATTTCCATGCACAGCTAGTGAGAGAGACGACACAAGACAATAGTAAACAATTAAAATTACCTATGCTATGAAGATAGAACAAAAAACGCCACCAGTTGAACCAGTAGCGAATGAAGATATAAAGGCATTAATAAAAGAACTTAACAGAATAAGTTTAAAAAAAAATAACTCATTCATTAGTGGCATTATCGGTATTGGAATCGGATATTTTCTTTCCAGCCCCCCACTTAATAGCAGTGGCATAAGCAGTGAACAGACCACCGATGAGCATAGAGAAAATAGTGAGTAATCCTTCGCTTAACTTATTGTGATAACTAAGAATACTAACAGCGACAACACTCACAACAAGTATGCTACCGACAAACCACTTATTACGTGCATCGGCTCTTGAATCGCCTAATAGTCTCATTTTAGCAATTTCATGTTCTAACCGATTATTCTCTCTTTCTGTTTCCTGATTCGAGTCAACGAAAGGTTTTATCGCATCCATAAATGCTTGAATTTGATTGAAAGTAATTGGGGGTTTTTCAGAATTGTCCATCAGAAGTTGTCTTTAAGTTAAAAATGCAATTTTAATAAAAACAGAGATACTACACTATATAAATAGTAAAAAGATGAAAAAATCAATACTAAGCAGGGTTGAAATACAAGCGAATCCGTTCATTTTGGGTTTAGGTTTATTTAGTTATAAAATTTCAGCAAACAGTAAAATCAAGTGCTTTTTCTTGCCTTTTATCTGTGTCATATATCACTATGAATTGACACAAATTAACTCTAAAAACTACTCCTAAAAAAGCAATCAAGATGAAAACATTTCTCGGCATCATCGGGCTAATCATAATGGTTTTTATCAGCCTATTTCTCCCACTCAAAAAATAATCAATCAAATGAAAAGAGATATACACCAACCGCAATGCGTAGGATGCCATTTTTCGCACTATACAGGCGGCCAACAGGGTTACGCAGAACAAAAAGGCATACCACTAACCCAATCTTGTGCAATCTATTGTACTGTAAAACATGAGTACGTTTTTAAAAACTTCTCATGCCCTAATTATGTAAAAAGACACGAAGAAATCAGATAACATCATGTCAGAAGCTGAATTTAAAACATTTAAACAGATACTTGAAACTTTCGAAATAGTTATGTCAACAAAACTAAATGATGAACTTCAAATAAGAAGACTGCTAATTGAAAAGGTTGAAAACCTTGAAAAACAACTTGCGAAAGAAAAGGCAGCTTATGAGACACTATCCAACATGGTTAAATGCTATGAGAAAGACAGAGACAGCGCAAAGGAAAAATACAATTCTTTGGTCAATTTGATGGATAACATTGCAATGCAAATTCCACAACAATATCGACGGCAAATAAAAAATGCACTCCCTAACCAGTAAGGCTATACAATAGCCTTTTTTTTAGTGCCTTTCAAACTATACACAGACACCAATGGCAGTGAACCCAATCAACCACTTTGACGAAGAACTACAAAAATTCCTGATTACCAGCAAAACGGAAGCTAAGGAAATAGAACCAGTGATTACTATATCCAACAGCGTATTTGCTATTAAGGGAGGTTTAAGCATGATTACCGGACTACCCAAAGGCGGCAAAACCACCGTTGTTAAAATCATGATTGAAACGGCTTACATGAATGAAATTTATGAGGGGTACGACTGCCTAAATATTCGCACCGTGCATGAGCCGGATAAATCGGTCATTTATGTAAATACCGAAATGACAGACGCGGATATGGTAAAGTTTAGAAACCAGATTTGCAAGCACTTACAGGTGGATTCTATGCCTGATACTTTTCATATTTTCCACTTCCTGACACTATCCCCACAAAGACGGATGCAACTAATAGAAAAAGCCGTTGAACAGGCGGGGAACGCTGTACTACTACTAATCGACGGATACGCGGATTTAGTAGGCAGTGTAAATGAGGAAAAGGAATGTAACGAGGTGGTGCAAAAATTACAGAACATCGCGCAGAAATACCAAGTGGCGGTTGTGGGCGTGATCCACGAAAACAGAGGCAACCAGAATACACGTGGACACATCGGCCAACAGTTAGAGCGTAAATGCGTATCGTCTATCTCGGTCAAAAAAATACGGGAAAAGAAACTATTCGAGATAAAAAGTAATATGACCCGACACTCAGAAGACTTTGAACCGATACACTACCAATATAATCAGGAGGGACGTTTACAACTAATCTCGGAAGCGATGAAAGAGGTAGTAAAATTTGACAAGAAGAAAGAGGAAATAGAGTTCTGCAAGCTGGTTTTCGGTATCGACAAACAACTGAAAAACACAGAGGTACGCGAAAGACTTCGCAACCACTTCAAAAAGGAAACACCCGACGCGAAACTGAATGCGATAACCAACAAAGTCACACGGACGCTGGATAAATGGTTTACAGATAATTTAGTCGATGTAGCCGACACGGGCATAATTGCATTTAATAAAGCTATCGAAGAAGTTTATGCTTAATACACAGCTATACACACTACACTACACATATTTATATATAAGGGAAAATTATGTGTGTAGTGTAGTCCAAAAAAGCCACTACACAGCAACACTACACACTATACACACACTACACATTTTACCCTATATATAGAATAGTGTGTATGTGTATATATATGTGTATGGTTACACGCCTAAATATATGCCTGTGTGATGAAAATTTGGAATTACCGCAAAAGGAAAAGTTAAAAATTGTACTATTCTAATTTATCAAGATGAAAGCGTTTTATAATGACATAGAGAAACAGGCAATTAAGAAAGATTATCTAATTGTCGATTATTTAGACCAGAAAGGCTATGAGCCTGTAAAAAAACTCAAAATTGGCGAATGGTTATATAAAAGCATGGATAGCAACGAAACTACACCAAGTTTCTATGTAAACGTACATAAAAACGTTTATACTGATTATTCCGGCAATAATTCTAATACAGGCGAAAAGGGAGACATCATTCGCTTAGTAATGTACTTAGAGAATATACCAAATTTTGTAGATGCGTGCAACGCAATAGTACATTCTAATTTTAAACGTACGGTTATCGCAGATTATGAAACTACTGATACTGAAGACAAGAAAAGCATAGAAATTTTAAACGTTCGGCCAATTTGCCGTTGGGCATTAATTAACTACATCGAAAGCCGGAAAATTAGTTTTAAACTGGCTGATAGATACTGTAAAGAGATTGATTATACAAACAAAGGTCAAAAGTATTTTTCAATAGGCTTCCCAAACGACCAGGGCGGTTTTGCACTCCGTTCTGCTATCTGCAAAAATCAAACAGCACCGCAAGGTATTAGCACCTTAAAAGGCGTTGAATCTGATACGATTAATGTATTTGAGGGCTTTTTTGATATGCTTTCAGTCTTGCAAGATTTCGGCTATGACTGCTATAAAAATACTACTTATGTGCTGAATAGTACAGGCAATCTCAATAAGCTAATACCGCAAATACCTGATGCCGTGACTAAAATCAATGTGTTTTTTGATAATGATGAGGGCGGCAGAAAGGCAGTAGAAAAGCTGTCAAAATATCACTGGCAGATATTTGATAAATCAGACCTTTACGAGGGATACAATGATTATAACGAGTATTTAATGAATAAAAAAATAGTACTATGACAACGCACCATTTGAAAACTATACAGCCCTATTTCTGGGAAGTTAGTCAAGAGAATAAAACCTTTGAATTACGCAAAGACGATAGGTATTTTAAAGTAAATGATGAAATCTATTTGCACGAATTTGACCCCGAAACAAAAATATTTAGCGGGCAAATAGTGAAAGGTATAATCACTTATGTTTTAAGAAATTTTGCAGGTATACAAGCCGATTATTGTATTCTATCTGTAAGTATCAATGAATGGATTAGGGTTGAGCCTAGTAAGTTCCTGACATTATCCCCAACACAATTGAACAAAAACGTATATAAAATTAATAACTATAACAATCAATCAAAATGCAAAAACTAACAATTATCGGAAACATTGGCAAAGATGCTGAAATCTTTAATCATAGTAGCGGCCAATTTTTAGGCATTACAGTAGCCTGTACAACTCGGAAGAAAAACGGCAACGAGGTACAGGAAACAACTAACTGGTACGACTGTACAACAGATAACATCAAACTTTTGGACTATCTGAAAAAAGGAACAAAGGTTTATGTAGAGGGGCGTTTTAAACTATCCGTATTCCATTCGGAAACGTCAAATAAATGGATTCCGAAAATCAATTTATTTGCATCTACGCTTGAATTGTTGAGCGCAAAGAAAGAAGAAAACGGACAAGCACCAAAAGGGCATTTAGGGCAAGAAATACCTAAAGAACACCAAGCAACTATAAAAGTACCAATTAATGAATTGGGCGGTTTTGGACAAATTCCACAGGCTTTTATTGCTGATAATAACGGCGGCGGCGACGATTTACCATTCTAAACAATCATAAGATGTACTTAGAATATTATTTAACTCATGGACGAATTGTTTCAATTTTTGTTAGTCATATTGTAGGATTAATTATGATAGACGAACATCATACCCAAATTGTAACAAACGCCACAATTTTTGAAGTAAGGGGAAATCATGAAGAAATTAGGGCTGATATTCAAAAATACCTTAGATAACCCCTAACTTTTCCTTTTGCGGTAATATCTGCCAAACAAAAAAGCCCTTCAAATGTGAGGGCTTTTTTAGTTACTAACCTTTTAACTTTTATAACTCAAAATCTTAGAAGCTAATTTTAATCTCCAAATTTCCACCACCATCATATTCATACTTTGGCCGTCTTAAAAACTCAAATAGAAACCAGCCTATCAATAGATACAATACCTTTCTTGATAGCTTATTAAATGCCATTAATAAGCCTGTACCAATCAGGATTACTAATTGAGTATCCGATACAGCACTAATCGCATAAGGGAATAAACCACCCTCGTAAAGTGCCAAGCCGTAACCCGTTCCAAAGCGTTCATCCTTGACGAATATCGCTTCCGGCATTTGTAAGTTTTCGCTGATAGTCTTATCCGCAATTAATCTGTCAGGCCGTGACGATTTGAGATAAAATCGTACCTGTTTACTATCGTAGGCGTGTAGGCCAATTTTAGTTGGATGGGTATGCACGGCTAAAGGTAAATTCCCACGACCTAAAATCTGTTGCACCTTTTCATTCCATAAAACGGTATTAGGATTGTAAGAGGTTGAATTATTAGTGCCGTTTACCTGATGAAATTCAATACAGGTTAGTTTGCCATCGCTGGCCGTTAATTCAAACAAACCACCACGTTCTAAGCTGGGATTATAGATTGATTTCAGCTTATTCATTATCCCGACCGGAAAAGAAATATTTAATGGCCTTTGTAGTGAATATTCACGGCCAATACTATTTGGCCTAAAGCGTAGTACTTTCTTTGCAATAAGTGTGTTAAATGCTTGCATAATGATTGTAATAAGAGTGTAAAAAGCTTGTATTATGATTGAAATAAGCCCGTCACATCATGCCAAAAGGGTAGATTATTGCCTTTATTTGCTCGTCTGTGGCAAGTCTTCTAAAGTCCTTTATAATAGTATAGACCTGTACATCATTAAAAAGCTGTTGTCCCTTAGTCCAACCAACCGCTTTTACTGTATCGTCTGATATACAGTTTTTAAGGTCTGTTAAGTCTACATTTAGCATCTCAGCAATCATTTGCTTATTCCATCGCAAAACTGCCTTCTTTTTATCTCTTTTCATTGAAATAAAGTTACTTTTATCTTATATATACTATAAAAATAGTGAAATAAACTTAAAAACACAAGTTTTTAGGACAAAATATCTATATACATTTGTAAGGTAATCACGACCCACTAACGGGTATTAGATAAACCTTATGGCAGTTTTACCACGTAGAAACGGAAGCTCAAATGAAGTAACAAACAACTACAATTCAACGGTAGTAGATGCAATGGGATTGCCTATACTACCCATCGTCAAAACTTTTGGCGCTAGGGGTGTCACTCCTAAATGGGGATATGATAAGAATGGCGCGATTGTCGAAATGGGTTGGAGTGCCAAAATTGATTTGTATAAAAAAATCAATGACAGTACCGTTGCTACTTCCATTCGGGTTGAATCCATCGACAAGCGTGTTATTGCACTGATGTCTGACGCTCAGACCTATATGCTGGCTTATCAGTCATACGCTGATGCACAGAAAGAAATTGACGAATTGTATGCCATGATACCCGTCATTTTTAGTCTGGGATTATCGGAAACAAAAGCGCCAACAGGATTATTCGCCATCATTCCCGGCGTATTTGCACAGAGCGTAAAACTACTGGCTAAAACACAGAAGCCGGAAGACTACAAAGTTATTATGCAGCAATTGAGAAAGAAGCTGATATACTTTGAAACAGAAGTAAAGTCTTTACAAGTGCTAAAAAGTAACCTTACAGGCGAGTACGCCAAGTTTGACAAGGTTTTATCAGACAATGAAAGAAGTGCCAACACAGACACCAATACGTGGGTCTTGGTGGGTGTAGTAATTCTAATTGTATATCTAATTATTAAGAAGCGTTCAAGCCGATGAAAAGTAAATACAAATACCTCATTATTGGAATTATTGTCATCGTGGCGGCCTACTATGCACGGGTGATTTTGGCAGCTAAAAACCTATTGTTTTCGGTGGGTGGTATCAGTAATCTGAAAATCAATCAGGGGGTTATTACGTGGCGGCAAATTATTCGAGTGACTAATGGTGAAAACGTCTCAATTCCGATAACGTCTGCCAATATCGAAAACCGGATTAATCAGACACCTATCGGCAAAACGATTTTAGCCAATGCACAGACCATTGAAGCCCGCAGTACCAGCAATTTAGAGTTAGACGTATATATACCACTGTCAGACCTTGTCGGGCTTGGTTTAGAGGTATTCAACACCATACGCACCGGAGCCGTTTCCTTTCAATTAGCTGGCAATGTTCGTGCATTAGGTTTTAGTATTCCGGTCAATCAAAGTTTCAACTTAAACTTAAAAACACTTTTTTAATATGTACGAATACGACGACCTTTTTACCAATATGTACCTGACGAGTTGGGATGAATACGACCAAACCCAATTGCAACAGGCCAAAACACAGGCAGGAATTAAAGGCGATAAGCTTTGGGAAAAAATCCTGAATGGTGTAATCAAATACGGAGACCCATTTTTGACAATGCTTACTAAAAATGGCATTATCCCAAATAAGAATCTTCAATCGGTTCTAAAGGCACAATACGACCAAAATGCTTTGGCTCAATTGATAGCGGCCAACGGCGGTTCAATCGACAAAGCACCGTCGCAAATTGTCGATAGAAGTGCCAACATTTTAGGCTTAAGCACCAGTACTTGGATACTGATAGGCGCGGCCATCTTATTCTTTATGCTTTCAAAAAACAAGTAATTCTTAAAACTTAATTTCAAATAACAAATGGCACTTAGCGACAAAAAAATTATCGGGACATGGAAAAACGCACCCGGTTCTGTATTCAAAAGCCGTACTTTCAATAACGGCACGAGTTTCTACCTGACACAGGTCATTAGTGATTTTCCTGATGCTTTCATCGTTCGCGGTAAAGGTCTGGCGGCCAATACAAACGATTTTACACTTGCTACTGGCATCACCACAGAGGAGGTAAACGCGTTGGTCGCATCTGATACATATGGCGTTCAAACACCGGAAACTTTCGTAACGCCAGCCGGATATGTGAAGAAATTTACAACCGATGGTACAGCGTACTACGTGAACGCTGACGAGCAACGCCAAGCGGATTTGGGCGCAACTGATACCGATGGCGATGGTATTCCAGATACAACCCGTTCGGCCAACTTGTTTACACAGGTGACAGACTGGGTAAAAGCCAACCCTATTTTGGCCGTAGCCATTTTGGTAGCTGGTTACATCTTTATCATTAAGCCTATGATGGGTGGTAGTGGTAAAGGCAAGAGAAAAGGCTTGTTAGCTTTGCTCTAAGCCGTTCCGGTTAATCTTATTCACCTCATGCAATTTAAACGGGGGTAAACCTTTTACCCCCTATTGTATCACTTCAAAATCTTAATGCAATGCCAAAATTAAAAATGCCTAAAAAACCATCTTTGAACGCTCAGAAATCAACTTGGGTTCGCTACGAAAAGAAGTTGAAAGAATACGTAGACGCGAAAAATGAACGCGTTCGTCGTAGAGACCTGAAAGAAACGATGGTTCAAAAAATCAAGATTTAATCCCTTTAAGGGAGTGGTTTTTTACTCCCTTATTAAACCTTTCTACTCATGGATAAAATATTAAGCTGGCTTGAAAATAATCAAATAACCTGTTATCAGATTTTTGATGTAAGCAGAGAAAAAAGGTCTGAAAGGCAATGTACAAGCGTGAGCGATGCACAGACGGAGTTCGCGAAAGATTACGATATACTACCAAACGGTAAGTACTCTATTAAAGGCATGGTAAATGCGAAAGCAGATAGAAGTGCCGTAAAGTATGATTTTACAATTGGACAATTAAATACTAATACTACTGGCGGCATGGACTTAGATAAACTAAAGGCGGAGATATACGCACAGGCTCGCAAAGATTTTGAATTTGAACTTTTAGACAAGCGCATCAAAGAACAGGAGCGCAAACTAAACATTGTCATTCAAGTACTGGCGGGGCTTACTGACGACGACGAAAGCAACGACGAGAAATCTAAAGGTATGTTGGATATTTTAGCCAATGCTAAAGAAAACTTCGATAGTGCCAAAGATATGTTGAAAGACCTTAAATTTTAAAACCTAACATGGAACAGTTTACTAACGGATTAAAAACATTTGGTGCTTTATTTCTGGCTGGCTTCAATAACGATGTCGAAAAAGCCACACAAGCACTAGAAAAATCAAATGAGATTCTGAAAAATAACCCTCGGATTATCCCGATGCTGGCTGATGAAAATAACCAAAAACAGATTGGGGAAATCATCAAGTATGTGGAATCTGGGAAAGGTAATGTTTTCGGGATTATCTCAAAAGTACAGGAATTGGCATCAAAACTTAAAATTTAATCATGCAATACGTAGCTATCATTGCGGCAGTAATAACCCTATTTAAAGATACATTTTCCGGCCTGTTTAAAAGCCGTGAAATCAAATTTATCGGCATAGGCTTGCTAGCTTATTATCTCTATACTACCACCAAGAAAAAGGAGGAAAAAGAGGATATTATAAACACACTACCAGACAATGAAGCTGCCATATTAGCCGAACAATTACATGACGCTTTTCACCCCTTCATCTCCGAACCAATCTTTGGTTGGTATCCACCTGACGGTACAGACGAGGACAAAGTAAAATCCATCGCTTTGCAAATGAGCACTAAAAAGAACTATCAGGCAGTTGCACAAGCGTATCAGACTTTATTCAGTTCATCGCTGGAAACAGATTTAAGGAGTGAGGGGGTTTTTGATTTATTTATGAATGCTTACCGCAGTAGTGGCGCATCTAACCCAACCACCCCAACAAGCCCGACAAGTACAGCTATTAGCGTGATGGTAGGCAGTAACGCTTATGTCAAACAAGCGGGGGTAAATATCCGAAACACATCGACGGGTAAAGCCTTGCGAACGTCTACCAAAGGCGAAAATCTAGGGGTAGTGATGCAATTGGAAAATAAGACCGTCGAGGGCATTACAGGCATCTGGGCGACCTGTGCCAAACCAGCACCGACGTTTGGACTTTTCCAGAACTACGTATTAGTGTCAGCCCAATATCTCACTTCAATTCAACCGTAAAGAAATGGCTTTAGTATACATTGACAAAGTAACCACCAACAGGGCAGCGTTTGAAACAAAAGTGATTCAGATAGCGGGCAGACTGGGCATTAAACCGGATTGGTTAATGATTGTGATGTATGCTGAATCTAAGCTGAATCATCTGGCAACAAATAGCGGTTCGTCGGCAATCGGGTTGATTCAGTTTCTAAACAAAACGCTGGCCAGTTTAGGCACAAGCCGTGAAGCTATCCAAAGTATGACGAATGTCCAGCAATTGGACTACGTCGAAAAGTACTTTGTCAATCTGGGGGTTAGTGGCAAAATGACAGACGTGTATCAGGTTTGTTTGGCCGTGTTTCTGCCTAAATATATGTACAGCCCTGACAGCACTATTATTGCCAATTCCGGTTCTACTACCTATACAGCTAATAAGGGAATGGACATGGATAAAGACGGCCAATTAAGCGTTGGCGATGTGCGCGGCTGGTATGGCAAGTTTATACCAGCGTCAGTACCTAAAAGCGATTTCTTTAAGAGTCCTTTATTTATTATTCTGATAGTGGGGCTTATTTATGTTTTTTATCAGCAAACGCAGTATAAACCCGTGTTGCTATCAAAACTCAGTTCGTAATTTTTTTATCTTAAAATATCTTCTTATGGGAATAGTAAAAACTGGTTTAGTGTTGGGGGGCATCGGTTATGCACTCGCTGAACTGAACAAACAAAAAACACCGACATTACAAAAGAGTCTGGCCGCAACACAACAGTCTACACTCGACACAGCGGCAGTAGTAAAGGCCATTCAACAAAACCCCGATTTGCTCGCATTAGTGCGCGGCCCACAAGGGCCAGCCGGAGCCACAGGCGCAACGGGGGCAGCAGGAGCGGCCGGAATAGCTGGCGACCAGTACCGAACATTTGCGGGCAGCTTGGTAAAGAATGGCGCGGCCGAATTAGGCACAGCCGAGGGCTGGGCAGACGGTGTCATAGGCGCAGTACATGAGGGAATGTTAAGCCTTGACTTTATCGTTACAGCGTCTAAAAACTGTCTCAACAGTAATCAATTCCACATTGATAATCGTCGCTTAATCAAAATCACGTGTAGCGCGAAAGTCTCGGCCGGAAACTACGGTTTCTATCTGAAAAGACTTGATAAAGACGGGGTAGCTATCAATCAAAACAGCCAAGCGAACATTTTTCCGTTAAATACCATCAATTATAGCAACACGGGCTGGGAGACCAAAACCGCGTATTTTGGAGGTATTGCCACTAACATTCAAACGGCTATTGGCATCAATACAGCAAAAGCGCAGGTATCCTTATACCTGTCAGCAGCAGGAACGCTCAGCATTTCGCACTTATGCGTACAGCACGTTTCACTGGGTGAACCCGTTCCGTTTAACCTTGCCTATCTACCGCAATGGCAGTCAGTCTATGACCCGACGACAGGCGACACAGGCATTTATAACGGTACAGCCGTTGTCTGGGCGTCTTAATTCAATTCATTGTTCAACTTAAAAAAGTCATTTAAAAATGGATATTCATTTAACAGTCAGTCAACGCGCTGGCAAACGTCATATTTTAACAGTCGAAAACAAGGCTGTCTTGTTAGAGGGGCAAGAAACATTTCAAACCACGCAAACAAGTACTTTTGTGGATCACGTTGATTGTACCTGTAACCAAACTACTTACAACCAAATTGCGCCTATTGTAGGCACGATGAATGCACCTGCCTTAATCGCGGATGCCAATGCCCAACCGTATCAGGGTAGAATGAATTGCTACGTTGAAAACGGCAGTTTGAAAATCTTAGCACAAGCATAATTTAAACGTCTCTTTTTATACTATCAAAAGAAGCCCTATATAAGACTATATCAGGGCTTTTTTTAAAACAAATACTACATTAATGACACAATTAGATACCACTCACTCAGAACCCGAAAACGACCACATCCATAAACGTACGATTTGGGGGTGGATAAAAGGCGGTTTATTCGTTTCCGCTGGCAGTTATATTTTAGTGTTTCTTATCCAATCCTTTTTGGGTGGGTTTGAATCGCAGATTGTTACCGATAGTCTGGCCTATATCACAAGCCCGTTATCTAGTATTTTAAAGCTGGGCATTGCGGTTTCTTTCATTATTTACTGCCTGTACCAATTCTTTCCAATACTGGCTACTTTCATCAATGAAAAGGTAAATACGGTTAGTTTAAAAGATACTTTCTTAGCTGCAAAGCCGGAATCTAAACTACACTTTTTAGCCATGATTGTACTGGCTTTGTGCCTTTTGGTCGGGCTGGTCTTTTCTGCCAAAGGGCAAACCAATAGCCGTGAATGTGCCGTAACAACCGCTTACAATGAGATAGGCACAGTAGAGACAGGCGGCAATAATAAAGGCGCACGAATAGACCATTATCGGAGTATTGCTTTAGGTAAAACCGTTAGAAATTATTCGGATGCTTGGTGTGCTTACTTTGTCACCTTTGTTTATAAATCTTGCCGTATCCCTTTTCAGGTTGCATTTACACCGCGTGCGCGTGAATGGTTTCAGGATAGCAAAAGGATTATATATCGTAAAAATTTTCAATACGGCATCATCAAACCCAAACCACAGAAAGGCGATTTAATAGGCTATATGTTTAAATCGGGTACTATTGGGCATATTGAAATACTATACGACTGGCAACCGGATAAAGGCTATTTTATTGCCATTGGCGGCAATACCAGCAACAGCGGTTCGGTCTTGAGAGACGCTAACAACCAAGACGGCGTAAGGCTTAAAAAACGCAATTTAGATACTGCCTACATCATTGCTAACCACATAGACAGGTTATGATTCTTACTAACTTAAAAGGCAAATTAATCGCATTGGTTTGCCTTTTTCTTTTAGTCTTCGCCATTGTTACTACGCTTCGCCAATGTTCGGAAAATGAGCCGGAATTAGTAACCATCAACGATACTAAGATTAACAGCGAGATAGTGGCGTATAAGACCCAAATCGAAACGCTAGAAAGGTACATTGATAGCTTAGAAACCATCATTATAAACACAGAGAAACAACGACATGAAAACCGCGTTCATACTCCTAATCAGTCTAATCAGCAGCATTTCGGCGACCTGTCAAGAAGATACGCTGACCCGAAAACAGCTAGATAGCCTTGTCAGTTGGATAGGCTTTATTAATACCGATTTGCACGACTACGATTTACTAAAAAAGAAGTCAGCAGCACAGGAACAGGAAATTAAAGGGCTAAAAGAAATCACACGAAACCAAAGGGCGATAGATACCCGACAAAGCACTAAATTAGAAAACTTCACCAGTACAATACTCAATCTACAATCAAGCAATTTCAAGCTGACCAATCAATTAAAAACAGCGAATAAAGCAACCTTTTGGAGTAAGGCCGAAAACTGGCTTTGGCGCGGTTTAGCCTTGTATCTGGCTGGTAAACATTTTAAATTATACTAACATGAGAAATTTATTAATCATTGGCATACTATTAATCCTGTATATTCTAATTACAGAACCCGCAGTCGTAAGAAGTGCAAACACACCTATTACACCCACACCACCGACACCGAATCCACCTGTATCAGAGCCGGAGCCAACAAACCCCGAACCAGAGCCAGAGCCGGAACCAGAACCAGGAGTACCGAATCCATTATTTACCACATTTGAAAATGAAACTTTGCCATCACTGGTAAATGGTACGAATGATGTAACGGCCAAAAATGTATTGGGTTTTGATGTGTTCCCCGACGTTAACGGGCAGCCAAAGGTGACATTTACCCCTTTAAATATTTGGGGTGATGGTGTAGAGTTTCAGAACCATTCAGGAGATACCCCACCCATCGCATTACAAAAAGGGCTGGCTACTGGCTTCGATAATTCCGCGCTTAATTCATTGGCTGGCGTTCCGGCACAACATCGCTACAAATGGACGCTATACAATGATTATGCTTTTTGGCAACAAACGCATGAGCAATTAGAACAACGTGGCGGCTATGAATATTTTGCCGTTAAAAGCAGAAGCGTAGACAGCAATAAAATGCCCGTACCGTTCAAATATACCATGCTTGATATTGAGGGAGGCGTAACAGACTTTTCTAAGATTAGTGCATTTTTGAGAGGGTATTATAATACCGCTAAAGCTGATAATCCAAGCCATGTTGTCATTTTTTACGGCTATATGCCTAACAACGGGTTTACGTACTGGCACAACGGATATTCATATCAAGGCGACAATGTACCATTGAAAGAACTATTTTTCCCATTCTCTAAACCGTCATGGAATCAATCGCACGCTAAAACAAGCTCAGGCGTAATTACACCCGAATTTAGAGGTAAAGAGGTACTTTACAACGTGCTGGTAAGTTATCCTAAAGTGAATCTCCCATTAACGTCTACTATCTACCAAAAGTCAGGCGGTAACTATGTACTTGATTCTTATGGGCAAAGGGTAGTACGTGGTGACTATTTCCAAGAGGTACAAAGAGGTGAAACAATCCATTGGTCAGCCGCTGGAAACCAAGTTGATATAACACCAACCGAATTAAATAATTTCGGGGTTTATAGATTGATGCCGGAAGTATTTCACGCGATCCATCAATTTGGCGGCTACTATTCTGAATTGTTTTTCCGCTTGCAAATGCTGGCTAATATGTGTGGTTTAGGGGATGATTTTCAAAACATTCATTCAATTGAAAATCCTATCAGTATGATAGGCATTCTAAGACCGGATTTAGAAAGTAATCCTTTTACGAATTGGTTCCGACCTGTTGACCGTGTTAACGCTCAATGGCATTCATCTATGATTTTTACCTTGTTAAATAACTTCGCTATCTGGACGGGTTTCACAGGTGGAAATATAGGCTTAACTAAATCCGGTACATTTATTGAAAACAACTTTATACCGGATTTGCATAAGTCAGTAAATGAGGGAGAGCCGTTTAATAGTCCATACTTTGGTGAGGGAGAAGGCAACCCGAAAACGATGGGAAATTTGGGTATGTACCGACAATGGGCAGCAAAATACTATCAAATGCAATCTGAAAACAGAGTGTATAACCTATGGCAACGCACTGATAAAGTTTGTGCCTTTGCACACCCCGAACAAATTATTAACGGGCATTTCCCATGCGTAGGACGTTTACAGGGCAGAGTATTAAAGATTCAGGCGGTTGAGGCACGCTTGGAACTCGGAGAAAGTTTTGACGTAGTTATAAAGAATACCCAAAACAGTACGACGTTCACCAAGACCATACAGGCAAAAAAGGTATTAAATGAAGTGATTGTTTTACCGACTGGCAACTACAATGCACAGGATATTTATTTAGAGTTTAACAACCCGATTAAAGCCGGTATTCATAGAGTAAATGGCAGAGGGGAAACTATAGCATAGGTTATTTTCGATTAGTTTGTTTCATGGATTATTATACAAACATGAGTCATCCCGAATTTTGGGATGACAAATAAAAAAAAGAACCTTCTGGTTAAAT
>NZ_BAAGXU010000047.1:0-1166 GCF_054779675.1 Emticicia fontis
CAGGTTAAACGCATTTAAATATTGTTAATGATACCATAGAGATATTGGTCATTCCAACCAGCAATCTTTCTTCTGCTCTTAATACTTTCTTTATCAGATACTTGATTAAGCATTTGTAAAGCGAGTTTACGAACAATAGCTAGATTTTCTGGTGCATTCGCTGATTTAGTTCTTTGAATATCCTCCAGAAAAACCACATCCAATTTCCAGTGGAGTTTGTTTTCAATACTCCAATGATTTCGGATAATGGTATTGAAATCTTTGGGGATAAAGGATAGATTGCTTAGGTAATAACGAGTTTCAATACTAACAACTCCTTTAATTTCTCTTTTGGACTCTATTAAGACTATACTTCTTAGATGAGTCCAATTAGCTAAGTCATCATAGAGTGTTAGGTTATTTTCAACATAACAAGTTCTTGTTTCAATGCGCCCACTCCCAAAGCCTACATCTTGATAATGAGGCAATTGGAGGCGGTTTTGTTTCATTCGTTCACTAACTTGTTGGTAAATGTGTTTATTGTTGTTTTTTAGAGCCAACACATAATAGCCATTCTTAGTAGCAATTAAGTCAGCATTTTTATGCTCACAAGCAATGGCATCAATAGTAACAATACTATTTTCTAAATCAAGCTTATCCAATAATTCTGGAATAGCTGTTTTTTCATTAGATTTACCATCGACTCTTTGTTGCCCCAAAACTAATTCATGTTCAGAAACCCAAGCACTGATAAGGCAGATACCAGATTTATTTGAACCTGATTTAGCAGTAGCTCTAAGAACTTTCCCATCAACATTGATTTGTGTATAATCCTCATTAATAGTTGATAAAAGTTCTTTTGACCAGCGATAAAGACATTCGGAAAAAGTCTTTTTATCTAAAAACTTAAAAACACGATAAAATGTATCATGAGATGGAATGCCATTGGGCAATTCCAAAAAAGTACGCAAAAAATCCTTTTTTTGATTGCCATACATAGCAATTTCTTCAAAATCATTTGCTCCACAAATGACTGCACAAACAGAAATTGCCAAAATGTCAATCAAACGATGCTTTTTACGTCGATTAATCCGAAAATCAGGTACATCCTCAAAAAATATTTCCCATTGCATTTAGCAAAGGTCTTTATTCATTTTTACTATTCAAATTTTAATGCGTTTAACCTG
>NZ_BAAGXU010000048.1:0-566 GCF_054779675.1 Emticicia fontis
AGGTTTAGTTTCATAAAAACAATAAGCTGCCAAAGCTCCAAAGATATGCACTATGGCATTGACCGGGCTTCGATGCCTAGTATGTTCAATATCAAATACAGTCATTAGAATATCATTAACCGACTCAATTACTCCTCTTTTTTTAAGATTGATTTTATCATTAACCGGAACGAGTTGTTTTTTCATATTTTCTCTGATTTTTGTAATCAAATGTAAGCCTTGTTGGTAGAAAAAAGCAAAGAGTTTAGAGAGGTATCCTTTATCACCATAACATTTACCTTTTAACCCTTTGAGCATCTTTTTGAGGACTTGTTCATTATTATCCATCACATTTGCAGGGGTGAGCATAAAGTTCATAATTTCGCCTAACTCATTGATAACTAGATGAATTTTCAAGCCATAAAACCAACCAGTTGATGATTTGCCTCTTTTTGCAAACCCAGCAAATACTTTATTAGAATGAATTCGTCTATTGTCACAGACAGGAAGCTTTTTGCTATCTATAAAATAATTACCAGTTTGCCTACTTAAAAAAGTTAGCACTTTAACAAACATGTATAATTTAA
>NZ_BAAGXU010000049.1:0-989 GCF_054779675.1 Emticicia fontis
GAAATCGTGATTTATCGCAAAGAAGGTTGTTCTAACTTCGTTCCAGCCAATTGCCAGATAGGCTTGCCCGCTGCCCTTGGTTTTGTTGAAGTGGCACGAGTAGCAGCCAAAGATACCTTGTATCTGGATACCAAAGCGCAGAGTGGAGTGATTTATAGCTATAGCATTGTGGCTAATCTGGCTACTTCTGACTTTGTATCGATGCCAAGTGTACCATCGAATGAGGCTTGTATCGGTAGTGAAATCCCACAAAAAGCCCCAGTGATTACCAATGTAAGTGTAGATGTAACCAGTGGAACAAGCGGCCAAATCACTGTAAAATGGACCAGACCCCTGAACTTTGATGCCGATGAAACCAAAGGGCCTTATGCTTATAAATTGTACCGCACCACCGGGATCAGTGGAGGCGTCTTTCAGCTGATAGCCACCATACCAAGCAAGGTAATCGACAAAGCAGCCGATACCATATTTGTGGATAAAAGCCTGAATACCTCAGCCAATGGCTATACTTATAAAGTAGGCTTTGTGTATGACACCGACAAGACTTTGGCCGAGAGTCAGGCAGCAAGTAGTGTAAGGTTATCAGCCTCGTCAGATGCACAGAAAGTGAGACTAAACTGGCAGGCGAATGTACCCTGGAGCAATGATAACCGTAAGCATCTGGTATACAGAGAAGACAAAGCCAAACCGGGTACGTTTCATATCATCGCCGAAGTATCAGTACAGGCAGTAAATACCTTTACCTATCTGGATGATGGCATAGACCGCTATGAAGCAGATGGAGTGAATACCATAGAAATGGAAGTAGATACCAACTATTGTTATAAAGTAGAAACAGTAGGAGCTTATGCCCGATTACCTCAATTTGGCTTATTGCATAATTTATCACAGGTGATGTGCTCAAGCCCAATAGATAATAGTCCTCCATGCCCACCGGAGTTGAGTATCAATGATCTGAATTGTGAGAATCTGGATAGAGAGGCAATCTG
>NZ_BAAGXU010000050.1:0-1224 GCF_054779675.1 Emticicia fontis
GGATCAATCTTAAAAGTTGGGGAGTAGCTAAAAAAGGGTTTACTTTGCGGAAAAAGGACTGACTTGGACACAACGCTACTATCATTATTACTACCTGAAGGAATATTAGAGTACTTTGAATTAACTAATGTGATAAAGAAAGATGATTCTTACTATCTATTTTTATCTGAGAAGAATCTATCACCCCAAGAATATCAATCCGACCAACTACAATCCAAAGGATTCTATGATGAAGAAACTGTCCGTGATTTTCCACTTCGTGGTAAAGCCTGTTATCTAAAAATCAAGAGAAGGAAATGGCTAAATATCACTACTGGTAAAACAATTTATAGGAATTGGGAAATGGTGGCTGATGGCACGCGGATGACAAAAGAATTCGCAACTTTTTTAAAAGGACTTAATAGATAAAACGCCAATCAGTTGTAAAACACTTGGAGAGCTTTATGGATTAGATGGTAAGCGATTCCAGGAACAGTATGTAAGCCATCTAAGCGATTACAAGAGTTGGCAGCAAGCCTCTCATGCAGACGAGTGGTTATTGTTTACCGAGAATATAGGCGAATATTTATCCATTGATGAGACCAGTTTATCACAAGGCGAATTGTATACTATTCTGACAAACAAAGCAGCTAAAGGACGTAAAGGCACTTTAGTTGCCATGATAAAAGGTACTGAGAGTGAGAAAATCATAGAAGTATTACGTCAGATACCTGAATTTCTGAGGAAAAAAGTAAAAGAAGTAACTTTAGATTTGGCTCCTACTATGGAGAAAATAGTTAGAAGAACGTTTCCTAAGGCCAAGCTCGTTGCAGATAGGTTTCATGTTCAACAACTAGCGTGTGATGCAGTTCAAGAGATTAGAATCCAACACCGTTGGCAGGCGATGGAAGAAGAAAACAGACAAATACAGTCGGCTAAAGAACAAAAAACATCCTTTACTCCTGTAGTACTTGAGAACGGTGATACACTCAAACAATTACTAGCCAGAAGTCGCTATTTACTTTATAAGAAGCAACACAACTGGTCTGAATCACAAGCACATAGGGCACAAATATTATTCAGATTATATCCTGACATTGCAGAAGCTTATGGATTGAGTAGAGGATTATCTGATATTTTTACGCACTCCAAAGAAAGGATTATAGCATTCAAGAAATTAGCATTGTGGTACAATCAGGTTGAAAAGGCAAGCTTCGATTCATTCAACACTATCGCAAGAACAAT
>NZ_BAAGXU010000051.1:0-262452 GCF_054779675.1 Emticicia fontis
GGTTACTGTTACCGTATAAGTACCCGGAATGGTGATGGTCGCTGTCGCATTCGTCCCTAAGCCTGATGACCATTGGTAAATATCTCCACCATTTGCTGTTCTGGTTACACTTGTAGTTGTACAAGTCAAATTATCTGTGCCTGTGATACTTACACTTGGTGGCGTTGTGCTTTGAGTCACACTTGTGG
This sequence comes from Emticicia fontis, assembly GCF_054779675.1. Classification (NCBI taxonomy): domain Bacteria; kingdom Pseudomonadati; phylum Bacteroidota; class Cytophagia; order Cytophagales; family Leadbetterellaceae; genus Emticicia; species Emticicia fontis. Next base: position 189 of record NZ_BAAGXU010000051.1, read on the forward strand.
TCGCTGTGGCGGTACAGCCATTTGTGCCTGTCACTGTTACCGTATATGTACCCGGAATGGTGATGGTCGCTGTCGCATTCGTCCCTAAACTATTGGACCATAAATAAATCCCTCCGCCACTGGCTTGCCTTGTGACACTCGTTGTGGTACAACTTAGGTTGGTCGTGCCGGTGATATTTGCACTTGGTGGCGTTGTGCTCTGCGTGACACTTGTCGTTGCAGTGGCTGTACAGCCATTTGTGCCTGTTACAGTCACTGTATAAATACCCGGACTGGTGATGGTCGCTGTGGCATTTGTTCCTAAACTATTTGACCATAAGTATGTCTCGCCTCCACTAGCAGTTCTGGTTACACTTGTAGTTGTACAATCCAGATTGGTTGTGCCTGTGATATTGACCGTTGGAGTGGTACAGTTAATAACCTGAGAAAGTGCACTTGATATGCTGTTATCATAGATAGCATCACCATTATACTCAGCAGTAATAGAATGCATACCTACCGATAATGTACTGGTTGTAAAAGTAGCTACGCCACTGGTTAAAGTAGCTGTACCCAATATAGTACTACCTTCTTTAAAAGTAACTGTACCTGTGGCTGCTGTTGGTGTTAAGGTCGCTGTGAATTGAATATTGGCGCCTGCACTAGCGGGATTATTGTTGGAAGTGAGGGTGGTGGTAGTAGATGAAATACTGTATTTTGCTAAAAAAGATTCAAACGGTCCAACTGCTACTAATTCATTGCTTCCGGAAGCATAAGTTGAGCTGAAACCAGCCTTTTGTTTAAAAGTTCCACCCAGATAGAGCGCAGTTTCAGAAACGGCTATCATGGGATCTGCTTCTAAGTCCGGTCCTCCCATTCTTTTCACTAATTGAAAATCTCCGTTAAAGCTATATCTGGCCAGGAATACATCAGACACTCCGGCACTGGTAATCATATTGGTATTAAAGTCAGATGGTGTATTGAAGTTGGCTGTTCCCCGAAAAATTCCTGAAACATAAAGATGATTTCCCGATACTGCTATACACTCTCCACTATCCGTATCTGTTCCGCCGGCGCGTTTCATCCATAGTATGTTCCCATTAGCATCATACTTAGCTATGAATGCATCAATCTGGCCCTCACTCGTCAATTCATTGCCTCCACTGGCAGTCGGAGTGTTAAAATTAGCTATTCCAGTAAAAGAACCTGCCAGATAAACATCTGTTCCGGATGATGCCAGGCTTACTCCTCCATCAAAACCTGTGCCTCCAGCCCTCTTAAACCATAGAATATCTCCTGAACTATTATATTTGGCCAAAAACATATCTGTATTACCAGCACTTATCAATGTGTTACTACCTGTTGAAGACGGGGTATTAAAATTGGCTGTTCCTTCAAAATAACCCGTAATATACACCTCTGAACCCACTGTTAAAACACTGAATACATCCTCATTCCCATTTCCACCTGCTCTTTTAACCCATTGAAAATCACCTGAAGTATTAAATTTTGCTAGAAATACATCTAATGCACTTGCACTTGTTATCTGTGTATTGGCTGAACTTGCTGACGGATTAAAATCTGAGGTTCCAGTAAATGTTCCTGTTAAATATACCTCAGAACCTGATACCGTGACAGCACGTCCTTCATCAGAAGTTGAACTTCCTGCGCTTTTTAACCATTTCAATATCCCATCGGTATCATATTTTGCAAGAAATATATCTCCATGCCCCAGACTCACCAATTCATTACTACCAGTGGCCGAAGGTGTATTAAAATTAGCCGTATTACTGAAGTATCCTGTAATATATAAATCTGTACCTGATATGGCAATGCTGTTTGCTCTGTCATATCCTGTTCCTCCTGCTCTTTTGGCCCATTGAATCGCTCCTAAACTATTGTATTTGGCCATAAAAATATCATAATCGCCAGCGCTTGTCAGAGTTATTCCATCAAGCTGAATGGTGCCTTTAAAATAACCTGCCTTATAAACATTACCCATTGCATCCTGAACTATACTGACAGCACGCGTATCCAGTGTAGCTGAAGTATTTGCTGATTGCCTGATAAAACTTAAACCCGGTTCTGTAAGCGCATTTACCACTTGTGATACTGCGCTTGATGTGCTTGCTAAATTTGTGCCATCACCGCTGTATTCGGCAGTGATACCATGTGTACCAACTGTCAGTAAACTGGTATTCAGGTTTGCTACGCCACTACTTAAAATAGCTGTGCCTAAGATAGTGCTACCTTCTTTAAACATAACAGTACCTGTGGCTGTGCTTGGTGTGAGGGTAGCGGTTAGTTGCACGTTGGCGCCTACACTGGCGGGGTTGTTGTTGGAGGTGAGGACGGTGGTGGTAGCACTACCAGCAATAGTTAAACCAGCTGTAGCTGTAACTGCACTACAACCCCCACTCGCAGTAATCGTATAAGTCACTGTATAATTGTCTGTAGTACTGGTAGCTGGTGTGATTTGTCCTGATAAAGCATTAATGGTCAATCCTGTAGGCGTAGAGCTAAAAGTACCACCTGTTGTACCTGAGAAGGTTACATCTGCAACACTGCCAGTCTGTGCATAGGGAGAGCCCGGATAGCTGATACTGGCGGTTGCGTTACACCTTTCATAAATAAAAGGCACTACGTATGAACAAGCTCCGCCACTCGGGGTTATTTTGGCATAAAGTGTTGATGAGCCTGTTATGACATTGGCATTGGGAGTAAAAGTATTGGGTGCAGTAAATGTACCTGCCGAGGTTGTTGCACCAGCATCCGTAAAAATACCATTGACTGTTCCGTCATAAGTACCTCCATAAGTAAAAATAGGTGTTGGATTATTGTTGACTATGATGGATGAGTTCGTATTGCTATTAAAAGTACCTCCGTTGTCTAGTATGGCATACTTCAATACGCCATTATTCGCAAAAGTACCGCTATTGCTTAACCTCCCTCCAATCTCTATGTTACCATTATTTGTTAATGTCGAGGGAGGAAAGATATAGAAATCACTTGTATTTTTAAGTGTTGCGCAGGCATAATTAGTAAGTGAAGTTCCAGTGTATAATGTATTTTCTCCTGTGATATTAATCAAGCCATAGTTGTTCGCAGAACCACTAGAAACCTGAAATGCATAATTCCCCATTCCAGTAATTGTTGCGCCTGTTTCGTTGGTAAATGACGCTGTACTACCATGCAGGATACAGGTTTTAGCGTTTATGTCTACAGTTCCTCCAGTTTTATTAATAAAACTGGCTGTAAAAGACGTAACAAGCCCTCTATTGTTTGGCGAAGATATTGAAAGAGTGCCATAATTATTAAATGTAGAAGAACCGTCTACTTTTAAAGCTGCATACCCATAGTCGCTTCCGACAGTATTACTTACATTGATGGTGCCATAGTTTGTTAGAGTAGCATCAGAAAGTAAAATTGGATTATCATCACTTGTTGAAACTGTTAGTGTTGCCTCTCTAGCATTGAGGATAAGACTTGCGCCTGGGTCATATAGAACTACGTTTTTCGCTACGGCAGCAGTTCCTGAAAATATAACAGGGTCGTTCGTCACGTCTATGATATACACAGGATTAGTAGCCGTAGGCACTCCATTAGGCGACCAGTTACATGGATTTGACCAATCGGTGCTGGCTACGCCTGTCCAGGTCATAATTTCTGTTGCTGTGGCTACCTGAGTGCATGTTCCTGTTCCCTGGATGTTGAAATTATACGGATTTTCATTACTATCATTATTAGCAATACTTATTGAAGCACTTCTGAGACCATCCCCATATGGGTCAAAAGTGATCTGAAAGGTGGTACTGCCGGATGCTGAAACCGGAGATGAAGGCGGTGCTGTAACACTGAAATCTGAAGCGTTTGTGCCACTAATAGCTACTTTGGGAGTGCCGCTCAGAATCAAATTTCCCTGCCCGGAGTTTTCGATAGTAAAAGTTTTTACTACGGTTTCACCAGTTACTGCCGCTGAACCAAAATCTGTATAGTCTGCGCTTGAAGGACTTGTGTCTCCGTCCAAAATGGAAACATTATTTCCTTTGATGTTTATTTCAGGAGATGCACCTGTGCCCTGAATTGAAAAAGTATACGGATTCTCATTACTATCGTTATTAGTGATACTCACAGAGGCAGTTCTGGTTCCAGGTGCAGAGGCGGTAAAACTTATCTCAAATGTCGTAGAGCCAAGACCTGTTACAGGTGAATTTGGCTGACTTGTTACTGTAAAATCGGAAGCATTAGTACCGCTGATAGCTACTTTGGGATTGGCACTTAAAGTAATTGGGGCGTTACCTGTATTATTAATAGTAAAGGTTCTGGTTATACTAGGAATTGCAGATGTTTGTGTACCAAAATTAGTATGGTCAGTTGTAGTAGGGCTAGTGTCTCCACTATTGATAACCACACTATTTCCTCTTACTTCTATTTCGGGAGAATAATCATACGTAAAAGGAACGACATAACTACATGCCCCACCACTTGGCGTTATTTTAGCATATAATGTCTGTGACCCTGCCGATAATCCTGAGGGTACAAAAGTATTAGGGGCTGTAAATGTTCCTGCTGAAGTAGTAGCTCCGGTATTTTTGTAGATTCCGTTAATAGTACCATTAAATGTACCTCCATAACTAAAGATTGAACCATTAGTAGGGTTATTATTGACAATAGCAGAGCCATTACCGGTATTGCTGACCGAACCTGAAAGTGAAACATATTTTAAGATACCACTATTAGTAAAGGACTTACCACTATCTAACACCAAATCTCCTGCAATTTGAATTAAGCCGCTATTATTGGTTGTTTTGCAATAGTAAACTCCGGCAGTTGCTATTATTTTCCCACAGGCATTATTTGTAACTGTTCCATCATTAGAATAAATTATATAGGGAGAGCTTACGGAAGAGTTATAATTGATACTTCCACTATTAGTAATAGTGAGATGGTCATCATAAAAACCTGTTTCTGCATCATAGATACTTATTGTGCCTGTATTGGTTAAAGTTAAATAATCTCCTCTAAAAGCATATGGCGTATTAGTAGAATTTATAGTGCCACTATTATTTACTTTCAATGGGTTTACATCGCTTGAACGAATACTGATTATACTAACGTTTATATTTACAGTTCCATTATTCGTAAAAGTTGATGAAGTTCCTGCGCCTGAGCCAAAAGATGATAAAAACATTCCTGTTAAAGTTCCACCAGCGCTTGTTTCAGCTCGTATTGTACCATTATTTATTAGGTTTGCACCTTCCAAGATATTAATCGTACAACTATTTTCTCCTACTCCTATACCTTTCAGCGTGGCTCCACTATTAATAGTTAAGGTTCTGCTTGAACCTTCTAATCTAATAAATGTCACACTGATACTTCCGCTATAAATAACTGCATTCCGTTGAGCGCTGGCGTCAATAACAATATAGTCGGTAGAATTAGGGACCCTTCCAAGATCCCAGTTAGAAGTGGTGGCCCAGTTGTCACTTGTTGTGCCTGTCCAGGTGATATAGGTTTGGGCAAAAGCATGTTGGCTTAGCAATAAAGCCACAAAGAGGTAAAATATTTTTTTCATGGGGTAGAGATTTTTTTCAATAGCTGTATTTTAATTATAAATAAGAGTCGGGTTTATCAACTTTTTTGTTTTATGCTTCTTCTTACATGCTTATTTCTTCTTCTTGAAACCTGTATAACCTCGTTATTACTCAATTTGACAGAAGCTTCTTTCTTTTCATAGCCAACTATACAATCGAGGTTTATGAGCACCGAGCGACTGGCTCTGAAAAATTTATAAGGCGGTAAGCGCTTGGCTAAAATCCCAAGCGTGGTGGCAGACAAAATCTTGCTGCCGTCATGCAAATGAACCATGGTATAATTACTATCAGACCGCATGAAGAGTATGGTATTCGGGTCTATTTTATGGTGCCAGCCAAGGCGTATCAAGGCGGGTTGGGTCATGGTTTTAGAGTGGGTGTGATGATAAAAAATTATGTCCAAAAGTAGCATAGAAGGCAAGGCAGGGGTTATCGTAAAAATTACGTTCTTTTCCTCTTTTCTTTCATTTTTAAAAAAGTAATATATCTTTCGGCTTTTTTAGACATAAAACAAGGTATTTTAACCACTCAATAACTGACCTTATGCATTGCTTTTATTGTTCCGCTTCTATGTTTAACTTTGGTATCTAAAGAGTCTGAACCTGTATGTTGATAAGAATACTACTTTTACAATTCCTTTCTTTTGCCTGTCTTGCACAGCAGAATCTATGGCAGTCTATCAGCATTGCCAATGGTCTTTCGCAGGGTATGATTTATGACATGATGCAAGACCGGGAGGGCTTTATGTGGATTGCTACCAAGGATGGTCTGAACAGATATGATGGCTATAACTTCAAGGTCTTTACACATAACCCATATAAAGAATATAGTATTTCGGGCAATACCTGCACGGCTCTGCTGGAAGATTCTCAAGGGCGTATCTGGGTAAGTACGGAGAAAGACGGGCTGAATTTATTTGACCCGAGAACTCAGAGATTTTATCATGCTACTCCTCCTATTGCTGCCAACGAAAGTATTTTTATCATTACGTTCATCAAAGAAGATATTGCAGGTAATATATGGCTCATTACCGATAATCCCGAAAAAGTATTTTTTATTGCAAAAAAGGGCTTCCCTACTAAACCCGATTTCAGCAAATGGTTTCAGAAACCTGATGCCTACGCTAAAAAAAAAGCTCAATTTAAATTTGACGCACACTCGATAGGAGTCCGATTCATAAAAGATTTCTTCTGGAGAGAAAATCTGGTGGATACTCCTAAAGAAGAATTCAAAGTTTTGCAGGATAAGCAAAAACGCTATTGGGTTTTTGGGCAAGACAAAGTCATTTGCTATGCGGGGCAGAATGCCATTAAAACAATTCCATTTCCATCAGCCGGAATACCTATTGCCAACCTGTTAGAAGACGGAAGCATTGCTATTTCGAATCAGCAATATCTTTGGGTTTTTAAGCCGGAAGAACTCTTAAAAACCGACCAGCTGAATCCTCGGAATGCACTGGCAACAATGCCTATTTTATTAAAGGGAATAAGGGAGGTTTTTAAAGATAAAAATGAGAATATCTGGGCAGGGACTTATGGCTATGGCTTATTGAAACTAAACAATAATTTCAAGCTATTTCATTCTATTTTGCCGCTATATTCTCCCAGCCATCTTTTAGAAAGTAGTGATGGAAAATTATTTATGCATGGCAATTACAGGCCTCGCTATCGCTTTTATGAGATTAATGCTACTGATAACGCTATTACACAAATACCCGTTGAGATAAATCACCCGAATTATGTACAGGATGCACTCTTCCAGAGTAAAAATGGTAATTACTATTTAATTCATCATATACTCGAAAACAAATACATGAGTTGTTATTCGGCCAATTGGCAATTGCTGAAACAATATGATATTACTCAATACAGTAATCCCTTTAATTATAGTCATAAATTTATAGAAGAGAAGGACGGGCAGTTGTGGATTGGACTAGCCAACGGCAATATATTAAAACTAAATCCAGAGACTGAGCAATTTCAGTATTTTAGTTATCAGCATGTACTACCAAAAAATAATTCTTTAACAGAAACCTTCGCCTTTTACAAGGATGACAATCAGGTTTTCTGGATTGGTACGCAGAAGGGCTTAATCAAAGCAGAAAATCTTACAACCAAGCCTAAATACACCATTTTTAAAAACAGCCAGACTGATGAGCAAAGCCTGAGTAATGATTTTGTGTCGGCAATAATTAATGACCCTTACCAAGCTCAAAGATATTTATGGGTAAGCACTAAGGGAGGCGGATTAGAAAGATTAGATAAGCAAACAGGTAAGTTTGAGCATTTTACTGAAGAACAAGGTCTACCAAATAGGGTTGTTTATGGTATTCTGCCAGACGAAAAAAATAATCTATGGCTTTCGACTAATCGTGGGTTATCACGCTTTAACCCTAAAACGCTAACCTTTACCAATTATAATAAATCAGATGGCTTGCAGGAGGATGAATTTAATACGAACTCTTATTATAAAGGGCCATCGGGTAAATTGTATTTTGGGGGAATAAACGGGATTAGTATTGTTAATCCGGCGGCAGCTAATGATGGCAAACGAGCACCCGTCTTGAAAATGATTGGCCTGAAAATCAATAATAGAACTATAGATGTAATCACTGAAGAATCTATTTTAAAACTACCTATAGAACAACTAGACAAACTGGAAGTAGCCCATAACCAGAATCAGCTATCGTTTGAATTTGGTATTATGAATTTTACCAATCCTGTAAAAAATCGTTACCGCTATCAATTGGTCGGTATAGATGATGATTGGGTTGAGGCAGGCACAAACCATTTTGCCAATTATGCCCAGCTTCCAGCAGGGAGTTACACTTTTAAAGTGATGGGCACTGTTGATGGAGAAGTCTGGAGCAAGCCCATCGCTTTAGCTATTCAGGTTAATCCACCCTTTTATCTGAGCTGGTGGGCTTATCTGCTTTATCTCAGTATTTTTGTTTATGTAATTTATCGATTATATCAGAACCAGTTAAATAGAGTCCGCTTACAGGAGCAACTCTTATATAAAGGAAAAGAAGCCGAAAGATTAGCAGAATTAGACTCGCTGAAAACCCGTTTTTTTGCCAATATTTCACATGAGTTCCGTACTCCTCTTACACTTCTGGCTGGCCCCTTAGCTGATGTCAGTAAAAAATATCCGAAAGAAAGTATCTTTGGGGTAATGCAACGTAATCTAAGCAGGTTACAGACGCTTATCAACCAGATGCTTGATTTATCGAAACTGGAGGCAGGAAAAATGAATCCACAGATTCAACAAGATGATTTAGCGGCTTTTATCAAACATCTGCTGTCTTCGTTTGATTCATTAGCTGAAAGCAAACATATCACTTTCAGTTATGAAAAAAGCCAGATACCTCATCAGGCGTATTTTGATGCAGATAAACTGGAGAAGATTATTACTAACCTGTTATCTAATGCTTTTAAGTTTACACCCAATGATGGGACAGTTGATATAGAGACCACTTTTACAGACAAGCAAATCACTATTAGTATACAAGATTCGGGCATTGGTATTGAACAGGAGCGACTTCCGTTTATCTTTGACCGCTTCTATCAGGTTGAAGATACTATTTCGTCGAAAAGTTATACCCGGAATTATGAGGGAACAGGTATAGGGCTGGCCTTAGTAAAAGAGTTAGTAGACATATTGAAAGGCAAAATAAACGTTGAAAGTCAGCTTGGAAAAGGCACACAATTCACCTTGAGTATACCTATTGATAAAGCGACCTGGGAGTCATGGATTAGTCAGGAATCTCCGGCTGTATATGAAAATACCGTTGACCAGATTAAGACTGACACGACCTCTTTAAATGAGAATCATGTATCTGAAAAATCAGTTGAAAATCCTGTTGATACTGAGCAACCGATTCTTTTGATTATTGAAGATAACGACGATTTAAGGGCTTATATCAGAAGTCATTTTGAATTATCTTATCAGATTGTAGAAGCCTTTGATGGGCAGGATGGTTATGAAAAAGCCATTGCAATGATTCCCGACCTGGTTATTTGCGATTTGATGATGCCAAGGCTTGACGGTTTTAGCTTCTGCAAATTAGTAAAATCAGATATTCGAACTAATCATATTCCGGTGATTATGCTGACGGCTCGTGCTGCGCTTGAAGACCGCCTGGAAGGGTTGGAATTAGGTGCGGATGATTATCTGGCCAAACCATTTAATACAGAAGAGTTACAGATTCGGGTACGTAACCTGATTACTATCAGACAGGCTTTACAACAAAAATACCAAAGGGAAATTAGAACCATTGAAATACCTACCTCTGAATTAAAAGCCAGTTCGCTGGACGAACAGTTTCTGGAAAAGATTTATGGTATTGTTGATCGAAACCTATCAAATACAGACTTTAATATTAATCTTCTGGCTGATGAGATGAGTATGACGACCGGGCAATTGCGCCGTAAGCTGAAAGCCATTACTAACCAGAATATTGTAGAGTTTATCCGCTATTATAAACTGCAAAAGGCATCTATACTTTTGCAGAATAAATCAATCAGTGTATCAGACGTAGCCTATCAACTGGGTTTTGAGAGTTTACCCTATTTCTCAAAAATATTCTTTGATGCCTTTAGAAAGAACCCTTCGGAGTGGAATGGTTAAATGTATTGAGTGAATGAATGATTGATAAATACTATTTAATCACTCATTCACTCAATTTCCTATCATCCTCCTTTAATACGGTTCAATTCATCTTCTGAGCCGCTTCTGCGATTGCGGGCACCTTTGATTTCGTTGCTACCAAAACGGTAAGTGAAGTTTACTCTTAACTGCTGAGACTCCCATTTGAAACGTAGATTAGTAGCTACCCCACCATATTCAGAATGATACCCTCCCCTACCGGTGTGCAATACATCGGTAAAGCTCACTTTCAGAGTCGCATTGTCTTTCCAGAATTTCTTTTGTACACCTGCATCCATTGTACCCATAGCAGTATTATAATCAATGCGGCGGTAAGGAGAATTATACCAGCCTGAAAGCTCGATTGTCCAGTTGTTTTTCAATTTGAAGGTACTTTGTGCATTGGCATTAGCGGCAGTTGTACTATTGTTTATTCTTAACCCATTCTTTAAATCACCACGGAATACATTGGTATAGCCACTTACATTCACAAAGATATTCCACCATTTGGTTAGGTCAGTTGCCAGACTTATATCAAGACTGAAGCCTTGTGTATAATCTAAGTTCTGAGCGATAAAGTATGTACGGCTCTCATCATAAGGCAGTCTAAGACCTACTACCGGGAATCTTGTTCGCCAATAACCTAACGAGGTAGTTAATTTACCTTTGTAGACGTGCGTTAGTTTGAAGTTATTGGCGTACTCAGGTCTTAAGAAAGGATTACCTTTTGAATATACCAGTTCGTCAATACGATATTCAAACGGATTAAGGTTCTGATAGCTTGGTCGGTTAATGCGACGACTATAATTCAGGTTTAAGTTATGGTGTTCTGACAATTTATAAGAAATAGCCCCACTTGGGAAAAGGTTAATATAAGTTGTATCTACCTTATCTAAAGCATTTTGTTTGTAACTGGTCAGTTTGCCTAATGAATGGGTGCGCTCTGCTCTTAAACCTAATTGTAAATCCCATTTTTTGCTTAATGATTTATTGTAATTGACATAAGCCGCATAGACTCTCTCGGTATATACAAAGTTATTGCTTCTATCCAGATCTCTTACTTCGATATCGTTCAGAACATTAAAGAAATCGAAGGTATTATCAGATTTTACATCTGATAACTTGATTCCATAGCCTAGTTTACCTTTAAAAAAAGGCTGCTCGTAATCTATCTTGAATGATTTGATACTAATATCAATCGGTGTTTTAGTTACGAAATTACGACTAAATGAAGGTCTGTCAGAATTAGGAAATTCATAAGTATTTGGCTGATAACTTACCCCTCTTGAAGTAAAAATACCATAATCGGCATCAATATTCAGCTCATGCCCTGTGGTATCGGCAAAGCGATAGTTCAGGTTCAGGTTGAGGTTTTTGTTTTTCTCAGGGTTCGATGTGCGAGAGTTCAGAACGGCGGAGTCTGGTTGGGCACGGTTGCCAATTAAAGTCTGGCTTTCACCACCACCATTATGATCGCTGGCACGGCCGTTAGCGCTAAAACCTATGGTATGCTTCGAGTTGATGAAGTAATCAATCCCGGCTTTGGCATTGTGCGAAGTATCGCGGAAGATACCATTCCAGGTTTTGTTATAGGCAATGTTATTCAATATCTGGTCGTCAAGGGTACGGTTATGCCATGCGCCCTGGTTATAGCTATAATTACCATAGATATTGATTTTTTTATCGCGGTGATTAAGATTGATAGAACCATTAAGTTTAGGAGTAATACCGAAGTTAGAACCCAAAGCTATATTTCCATTGGTACCTATTTTCTTATTCTTTTTCAAACGGATATTGATGATGCCTAAATCTCCGGCGGCATCATATTTAGCCGATGGGTTGGTGATAACCTCAATGGCTTCAATATCGGCAGAGTTCATACTTTTTAGTATAGAAGCCAGGTCTTTTCCACTCATGGGCGATGGGCGACCATCAATATAGATACGCACCCCTGATTTACCTTTTACTAAGATATTTTCATCTTTATCTACCTGTACGCCAGGGGATTTCTGGAGAATTTCAAGCCCATTTAAACCGGTAGAATTAATACTTCCTTCTACATTGAATATGATTTTATCATTTTGTACTTCTATCAGCGGTTTAGTGGCTACAACTTTTACCTCGCCCAGTTGCTTGGTATCAGATGAGATGGTAAATGGCTGAAATTCTACATCTTTATCAACTACATCAAATACAGCAGACTTGAAAGGGCTATAGCCTACGGCTGTAATCTTAATAAAATACTTCCCTGTATTAATATGACTGATTTTAAAACTGCCATTGTCATCGGCAATATCCGCTTTTGTGAGCGAAGAGTCTTTGGTAGTATGAATGGCAATCGTAGCAAAAGAAACTACTTCATTCTGTTGATTTTTTACCTGACCTTTGATGGTGAATGTTTGAGCATACAATAAATTAGTTATGCTCGTAAAGAGTAATACGAGTAATAGATTTTTCATGATAATTGTTATAGCTTTTCAATAATTTTGTAAATAGCATCAGATACCTTGGGGCTCTAAATGCTTATCGCCTATTCGATTATGTGATGTTATAGCAAAATTAGGCATTAACATTTACTTAGTAATCACCCAATTTGCGTTTAACACCGCTCAACTACGAATAATTTCGTAGCAAATATATTACCTCTTTTCTTATCCTCCAAAATTTATTACGAAAAATTTCGTAGATAATTAATTAATGAGATAAATGGTTGTTGGCTTCCGGTTTATGAGTGGAAACTCAGGTAGAGGAAAAAGGTTACGCAGGAATTTTATTAAATTTTTAATCATACATTGTCGTCTTTAAAATGTGTTTTCTTAAAGACGATTAAGCATAATATTTGTTACAAAGGTGTTTTCTTTTTTACATCAATGAAGTTAGTACAATAGTTTTAAAGACATCTGTTAAAACCAAACCTGTCACTTTATCAATCAGATAAAGTGACAGGTTTGTAGATTATCTAAAAATCAAAAATCCGTATTTGCTTCTTTTATATCCATTCGTTTAATCCAGATGTTACGATACAGCACATCATGTCCTTCGGCTTGTAGTTTCAAACCGCCCGGTGTATCTGTGATGCCTTTCCCACCGTCATTCCCGCCATCAATACCTGAGTTCGGGCCACCCCAAACCTGGCTGATTTTCTGATTGATGTGTACTTTCTTGCCGTTGAAATACATCGTAACCATCGGTTGTTCTACCAGTTTGCCATCTTTAAAACGGGCTGCACGGAAAACGATGTCGTAGGCATTCCATTTACCAACGCCATTATAGGCATAATAAGGTGATTTTGATTCGTTGATCACAGCAGCTAAGCCATGTGAGGTAGAATCGCCATCTAATACCTGAATCTCATAGCGGTTTTGTAGGTAGACACCACTATTTCCTCCCGGCTTGCTGATATAAAACTCTACGTGTGCTCTGAAATCACGGAAAGTATCTTTGGTTACAATATCGGCTGCGCCATATTTTCCGCCTGCTGCGGCCGGGTCGTTGGTATTTACGGCTGTACCTTTTCCAGTTGGGTCGTCTACAATAAACCATTTGATAGGCAAAGTGGCTGAAAGTCTTGGGCCTTCCCAATAGGTCCATTTTTCGTCAAGCATTTTACGGGTGCCATCCATATATACAACTGCGCCTTTTGGGGCTTTTGTGCCAACTCCGATTTGTGCTTGCGCAAAAGTTCCGGAAACTAGGAAAAGTACCAAAAGTCTGAATAATCTGCTTCTACTCATAGGTTTTATCATATAGTTTTAAAAAGTGAAATGGTTGATTTTTTTGAAATGGTAAGAATACAAAATAAAAAAAAGATAATTCAATAAATGTGTGTAATTTTAACGTAACTTTAAGCTTATTGCTCAAAAATAAGATAATTCTGGCATTTGCCTTCCATTATTCAGCATCATTCAACAATAGTATTTTTCGTTTAGCTGGCTTTTCTATTCATTTGATTTACGAATAAGAAATTGTATTTTTACAATTCTATAAACCCAACTATTTAAACCGCATGACTATACTTAACTATACAATTATTCTTGCTGACGATGATGAAGATGACAGGATTTTTTTTAAAGAAGCGATGTCGGAGGCAGCAAGTTCGGTAACAGTCAATACTGCTAGTGATGGAATAGAGCTTATGAATATGCTTTCACATACAGTGCCTGATGCCATTTTTCTTGATTTGAACATGCCCTTCAAAAACGGACAAGAATGCCTATCCGAAATAAAAAACAATAGACGGTTTAAGAACATTCCGGTAGTGATTTATTCTACTAGTTCTAATATCGACCAGATCAATTCCACTTTTAAAGCAGGAGCTAATTTATATATAGCAAAGCCTGACTCATACCTAAAACTTAAAATTATCCTAAAGAAGGTTTTTACGCTTGAATGCGAAGAGTATAAACCACAACCTGACAAAGAAAAATTTGTTTTAAAGTATTAAAATTTTGAAGCATGTCTCTTTCTAAAGATACATCAGACGTAAACCTATCTGAGGTTGGTACGCCTAATTTACTGCATTTTAAATACTTACCTGCCTATGCACAATATCTTCTGGATAATAAACTGGAAGACTTTACTCGCATTTCTTTGGCTATCTCCCGTGAGGTAAAAATACCATTACTACGTTTTTTTGAGGGTATGCCAGAGGATGAACTCATTAAAATGTCGGTACAAGGCACGCAGGATTATCTGACTTATTTTGCTACTAACCGGGTAAAAGAATTTATTGACTTCTCGATAGACAGGTGGAAAGAAAACCAGCTCCCGTTGGTACAGAATAACGAGATTGTGGCACAGGACATTTCGACAGTAAGTTATACCCGTCGGAAGGCTTTACGCCATTTCCTGCCTGAGTACACAACTGATTTTACTATTTATGATCAAATTTTAGACGAAATAGATGTATTTGTACTGACTGTTGAAGAACAGTCTTACAATACATTATTCGATATCAAGCAACAAAAAATAAACGAACACCTCTATTTCATTGAAAAAGTAAACAATACCCTTCCAGGTGTTGTCTATGTGTTTGATATTCTTGACTTTCAAGAAATCTATTCAACTAGTAAAAGAGAGGAATTGATTGGCTATACCAGCGAAGAAATCAAAAGTTTTGGCGCAAATGTCTTTGCAGCCTTGCTTCATCCGGATGATTTAGAGAACAGACTCGAACATATCCGGAATTTTACTTCAGCCAAAGATGGAGAAATCCGTAGTATGGAATATCGACTGAAAAACAAAAAGGGTGGCTATCATTGGCAAAGGGTTTACGAAACGGGATTCAGGAGAAATGAAGCTGGTGAAATATCGCAGATTATCGGAATGTCGCTTGATATAAACAAAGAGAAAGATGCGGCGCATAAATTACAGGTACGTGAGCAGCAATTAAGAGAAGCGCAGGAGATAGCAGGATTGGGTAGCTTTGAGTGGGATTTACAGGCACATAATTCTCTGTATTCAGAGCAGTTATTAAAAATATTTGAACTGGAGGAAAGCAAAGATTATCTGACATTTCTTCAATATGTACACCCAGCAGACCAGACCCGATTGACAGCCGCGATTAATGAAGCTATTACAGGCAATGGTATCTATGAATGTGAGTATCGTTATCAGAAAGAAACAGAGAAGGTTATCTGGTCACGCGGACTGGTTACTTTTCAGGATGGTAAGCCGCTTAAAATGCGTGGTACAGTGATGGATGTTACCGAGCGTAACACGATGTTGAAACAATTGGAACACACCATTGAGCTACATAAACAGGCACAAGCGCTGACACATATAGGCAACTGGACCTGGAATATACCAAAAAATACTATTGACTGGAGCGACGAAATGTATCGCATCTATGGGCTTGAGCCACAGTCGGAGGAAATACATTTTGAGCGCTTTTTATCATTAGTTCACCCCGAAGACCGCGGGCGTAGAGTTGAAGAAATACAAAGGGCTTTGGCTACGCATATTGCTGAAGATTATGTGATGCGCATTGTATGGGACGATGGAACCATCAGGGTATTGCAAGGTAGAGGTGAGCTAATACTAGATGAGTTTAATAAGCCTCATAAACTATCAGGCACCTGTCAGGATGTGACAGAGCAATATCATATTAATCAGCAACTGGAGCAGAAAAATATTGAATTGCAGCGAAGCAATGAAGAGTTAACTTCGTTTAACTACATTGCCAGCCATGATTTACAGGAACCATTGCGAAAAATCAAACTATTCAGCAATCGGATTTTCGAGAAAGATTTTGAGCACCTCTCTCCTACTGCCAAAGAGTTTTTGCCTCGTATCATTACTTCGGCTAATCAGATGCAGAAGTTGATTAATGATTTACTGGCATTCTCACGAGCAACTTCTGCTGATAAGGTATTCGAAAAAACTGATCTGAATGATTTATTAGAAGAAGTAAAGAATACCCTAAAGGATAGTATTGAAGAAAAGCAGGTGACGATTACACAGGGCAAACTTCCTGAACTATATCTGATTTCGTTCCAGTTTCAGCAATTGTTGGAAAATATTATTGGCAATGCTATTAAATATAGTAAGACTGACAATCCTGTAGAAATTAATATTAGTTTTAAGACAGTTAATGGTAAAAACTATGTCAACCAGGGAGCAATAGCAGGTAAAAACTATAATATGTTAAGCGTTGCCGATAACGGCATTGGTTTTGACCAGCAATATGCCCAGAAGATATTTGAGCTTTTCCAGCGTCTGCATAATAAAAATGAGTACTCTGGCACTGGCATCGGTTTGGCTATCTGTAAGAAAATTATCCAGAACCATAATGGATTTATTATTGCTTCAGGAGAACCTGATAAAGGGGCTACCTTTCATATTTTTACGCCTTTGAGTTAAAACCCTGCCAGACCCGATGAGAATAAAGTCTCGATGAATTAATATGGGTTTGAGTAGAGTATTTGTTTTACTTATCCTCTACTCCATTTCAAAATAATCAAATTCGCCTTTATTACATCTGGCTGACACAGTTTTATCGCAACTCTCCCATAAGAAATAATCGCCTTTTTGCTGGAATTTTCCTTCAGCGGCCATCAGATCTTCACCTAGATAAATAGGTTTGGCTGGTAGCGCATTGTAAAAGCCATCGCCTTCGATACTATAATAATTCCCATCTGATAACTGTACCAGTACAAAAAACACAGTTTTGTCTTTATTCTGGTATTGTCCTATGCGTAAAGGCGCATTACGCGCATTCATATTAGGCTTATCGCAAGGTTCAGCTAAAATCAGTTTCATCAAGGCAGGTTGAGTGGTAATTGCATTAACTATGATGGCGCGATAAGCAAATTCAAGGCTTTTCAACTCATAGTAATCTTCCTTGATTGGTTTAAAAATCCTTTGATAAGTATTCTGTTCGGTTTTATCTGTGGTCACATATTTGGCATAAACATAGCCTATATCATTCAGATTAAACAGATAACTTATGAAAGGGAAATCACTCATGATAACTTTGTAGAATGCCCCTTGTTTTTCGTTTGAGTACAATTTCAGTTCAGCAAAAGTCAAGGTTTCTTTATTGTCTCTGCCCTTTGCTTTGCCGAACAGGTTCATACTACCCAATACTTTCCCGTTTTTATCTGAAGATGTTCTTACCAATAACTCATCCGTTAAAACATATACATATCCTAATTTCTGGTAGGCAATGAATTTATAAATCGTATAGATTGATGCCAGAATCAGGAAAATAACCGTTCCAATACGCCAGTAATTATATTTATAACGCGATTTTACCGCTTGCTCTCTGTTTATAGGAGGTCTAGGTGGAGCTATATTTGTCGGAGTATTAGCCGCCGGTTTAGCAGGGGTTGGACTTACCGCTGGCTTTTCAGATACGGTTGGCGTAACTGATTTTGCCGGTAAATTATTCTCTTTAACTGGCTGGGGCTGTTCAACTTTTTTGGGTTCGGGTGCTGGTTCCGGGCTTGGCTCTATCGGAATAGTAATGGGTAACTGAATCGGTACCCTTTCTTCTATTACCTCAGGCTCAATTACAGGAACTTCTTCGGTTTCAACCTCAATTATTTCCGGTATTTCTTTTATTGGATTGATGGTATTCAGAAAGCTTTTTTCTTCGTAAGCACCATTCAATTCAAATTTCTGATAGAGTAATTGCAGGTATTGATTAATCTGCTGGTCGTTCAATAGTTTCAGTTTATCCAGTTTTTCTTGTGGAAGCACCAGCTTATCGTATCGTTTCCCTAGGAAATTCAGGTATTCAATAAAATGTGAGTGTTCAATGTTAGTCATATAATCTACTTATTAAACGCCAGCTCTGATAATTTATAAACAACGTCAGTTGGTACAAAAGCGTATTTCTGTTGGTTAATGCTTTCTATTTTAAAAATGGCTTCTATCCTGCTACCTGTTTTTTTTATTGAAAAACGCTCATCTTTTGTTTCTAATAACCGAGGATTATCATTATAGAAATTACTGATTTCATTCCCCTGATTCTGAACTTTCACCACATAGTTTTCTGAATCATTCGTCGAAATAGTAGCATCGCTTCCGTATACTTCTTTAATGATATGCGTAAGGCTATCTACCTGAATACTGACAATATTTCTGTCTGATAATTCTTCTGTAATATCCACTTTTGCTAATTCAAAGGCTTTGGGTTTTATTAAAGATGCCCACAAGACAATCCCGATAACCAAGACTACCAGCCCAAGAAAAATATAGATTTTTGATGTACTTTTCATTCTTTCATATAGTTTTTAAACGACTCGGACTCTAAGATCTGGTCGATGATGAGACGGTAAGTAATCCACTCCTGATTATTGGCCTCATTAGCTGTGAAATAAACTGTATAGAATTTATTCCCCTTCACAGGTGCTTCCATCAGATTGTTTTTAGAAATTACCAGTGCCAATCGTTTGGAATCATTCTGTTCACCTTCTTTAATTGTACCTGTTTTTCCGTAGAAATAATATCCTTTGTATACGTTACTGCCTCCGAAAAGGGCTGCTGATGTGCCACTTGTCATGACCTGCTCCATTCCTTTAATCACATTATTACGCAGGAAATCATTGAAGCCACTTCTCCACGTAGTGCTATCTACTTTCCAGCTTGATTGCTGCGGATTTCGTTCGGTCAGGTATAACTGATAATCTTTATTCTGGCTGAATAGCTTCCCATACATCTCAGTCATTTTCAGTGGTGTGACACTATAAGGTGTACCGCCAAGCGTTGGGTTCTTCAGGCCATTAAAGAAGTTGGTGAGTTTATTGGCGTGCTTTCGCTCAGCCTGAATGAAAAATGATTGCTCAGGAAAACTCCATAAAAACCCTCCCAATTGCTGTTTATAAAGGGTTTGATAGACAGCAGTATCAGCATAATCCACTCTGCCTCTATCTTTAATATTGAAATCTGTCTTGTCAACATCCTCTACAATCAGCCCTAAATTTTTGTCTAGCCCTTCTGCCAGTAATGATTTTTCATTGCCGAAATAAGTATTTTCATCTTTTGAGCTTTTGGGCCAGCCTTTATCTTTCAAAGATCTCAGTCGATATGCAGTACCTTCCATTTCTATAGCAGGAAACTGATTTTCAGGATCATTGAGCTGATGGGATAATACATTTTGAATGCGATAAGATTCATTCAGCTTGAAATCATTGCGGGTATATGAACCTAAGAACATCAGCACCGAATGATAAAAATTACTTGATTGACGCAAGTATTCTACGGCATTGATATTACCAAAATGTTCGCCATGTTCGTCTTGCCAACCTTTGCGCTCCGGCAATTTATAGCCTGCATATTGCCCTACCGATTCTTTTTTATTACCTGGTTTTAATTCGAACTGGTTAGATGCCTGCAAAATCAGATTTTCCCAGCCTGCATTCAATCTGGATGCTAAAGAGGCAAAAACCAGCGGTTTGATGGAAGAACCCGGACCATAGGCCAGATGCAGCAAATTAGTATTGCCCCATTGGTCTCTTTCATTTTTATTATTGCTGAAAAAGAAATAGCGCTGATTCATTTTATCGATGGCAGACGTATTATTCGGATCAATCAGGGTACGATTTTTCACAAAATCCTGCATTAATCTTATTTTACCATCTCCATCTGCCGCCATCACTGCAAATTTGAAATTAGGCGTTTTATTGAATTTATTGCTGAAAGCCCTTACAATGGTGTCACCTACTTCTTTGTTCAGTTTGTAATCAAGCGTAATATTGGCATCTTTCAGCAAGAGCGTATCGGCTGTATAAGCAGTTTTGAGTGCATTTGCATAATGATAAACCCACAATAACCGATCGGCCATCGGGTATACCATTCTCTGCTTGCCATTGACCCAATAGCTACCCATGAAAGCATAGTTATTATCTTTGGCATATGATACCAGAAAATGGTTTTTGCCTTCACTTACCTTGGCAATTTCATCGAGGCTCAGTTTATTCACAAAGCCGCTCACTTGCTGGCTGAGTATCTCTTCTTTATGGCTTGATACTATATCAATGGAGGCAGGCGTACGCTTAACTGCATTTTCAAGATTCATTAGTACCAATGGTTCAGTCGCATTAGCGAACCATGCATTCGGCAGAACAGCTACTTTGAGTGTGCCACCTTGTGAACCTGCAAAGTAAGGCAATGCCTGACCTGTGACCGGCTGATTATAGATTCTCACCACAGGATGATGCAAGGAATCCAGATTCTCCTGATACAAATTCCCCTTCCAGGTGATGCGGTCTTCGTAGGGAGGTAATTCCAGGTACAAATGTTTATTGTAGACCGATTGGTAGCGGTCATCATCAAAGCGAAGATAAATAGGGCTATCCTGCTTGAAAGCCTGAGCAGGGTTATCTTTCAGAATGTCCAGAATACTTTGAGAATATTTATCAGATTGATCGTATAGCTCTTTATACTCTTTTGACCTTAACAGGCTGTTCAATATTCTGGATAAATCCTGCGGGATTCTGTTCGTCTGGTTAAAGGCCGCTCTATTATCCACTTTAACAGTATCCTGAATATTATTCAGCAATGTATTCAGTTTATCGTTAATGGTTTCTTCTGTCTTTTTGAGCGAAATCTGGAAATTGGTTTCCTGTACGTTATTCGACCGACCACTCAGTAACAAGAAAATAATAACAATGACGAAAAAGATACCCATTCTTGAAAAATCAAACGTTGGGGAAATGGTTTTGATTTTTCGTTCAATTGGCTGATTAAGCAATGGAATAAAGAACAAAGTTAAGGGTAATAATAAACTTAACTTACTCGTAAGGCTCAGAAAAGGAAAATCCTGCCCGAAAAATACGAAACGATTGGTTGAAGCTAGCCATACGAAAAAGCCTAGCGTAAATACCAGAATGAGAGCCACGCTTCCATTATAGGATGTTGGTGCAAAAGTCACTTCACCATTTTTATCCTTCTGGTAAAGTTGATACGCTATCAGATAGAAAATCATCGGGATAGCCAGCACTACCAGTATCCAAACGATTATCCAATTGCCGAATTCGGCAATGATATAGCGAGGTACGACTACATCGCGGGTTTGGGTAGAATAATTGACTCCCCTATTGAAATGTGGTTTGAAATCGATTCGCTTTGATTCGTTGCGGGTTTTGTTGAGGTAACTGTTAATGAACCATTGCCCCTCAGCAGTTTCTACAATTTTGCGTTCTCTGAACGAATCATAATCATTTTCACTAATCAATTCATCGACAGGTTGATAAATTAAAGACGCACGATGCACTACGTTTTTCAGTTGGTCGTCAACAAACGAATCAATGTAGTTTTTGGTGAAGGGAATTAACAATAAAGCTACCATCACTACCCCACCAATCAGGAATCTGTTTTTGTGTTTATTATTCGCCAGATACACGTATACCACCACCAGCACAATGGCAATGATGAGGAATATATCCCGATGAATCAGGATTTTATGGAATAATGGTTTATAACCAATAAATAAGACATAGACGATGAACGAAAGAATGCCATAAATCCAGTAATTATCAGGCTTCCAGAACATGGCAAATCGGCTACCGGATTTAGCTGTATAAGGCTTGCGTAAGAAATTGGTAAAGACATTCTTCAACAACAGGAACAATAAGAATAATACCGCAAAGCCTCTATCGAAAATAGCGAAAAAGGCAAAGGTAGTTAGCGTGAGATAAAACTCATTGTTGGCTGTGAGGTAATAATAAAACTGATGCAGGTAATTGAGAAATTTTGCGCGGGATGGTTTCGGCAAAAAAGCTGATTGTTGTTGCTGCTGATTGACTTTAGCTGAAAAGAACAGATAAGCTACAAGTGGCACAAATACCCCTGCAATACGGTTAATGAGGTCATAACCGGTAAGCATCAATAAAGCCCCACAAACGACTAAAACCTGTGAATGATAATAAAGATACTTCTTTTGTGAAAACAGTGCCTTAGCCAATAATTTGCTGAATGTATCTTTCTGAAAACGATAGAGATTAAGCAGAATAATGAAAATTGCCGGAAGTATAAAGGTCAGCGGCAATGCCATAGATAGATTAAGAAACGAGAAATCGAACCGGATAAGGGTAGTTTCTAATTCGTATTTATTAATGTTTTCGAGCGGTGGGAAGGTGGCCACCCGCCAGAGCAAAATAAAGCGATAGGCAAGCAAAGCATAAACAACTGTATAAATAACTGCCTCAATACGCTCCAAGCCATGATTAGCATTGAACAGGAGTGTAAAGACAAACAACAAAAACAGGATTGAAAGATAGAGCAGATTGCTTGGAAAAGCAAAGCCATTATCGGCAAAATCACGAATCTGGAAGAGCCATTCGTATTCGGTATTCTGCGAATGCAATGAGAAATCCTTTCCAAAAGTTTCGCTTTGCTGATCGTTTTTAAAATTATCAGTTACTTCACCTGAAAAAGCTACGCCCGTTGGATTGAGGGTATAAATCATCGTTCCAGAAAACACATTGGAACGGGCATTGCGTAAGTCTTCATGAAAAAGGAAACCCTCTTTCAAAGATGAATTAAGCAATTGGGTATAATGATTATCAAGAAAACGGATTTGTTTTGTGCCTATTTCGGCATTATCCTGCTGGGCAGACAATACAAAGTACTGAGGAAAATCAAAATTCAGCACAGCTGTTTTAGTGCTTTTCGGATACAGATTTTTATCAAGCACACTGAAAAAATATTGCTTGCGGGCATTGTAAAAACCTACAAAAAACTTATCTCCAGCGGCAATACTGGCATTTGATTGTAGTTCTGGAAGCTGGCGGTTGCCATCAACACTTAGAGTGAATCTATTCTTGAAAAAATCATTGGTCGGAAAAATAGTAATGTTTTTTTCTTTAGCTGATGAATTCTGACTGGCTAATAAATAGATTTCGCCTGTAGTTTGCAGGATTCGTTCTAATACTTGTTTGGTCTGGGCTTTGCTGGAAACAAAACGATCGTTTTCAATCAGCAGAGAATAAAAACTTTTACCTTTTTCAATCGGTAAATCCTTTACTTCAATTTCGTCTTCATATGTACTAAGTATATTCAATTGTCTCAGAATGCTTTTCGCACTACATCTGATATTGATATGATAGGCCTTACGCAATTTCTTCTTAAACAGAAAACCCTCATCTTTGGTCTCAATATTAGTACACACAAGGCTGATACTATCATTACTGATGGTAAAGCTGTTTTGTATGGGTGTCGGGAAGATTGGGTTGATTGGTCTGAAATCTTCCTGCGGATTCGAACGACTAAAAACGGGTTCAAAGTATTTATCAAAACTCAAAACAAAACGACCATCGGTAGTTTGTCTGGCTTTAAATGTTCCGCTTTCGTTGCTCCATAAGCCGTTGGCGCTGCTCTGTTTTTCGTTGGTTGAAAGCACCAGATTCTGCTTGAAAGCTACTCCCGAGTTGCTCAGTGCATGATGGTCAGCATTGTTAAAATAAGGTCTGGCTTCGTTGGGTTGCTGAAATTTTTTCAGCACAAATACCGAAATCAGATATACGATAGTTAATAAACTAATACCTAATAAAGTAGTAGTAAATCGGTAAGCCTGTAAACGTTTGACATTGAGTGCAGCCGTTTCCAGCCGGGGAAATTTCTTCCTAAAATTCTCACTATCAATATTTTTCTCGGCAATGATAACCCCTAAAAAACATAGTGAGCAGAAAATGATTACACTACAAAAAAACAGCGAAAACAGATTGACGAAAAAATAGAGAGTCACTACCAGACCAATGCCTAGCAGCAGAAATATCAATGATTTTATCTTAGGCATTCGACTTGTCGTTTTTAATGATATAACCGTTGATATTTACTTTTTCGAGTTCTGATACGTGGTATTGTTTCAGCAGTTCAATGATATGCAACACAAGTTTATTATCGGTATTAGTTGTATTAGCCGAAAGATCGACTTTCTTCAATTGACTTGAAGTAAAAGCCGGATTCAGCAATTGTTGCATATTCATTTTATCGTATTCAACACCTTCTTTATTTTTCAATTTCACGAAACTCATGAAATGAAACGCCAGCGGAATAAGGTTTTCAATTAGTTTTTCCTGCGTTTCTTCATCGGCTGGATATGGCGTATCATCTTTAAAATGACGTACGAATGGTTTAATATATGCCTCTGATATCAGTCTGAAATACTGCTTTTCTTCTTCGCTTTCCGCATTTACCTGTGTTTGCAGGGTCTGGTAGTTTTGCTTTACGTTTTCCAGTTCGGCGCTTAGTTTACTATAATCTTTGTTGAGGCTTATCTGGTCGTAGTAGCGTTGGCATAGAATATCTATCACCTCAGCATCAGTTATATCCTTGTTTTGTCTTTCTTCTATCAGTTCGGCTTTAAAGCGTTTGATTTTCTCTTTCACCAGTTTGGTTTCACTGGCAGGTTTTTTAGATTTTTCCATAGCATATAAAATGATTAGAACGAGCACAACAGCGGCTAATACACCTACCAGAATCCAGGCCAGCTGGTTGGTTTCCAATGTAGTAGCTTCAACAGCGGGCAATTGCGGGGTAACAACAATAGTTAGCTGATGTTTGGGCAAATGAAAAACTCGGTTTATCAGATGATTGAACACAATATTGCCATAACGCGGGTCTGGCAGATAATACTTCTGTTTTAAGTCAGATTCCTGGCAGCCCAATAATCCATAAATTCTGCTGAGGGCATTCTGGCTTGAATCCTGTATCGTAAAGATGGTATCATTGGCCATAACACGGCTATTCAGTACAATACCGATGCTATCATCTTTGGTTGAAATCTTCAAGGTACCATTCTGTAATTTACCTTGACTCTGATTCAGTTTTACTTCAAAAAAAGCAGTTCGTGGTACAAAGTCGGCCTCAGCACTGATAATTTTAAGCGTATCGGCCTCAGCCTGGCAAAATAGAGGAACAATAAATAATATGATAATTACAATGTTTTTTAACATATGTATAAGCGGTTTCGGTTTTGTGTACAGAAAATCAATCCGGTAAAAGGCTCATCAGGTTTGCCAGTTCTTCATCTTCTTCCTTGGGCTCGGGCACATCCTGTTTTAAAGCCTGAATATAATCGGTATCTATTTTGGCCGGGAATAAAGACGGAATCAGGTATTGAAGCGTGATATTATCAATCGCTGAGTTCTGAATCAGGTTCGAATAGCCTATAATCTTATTATCCTTGCCGATATTACGAGCATAGAAACCATCTTTTGTAAATATCAGATCTACTGATTCAATCCATTTGCTATCATAAAAAATATTATCAGCAATGGTATAAAGCGTATTCCCGATTAAGAATTTCAACGAATCAAGATTATCTATACGATAGCTGTTTTTGGTTTCGTCGTAGTTATCCTGCATATTAGCCAGACGCAGAATGAAATCAAAGAATCTCGGAAACTTCGGTTTGGTGGTATCTACAACCGGGGCTTGTTTTTTTGTAGAAATATGAATTGGAAAACCCACCAGTTCTGGGTGAATGACATAGCCATTGGTAAAGATACCATCCAGACAGATAGCCTTCAACTGGCTGGCTTCATCCGGCATTTTAATTAAATCCGGTGCAAATGCCAGCTCTGTAGTCAGACGACCTTTTAGTTTTTCTAATAGAGGTTTAAATAAAAATCCTCTACCCGTCAACAAGATTCCATCACAACTGATTGATTTGTCGATATTATTAATAACCCCTTTGAGGTTTTCTACAATATTAGATGTAATGGCCTCACAGGCGTTTTCTATATAGCCACCCCAGTCATAAAAGCCATCAACCTTTTGCAAAAGCTGGGCTAGGTTGAGCACTGTAGCTGTGATTTCGCTATTGGCGAGGTTCTTTAAAGTAATGTCACCATTCTGGGCACTATTCCAATTGTTTTCTACGGTTTGCTGAGTAGTATTAGATTTATTGCTGTATTGAAACTTCAAGCTTTCCAGTTTCTCAAAAATCACATTCATCTGGGCTTTTTCTGATTTTTCCAGGGTCTGGAAGAAAGCCTTTGCTTCAGCAGGATTCGATGCATTTTTGATAACGAAATCAATCATTGATTCAAAAAAAGCATAGCTTATCAGGTTACCTGCTCCGGCAAAACCATTGCGGTATAATGATTTGATTTTCTTGGCATTGCTCCCACTTGTCTGGATAATCGAGAAGTCGGTAGTACCCTTGCCACAGTCAATAATGATATAATATTTATTCGGATTAATGTGGTGCATTCCCTGGTCGAAATAGCCTAGAAAAGCGGCATCACTTTCTGAAACCGTTACCACCTCCCAAGCCCTGATTTGTCCGTCATAAGCAGGGGTTTGTTGTAACTTGCGGAAAATATCGTTGATTACTTCCTTCGTATTGGCTACCTCATGAATGCTATAAATATTCGGGACAAGAATCGTGAATCGGATATAGTTATTGCTTCCATCTTCATCCAATACATTCTGGAGTGTAGCTTCGATAAATGATTTGAGAATGGTTGAATAGGCTTGGTTCTTCAAATCATCCATACTCAACGAACGCACTCTTTCGCCCTGAACAGACTGAAAATCCATAAAGCGAAGGATTTCTCCGTGCTTATGTGCCAATTTCAGGTTGGAGAGTTGATGGAACTGATTGGTAAGTGTGCTATTGAGTTCGTTTTTCTGTACCAGATATTTTAGTTCATCATCATTCTGAATAAACTTATCTTTCAGACTGAAATTCGAGAGTTTCTTTTTAAGGAAGAAAATAGACTTGATGAAATCAGTATTAGGCTCATGTTGAATAAAATCCTGATTACTTTCGGTCATTCCTTTGAAGTCTTTTACCATCTCAAAGAGGTTTTTCGACTTCGTTTTCTTATGATAATGCTGCCCTACTGACTGATAACCGCTTATTTTCAATTGAGAGGATTCTGAACCAAAATCAAGCCCAAAATGGTGGAAAGTGCTGGCATGCGCCAGATAAAAATGCAGCTCGGATTGATAAGTTTTAGTATTGGCTTCAAACACAAACTGGCACCTGATAAAATCTTCTTGGAGGGGCTCTTCTGGCACGTGGTCTACATACGAACCCTCAATTTTAAATTCAGATGCGTGATCTACGCAGGTATATCTGATTTGCCCCAAAACAAAAGAGCTTTGCTGAGGTGCATTAACATTTTTTGATTTAGGCTGTGTTCTGGAAGGATTCTTCCAGTCGTTTTCCTCCTCTGTCTCTTCCTGAACTACCGTTGGGTTAGCTGAGGTTGACAATCTAATGGTCAATAAAGAATCAGATTCATCAAAAGAGGCTGAAAAATGGATATGATGAAGCGAAATATCGCTTGCATGGCTGATGAGCGCCTGCATGGATTTGCTTTTATCGATTGAGAGAATCGTAAAAGGGTTGTCCATCAGGGGTAATTCTATCAAAAAGGACTCATGGGTTTGTGAGGCTCTGTTTTTTAAATCGAGATAATTGGTTCGTCTTCTGTTAATTATCAGCGGAAGGATATATTTCATACAAAAGGGGTTATGACAGTCTGATTAGTAAACGTAAATATCCGCTTATAGGCAATCTGATTATTGATTTGAATTAATAGCTTTTCAGTATGGATGCGTAAAAATATAGAATTTTAGCAAAGGCAGCCAATTTATCAGGGTGGAAAAGAATAGTTTTAATACGTTTTATTTCATAATGCTGTAATTACAAGCAATAACGAAAAAATTGGGGGATATTATAAAAAAGTGTAGGTAAATATTTTGGTTGCTTAAAGATATTATTTTGCGCTCTGCAACTGCAAAAAAACAATTCCCATTTCAACACACTTTGGAGTGAAATTTGCTATAAAAATGAGTAAGTGGACCCAAAAAAATAAGCAGATGTAGCCGCCCCTTGCCAAGGCTTTTAGTCTGCGCTTAGAATCAATTAAACCTTTATTTACAGACAAACTCTTCTGATTATGAACGGTAAGCCACTAAAAACGTATCTATTAACTAAAAATAACTTTTGCGTGAAAACCACTGTCCAATCCCAAAATCGGTCGTCGGCTGACTTACAAGACAATCTCCTCAGAGAAATAAACAGAGTCAAAGAACTGCTGAACCTCTACCTTTCCCTTCCAAATAATGTAGGTATTGTAGGTGCCCAACGGTTAAAAATCCATCTGGCTCATGCCGAAAAAGCGATGCGGGATAATGACATTATTCAGATGCTGCAGATGTTTGGAATTTTGAAGGAGTGTCAATAATAACGGACTTCTTTCTGATTTGATTTTTATGGAACGATAGTAGAATATGCCTATTTCGTAATAGGTTAATTGAACTTGTATACACTGGATTAATTGAAAAATGCTAAAGAGGGATTATACCAACCCCTCATACCTCTCTTTTATTACATTCAGATGCCAACGTTGGTGGCCTACGGTGGTGAAACCAATGGCTAATACTGAATAAGTACCTTTAAAAGACAATCCGGCTCTCAAAAGCACTTCCTCAGTAAAGGAATTATACATAGCAATGAATGAGGCTCTATTGATTTTTAGCTCATCTAATAAATCCTCCAGCGTTCTTTGGGTGGCATTGGCGTTTTGGCCGTAGGCTTCTTCGTCAAATGAGGGCATTCTGGCAGTTTCTCCACGGGCGAAACATAGCGCACGATAGGCAAAAATTCGTTCAGTATCTATCATGTGTTGCAGAATATCTTTGATAGTCCATTTTCCAGGAGCATATACTTTGTCGCCGATGGCTTTCCATTTTTCAATAGGTAGCTTATTTAATTCTGCTACGCTCATTGCTAGGGCTTCTTTTAATTCTACGTCATCTGCCAGATTAATGTATCTGTCAAAATACTCTGGCATTGGATTAATGTCTGATTTCTTCATTGGTTTGCTTATACTTTAATGGTGCGATTAACAAAGGTTTTCAAAATAGCTTTTTCGTAATTTGTATGATTAATTGTTTAGTACAACTTTATAATTGCTTTAATAAACGTATAATCTGCCTTTCGCTTTTCAAGCCGCATTGTCTGGCAATCTGGCTGCGGGTCATATCGGGCTTTTTAATCAGGGCTTTTATCTTTTCCTTTCGGATTAAAGTCGTAAAATCATTAACTGAAATACCTGTTTCTTTTTTGAATACGCGTGTAAAATTGCGCGTACTCATACAGGCTTCGGCTAAATCGGGCAAAGAGGATTTCTGATGAATATTGTCCTGCAACCAGTCCTGTACTTTATGAATGCCTGAATGAATATGATTACGGTATTGCAGAAAAATACTTTGTTGCGCATGGTTGCCCTGTCTGCGCATATAGATTACGAGTTCACGGGCTACCTTATACGCAAAAAACTCATCTTCCAGTTTACTTACAATATGCAAAGCCAGATCAATACCTGAGGTTACACCTGCGCTGGTCAGGATATGTTCGTCTTCTATAAAAAGAATATTTTCTATTACCTCCGTTTTTGGGAAGAGTGCTTGCAGTTGCGCTGTTCGTTTCCAGTGGGTGGTGCATTTGCGGCCATCAAGCAATCCGGCTATGGCTAAGACAAATGCTCCCGTACAAACAGAACATAAAATCACTTTCTGAGTATACGCCATTTTGAGCCATTCGAAAACTTCTGTTTTTGCTCTGAATTCTTCTGATAATAAATAAGGTGTTTCAGCGCCTGGGATAATCAGGTAATCGCCGGACTTGAATGTGATTTCGTGTATATCTTTTACCTTACCAATTGGCAATAAGGTAGAGGTTTTTATATCATTTTCGAAAGAACAGTATTGAATTTCGAGGTCAGAACCATAGCATTTGGCTTCATAGAATACCTGATCTGCTCCTGCCAAATCGAGCAGCTGGATTTCGGGCAATACCAGAAAAACAATTTTTGTAGCCATTGATGATTCATTTTCTGCTACAAAATTAGAAGAAATAAAAGAAATGAAACAGACAAGATACAGACATTTTGAGCCAACAGCTATTTCACCGACTGATTAATGACTTCATAAAAAGCCTGCCGATAACTATCTGAAATAGGAATGAGGGTGTTGTCAATACGAATACGATCTTTTTCTATTGAATCTATTTTATCAATAGCCACCATATAAGACTTATGTACGCGGCAAATGATGGATGATGGAATTTCCTGCTCAAAGTCAGTAAAGGTCTGAAGAGTCATAATTTTTTTATTGAGGGTGTGGATGCGTCTGTAATCTCCCTTGCCTTCGATAAAAAGCATTTCATCAAATAATATTTTTTCCAGTCTATATTCGGTTTTGACAAAGATAAATTTCTTCGGTTGCGGTAATTCGGTTTTGGCAAAAAACTCCTTTACTCTGTCCATTGCCTGTACAAATCGCTCGAATGTAAAGGGTTTCAAGAGATAATCAGTTACTTTTAAATCAAAGCCTTTGATGGCGTATTCATGATAAGCTGTCGTAAAAATCACCTGACTTTTGATATGGGCAGTTTCCAGCAGACGGATGCCTGAAAAATCACCCAGATTTATATCCAGAAACAGTAAATCAACTGATTGGGTTTTCAGAAAAACTAGTGCATCAATGGCATTGTCGAAGGTAGCCAGCAGGTTCAGAAAGGGCAATTTCTGTACATAATTCTGCAAGCGTTCCATGGCCAGCGGTTCGTCTTCTACAATAATACAGCTAATTTTCATGAATATTGATGGCTAGTTTTACGCTATAAATATCAGCGTTTTTGCTGATTAATAAAACATGGTTGAGCGGATAAAGCAATTCCAGTCGCCGCTTGATAAGTTCGTTGCCCAAACCGCCAAATTCCTGTTCTATTTCTGTTCTGGAATATTTATTCACACATTCAAATAGCAACTGTTTTTTATCAATTGTAATCTCAATCCTGATTACATTTTCATTTTTGCGATTATCGGCGTGTTTAAAGGCATTTTCAATAAAGGGTAATAAAATCATGGGCGAAATCCTGAAATTGTCTACATTACCCTTTACCTCAAAATCAACATAATTGGGGTTAGCTGTACGGATTTTTTGCAGGTCGATGTATTTCTCAATATAGACAATTTCGTTTCGCAGAGGTATTTTTTCATGCTTTGTTTCGTAGAGCATAAATCGCATAATGTCTGATAATTTATTGAGATATAAAGATGCCTTCTCGGCATTCTTGGTAATCAGTACATCAATATTATTGAGGGTATTAAACAGGAAATGCGGGCTGATCTGAGATTTAATTAATGCCAGTTCCATCTCATAGTTTTTGCGCATGAGTTCTTCTTTCCATTTCAGCTCTGCATACCACCGGATGAAACTTCTGGTTAATAAACCCATCCCACCATTCAGAACAGCAATGATTGAAATAACTATCAGGATGGTAATAACGGCGTAGATATTTTCGCCAAATACTCCAGGGCCAATGCCATAATAATGCAAAATGGAAATAACAGTGCCACTAAACAAACCAATTATAACAGATGCTGAAATACC
This sequence comes from Emticicia fontis, assembly GCF_054779675.1. Classification (NCBI taxonomy): domain Bacteria; kingdom Pseudomonadati; phylum Bacteroidota; class Cytophagia; order Cytophagales; family Leadbetterellaceae; genus Emticicia; species Emticicia fontis. Next base: position 32,273 of record NZ_BAAGXU010000051.1, read on the forward strand.
AAAAACAAACAAGAGAACGATATTACGCCTAATCAGGAATTTATCAAAAAGCAGGTTATAAAAAGTATAAAACCCTAATACAGCCGGCAATAATGCAAAAGAGGCAAAGAAGGCCTCAAAGCGATAATCTAAAAACAGTGACTGTGTTTTGAGTCTTGTACCTATCTGCAAAAGCAATAGAATAATAAATAGCAGAAACAGGTACAAAACCCAGTATCCTATGTGAAGCGACACAACAGTCATTTTTTTCATACCAACGTTTGTTTAACCTTTTTCTTTTTTGTTAAGGTATAGAAAATAACCCACCAATGTAGCTCCAACAAAATATCCTATAGCCCAATAGTGGAAATTAATCCCTTTTGGGAGCATTTGTGGCTGTTTTGCAGAGAAAAAATTATACGGGCAATACGTATAAGGGATGGTATAGCCATATTTCCATTGCACAGCTATCAATGATGCCAGAAGCAAGCCTATCCCAAAACCTAGAGGCACGATAAAGTTTTTGAATTGCAGGCTTACCAAGTATTGAATGGCAACAATAGGTAAACAATCGATAAAGAATAAACCGGCAGTTTCCAGCACTGACGAAAAAGGCACTGAACGTTGATAAAAATCAGCACTGCCATATATTATGGCGGGTATAAATGCCGAAAGATATATGCCCACATGAAAAAGCAGGAAGAATTGTAGAAGCATGACGATGATCACTGCAAATTTGCTCCAGTATATCACAGATAAGCTCTGAGGTGTCGTGTTGAGTTGTTTCCAGGTATTGTTTCTGAACTCAATCTGGGTTATGAGGCTGGTGGCTAAGGCTACCCCCATCGGCAGGAGCAGTATAGCCATAAATTGCCAGCTTCGGCTGATAAGTACTTCCCAGAACATGGGGCTTTTGGTTTCAGCCAGAAAATCGGCCGAATAAATAAGACCCCTTGAAAGAAAAATAAGGGGGATAAAAAAGCTTCCGACAAATACAAGCCAGAAAGCCAGCGTACCTTTCTTTTTTAGCCATTCACTCTGAAAACTATGTATAAAGCTTATCATAATCAATTGTTGGTTAGATTCATAAAAATACTTTCTAGGTCATTTTCTACGGCTTTGATGCCGTATACATCAATGCTATTGCCTACGAGCATCTGATTGACTTTAGCAATATCAGGCTTTGATAATTCTGATACCACAATGCGCTCATTCTCAATCTGTGCTTCGATTTTTTGCTTTTGCATCAATTGTAGTGCCTCGGCATTGTTGTTAGTATCGAAATAGATAGTAGATGCCTGATGTTGCCTTTTCATTAAATCAACTAAAGAACTTTCGAAGAGCATTTTGCCTTTGTTGATGATGCCCACATCAGTCACCAGTTTTTCGATTTCACCTAGCAAATGGCTTGAAATAATGATGGTAATGCCTTGCTGCTGGTTGAGTTGCTTCAATAATTCTCTGATCTCTACAATACCACTTGGATCGAGGCCATTGGTAGGTTCGTCTAAAATCAATAGTGAGGGATCATTTAAGAGTGCATTGGCGATGCCCAATCGCTGTTTCATTCCTAATGAAAACTGGCTGGCTTTTTTGCTTTTGGTATGAGCCAAGCCTACCAGTTGTAGTACTTCTCCTATACGATTATCAGGTGATTGATAAATCTTTTGCCAGACTCTCAGGTTATCAACGGCAGAAAGATGTCCATAGAGTGATGGACTTTCGATTAATGAGCCAATTTTGCTTAGAATTTCGATGCGGTTACTATCGAATGGTTTTCCAAAAATGTCGATTTCACCTTTTTGTTTTTTGAGTAGTCCGAGAATCAGGCGAAGGGTTGTGGTTTTTCCGGCCCCATTAGGGCCGAGAAAACCATAAATACTACCCTGCCGCACGTTGATGTTAATGTTGTCTAATACATAATCCTGATTAGAAAACTGGTGTGATACATTGCGTACTTGAATAGTGGTCATAATAGCTTTTTAATAATTTCTCAAAAATAGCTACAATGCCTAAGGCATGAAACAATATTAGGTCAACAGGTTTAATTCATCTGTTAAATGGGTGATTTATCGGGTAAGTGAATAACCGAGCAAAACAGGATAATTTTCCTATTCGCTGCAACGCTGCCTTTCTATATCGCATCTAGGTGTCAGAATGAGTCAATTACCGTAAAAATTTACTATTATGAAAAAACTATTTACCTGCCTGTGCATGCTTTGTACGTTCATTGTTAAGGCGCAGAACACTCCTGATTTTCAGATTATTGATATTTCTCAGAAAGAAATCCTTATCTTTAATCAATCTAAAAGCCTTGATTCTACTAACCGGGCCAAGTTATTAGTGGATTCTCTTTTTACGCCTTATAAGAAATTCTGGAATGGTTATTTAGGTGACGAGAAGGGTTTTGTTGAGTGGGTGCATGAGAGTGTTTATCCTAATCTGGTTGGGTATAATCAAAGAAATAACCAGATCAATGGAGAGAAACTCCTACAACAATTCAATGAAGTAAAGCAGCAGATGTATCAGCTAACGGGTTATAAGCCTAAAGGAATCTGGTATATTGTGTTTGGACCTGCATGGACGGATCTAGGTGGTTTTTCAGATGGTACTATGCTGATTGACTTATCGCATGGTAGTAATACATCGAATGAACGAATTATGAAGATGTTTCCGCATGAAATCAACCATCAGATTCATTCAAATATGAATACGACCAGTGAAAATACGGTTACAGCACGTGTGATTAGTGAGGGATTTGCGGTTTATATGAATGGGGTTTACTGGAAGGATAAGTTTTCAGATGCTGAGAATCTGGGATATAGTGAACCACAACTGGAAGCCTGTAAAAAGCAGATGGATTATATTAAATCTATTTTTAAGAAAAGCTATAATTCTACTGATAAGGCAACCATAGATAATTTTGCCAATCGAAGTTATTTTTTCACCAAAGAATTACCCGGTGCATTGGGTTATTTTATAGGTCTCGAAATCGTAAAGAATTATGTGGCTCTACATGGCAAAGATTCATGGAAGAATATCTATAAACTAAGCCCACAGCAGGTGTACGAGCAAAGCGGGTTTTAAAAAAGATTAAATGATTCCAACCATTTAAACAAAAACGGCATCCTACATATAAACCTATGCAGCGATGCTTATAGGTAAACTATACCCTTTTTATTGAAAAAGCTATAAATATGCAAAAACACCAGAGAACGTACCTCATTATTCTTACTATAATGTTAGGAATAGCCTTTCCTTTGATTATTCGTGAGCACAATTCTTTCAACTATGGCGTAAAAGCTGGATTAACCTTGTCTGACACCTCTTATAATCGTTCTTTTTATGACAAAAAAATCCTGAAACCAGGCGCTTGTCAGATTGGTATTACAGGCAAAAATGGCCTTAATAAGGAATTATTCCTGCAATTGAACTGACCTTTACTACCAAAGAAGTAATTGATAAAGGAGCTGAATTGTGGATTCCAGGATGTAATCTACCATCTACACATTGGAAGAACATAGTTGACCAGTTGAATTTTCAAATACCTCTTAAGTGTATTATAAATTTAATATGGCCTCAATAGCTAGTTTAATGAAAAGATGTAGAATAGATTTCATACAGGTATACTGGCAGGCATAGGTGCTGAATATGGTAAGCTGGCTGTGAGCATTAACTATGAATTAAGTTTAAAAGATATAGGTCTGCCAATGTCCAACAGCTCTAAAGGTTTTGAATATCATAACCGAAACATTGCATTGACTCTAGGGTATCGTTTTAAACAATGTTAATCTTTCTTAAAAATTTGAAAGACGTTCCAACCATTTTTAAATTCACGGCATCAATATAAGTATTGGAAAATGAAAAAAAGGAGGAAAGAAAACGGAATAGATTTTATATATAGCTTGTCCATTTGCCCAATATTAATTTTATACTTGATTCACTTAACCACTATAATCAATACTTGTTCCTTGTACCATTTTCTTTTAAGCAAATCATATGAAAAAGTTAATGTTTGGCTTTGGCCTTTTCTCTCTACTAAGTCTTAACGCTTGCAAAAGTGCAGATGAAGAAATTCCTGCACAAAACATGATTAAATCAGAATCTATTCTGGATTTTGACTGTCTGCGCAATTCGGCAGATGTGCCCTTAAAAATTGCTGATGTCAAAAAAGAAATTTATGGCGAATGGCAATTGAAAGGCATGATTACCATGATGCCTCCTACCACTGAAGATATGCCTGATATAAGGCTGGTTATCTCTCAGAAAGCAAATGGCAAACAGTTAGCTGAAATATTTAGAGATGGAAAAATTGTGAATACAATGACTTACGATTTAGAGCAATTTGAACAGGATAAACTGGCTTGGGTGATCATCAAACCAGATAAAGAAACTTTTGATGATGGCTCTTATAATTATATCAAGGGCTCAATCAGAATTTGTCCGGGCCAATTAATGATTGATAATGGGATGGCTTTTGATGCCCCGGCTTATCTTTTCAGAAAGAATAAATAACTAATTGAAATACGTACTAATCTATTATGAATGGGGGATTTTTGGAAAGAAGATCTCCCTTTGTTTATTTAGTAATTGTCTTGAACAGCGATCTAACTGATTAAATTAGACAAGAATTAATTGTAAAATCATATTCAATCAGGTTAATCAGTTAAATCACTGTTCAGGACAATCGCTCAATTCTTCACCACCTTCCCCATCCCAAACTGGTCGCCGGCTTTTATTGGTTTTTTGCCGTTGAAATGAATTTCTATCATTTTTTCGCTTTGCACACTGTTGTAGTTCTGGTCTTCGAGGCTAACGATGATTTTACGGGTCTTTACATCAATAATATCTCCGGTGGCAGAAAATGCGTGTTTACCATCCATACTAAAGCTAATCCAGCCCGGCATATCTTTTACTGTTATGGTATTTACTTGTCGTGGTGGCAATACTGTATTATCAAAAATGTGAATACGGTTGTTGGCACCATCGCATATCCAGACTTCTTTTTCATCAGGCGTTAAAGCAATACCATGTGTCGGGCAGCCGTGGCGTTTTACTTCGCCTTTGTTAAAGCCTTGCACTTCAACACGATAGAGTTTTTTACCTGTTTTGATATCTCCTATTTCAAAACCCAGTAAGCTATTGATATTCACATAAGCCAAAGTTTCAGCGCCATTAACTGTAAACGGACGCACCTCTGCATTGAACGGGCCAATTTGTTTGGTGATTGTATGCGTTTTGGCATCGGCAACTGCCAGATAAGGAGATTTTAGCCCAGCCAGATATACATAATTACCTGATAGACCATAAAGGGTATTATGCGAACCTGAATTGGTGACAATCTTGGTAATGATGTTCCCTGTTTTGGCATCAATCACATTCCAGAATTCTTTTTCTAAAGAAGGCAAATAAATTGTTTTACCATCTGGCGAAACGGACATTCTATCGGCACCGCCCTCAAATGGTTTTTCCCAGACCAGTTTTTCGGTAGTTAGATCGATGCATTGCAAGCCTTCTAAGGTACTGATATAGATACAATTGGTAGCCAGACTCACACAAACCCCTTTTACGTTCGATGGCGTACCGTCCGGATGAAAGCCAGAGGTTGGGATAAACTTCACAAATTTATAATGATTATCCATGTCGAACACCTGTATGCCGTGCCCGCCATAGCCCAGATAATCGCGCACGCCCGGAGTGGCTACGTATAAATAGCGTTTGATTTTGGGCGTTTGTTGGGTTTCTTTCACAACGGGTTTCCAAGCAGCAATAATAATCGTCACTGCTAATAGAAGCCCCCAGCCCCTGAAGGGGAGTTTCAGAAAAGGAAATAGTGATACCTTAGATTTCATAGTTCGATTGTTAAAAGGTTGATTCTTTAAGGCAAGGCAAAGGCTACGTATTTGTCGCCGGATTTGCTTTTTAGTTTCCCGCCGCCACAAGCTATTACTACATATTGTTTTCCATTGATAGCATAGACACTTGGCGAGGCATATCCGGCAGCTGGTAGTTTATATTGCCATAAGATTTTGCCAGTTTTACGATCAAAGGCTCTGAATTGCTCGTCTTTGGCTGAAGCGATAAATATTAATCCTCCTGCTGTTACTGCTCCACAGCCATAATTATCCGTTCCGGTCGGTGGCACTCCTTTGGCAGTCAATTCAGGATATTCGCCTAGTGGCACCTGCCATTGGCGTTTACCTGTATTCATATTGATGGCAGTTAATGTCCCCCAAGGTGGTGTACTTACAGGGTAGCCACTGGAATCGTACCAGCGATTATAACCAGTGTGGGTATAAGGCGAGGTTGATAGATTTGATTTGCCAGTTGCTTGGGTTGTGGTATTCTTGCCCCCTAGAAAGTCAATAATGGCTTGCTTATCGGTATCTTTTATATGAGTCAGGGCTGGCATCATCCCTCGGCCTTTTGCCATGATTTGTAGGATAGCCGCGTTATTATATTTCGTTGTGATATTTAACAAGCCGGGTATGGTTCCATCATGATTCCCTTCACGGTCGGCACCGTGACAAGCAGCACAATAGGTCTGATACAATTGCTTGCCTGTGATAGCTGATTTACTGGCCGAATAATTTGGAGCATCTACAATTGAACTGAACACCGGGTTTTCTTTAGCGGGTACATACATAATGCTGTTTTCATCAACGGCTGCTCCACCCCACTGCGCACCACCATCACTACCTGGAAAGAAAAGGGTGCGTTCTCTGCCTAAAGGGATGAACGGACTACCTGTATTAGCTTTTTTTAAAGCTTCTATGATTTCTTCCTTGTTAGATGCAGAAGGATTTACATCAGCAACGGTAAAACTTTGTCGGGTAAAAGGCTCTGGTAATTCAGGAATCGGTTGGGTTAAAGCCGCTTTTTCACCGGGGATTTCTGAGGCTGGAAAAGGACGTTCTTTAATCGGGAAGACGGGTTTACCGGTTACTCTGTCAAAAACAAAGGTAAAGCCTTGTTTACTTACTACTGATACGGCATCAATTTTCTTTCCGTCTTTCGTAATCGTAAACAAATTGGGCGGTGCCGGAATGTCTCTGTCCCAGATGTCATGGTGAACAGTCTGAAAATGCCAGAGGCGTTTTCCTGTAGCGGCATTCAGAGCTATCAGGCAATTCGCAAAAAGATTGTCCCCTTTGCGGTTTCCTCCATAAAAATCAAAAGCTGCCGAGCCAGTAGGTATGTAAACTATCCCTCTCTGGCGGTCAATAGCCATTCCCATCCAGCTATTAGCTCCACCTACATTCTGGTAATTCTGCTTCTCCCATGTATTATATCCAAATTCATTGGGGTGTGGAATAGTATGAAAAGCCCAGATTTGTTTTCCTGTTTTCACATCATATGCACGAATATCGCCTAGTAATGCTGAAGCACTTTCTGCTACCCGTGTGCCTACAATCAGCACATTTTTAAAGATTGTAGGTGGGGTATTTGCCACCACATAATCATCGGCACCGGGTCGGGTAATACCGTCTTTCAGGTTGATTTTGCCGTTTTTACCAAAGCTCTCAATGGGTTGGCCGTCTTTAGCATTCAGGGCATACATAAAGGCACCGTAAGCAAAGAATATTCTTGCTTCGTTACCATCAGTCCAATAGGTCACTCCTCTACTGGTCATATTAAAAGTATCATCGTTCAGACGTGTTTTCCAGATTTCCTTGCCGGTGGCGGCTTCTAAAGCAAAAGCCTGAGACCCTGCTGATACACCGTATAAAATACCTTTTATAATAATCGGATTGCATTGGATCTGGGTGGTATTCTTGATGGTATCAGCTCCACCAGAAGCATATACCCATGCGGGTTTCAGATTGGCTACGTTTTTGGTATTAATCTGTGTGAGTGGAGAGAAATGGTTTTTGTCTGCTCCGCCGTTATATTCTGTCCAATCGGTATCCGGTATATGATCGCTGGTTGCACTAAGTGCGATACAGGCAATACCAATTAGGGTAGTGAGGAGTTTGCGTGGTAGTTGTTGGTTAGGTTTCATTGTTTAATTGAGGAAAATGGCGTTACAAAATGCCCAATTAGCCAGTCTGATAAAGGCTGACTAAATTTTGCAATAAGAATTTATTTTTTAGTTGAATAGAGTTCTCAAATTTAATAAAAATTGTGTCACTCCGAAAATCAGCAAATGAATTCTCCGTCTAAAAGAACAAAGGCGGACGCAATCCAGAATTATTTTAATAGGCAAGCTCGACTCAAGTCGTGCAAAGAAGTAATATTGAGATAAATCACCTAATCCTCTGCTCTGATTTATTATATAGTCAGGTAGAAAATCCTTAAAAATCATATAACAAAAAATTTAAAATTCTCTTCCTGTACGATGGTACCTTTTCGGGCAAAGAGAGTATTGTAGATGTGATTAGATAACAATTCAAATGACAGGAAAGGGTTTAAGCGTCCCATCCTGACTGCCATAATTTCTCTGTAGAAATTAATCAATTACGCCATACAAAAACTATAAACTGTTGGACAATGACTTTATAAAACATAAAGCCTATTTACCAATGGGCAAAAAATTCTAAATACTTATGAACATAGGGGTTGACTTGGGAGGAACTAAAATTAAAGCAGGCGTTGAATTAAACGGCGCAGTTATTAAGCAGGAAACTATTTTGCTGAAAGAAAAAGATTCTCTGACATCCACACTACAACAATTAATCGATTTAATCAGGCCTTTAATGGCTTATTCAGCAAGTAGTATTGGCATTGGTGTACCCTCGGTAGTAGATACTGAGAAAGGTATTGTATATGATGTAGCCAATATTCCGTCCTGGAAAAGAGTGGAGTTGAAAGACATTTTGCAAGAGGAATTCAATGTTCCGGTTTTTGTGAATAATGATGTCAATTGCTTTGCTTTGGGAGAATGTCGCTTTGGAGTTGCTAAGGGTTTTCGTTCGGTGGTGGGTGTAACCACAGGCACTGGATTAGGGTCGGGAATTGTTATTGACGATGAACTCTATGCTGGTAGCAATTGCGGGGCTGGTGAAATAGGTCTATTACCATATCTGGACAAAAATATTGAGTATTATGCCAGCAATAATTTTTTTGAGGCTGTTCATGGCATCACTGCTTTAGAAGCGAATAAGGCCGCAGCGGCCGGAGATACACACGCCATTGGACTTTGGGAAAAATTCGGTACTCATTTAGGTGTGGCCTTGAAAGCCGTTATGTATACCTACGACCCTGAAGCTATTGTGTTAGGTGGCTCATTAGCCAAAGCTTATCCGTTTTTTGAGGCGGGTATGTATCAGGAATTAAGCGATTTCTCTTTCCCGCAATCATTGAAAAGACTTAAGATTTTCCAATCTACCGATGAGAATATTGCACTTTTAGGTGCTGCAGCTCTGATTCCTCAAGAATTAAAGAAATATGCCCTGAAGAATTAAGCTACAAAACAGGCATAATTCGATTATCAATATTACCGATGGTTGATTTTTGATTTTATCGACAAATGCCTTACCTTTAAAAACCTTAACCGAACAAAACTGGCGCTTTATGAAAAGTAATAAATTTATTGTTGTTCTGATTCTGTTTATCTTCTTTGTTATTTCTTTTCTGAGCAATATTCTTGGACCGATTATCCCCGATATATCCAATAGTTTTAATCTAAGTCTTGGTTGGGCAGGTTTTTTACCGTTTGCGTTCTTTGTATCATATGCGGTTGCTTCTATTCCGTCGGGGATTCTGGTAGAAAAATATCGTGAGAAACGGGTGTTGTTATTGGCTTTTGCCCTGGCTTTTGCAGGAGCGTTATTGTTTGCCGTTAAACCAACTTTTCAGGTTGCCCTTGTTTCCTTGTTTATTATTGGGTTAGGCATGGCTATGTTGCAGGTAGTGATTAATCCATTACTCAGAGTATCGGGGGGTGAAGAAAACTTTGCTTTCAACTCTGTGATGGGACAATTGTTTTTTGGAGGAGCTTCATTTCTCAGTCCTATGCTCTACAGCTATTTTGTGGCCAATGTGCATACGGATCCAAATCCGAATTTCATTATCTCTACACTTAACAGTCTGGTACCTGCAAATTTGAAATGGGTATCGGTTTACTGGACATTTGCGCTGATTGCACTATTAATGGTGGTCGTTATATGGTTTGTTAAATTTCCTGAGGTAGTTCTAAAAGATGACGAGCGCATTGATACTGGAAAAGCCTTTTCAGATTTACTGGGTAATAAAACTGTCTGGTTATTTTTCTTGGGTATTTTCTGTTATGTAGGTACAGAACAGGGTATTGCCAACTGGACTTCGAAGTTTTTACAAATCTATCATAATGTTGATCCTACCACTTTAGGGGCGTCTGTTATTTCCTACTTCTGGGGGCTATTGACTATTGGCTGCTTCTTAGGCTTAGTGTTATTGAAGTTTTTTGATAGTCGTAAGGTATTGATAATGTTTACTATCGGGGCCATCGTTTCTCTTTTATCAGGTTTATTCGGGCCATTGAATGTAGCATTAATTGCATTCCCTGCTGCCGGGTTCTTTGCCTCCGTCATGTGGTCAATTGTGGTATCGTTGGCACTTAACTCTGTGCCTTACCATCATGGAACATTCTCTGGCATATTGTGTACTGGAATTGCCGGCGGCGCTGTGGTGCCATTGATTATCGGTGGACTGGGGGATTTATTTGAACTACGCTTTGCCATGCTATTCTTATTACTTACGCTAGGTTATATATTGAGCATAGGTATCTGGGCGAAACCTTTGGTAAACAATGCAACAGTGAGTAGCTGGAAGGATTTGTTGAAATAGCATAGGGCTTGGAGCAATGGACATGGGGTATCGAAAAAGGTTGTAGAATTTTTGATGAGGGAATTTAGTGTGAATCTAATAATCAGGTATGTATAAAATTATTCTTTTAATTGACTTTGCCGAAGAATATAGCAAGGCTCTTTTGAAAGGCATCGCCAAATACTCGAAAGAACATGGCCCCTGGATTTTCTGTCGGATGCCGCTTTTTCAGCGTGAAACGATTGGGATGGAGGGGATTCTCGAATGGGCGTTGGAATGGGGTGCAGACGGCATCATTGGTCAGTTATATAATGACCCGGCCGTTGAGAAATTTGTAGAAGCAGGTATACCAGTGATTGCTCAAGACTTTAAAGAACGCTTCCGGGAGATTCCAAATATCACGGGTGCGCACAAAGAAGCCGGGGAAATGGGGGCTGAATATTTTCTGAGAAAAGGCTTCAAGAACTTTGCTTTTTATGGATTCAAAGACATTGTATGGTCGAGAGAACGTGCGGAAGGTTTTGAAGAACGGATTAGCAAGGCGGGTTATAAAGTGCATTATTTTGAGCATGTAATGGCACGCTCTACTGAGATATGGTATTATAAACCCAGCTCATTGAGCCAGTGGTTAAAATCGCTGCCCAAGCCTATTGCCCTGATGGCCTGTGATGATAACCAGGGGCAACATATTACAGAAGCCTGCCGACACTCCAATATTCGTATTCCAGAGGAAGTGGCGGTATTGGGAGTTGACAATGATGAAATGATTTGTGAGTTCTCTGACCCTCCCCTATCAAGTATCGGGCAAGATGCTGAGAAAGGCGGATATGATGCCGCTAAGTTGTTGGAACAAATGATAAAAAACGGCACAGCTGATTATTATGATATTGTTGTAAAACCTACGCAGGTAGTTACTCGTCATTCAACAGATATTTATGCTACGAATGATGACTATATCGCTACTTCGCTCAAGTACATTCACCAGAACATTGACAAGAATCTACAGGTAGATGATGTAGTAAAGCAAGTGCCACTTTCAAGACGCGCTTTGGAGAAACGCTTTCAATACATTACCGGCTTGCCTATCTATAAGTATATTTTCAATCTGCGTATAGAGAAACTCACCCAAAAATTGAGAGAGACGGATCTAACCGTTTTTGAAATTGCCTTAGACATGGGCCTGACCGATAGCAAGAACATCGCTCGCCAGTTCAGACAAGTAAAAGGTTGCACACCAATTGAGTATCGAAACAGGTATCTGGCGGGCAAGTAATCTTTACGTTTATACTTCTCCTTCAAATGCCATCACTCTTTCTATCAATTGATTAGCTATCTCTTCGTGAACCTCATCAAAGGGCAATAAAGACGCTCGCACATTTGGGGTTTTATACACTCCCTGCTTATGTAGCAGGCGTTTAAAGAAGTGAATAGAAATATCCAGGTGCTGATTAGAGAAAGCTAAAACCGGTAATATCTGATAGAAAAGTTGTTCAGCCTTTGCTAATTCTCCGGCTTTGAAATGTTTATAGATAGCGCAATATGTTCTGTGCATACCAGTAGGCATAAAAGCATGAACACCTCTTTTCAATCCCTCTATCATCTGGGTTACTGCCCAGCCGCCACTCAAATGGAGTTTGCCGTCTGTCAATGCTAATAAGCGGCTATATTTTACCCCCGCAGGAACTGTCTCTACTTTCAGACAACGGAAGGCTTCTACCTCTTGAAATAACGCTAAAATCAACTCATCGGGCAAGCCATAGCCATTGGCGCTCCAATCTTGTAACATGATGGTTTCTACACCCAGATTGGCTAATTCATAGAACTGTTTTTTGAAAGTTGCTTCATTTTCAAAGGGCATCTGGAACAGAACATTTTTACAGCCCATTGCCAGATACTCTTTTACTATATGCTTCCGTCTTTCAATATCTGGTTCTCCTGCTCCCGCAAAGACTGGTACCTTATTGGCTACTTCTTCGGTTACTGCTTCTACCATTTGCAAGCGCTCCGCTATATTGAGTGAAACTACTTCAGAGGCCAGTGCAGGCACTAAAAACCCCGCTACGCCAGCTTTCAGGGCATATTGTACATTTCTTTTAAGAGATGCCAAATCAACGTTACCGTGCTTATCAAATGGAGTGTTAAGCACGGTAACGATGCCTGATAGCTGGAATAGCTCCTTCATCAGATTATTGCTTTAAAAGCCATACATCAGAAACTTTTGAGTGTTTTCGCCAGTTAAGATGAGACTCCTCCGGTTCATCGAAAGTAACGCTTATCTTCCCGTCCATACTCAAATTCAATGGCACTATCCACTCTTTGAAAGTCTCGTTTTCGCGGTTGTATACAATCGGACTCAGGCGTTTACCGTCTACTCTCAAAAGTGCCTCTCCCATCCCAGCTACTCTGATAATATAACGGGCATCAGCTTGCAGGTTATCATATACCAGCTCAGGGTTATTCTGGAAAGTCTGGGTAGATAATCTGGCACGGCTGAAACCATTGTCCCACCAGGCAATATCGGTGGCATCATCCACAATGCTTTTTACTCTCGGGCCTTTGCTGGTACTTGATACATCGTCATAAAAACTACCAGCACCCGGATTCTCCCATGTGCTGATAACATTCAGCCTTGCCATTACTTTGGCATTGCTATCGGCTACAATCGGCTTCAGTTTCTTGAATTCGTCTTCCAGCCACCAGCGGTTATTGAGTGGATAGTCTACAAAGTCTAATAAACAACCACGCTCATAACCCTTGGCCTGATGTTTAGGCACACTGGTCTGCAAGCCAATAGAAGTGTATAGTGCCTGACACAATTGCTCTATCTTCTTTCTTAAATCGTAGCCTACCGGCGCTTTTTCGGCTTTCTCCAAAACCTCCCAAGCCGCTGACATCGCTTTATCCGCACCCATTTGTGGCGCTTTTGCCAGCATGATATTGGCTTGTTTTTCAAGGTCTTGCTCGTAGATTAATCTGCGACGTGTATAAGTGTCATAATACCCTCTTAGCAACAATATCTGCCAGCGCCAGTTTTCGTTGAGCTGTGGGGTGGCTGTCGCCTCCATACCTTTCCAGAAAGCAAACGTAGCTTCTACTCCTCCGTTTTGTGCTAATGGGCCTTTCCAGTTGTTTTCAAGGGCGGCAATACCATCAGCTATATTTTCGGACAGATTCTTTCCGAAGAAGAAGTTGCCATAATCAACCAGTATTTCTCTTACATCAGTTTGTGTATCCCATGCGCGCATACTCCAGGTTATCTTGTTAATATCATCATGACAACCATCCGAATACGACAAGAAACCATCCGTATAAGCAGCATAGGTTTTATGAATCGCCGCAAACTCATACGGGCGAGGATTACAAGCCTCTCTACCCAAGGTCAAAGCATAAGCCTGATCCCATTGACGAACCGGAAACTCACATCTCACGTTGTGCGTCAGGTCTGGGTATTCTCTGTGCTTATAATTCTTAGGCAGTCTATAACGCGTCTCAGCCATTGGCGGGCTGCTCGGGCCTGATACCACCCCTTCAAACCACGTAGGTTTATTCTCTTTCAGGTATTGGTAGAAATAATCAACCTGCTCTACACTAAAGCCTTGTAATGATAACCATATTTTAGCCTTAGGATGATACTTAACCAAGCGCTCGTGTAAGTCTTTCAAAAACGGCATCACATCTTTGGGATGATTATCACCGGGGTCACCACCCGGAATAAAAATATGATCCAGGCGAGGGCATTTTTTATACATATCTTCATGTAGATTCAATTCGGCCGTACGTTTTTTGGTATCGGTTAAATCAAAAGTAACAGGTGTCCAGATCCAGTAATCCTGATCATAAGCCTGACATATCTCGCTTAATTTTACACGCATCTCTGCCGAAGATATTTTAAAATGCGGGCTTGGGTTCTCATCTTCATGAAAAGGAATCCCTTCAACAGCATTCGAACCAAAAATTGCCAGTTCTCTGATATATTGGTCAAATTGGGCCACTGTCCAGGCATCATAAGAATTAGCCGTATGCCGATAACCCAACTGATGCCCTCTGATAGCATATTCAGGTGAAGTTGCCACATTGGTTTTAGCTTCTAATTGAATAGTCTTGGGCAATAAAGTGGCTTTGCGTAATACCCAGCCTGCCCCAAACAATACGCCTCTGGCATCAGCCCCGATTATCCATAGAATGCCGCCTTTGTCGGTCAGCTCAGAAACAACTCTATAACCCTCTGCCTTAAACTCAGGCTCGGTTTTGTCTGTGCTTGTCGGAATAGTTTTACCTGCTAAATCTTTGTCGCTTGATAATACCAACGCGATAGTATATTCATTGCTTTTGGGTTGCCCTGTAATAGACTTCAAACCAATAGACGTCCGCTTCTGAATCTCCTCAGTCAGCATTTTCACGGTCGTTTCTTTTACCGGAGAAGGTATCGAATTAGAGGCAATAATACTGGCACTTTTAATGGTAATGGGTTGTGCGATTGCTGAAACAAAGCAAACGAGCAACAGGGTGGTTAGTTGAATAGATTTTCTTAGCATGAGTTTATAAAGTCATCGGTTTTAATAGATTGTAGCCTTGTATTTTGATAGATGGATTACCTTTCAGGTCTTTTTTATAATACTTCACTGTAATAGTTTTACTCTCTTTCGGAGGAATAGACACATAATTGTCAGACCAGAAAACCGGAGCAACCACACTACCATTGGCACCATCAGCCAGTTCAGCTTCTACAAAGAAAGCCAGTTTATCAGACGTATTGGTCAGTTTCAGCGTCACTTCAAACTCATCTTTACTCAGTTCTTTGATGCTTTTCTCTGCCTTTATTTCTGCTTTAGGTAAAGTATTGAGTCCACTAAAATCAGCATATTGTTTCTGTGGCGTGTAAAACCAGAAATACTTTGACCAATCCAACTGATCTTTCTGCGAAGCCAACCAATAGAAATTATCAGCAATCAACTCACCTTTGCTGTTTTTCAAGGTAAGCGATAAGAAATAAACTCCATTCTTGCCTTGTAAAGCAGGCAGGTTCAACCATTTATTGGTCGTATTTTCTCCCATTTTTACACTTTCAGTCTTCGCAAATATCTGCTTTGAGTTTTTATCAAAAAGCCTCACTTCTGCCTTTATATCGGCCAATGCCTGACGGGTATCATTGCTTAGATGAACAGTCTGGTTATAATAATCATAAATGATATTCACGGGTTGAGCAGCTTTTTTTACGCCATAATAAGCTCCTGTTGGCATCAGGTAATAATCGTACATCTGCCAGTAGAAATCAGGCCATGGCGAATTGAGCATCCACTGCACAACACCGGTTGCTACCGGACGATTAATGACAAAAGCTTCAAACATGGGGCGAATGGCTTCATATTCCATTACCTGTGCTTTTAAGGCTAATTCTTCCAGATTCTGTGGCTTTCCGTATCTTTTATCTAAGGCATTCAGGAAAACACCCAGCGTATTGAAGTCCTTGCGGCCAGAATGGTAATTCCACATCTTGTTATCTGGTGGCCATAAATCAGCCGCAGGAATTGCCTTTTTGATACCGCTAATCGGAGGTAATTGGGGCCCTGGGCCGGTTTCGCTATTAAAGCCAAAAGCACCACCCAGTTTTTTATCTTCAAACCAATAGACAGGCGGCACATACTCATAAGGCCCGTTCATTTTCATGCCTGACTTTCCAGTCAACTCACTGGTAAAATCACCGGAGGATATCAGAAATGGTCGCGTCGGATCATATTGTTTCAGAATATCCTGGTAGCGTTTTTCAAGCGAAGGTTTTGGCATGGCATCGCTCCCACCCGCCCATGTGAAGATGCTTGGGTGGTTGCGTAACCATTTCACCTGGTCTCTTAAATAATTCGATAGTAAGGTCTCTTCGTCTGGTGTCAGTTTTACGGCGTATAAATCTACCCCCTCGTTAATCGGCAGGTTTTCATCGCCGGGTTTCATTTTCAGCTCCATGCCCAGATAATCCGGCCATTCCCATTGACAACTCCAGCCAACCATGAGCAGGATACCGTTTTCATCGCATAAATCATAGATATGATGATTATTTCCCCACACCCCTTCAAATCTCAGCGAGTTCAGATTCATTTCTTTTACATACCGAATCTGTGCTTCATCTTTTTCAGGCATATAGCGCAAAAACAAATCATCTACCCAGCCTGCGCTTTTAATCAACACATCTCTCCCATTTACTTTATAGCCTCTCACACCCTTATCATTCAGATAGGTTTCTATCTTGCGGATACCAAATCGGGTACTTTGTTTATCTGATAATTTCCCATTTTCGTTTACTTCCAGGTTCAACGTATACATTTCAGGGTTACCCAAGCCATTCGGCCACCATAAACGTGGGTTCTTAATCAATAACTCTTTGGTATCAGCAGGTGTAAATTTCACTTCCCTGTGTTCGTGAGGTGCCAAAGTAAAACTCTTTTTGAAAGAAATATCTTCAATAATGCCTTTTACTTCTACCGTTTTTGAGGCATCACTATGGTTGGTTAATTCAGTACTGATGGTCAGCGAAGCCTGCGTTAAATCTTTCGGGTCAAGGTCAGGAGCAATAAAGGTAGTCACCGTAACGTCTACCTTTCCAGAACGTTTGAGGGTTATGTCCCGGAAGATCCCCATATAATGATCAGGAGGGGTTGGCGCCCAGTCTACAAAACCCATATAAAAGTCACGTACCTGAGGGGGGAATACCTCTACTAAAAGCACGTTTTCGCCACTTTTAGCTGCTTTGGTAATATCAATCTGAAACTGACGGAAGGCACCAAAAAGCGTATCCTGAGAAGCTACCTTTACCCCGTTCAACCAGAAATTAGCCCGATAGTTTATTCCATCGATCTTCAAAGCCAGGTATTCTTCCTGTGTATTTACGTCTTCTAATTCGAATGTATTTCTAAACCACCAAGAGTTTTCGAAAGGTGCGCGAGGTATTTTTTCAAGATTTTTACCTACAAAGGGGTCTTTATACACGCCTGCTTCTACCAATGCGCCTAACACCGTAGTTGGCACGGTAGCTTTTACCCATTTTTCAGGATTAATTAACTGTGTTGAAAGTGATTTGGCATCGGCATTGATCTCTTTCGTAGAGGCAATTGTCCAGTTTTCACTTAAGGTACGTTCTTCCACTTTTACTTTTGAGCCACAGCTAAGCAGGAAAAAACTGCTGAGCAACCCCAAAAGCAAACACCATCTTTGATTCATATCTGTTTGTGCTTGATTGTTTGTCTTTGTCTTGTAATACTGGCAAAAATAATTTTCGGACTATTGTTGTGCAAAATATCTGAACCCAGATAGCCTTTTTTTAAGCACCCGAAGTATAGTAATAAATTCTATTCGACCCTAATTATCATACCTAAACAAATGAAAAACATACAGTTATATTTAAGTATGCTTGTAGTGGCCTTGTCACTCGGAACGGCATGGGCTATTCGCGGGCAATTCGGCCATGAACACGGCGCCGCATGGGCCGGTGGTATCGGTTGTCTGAGCCTGATATTGGTTGCGAAAAGAAGCGATTGGTATAGCCGGTTTTTCAGTATTATGATGGCTGGTGCTTTGGGTTGGGGATTGGGCGGAATTATGAGTTATGGAATTGTGGTGGGTTATGGACGTGCAGATGATTTTGCGAATGCTTATTATGGCTTAATGATGTTGTTTGTGATTGGCGGATTGTATGGCTATATCGGTGGTGGTTTATTTGGCCTGGCTTTATCAGATACGACTAAAAATCCAGTCAAATGGGTGAATCTGATTGTAGAAATGCTGGCTGGGGCATTTTTGTTCTATTATTTCATCATTACCGAATTTGAATGGTTCATGACTCCCCCACGCTCTGAAATGTGGGCAGCTTGTTTCGGCGCAGCTGTGGCTCTGACCTGGTTTATGGTGAGACATCAGAGAAATTCTGCTTTAAGAGTGGCTGTTTTTTCTGGCTTAGGTGGCGGTTTTGGTTTTGCCTTTGGAAATTTCTTACAGGTTCTTGGTAGTGTTTCGGGTATCAAGTTCAATTTCTGGAATGTAATGGAATATACACTGGGCTTCTTTGGTGGCCTGGGCATGTCTTATGGCACCTTGACTTCTTCATGGGAGCCTCTGGAAAGTTCACAAAAGAAAAATTCTCAGCTATTTCCCTTGCTGATGGTCGTGTTGATTATTCCATTCACTGTGTGGCAACAGAATTTTGAAACCAAGCGTGTATATGAAATGCTTACCAAGCTTAATGTATTAGAGGGCAGCCCATTATTTGGTATAACTGAATGGATTGGTTTGGGGCTTATCTTACTGTTTACCCTCATCTGGTTGTATAAATATTACTTTTCTCAACCCGCAAAGGTTGCTTATAGCTATAAGGCCATACTTACTTTTTTTATAGGACATTTAAGCTTATATATTGTTTTAAGTTGGGTTATAACAGGCGCTTTTGTGAGCACTTATCGCCCTGAGCAATATCTTTATGCCCTCAATCTGGTTGTGATTCTACTATTAATCAATAAAACCCAACCCTCATTTGCCGACCATCAGATTGGCCTTAAAAAATGGTCTTTCAATGTGGCTGGAGTGGCGGTTTTCATTGCCTTGCTGGCCCTGATTGCTATCAACTCACATGAAGAATTAAAGGGTGCGCAGAAAAGATTTGGCGCTGAGCCTGTGGAAGAGGCCGCTAAATAGGTTGTTTCAAATGATTTATCTATGAATTGTCATTTCAGAACCTGACGTTCATCATACCCTATCGTTTCTAAAATCAGGTACTTTGTAAAAAATATCTGACGATGAAATCTTTTCTTAGTACACTTGCTTCTGTTCTGTTATTGTTCAATGGTTTCGGTGCCTTATATGGCGGTTGGAATCTTATCAGATACCCTGATGGCAGTAGCTTGGATATGTCTGTCAGTTTATTAAATCGCAGTCCATTTGAAGATTTTCTTATTCCGGGTATTGTGCTATTGATTTGCAACGGGCTTGGGAGTATAGCTGCTTTTATAGGCTTTCTGATAAAACCCAGAAAATGGGCCTGGATGGTATGGATGCAAGGAATAATCTTAATAGTCTGGCTTATAGCTCAGCTTTATCTGATACAAACCTTGCACCCACTTCAATTTATTATGGGAGCCGTGGGCTTGGCGCTTATCTGGCTGGGTGTTAATATAACCAGCAAGCCTACCCGTTAATTTTTCTCTAATAGTGTTGTATATACTTTTCTCACACGGTCGGTCTGGATGAGGTCCACGCCCATTGCGGCAGCTTTTCTATAATTAGGAGATGTATCTAAAAGCCCTAATACATCAGAAAATACTTTTACCTTGTATTTGTGAATATCTGCCACTAATTGCTCGTTCAGGATGGTCCATTTCACATCAAAAGCATAAGGCTGTAATTTAGATACTTTCGCTTCTATTTCTTCCGGCTTATTTAATGAGGGCATGAGTTTTGCCTTTGGATATACTTTTTTCAAGGCTAGCAGAAAATCATCATTACCATAAAAAACGGCATCTTTCAGCAGATTACTTGCTTTTAGTTCTTTTACCAAGGGTTCAGGAGCTACGTCTTTACAATCGACATATAGATTGGTCTGGTGTTTATGGGTTTTATTCCATTTTGCCAATAGTTGAGTAGTTTCCTGCAAAGTCGGGATCCGCTCTTCTTTAAATTTATCCGGGTAGCCCTTACCCGCTGACAATTGTTTCAATTCTGCCAGTGTAAAGTTTTTCATTGGGCCTTCGCCAGAGGTGGTACGGTTTAATGTGCCATCGTGCAAAATAGCCAGTTGATTGTCTTTTGTTGTACGCACATCAATTTCAATATAATCTACGCCCATTTCCAGCACGGTTTTAAAGGTGGCCAGTGTATTTTCAGGAGCGATGATTGAACTACCTCTATGTGCCGATAAACCCAGGTGATACTTTTCTTTTAAGACTTTTGATGAATCTGTTCCTGTAGAAGGACCCTTATCTATAAATGACGAGGCGGGGACAAAAGCACTTATGCCGCAGAAGGCACTGACTGTAATTAAAAGTGTAAGCGATTTCATGGGTAATTTTATTGGTCTTGTTCAGACACGATGGTTTTATCTGGGTGTGCTTCTGCCAGAAGCTGGTTAAAATAACGTTCGAGGATATCTGAGTACTCTGGCGACATTTCAGTCTCTCCAATACCAGCCAATAGCTCTGCCAATTCATCTTTGGAGAGTTGATTGTTGATAAGCCGATCCATTAAATAATCAGGACGAGAGCGCTCCATGTAGCTTATAGGTTGAATATTCTCAATTAATAGAGTTAACCACGGAGTGACACAGAGTTATACACGGAGTAACACGGTGCAACTCCGTGCAAGACCGGGCGACGTTCGCTCAGTGAAACTCAGTGGTTAGATAATATATTTTATAACACCTTATTCCCATCAGTTACAAATACTCTTGTGCTAACAGTATAAGTGCCGCCGTTAGGGTCTTTGTATTTCAAATCTACATAAAAGGCTGCATATCCTTTAGTTGGGTAAGGAACTGTTATTTTTACAACAGGCTCTTTTGTTAATTTCATATTATCACTTAACCAAAGATTATTACGGAAATCACGGTCTGATGAAGTGGTGTGCCAGATGGTAGCCCCAACTAAATCTGTTTGTTGGGCATTAATAGCCAGTTCTACGCCCTCTTTTGTATCAGTCGTTTTCCAGGTATTAGCAGGGTATTCTTTGTTCATTAATGTTAAGCCAAAGAATGCGGTTAATGACTCGAATGCCTGTTTGCCACCACCTAAATCATGACCTGCATTTGGTGTATAATGAATCATATTCTTACCCGGAATCTGGTCATAATAATGTTTGATAGCGTCAACCGTCCAGTATTCATCGTTAGTACCGATAAAGATAATTTTCGGAATAGTCAACTTAGCTCTATACGAATAAGGGTCTACCATAGCTGTAATAGCTCTACCTTCTTTTGAATCAGAAGTTTGCGGAATACCCAATTTGGTATAATCTTCAATCTGAATGCTATACTCGCCATAGGTTTTAAACTGATAGTCAAGTGTTGCTGGCATATTCAGCATATCAATTACCATCGGGCCGATACCCACTACTCGTTTATCATCAATCGCACTTGATAACCAGGTGGTCCAGCCACGTTTTGAAGCACCCGAAATCACAAATCTGTTTACGGTAAAGTTATTGTTCTTCTTCGCAAACTCCTGTACCGCGTCCATCGCTTTCACCGCCGATTTTACCATCGGAAAAAGCAAAGGCCAGGTATAATCATTGTCTTTTTTGAAGTTATGCAAGGTATAAGAAATCAGGGCATCTTCAGTCAAATCACCATATAATGGTTGGTTTGGCACTTGTTTAATCAAAGCCACAATCGCCTTGGTTTTTGCAGCAGCACCTGCCAACGACGACCAAAGTTTATCTTCTTTGCTCCAGTTAGGTTGTTCGTCTTTGTTTGAGCCTCCGGTGATGAATAACAAAGCGCCATCATACTGTTTATCTTTTGGCACAAAGATAGTCAATTGGTGTCTCCAGGTATATTGTCTCCATTTTTGCGAAGTCAATACCAGATTATACATCGTTACATTGTCTTTGGTTAATGAATCTCTTACTTCCCATTTATAAGTCTTGTCACCATTATTGATATAACTCTTAAGGGCAGTTTCTGGGGTAACTGAATTCTGTGCATAAATACAAACCGATGTCATGACAAGGGCTGTACATAATGTAAGCAATCTTACTAAAGTACTTTTCATAGATGAGGTATTTAATCTGTTAATAAAAAGGCTTGTCTTTTAGTGATGAAAATTTATTGTGGTTTTGGACTATCTTTTACCAGTTTCAGGGCTTGCTCGATATAAATTTCTCCGGTCATTTCGCCTAGACTGGTTCGGCTGACATATTCATATCGTTTGAAACTATTGAAGTCTACTTTGGTGAGCATATAACCAAAGGCATCATTTGTCAACCCGAATAGAAACGGCAATTTGGTATTCATATTACGTTTGACATAATAGCCGATGTTGGGCAATGCTTCTCCCGGAACTGTCAATATCTGTGCCGGGCCAATATTCAATAAATTCAATTGCGTGCTTACTACATTTTCCTTGTTCAAATCATGCTTCAACGGCGAGTTTTTCAGAATATAACGCATAATCTCTGAATCGACCGGAAAATCTATTTTGCGAGACACACAATAAATATCCGGATTTGCTAACACTGGGGCTTTTTCTACAATTCGTAGGGCTTCATCAGCCAACAATTCACCAATTCGGATACATTCTTCCCAGGTATTGGCTTCTTTTTGTCCGGCTCCTTCTTTACCATATTCCAGACGGGTATCAGCCGTAACCATTCCGCCTTGTGCTCCGTTCATAAACAGCGCAACCCCTCCAACTTTCGATTCAATACGGTCATACAATGGGCCGCAAAGGTCCGGGCTCAGAATCCCCCTGCCAGAACCTATTACCTCTGGGTGAACGGCATAGTTTACCAAAGTAGCAATGGGTTTTCCTTGTTTACTACCCGTTGTGGCAATCGCCTGAATGATACCACAACGTGGGTCATACAAGGCCGGTGCATAATAATTATACGCAATTTTACCTTTGGCTTCATCAACAGCAATTTTCAGAGAAGCAGGCTCTAATTTACTGATCGCTTCATTTACAGCATCAGCAATTTGTTGTACGCACCAGTCTAAGTATTTTAAATCGGCAGATGATTTTCCGGTTGCATCCGGAAACGCATAGGCATCAGGACCGCTATGGGTATGGGTAGCACCAATCAGAATATTTTCAGCAGGGATACCTTTTATTAATGCGCGTGATTTATTGCCTAAAATTGAAGTCCAGCCTAAATTATCTATATTCACAATCGCAATGCGCGTCGATCCTTTTTCAAAAACCATCGCTCTGGCAAAAAGGTCTCCTTTCTTTTCGGTAGAGGCTTTAGGTGTACCGATACCCCCCGATACAGGTAATAAAGGATTAGGTGTAATAACCCGGACGGCCGCGCCTACTTTCAGGGTTTGGGCGTATCCGAACGATATATTGATAAGGCAATAAACAAACAGAGTAATAGCAAGGGAGTACTTTTTCATTCTTTCATAGGTAGTTTATAGATGTTATATTTTGCGCTTGTATAGGTCAAATTTCATACAAGAATCTTAATCGCTTGTATCCTTTATACTAATTGTTTAAAGAAACGGGCTATTGTAGAGCGAAAGTTTTTTGGAAAGCAACCCCGCATATGATTACGCTACAACGATTGGTGGTTAGCTTACTCAATTGCCACACGGATCTGTGAGAGATAAGTTTTGGCTAAAGCCGATATGGATGTTTTTTTCTTGTTACCCCATTTAAAAATGGGCGGACGCTGCGCGGGGCTATTGATTCAATTGCTGCCAGCTTTAGCTGGTGGTTACTAAATTGCTAGAATCCCATTTGGCTTTAGCCAAAACTATCATTTATGAGAACATTTATTTCTAGAAACCTAATAAGGTCGTGGCAATTGAATACCTATGAAAGGTCTCATTGAAGTAGTAAGTTTCATTTAACGAAGAAGAAAATATTTCAAATAAAAAAAGGGATAAGAGTCTCCTCCTATCCCCATTCTCACTCTATAGCAAAATCATTTTTTCTCAGGTGTCTTAGGAATCTTATTGACCAAGACATTAGGCTTACCAGCTTGTTTTTGTAAATCAAAGGCATCATATAATTCTCCGGTGGCTGTAAAAGCTTTGTATGTCAGCACATTTCCTTTGATGGTAAGCAACTGAAATAATTGGGTATTGCTAGCCTTGCGAATCATCCAGGGGTCGTTAGATGCATCATACATCTTTGGGCCTGAGACTGAAACTACATAAACTGTGCCCGATGATTGATTTTTGTTGCTTGCCACATCCATCGAATTACTTACCATTCCGCGTCCATAAGCATGATCATGGCCCTGAAGCACAATATCAACTTTGTGCTTATCTACTATTGGTTTAAGTAGTTCGCGTAATTCTTTATTATCTCGTCTTGGATTGGTTGAAAAGAAAGGATAATGAAGGGTAATCGCGGTCCATTTACGAGGATTATGGGTCAGAACCGAATCCAGCCATTTAGCTTGTGCAGAAGCATAATGCGCCGATTCATCAATCTGCTCAGCATCTAAAGAAATTACCTTTAAATCAGAATAATTTATCTCGTAACAGGTTTCATCCAGGCCTTTCGGACCATTCTTAGGTAACGTAAATTGAGGTTTCCAATTCGGAGATAATTTCCCTCCACCATACTCATGGTTACCTGGTGTCATGATACTTGGAACAGTAGCATGAATAAACGAACCCGCATAAAACCACTCACCCCATTCCACATCGCGGTCGTTACGGTTAATCAGGTCACCTGCATGCAACATAAATGTTACATCAGGCATGGTTTTATAAGACTCTCTGATAACTCTTGACCACATAGATTTTATATCATTCTGGGCATCGCCGAAATACAACAAAGAAATCGGGCGATTCGGGTCTTTAGACGGCATACGAAACTGGAACCACTCGCTCCAGTGTTTGCCATTTCCTACACGATATACGTACAACCCACCTGGTTCGAGATTTTCAATAACACCCGAATGATAGTAGGCTTGCACTTCCGGTTCGGTTTTGTGTGTCACTTTCAGATATTCGGATGTAGCATAAATCGTACGCACATTTTTCAAAAACTGCGTTGCATCTGTCGCGATGGCAACCTGAATTTCTCCTTGGGTAATGGTAGTATCTGTGCGCCAGTTTACTCCTATCGAAGTTTCAGGCGTTGAGGTCAGATTTAGTATGATGCGGTCGGGAGTAGCTGAGGGTAACAGAACTTTTACGTCCATGTTTAATGATACAGCGAGTTCATGCGGATGTGTATGAGATTGAGAAAAAGCTGTGTGGAAACTACTACTACAAATAAAAAAACAAAAAATCTTATATATCTCTTTTCTGATAAAATTCATATTTCAGAGGTTTATGTCTCTTAATAAAATCAGAGACGGCCACAATGAGCCGCCCCTGATGTTTTTTCTACTTCAAAAACAATCTACTTTTACCAAGGTTTTCCTGTACCTTGAATTAACCAAGGTTTAGACCACGCACTATTTTTTGCATCAGCCTGAGAGAAATTAGTTACTTCCAATTTATCTAAAGCTGCATTTGCATTAGTCTTATTAATGTTCAATTCGTCTTGCATATAATAGAATCTTACTGGTAATGCCTGACGTTTCGCAGCAGGGCCGGCTTTTAAAGCAGGTAAACCTGTTCTTCTGAAATCAAACCATGCTTCTGTGGCAGCTGTCCAGCTGGCAATCCATTTTTGCTCCATGATTTGTTTCAAAGTACCATCATAAGCTACACCAGCATTCGCCAGGTAAGCATCAGCCTTACCACCTACTGTCCAGGTATTCAAAGAGGCTCTCACACCAGCTTCGTAACGAGATTTTGCATCACCAGTAGCCCATTGTTTCAGAGCAGCTTCCGCCAGAATGAAGTTTACCTCCGCAGCTGAAATCAGACGTGCTTTTAATAATGGACCTGTAGCTGCTTTATAAATATCGTTCAGGAACGAAACGTGCGGGTTGAAGGATGTCTGGCCCGGAGTTGGGTTCAGGTTATACGCGGATGGCAATGCCGAGAAGCTAGTAGGAAGACCTACGTATTCAGGGTCAGTATCAATTAATGTATTACCAACTTTATCAGGAGACAAATATCTTTTACCACCTTCAATTTTATCAGTACCTGCAGGCAACGAAGCATCAACTACTAAAGGAATCTCTACTTTATTAGCCCAGATTGCTAAACGTGGATCTTTTAATCCTTGTAAAACTTCAACTAAAGTACCTCCCATTTTAATACGGCGGTAGTTGCTACCACTTACATCGTATACAGTATTAGCAGGCCAGGCTGTACCATCACTTGTACCAGGGAAACTCATGGTAGCATCATCACTATTCGCTGTAATAATTGGATATTGTGCAGCGTTACCAACGATTTTCTCGATACCTGCTTTAGCTACATCTGGTTTTTTTGCAGAAATACGCATATAATAACGCAATGCTAAAGAGTTAGCCATTTTTCTCCATTTGGTTGGGTCACCAGCATAGATTACGTCAGCGTTATCAATAATACCTGTATACTCAGCTTTTGATTTTGATAAAAGCGTGTTAGCTTTTTCCAGATCAGCCAGAATACCTGTGTAAATTGACTCCTGGCTATCGAAAGCAGGCAGAATATCTTCTGTTTTACCTAACTCACCTTTCAGGGCAGTTGTATAAGGTGCATCACCCCACAAGTCAGTAATTAAACCAAACATGAAAGACTTCATAACCAAGGCTACACCCTGATGGAACTCGTATTTCTCAGCTACTGCTCTGTCATATACCAATTGGTTGTTACGCAATACATTATAGTAATCACTCCAGCTCTGGTTGCCACCCCAATCATAATCATTATGACCCGACGACCACGCATCTTTCTGTGTATGTTGTACTACCCCTGCAATATCCTGATACCCAAGATTCACATATAACTTTGCGCCTTCTGTCAGTACAGTTGGCAATATCAGGTTCGGATTCACTACATCAGGCTGAATCCCGTTCGGGTTAATGTTCACTTCTGTCAGATCCTTACAAGAGAAGAAACCCATGAACAGAAAGGAAAACGCTATGATTTTTTTATAACTCCTTTTCATTAATTTCAGTGTTTAAGATTTTTAGAATGTTAAACCAAGTTTGAAACCTACTGGAATCACCCAAGGAGTAACGTTATATCTTTCGATACCTTGTTTGAATTGAGTACCAGCTTGTGCACCTGATTGTGGCTGGAATGCCATCTCTGGGTCGATACCAATTTTGGCAGCTGTCCAAAGCATGATATTACGGCTATATACCGAGAAGTTAGCACTTTGCAAACCTAATCTCTTCACGAATGAAGAAGGGATGTCGTAACCCAATGAAACCTCTCTCAATTTGATATAAGAAGCATCAAACAAAGCAGCTCTTGTAAAATCCCAAGGATAGTTGTCACCGTAAGGGATGATTTTAGTACCAGGGCCACCTAAGTTTTCAGTATAACCAGTGATCTGACCTGCTTCATTGTATTGAGCAATTACACCTGGGTTAAATACACCATACATATAAGTGTTGCCACCATATTCAAACGGATATCCACCGTATTCAGCAGTAGGACCACCTACGATATTGAATTTGTTACCAGTTACTCTTACTAAATCGTTATCAACCAGATAATTACGAAGTGCATCGCCAGTTAAACCATGTGGGTTGATCAGGTTATCCAAGAAACGTTGAGATTTCAAGTCAGACTCACCATAACGGTATGTTTGAGAAACGAAATCACCACCTTGTCTCCAGTCAAATACCATGTTCAAAGTGAAGTTTTTGTAAGTCAAAGCAGCTTGCAAGCCCATGATGAAATCAGGGTTGAAGTTACCGATTTTGTTACGAGAGTTACTTGCACTTACTGATTGCCAAGAACCGTTTTCATCTAAGATCGGGTAACCATAATATTTAGATGATGGATCTTTAACAGTTACTAATTCTGAGTCATAGATATCACCGATAGTTTCACCTACGTAAGTCCATGCACCACCTTTCGCATCTGTCCATAATGTATAGAAATCAAGACCAGGGCTCAACGATTTGATAACCGTTCTGTTTCTGTAGAAGTTAGCTGTCAAATCAAGTTTCCAACCATTTCTTTCGATTGGAGTACCACCGATTGTGATTTCAGCACCTTTACTCACTAACAAACCAGCGTTGATATTTTTAGAAGTAAACCCTGTCGACGGAGGAAGTTTTGTAGGGATAATCTGGTTTTTGTTTTCTACCATATAATAAGTACCAGATACTCTCAATTTGTTTTTGAACATCGTTAAATCTGCACCAACCTCATAAGAAGTAGAGATTTCAGGTTTCAAATCTGGTAATAAGATAGTACCTGATTTCGACAAACGAGTCAAACCACCCCAAGCCTCATTGTTAGCCAAAGTGTTAATCAAAGCATAAGGGTTTGTATCATTACCTACTTGTGCAACACCTGCTCTTAGTTTCAACATATTAAGGTTAGGCGATGAAGTAGCAAACATTTCATTCACCAATAAGCTCAATGAAGCCGCTGGGTAGAAATACGAACGGTTGGCAGAAGGAAGCGTACTTGACCAGTCATTTCTGGCTGTCAAATCCAGGAAGATCATATCCTTATAGCCTAAGTTAGCCATTCCGTAAGCACTATAAACCACTTTTCTTTGAAGCGTGCTGATATACTCAAGGTTTGCAGGCGCAATATTCTGCAAAGTAAATAAACCAGGAATAATCAGACCAGTACCGCTACGGCTTCTGTTTGTCACATCTCTGTATTCAGAATTACGTGAGTTAGCACCTGCTGACACCGAAAGAGAGAAATCTTTCAGGTTTTTATTATAAGTAGCCAATACATCGGCGTTGCCTTCAAAACGTTTCAGGTTAATCAAACCATACGCACCACGAGGCTCACCTGTATAGCTATTACCGATTTTGGTTTCGCGGTTTTCGCTATAAGTATCTACTGAGTATCTCGCCATTAAGCTTAACTCAGGCGTAATCTGATAATCAGCTTTGATGTTACCAAATGCACGATTTCTTTCGAAAGCATTTTTGATTTCGTGAGCCAAGAACCAAGGGTTGTTGTAGTTACCTTTTGATTGCGTTAATTGTTGTAAGCCTTCTTGTCCTGGTACCCAGTAATTTTTCAACTCATTGATGTCGATGTGAGGAGATACCGCATAAGCCCATTGTAATGGGTTAGAACCTCTTTCACTTGCCGGACGGTTGTTTGAATTGTTGCGGCTGATATCAATATTTGTACTTACTCTTAATTTATTGCTCAATTTTAATGAAGTAGCAATAGCTAACGAGTTTTTGAACAAGTCAGAACCAGGAATGATACCACGGTTAGTCATGTTTGAATATGACACTCTGTAGTTCATGAAATCATTGCTGTTAGCAATTGAGATACCATTTGTAGTAGTGATACCCGTTTGTACGAAATCTCTTACGTTGTTCGGGTGAGAAATCAATTCTGTCGGAATTGGTTTACCACTTGCATCTTTAGGGCTGTTCCATTGAATGGCTTTATAACCTTTATTCAATTCAGGACCTACACCACCAGCAGAACCTTCGTCAATCATCAAAACACCACCCGGATAAGGGTTGTTGTCTGGTGTGAAAGGAAGGATACCAGTTGCAAATTTAGAGTGCATATCAAGGAAACGATACGGATTATCGAAAACAGTGTTAGAAGTTAAACTAACAGTCATTTTCTTTGCTTTTGAACCGTTTTTAGTAGTGATGATTACCACACCATTACCCGCTCTTGAACCATAAAGCGCCGCAGCACTTGGTCCTTTCAGGATAGAGATACTTTCAACGTTTTCAGGGTTTAAGTCAGAAATCGCGTTACCATAGTCAACACGGTTATCGCTACCAATCTGACCAACGTTGTTCAGGGAGTTAATGATAGGTACACCATCGATTACGAATAATGGTTGGTTATCGTTGCTCAATGATTTGGCACCTCTGATAACCATACTTACTGATGAACCAGTTGCACCAGTAGAGTTAATAGCTACCCCGGCAACTTTACCCGACATGGCATTCAAAACGTTCTCGTTAGAGATACGGCTTAAATCTTTGCCATCTACTTTACCTACTGAATAACCTAATGATTTTTCTTCACGTTTGATACCCAAGGCAGTCACAACCACCTCTTTCAAACTTTCAGAACTTAAATCCATTGCAAGGTCTACGGTGCTTCTGTTTCCTACCGGCACTTCAGTGGCTTCGTAACCTACAAATGAAAAAACTAAAACGGCATTGCTACCACTAACCTCGATTGAATAGTTACCGGTTGCGTTAGTGCTTGTTCCTTTTTGAGTGCCTTTTAACAGGATGTTTACACCGGGCATGGCCATACCATCCTCTTTGGATGTTACCTTACCTGTGATAGTCCGGGACTGTGCCCAAACCTTAGGAGCGCAAGCCCCTAACAGGATACCGAAAAAAACCAGCCCCCTTAGCATGCTTCGGAGAGTAAAGTTTAACTTCATAATATGTGTTTTTAAAGTGAAGATAGAATTGTAACTCAAGTTTTTATTTGAATTTAACTGAATTACTGTTTAAGTGATAAAATGTACTACTGGGTTTGGGTAATGATAATATAAATTTTAAACAGGAGAAATTCTTTAGAGCGCCAGACCTAAATCTACACTGCCGCGTAGAAACTGTTTTGCCTTAACCAATTGATTTTTAACGGTATTTTTGGAGATTCGCATCATTTCGGCAATTTCCTGATACGACTTACCGTCTTCCACATTCAGCTTTAAAATCATCTTGCGTTTAGCAGGAAGACTATTCATGGCATTTCGTAACAAAACTATTTTTGCTTCTTCGGCTTCTGAGGTGCTATGATGGTCTTCTTCCATCATTTGCAAGTATTGATGTTGAAGTGTCTGGCTTCTTTCTATTTTTTTCAGATAATCGAAAGCCAGATTGCGCAGGCAGGTGAAGATGTAAGAATTGAAGTTCAGCTCAGGGTTAATCTGTTCTCTGCGATTCCAGATTTTAATGAAAACTTCGTGCAACATATTTTCTGCTTCCTCTTCATCTTTCACGATAGCCATTGAAAATCGGATACCCGGCTCTTTATAATGGTTATATAATTTAGTAAAGGCCGTACTGTCTCCCTCGGCGACTTTCATGATTATGTGATCTAGTGCTTCCATGAGTAAGCTAAATTTAAGGTAGGTGTTAAAAATTATATTGATAAAAAGAGAGTTCAGATTAACACAAATAAATACAAAATATTCTCACAATAATACTAAATCAAATCAGCCATAATTTTATCATTGCATGAGCTGCGATTTTTTTGAAATGCTATAAAACACAATGATTATTTACTAAGAGACCTGTTAAAAACCGGCAGTTGAAACTTCGTGTTTGGCTTTAATAAACTAAGACTGAACAATTATGAAATAAATATACAAGGATTTTCACAGACCTCATTCGCATATTACGTAAAATAATCCTCAAAAAGCGCACACCCCCTAATTATTAACTTTAAGCTAAAATTGGAGGGTATTTTAATAATGAATTGATAAAATTAGGGCTTTCAAAGCCGCAGTTTTTGCAATTTTTTTGCGCTAAAAACATTTCTGCTATCTTTAAAAAAGAATCTGAAAAACTGTATAAAACAACTCTATGAAAAAATCACATTTACTCTTTTTTCT
Source organism: Emticicia fontis (assembly GCF_054779675.1). NCBI lineage: Bacteria > Pseudomonadati > Bacteroidota > Cytophagia > Cytophagales > Leadbetterellaceae > Emticicia > Emticicia fontis. Next base: position 64,288 of record NZ_BAAGXU010000051.1, read on the forward strand.
ACTATCCACTCTTCCCTATCAGCTATTTGCGCAAAAGCCAAGGGCACGAGATCTGGGCATTCCGTTCGACGGAGCGACAGGAACTAACAACGCCATTACCGATGTGCCCGGTGTTGAGGTAGGCTATAAAACATTAAGCAGTGGCTCAGGTGAATTGAAGGTGGGCAAAGGGCCTGTCAGAACTGGTGTGACTGTTATATTGCCTAAAGGTAAAACCGACGCAAGCTATCCTGCGGCCTGGTTTTCTCTGAACGGCGATGGTGAACTGACTGGTCTGCCTTACTTTGATGATTTCGGCACAGGCTATGGGGCAATAGGCATTACGAATACCAATAGCGTAGGAATTGTAAAAGATGCCATTGGCGAATGGAGTTTCAGGAAATTCTCGAAAGGAGATTTTGTAGATTTTTCTTTCGGCCTCCCAACAGTTGGTGAAACATGGGATGGCGTATTAAACGATATCAATGGTTTCCATGTAAAAAAAGAACACGTATTTGAAGCCCTCAACCAGGCCAAGAGTGGAAAAATAGCAGAAGGCAATGTTGGTGGCGGAACAGGCATGGCGCTTTATAGTTTCAAAGGTGGCAGCGGCACTGCGTCAAGAGTATTTACGATAGATTCTGTACAATATACTTTAGGGGTATTTGTACAAGCCAACTTTGGCAGGCGCGATGAGCTAACAATAGCAGGTGTGCCAGTGGGTAAAGAAATTCAGGATTTACAACCAATCGTTAATCGGGAGAAACGGAAAGATGGGTCTATCATTGCCATTGTAGGAACAGACGCACCACTATTACCCAATCAATTAAAACTCATTGCCAAAAGAGTGACACATGGCATTGCCCGCACGGGTACTTTTTCGCACCATGGTTCTGGTGAAATTTTTCTGGCTTTTTCTACAGCTACGCCTATATATAATAAGGATAATATAAAAGAGACCTGGCAGGTATTACCTAAGTGGCAGTTAGACCCTGCCTTCAAAGCAACAGTAGAAGCCACAGAAGAAGCCATCATCAATGCCCTGATAGCAGCCGAAGACATGGAAGGTATCAATGGCAATAAATATTTCGGTATCCCGCACGATAGATTGAAGATTGTTATGAAAAAATATAATCGATTGGAGGAGAAGAAATAAACGTTGATAGGGTCTTTTGCAGAGACGTACGGTTCGCCGCGCGATTGCGATACGTCTCTACAAAAAAACAGAATTAAATCTATTGCGCCGAATACACCTTCTGCAACCAAACCCCCAATTTCGTATAAATACTAAACAAGCTCTTCCGCATTTCATGCGTTTCACCGGGGTATAATTCCAATTGCGATTGAATGCCCAATAATTGCAATTTCTTATACAACTCCTTCGATTGATTCACATTCACCAATTCATCGCTTTCCCCATGAAAAATAATAGTGGGTACACCTGTTTCCTTTTTCAGATGATAAATCGGGCTAGCCTCAACTGCGATAGCCGCCTGTGGATTAGCATCACCCAAAAACTGATTGATAATAGCACTTGCCGAAGGATTATCTCTGAAAACCTTATCTGTCAAATCAGTTGGCCCAACAATATCTATTACCGTTTTTATCTGCTTCTGCGCATCGTGCTTATAAGTATATAATAAGGATAGATGCGCTCCGGCACTCACCCCCAATAAGGCAAATTCTTTTCCATTATATCCATAAGTATTGGCATTGGCCGTCAGGAAAGCGATGGCATTTTTCAAATCCTCAATTTGTGCAGGAAAACGATTTTTGTCTTCTTTCAGTAAACGATAATTGATAGCTGCCACAGCATACCCTTTTGCAGTAAGTGCATTAACCAATATTTTAGGAAAATCATTTTTACTACCCCATTTCCACGAGCCGCCATGCACATAGATTATCAGTTTTGCCATATGAGTATCAGGCAAATAGAGGTCGAGCATATTAGCATTACCCTCAGCAGGACCATATTTTAAATTCAGATGTTGGGTATAGGTAGTATCCAATCTAAAACTATTTTCAAAATTTTTACTCCACACCTGTGTAGAAGCAAAAAACACAAGAGCAAGACTTAAAAAGGTTGAATGCATACGTTTAATAATCATAGCTTAAGTTTAAATATATTTTATAGAGTTATTACAAGGATTAGACATTACTTCAACTCTATCGTTTAATCACTCATTCACACAATCGCCGCGCGGCGGCCGCTCAATCACTCAATTACCGTAGTAGAAACCGAAAAACCCTGAAAATATTGTTTTTTTTCTTTAATCAATAGTCTTGAATCGCCTTGTTGAAGTAATTAATTTATAATTCACTAACCTAAGCAATCTTGCTTTGTATGAACACCCGTCCTGAAAAATATTCAACCCTAAAAAAAACGTATTCCCTCTGGCTTGCCATCGTTTGTATGATGACTGCTTTAGGCATACAATCTTGCTCGTCCGACTGTAATAAAGAAACCGTAGAGTATGTAGACCCAATGATAGGTACCGATTTTTTCGGACATACCTTTCCAGGAGCGGTGATGCCTTTTGGTATGATACAACTAAGTCCCGACCACGATACGCAAGGCTGGACTTATAGCAGCGGGTATAGCTATGCCGATAGTTCAATCATGGGTTTCAGCCATACGCATTTCAGCGGTGTGGGTATGACCTCGGGAGGTGATATTCTGCTGATGCCTACGGTAAATGATAAAATTCAGACAAGTCCGGGATCGAAAGAAAATCCGGATTCGGGTTATCGTTCGAGATATAATAAGGCTGATGAAAGCGCTTCGCCCGGTTATTATAGCATACTGCTGAAAGACGACCACATCAAAGCTGAATTGACAACAACCAAACGAGTAGGTATGCACCGCTATACTTTTCCGAAAGCAAGACGCTCGAATATTCTGCTGGACTTAGGGCATGAGATTGGGAAAGATGATAAAAGTGGACACTCAGTGTTGAAAATCGTAGGAGACTCAACTATTGAAGGCTATAAGGATGCCAATGGCACCATGATTTATTTCGTAGCTAAATTCAGCAGACCATTTGATTATTATGGCACCTGGGATTCGGATTATAATACACCCGAATCGGCAGAGGGCTTCTGGCCTTATAAAAATGAAGAAAAAGGATTAAATGTCGGTGCATTCGTAAGTTATGCCACCAAAGAAAACGAGCAGATATTAGCCAAAGTCGCCATTTCGTTCGTAAGCCTTGATGGCGCAAGAAAAAACCTGCAAGCTGAACTACCCGGCTGGGATTTTGATAAAGTAAAAGAAAATGCCCGCAAAGCATGGAACGAAGAATTAGAAAGAGTGGCTGTCACAACTGATAACGAATCGCAGAAACAGGTTTTTTATACAGCTGTTTACCGAAGTATTTTAGCTCAATATATCGGGCAAGACGTAGACGGGGAATATATGGGTATGGACAACAAAGTGCATACCGCAAAAGGCTATGACTTTTATCCGAACTTCTCCTGTTGGGATACTTACCGAAGCCAACATCCTTTGCTGACTATCATTGCACCGAATCATGTCAATGATCTTGTAAAATCTATTGCTGCCAAGACCTCAGAGTATGGCTGGTTACCTGCCCAGCATTTCAGAAATGTATTCGGACAAGGCATGGTTGGAGACCACCTCGTGCCTGTAATTGTTGATGCCTATATAAAAGGATATAGAGACTGGGATATTGAGGGCTTATACGCAGCTATGAAACGGAAGGCTTTAGAGTTGCCGCCAGCTCCATTTCCGGCATCAGCAGGTCGCTCGGGTTTGACCGATTACATGAGTTTAGGCTATGCTCCTTGCGATGTAGTTACAGAATCAGTACCAAATACTCTGGAGCTCGCTTATAACGATTGGTGTATAGCCCGATTGGCTGAGGCTTTAGGTAAAAAAGAAGATGCAGCTCTTTTCTATAAGCGTGCACAGAATTATAAAAACGTGTTTGACCCGGCCACACAATTCATGCGTCCACGTTTGAAAAACGGCACATGGCTTCCAGAGAAAGGCAATAATGAACAGGATACCGTTTTTGTTGGTGAACATAGATACTATCAATACTTTGACCCTTTACTGGTAGGTCGTCGCCCGATGCGCCACTATACCGAATCAAATGCCTGGCAATATTTATGGTCGGTTCAGCATGATGCGAAAGGGCTGGTAAATCTTCTGGGTGGAGATGAAGCCTTCAACAAACGTCTGGATACCTTTTTTGAGATGGATGCCTCTATCAGTGAGCCAAAATATGTGGGTGTAGTGGGTACTATCGGGCAATATGTTCAAGGCAATCAACCTTCGCACCATGTGGCTTATCTCTATAATTATGCTTCTGCCCCATGGAAAACCCAGAAGTATACCCGTGAAATCATGCAGAAATTCTATCGTACTGGTACTGGTGGACTTTGTGGCAATGAAGATATGGGTTCATTATCGTCGTGGTTTGTATTAAGCAGCATGGGTATTTATCCGGTTACACCGGGTAGTAGCCAATATGCCATCGGCAGCCCATTATTCGAAGAAGTAAAAATCAAGGTAAGAGACAATAAGACTTTTAGCATTAGGGCTAAAAATAACGGTGCTAAAAATATTTATATCCAGTCGGCTACTTTAAATGGCCAACCATTTAATCGCACTTATATCGACCAATCAGAGATTATGGCTGGTGGCGAATTGGTTTTTGAGATGGGGGCAACACCCAATAAATCGTGGGGAGTTGGTGCGGGAGCACTGCCTTATTCATTTAGTAAGTAATTGAGTGAATGAGCGATTTAGTGATTGAGTGATTTTACTTAATTACAACTCCGTGACACTCAGTGCAGAACCGGGCGACGTTTGCTTAGTGTTACTCCGTGGTTAAATATTTAACTTTTGAATTATCATATGGAAATTTCTCTGAACATAACAAATAAAAAAACTATCCTTTACTTAATTCTAAGTACCGGATTAGCCCTTTTTATGTATGCCTGTAAATCATCAGAGAAACAAAATACTGAAACTACTTATAAAGACGAGCCGTTCTGGCAGGAATATCATGAAGCCTATCCCATAAGCACCAATGCGGAAGAAAATGAAGTAAGAAGTATCACTGTCGACAAAGCACAGAATGTATGGGCAGCAACTGCGTCGGGTGTATTCATGAAAAAGCCTAACGAACTGACCTGGACTGCTATCCAAAACGGAGAAGACAAAGGGCCGGCTTACTCGGTAGAAGTTGGTGAGGATTCTGTTGTATGGATAGGTACCTGGAACGGCATCTATCGATATAAAAGTACACAATTAGAAAAACTGACAGGTGTAGTTGCCCCCATTTCGGCTATCTGCGTTTCCAAAGAAGGTGTTTATGCTTTAGGGCCAAAGGGAATCTGGAGATTTGACGGCAAGCAATTCAACAAACCTCAGTCAAGCAAAGAGGCATTTCAATTACCTCGTTCTATCAGAGATGTTATTTCTGATAATCAGGGAGGGTTATGGATTGCCAGCGATGTAGGCTTATATCATACCTCAGCCAAAGAAACGAGATACTATCGCAATAAAGATAAAGTAATAAGCGGGTATATCAAGGGAGTGGCTCTTGACAGCAATCAGAACCTTTGGGCTGGTGGCCTGGGAGGGGTAAGCATCATTCAAAATGAAACCAAGTTAAGAGAGATTACCACCAGACAAGGTTTGCCAACTGTTTTTGTGACCTGTGTTGACAATGCCCCTGATGGTACCTTATGGGTAGGCACAGAGCAAGGGCTGGTACGCTATAAACCGCATGGTGATACAATAGATAGCACTTATTCAATGCTTTTCAGTCGCCGTTGGTTATTAGACGATCATGTGAATGACATAGCCTTTGATGCCCATGGCAATGCCTGGGTTGCTACGCCTAAAGGCGTTAGTGCCATCAAAAAAAGACAAATGACGCTGGCTCAAAAAAATGATTTCTTTATGGATGTAACCATGAAGCGGCATATCCGTGCGCCATGGATTGCCGGCCAAGCACATTTAAGGATACCGGGAGATACAACTTCCTGGCAACCGGAAGATGATGACAATGATGGTGAATATACCGGCAATTATCTGGCGATGGAATCTTTCAGATATGCGGCTACCAAAAGCCCCGAAGCCAAAGAAAATGCGCGAAAAGCGTTTGGTTTCCTGAAACTCTTACAGGAAATAACTGATACAGAAGGTTTCTTTGCCCGTACTATTGTACCATCCTCATGGGATTTTGTGCATGATGGCAACCGTACTTTTACACCCACACAATTGGCTGATGAATTGGTGAAAGAACCACGCTTTAAACCAGTGGAAGTACGTTGGCGAAAATCAAAAGATGGTAAATGGCTATGGAAAGGCGACACGAGTAGCGATGAAATGTGCGGGCATATGTTTGGTTATTTCTTTTATTACGAATTAGTAGCCGATGAAGCAGAAAAAGCGATTATCAGAAAACACGTATCGCGGATTGTTGATTATCTGATTAAGCATGATTTCAATTTTGTTGACGTGGATGGCCAAGCAACCCGATGGTCGGTCTGGTCGCCAGACCAATTGAATCGTGATCCTGAGTGGGCACCTGATCAGGCACAGAATTCGATGGAAATGCTGGCTTTTCTGAAATTTGCGCATTATATCACCAAAGATGAAAAGTATCAGAAACATTACGTGAGATTAATCAACGAAGAGCATTATCTGGACAATATGGCCGAAGTGCCCAACCAGAACAGAGCCTGGTTTATTTACTTCGATACCATGTTACAGGCCTACCTCTACCCTATTTTGCTGAAATCAGAAACAGATCCTGAAAGATTAGCTTTCTATGAAAAACATATGGATGAATGGTTTGAAAAACGCAAAGCCGACCATAATCCGCTCATAAATTTTATTTATTGTTATTCCCGCAAGAAACAGGCTGAAATTGATAATTCGGTTGACTTTTTGAAAGATACTCCGCTTGATCTGGTAGACTGGCATATAGACCATACCAAACGGGAAGATATTCAGCTGGTGCGCAGCATTGTATTAGATGAAATGCAGGTTTCCAAACTTCCACCTGCCAGTATCAGAAAAACCGTTCGTTGGGATAAAAATCCATGGGATGCCCGTGGTGGAGACCCACAGGTAGAAAGAGAGCCCGTTTTCTGGCTATTGCCTTACTGGATGGGGAAATACTTAAACATGATCCAATAAACCATTTATATTCATGACAAAGCTAAAAACGCATTTATTATTCTGTTTTCTTCTGGTGTCAACAATCTATGCAAATGCCCAAGAAACCTATGCCGAGAAACTAGGCTTCCCGAAAGGCAAAAAAGTAGTGATTTTCCATGTGGATGATTGTGGAATGTCCTATTCGTCCAATCAGGGCGCAATCAAATCGATCGAAAAAGGAGTAGCCACTTCTTGTAGTATTATGATGCCTTGTGGATGGGCGCCGAGTTTCATCAAAAACTATATCCAGAAATCTAATCCTAATCTGGATGCAGGGCTTCACCTGACATTGACGTCGGAATGGAAAGATTATCGCTGGGCTCCGGTAGCAGGATTCCAACATGCCCCTGGTCTGGTTGATGAAGAGGCCTGTATGTGGCATACAGTAGAACAGGTGGTAAAAAACGCTTCGGCTGATGAGGTAGAAAAAGAAATAAGAGCACAGGTAGAAAGAGCCATGAAGATTGGCCTGAAACCTACGCATCTGGATTCTCACATGGGTACGCTCTTTGCCAGTCAGGCTTTTTTGGAACGCTATATTAAGATAGGTATTGAATATGGAATTCCGGTGATGTTTCCGGGCGGTAATAATAAATTGTTGATTGAGTGCCAGAATGCACCGTTAATCAAAAGCCTGAAAGCCAAAGGCCAATGGAAAGACGGTATGGAACTACCCGTGCCAGCCATGCTTAAACAAACTAAACCAGTTGGTGAAATGATATGGAAAGCGGGTCTGCCAGTCTTAGATGACCTCCACACTATCAGCGGCGACTGGAAACCGGAAGGCAATACTACTCCCGAGGAATGGGGTAAATATAAAGCCCAGAAATTTATAGAAACCCTGAAAAGTATGCAGCCCGGCGTAGCCATGATGATTGTACATAGCAGCGATATTACAGATGAGTTTAAACAAATCAGCGCCTCGGGTGGCTCAAGATATGCAGATATGTTATCGATGATGAGCCCTGAATTAAAGAAGTATATCGAATCAGAAGGCATAATTCTGACTACTTTCCGTGAATTGATGGAGAGACGGAAGAAGGTGAAATAAAACACCCCACTCCCAACCTCTCCCCAACAATGGAGAGAGGAGTAATTATTCTCTTCCCCATTGTTGGGTCAGACCGCCGATGCGGAAGGGTTAGGGATGGGTTATATTTTTAATAGGTTTTTCCTAACCACATAAATCATTAATGAAAAGACCGTTTATATACACCCTATTTATATTTCTTTTTGCGCAAATATTATTGGCGCAAAACCCAGCCATCACCAATTCTATGTTGATTTTTCCGACACAGGAAAAACACGTGCATGGCAGTAGTATTGTGAGTTTGCCCAATGGAGATTTTCTGGCAGTCTGGTTTCAGGGCAGTGGTGAGCGAACAGCTGATGATGTACGGATTATGGGCGCAAGACTCAAAAAGGGAGATAAATCCTGGAGTGAGCCTTTCCTGATGGCCGATACACCCAATTTACCTGACTGTAATCCGGTTTTATTTCTCAATCAGGAAAACAAACTCTTTCTGGTATGGATTGCGGTGCAGGCTAATAAGTGGGAACAATCAATCTTAAGATTCAAAACCTCAACCGATTATAACCAAAGCGGTGCGCCTGTCTGGAACTGGCAGGATAATATCTTGCTAAAACCCAATGATGATTTTGCCAAAGAAGTAGCCGCCAGATTGAAAAGCCTACCTGACACGCATCATGGCTGGGCGGGTTATGCCCCTGAATATGATGGAATGATTAGTGAAGCCAGCCAAGATGCCACCAAACGCAGCATCGGCTGGATGACGAGAATCAAACCGCTATTAATGCCTAATGCCCGAATCATTCTCCCTTTATACTCTGATGGTTTTAATATGTCTCTAATGGCTATATCAGATGATAATGGCACTACCTGGCGACCTAGCCTGCCATTGGTAGGTCGTGGGCCAATACAACCGGCTGTGGTTCAAAAGAAAAATGGTAATCTGGTAGCCTATATGCGCGATAGCGGCGATAGTCCGACCCGCGTACATTATAGTGAATCGACCGATAAAGGTGAGAGTTGGTCGGCAACCGTTAAAATGGACATACCTAATACGGCCAGTGTTGAGCTATTGGTATTGAACGATGGCCGATGGGTATTTCTGGGCAATGATATTTATGATGGTCGCTATCGCCTGAGCCTGTTTTTATCAGACGATGAAGGCAAGACCTGGAAATGGAAAATCCGGATGGAAGATCATGAACCCAATAAAGGTGGGTTTTCGTACCCGTCTTTAATTCAGACGAAAGATGGTCTTTTGCACATGACTTATTCTTATCATCTGGAAAAAAATCAGAAATCAATCAAATATGCTGTGGTTGACCCACAGAAAATTAAATAAGAGTCCTGTTAATACACAAGAATTACGCACACATTAATCAATTACCTTACATATTTATGAAGTTATCTTCTTACATTTTCATCGGATTATCGCTGATAGGATTTGCCTCCCACGCACAGCAAATGGCGTCTAGATTACAACCAGTATATCATGATAAACCTTTCTGGCAGGAGTACAGCATCAAGTACTACCTGAAATCTGCTAATACCAAACTGATTGAAGCGGCCAGCGATAGAAACGGCTCTATCAAAATCTTTTCGTCTGAAGGGATTCTACAACCGCATGACGGACAATTCTTATACCCAGGCTCAATCGTTCCTGACAAAACTTACCGCACACTTGGCGATAAAAAAATACAAGGTTTAGGTAGCTACCAGAATCAGTTTGTATTGCTTGATAACAGATCAGTTTTAAGCAATGCCTGGGCAGGGAAACTATTCAGCAAGCATGATTTAAACAAAGCCAATCTTTTTGCAGGTGGTAAAGATTTTGCATTTCTGGTATCAGATGGCAAATCTCTGCAATTAATAAAAGATGCCAATACTCTTTGGAAAGGCTCTTTAGACGGTGATGAAGTAGTAAGCATCCGTTATAACGCCGCTACCGATTCTTTCTGGATTTTAGGTAAAAGATCACTATCCAATTTATCAGGCTCAAAACTGACTAAGGTTTATGAAGGAAGCGGTTTTACTTCTTTTGACACCAACGGTAAAAAAGTTATCATTGGTACTAACGATGGTATTATTACGCTTGATGCAACGAAAAAACAAATGAGTTCTAAAAACCAGAAATTACCAGCTACCGAAATTACAGCCGTTAAAGCGATTGGTGATAAATTCTGGTTTGGTACTACCAGTGGCGCTTTTGCCCTACGCGCCGATGGCAAATTTGATTTTTATAATGGCGAACGCTGGCTTCCGGGCAATGTAGTAACCGATATTGCCGAAGGCCCTGAAAACTCGGTATTGGTATTGACCACTGAAGGATTGGGACAAATCTGTTTCAAGAAAATGACCTTGCATGATAAAGCCATGTTCTACGACAAACAAGTGCGTAGCCGCCATATCCGCAATGGTTTCAATGCGTCTATCAGTCGCATGGAAAAAGGGAATCTATCTACAGGTTATTTGTCTGATTCTGATAATGATGGTTTATGGACATCGATGTATCTGGGTGGTGAGATATTCAGATATGCTGTAACCAAAGACCCTGAAGCACTACAAAACTGTGTTGAGTCATTAGATGCCATGGAGCGTTTATATACAGTCAACGGTATTCCGGGTTTCCCGTCGCGTTCATTCGAGAGAAGAGGTTATATCGAGCAATTATCTGATCCTGAGCGTTGGCAACATTCACCAGAACCTGAGTGGGACTGGAAGTCTACGACAAGTAGCGATGAGGTTATCGGTCATATCTTCGCTTTCGGTGCAATGGCTGAATTGATTCAGGAACCGACTATCAAAAAACGCGCAGTTGTTTTGATAGATACCTTAATGAGCCATATTGTGAAAAATAATATGTATATGATTGATTATAACGGCAAACCAACCCAATGGGGCCGTTGGAACCCAGAATATGTAAACTCTTTCCCTATCAATGTAGGAGATAGAAAACTTAATTCTTCAAATATCGTAGCTATGCTTCAGACAGCCTATCATTTCACCAAAAAGGAGAAATACAAGCAAAAGGCTTTTGAATTGATGAAGAAATATGGCTATTACGAAAACCTGATGCGCCCGATGAATATCATCGGAAGAGCTGCAGACGATGCTGACGCACACGCCAAAAATATGTCAGATGGCTGGAATCACTCGGATGATGAAATGTATTTTGTGGGTTATTGGGGCTTGTACCGCTATGCTTTTAATGATACTTTGAAAGCCGCTTATAAAAGAGCAATCATAGACCACTGGCAAGCAGAACGTCCTGAAAAAGAAGGAGCTTGGAATATTTTCACGGCCATAACAGGCACCAAAGACTTTGATTTAAACGAGGCAGCCTGGTATCTGAGAGAATATCCTTTAGATATGATTGACTGGGTGATTATAAACAGCAATCGTAAGGATATTGAGAAAATTGCCCCTAACTTCCGTAATCAGACCATTAAAGAAGTGTTACCGCCAGATGAAAGCCCGATTCAACGCCATAACGGCAATACCTTTAACCTTGACCGTAAGGGGGGCAATGGTACCTCAGAACACAGTGCCGGAGACATCTGGTTATTGCCTTATTGGCTGGGCCGATATCAGGGTGTGATTAGTGCACCAGAGAAGTAAATCGTATAAAAATACCGATGAAATATCTTTCGGACAGAGAGTATTTCATCGGTACAAAAATCTATTTTTGTGGTATTAACTGTAAAATTACCATATGAAAAGAATTTTATTATTTGTTTTGCTCCTGACTAATTATACTACATTGGCTCAAACAAGCAAATGTCCTAATCCCAATGTTTACATTTCTTCAATAACAAACGATGATGAAGATATAGGTGATGAATACGCAAATGATTTAAGTTTATGTCAAGGGTCAACTATGACTTTAATTGCAAATACGTATAATGAAGGAACGTGGGTAGCAAAAAGCTGGCGTTGGACAGGGCCAAATAATGTCAATAGCAGTAATTCATCTTTAAAATTAAGTAATTTAAGTGCAAAGCACGCAGGCGACTACACCTTATCTATCACTTTTCAGAATGCCCGGGAATACTGTGGCACTACAACAGTTACAGTAAAAAAGAAGGTTGTAGTAAAACTTCCAGCCTTAGATTTATTCGAAAGCAATGTTTGCGTAGGAAACGATGCACAATTAAATTATATAGAACCAAGAGATGATCCTTACGGTGGATTTTCATATAAAAGTAAAATAGCAGTCAGTTGGATTGGGCCAAACAACTTTTCAAGTAATGAAGAAAACCCTGTTATAAAAAATGTTCGAGAATCTGGTGTTTATACAGCTACTATTACTTACTCCAGATTTTGTGTAGGTTCATATAAAGCCACAAAAAAAATAACCGTAAAAAAAGAAGCTCAGGTTACTACAACCTATCCTTACTCTTCCTGTATAGGAGGTGATGCAATTCTCAGAGCGAATCCTTCTATTTCTGGAGTTCAGGCAAAATATGTGTGGAAAGGGCCTAATGGCTTTTCACAGGACGGGCAGCAAATAAAAATACAAAATATCAAAGAAGAAAATACTGGAGTGTACAAAGTTACAGCTTATTTTGAAGGAGGTTGTAGTAATATTGACTCTTCTTTTGCTCTCATCACTACACAACTGATAAATTTTAGTGTCTTGTTTGAAACAATTCCAGATTTCTGTGAAGGTATGAGTGTTGCCTTACCCAAGGTGTCACTTTTTAGTAATGAAAACAGTGATCTGTCGTTTAATTGGACCGGACCTAATAATTTTCATAGTAATGAAAGAACTCCGGTTATCTCTGGTTTTACTAAAGCTCAATCGGGTATTTACCATCTCGAAATATCTCTGACCAATGGGTGTACTGGCAAAATAAACAGAGATTTTTATTTAGCCCCCATAGAAAAACCAGTAGTTACATCAAAAACGAAAATGTACTGCCCCGGAAGTACTATACTAGAATCGTTAATTGTCAATAGCACAATAAATAGCACGCACTCCTATTCATGGAAAGGGCCCAATAATTTCTCAGACACTGGCCCTCGAATATTAATAGAAAATTTCGATAAGTCAAAAGAAGGAACATACACACTTACAGTTAAAGCAGAGGGATGTGCAGAAACAACAACAGCAAAATTAGAACTTAAAGTAGCCACCTCACGTGAGGTAGTATTTGACGTAAAAAATAAATTGTGCAAGGGGTCAACACTCCAATTAAGAGCCAATTCAGTCCCCTCAGGCGCTAATGATTTTTATCAATGGGAAGGGCCAAATGGTTTTAAAGCTAATGGTACAGATGTAATCATTAATAATTTTGAACCAAACCAAGCTGGTAACTATAAAGTAATAGTATCTTCCAATAGTTGTCCTACTGCAACAGGTAGCACCGATATTTCAATCATAAGTGCTCCAGAATTTGTTTTACCTAATTTTCAAACTATTTGTAAAGGTTCTACAGTCTCTTTTTACCCATACGATGAGCCTGATGATTTTAGCCAGGATGCACCGGGAAGTTATCCGGCTAATTCAGAAATTAAATATGAATGGACAGGTCCAAGTAATTTTAAATCAGAGAATAGTAGTATCACCATATACAACTTCGATAAAAGTAAGGTAGGAATATATGAGTTTAAGGTTAGCATCAAAGGATTATGCGCCAGTGAAACTATTAAAAGAATTAAACTCGTAGAAAGCGAACCGACAGTAGATTGGGTAATTGATAAATTATGCAATGGGAAAACCCTCATAGATGCCAATTTTAATAACATTGCAGGAAGAACATGGAAAGAAATAAAGGTTTTCGATAGCAATAAAACCGAGGTGGGTAATATACTAGATGCCCAATCAAAGGGTATTTATACAGCCAAAGCAACTGTAAAAGGTGCCTGCAATTTTGAAGTCGAAAAGCAAATTGATATTAGTCAGGCAAAACCATTTAAACTAACATTACCGGAAACCACTCAAATTTGCCAGAATAATTATAATTATACACCATTGACTCCTAAATTTTCAGATGCCACTTATTCTAATAATCAAGAATTTTACGAGTTCACTTATACACAGTCACGGCTATACTTAAATTGGAAAAAACCTGATAATTCTGAAGAAAACACCACTTATATATATTTCTATAATCCACAAAAAAAAGATGAGGGTATCTATAAAGTAACAGGTACGTTGACAGGAGAATGTACAGGTACATACGAAGCCCAAACTAAATTGATAGTAGAATCTCAAAAACCGCAAGCCAATTTTGATTTAAAGCAAGAGGAGCAGACACTCAATTTTGAAAATAAATCTGAAGGGACTATTTCAAGTTTTTTCTGGTACTTTGATAATTGTGAATATAGTAAAAACAGAAACCCAGAAGCTATTACTTATAATAAAGGAGGTAACTATACGGTTAGCCTAGACGCAACCAATGCGTGCGGAACTAGTTCTTTATCAAAATTAATAACTATTTTAAAAGAAGAAACACTTTTAAGTAACGAAAATCTACCAGAACTCCTCACCTTCAACATCTCTCCCAACCCATCAGCCGGAATGGTTGAAATAAGTAACCCAAACAAGCTGGCTGTGCAATTGATCATTTATACGATGGAGGGAAAAACGATTGATACGCTCGAAATGGATAAAAGCCGGAACAATATTCAATACGATTTCAGCAATTATACATCAGGCGTTTATCTGATTAAATGTATTCAGAAAAACGGACAGACCAGAACCCGAAAGATAGTCATCAGCAAATAAACTATCCCCTATGAAATATTTATTTTTAAGCTTTATTTTTTCATTATCAGCTTGTACAAAATCGGAGTATATGACAGAAAAACAGATTACCAACGACCCGGCTTATCATCATGATTTAGATAATAATGATAATTTCTCGCCTGATAATGCGTGGCTGGTCTATGATACAAGAACAGATGATGGAGGCATTGCGGAGTCTGCCCGCATTGAAAAAGTAAATATTTCAACAGGCGAAAAGAAGATTGTGTACGAAATCCCCGGCAATCAGGTATGGGGACCGGGCGCAGGGGCAGTGAGTTATTCTCCGGTTGAAAATGCCGTAGTTTTTATTCATGGGCTACCAAGTATCACCAAAGAGAATCCGTATCAGCAATGGAGACGTACTGGTGTGATAATAGATGAGAATCTGGCTGGCAAACGTATTTTTATGGATGCCCGCGATATTACAGCACCTTATACCAAAGGCGCTTTACGTGGAGGCACGCACCGCCACGAATGGAGCGGCGACGGGCAATGGATTGGCTATACTTATAACGATGCCGTGATGAAAGCCCTGGAAGATTCAACCCATGAAAAGCATAACCTGCGCACGATTGGCGTATCAAAAAAAATCAATCCGGTAGTTTTAGAAAAAGATGCTCACGGTGATAATATTTCAGGAGAATGGTATAGCGTGCTGGTAGTAAAAGTAACACCTAATCCAACTCCCGGGTCAGATGAAATCAGCCATGCGGCCGGTGATAGCTGGGTTGGTACAAAGGGGTATCAGAAGCCTGACGGTACCAGACAAATGGCAAGGGCTTTTATCGGAACTGTGAAAGATAAAAACGGTAAAAATGTAGATGAGGTTTTTATAGTTGATATTCCAGAGGCAATTGATGTGGCAGGAGAATCCGGGCCACTAGCCGGTACAGCTACTACTATGCCTATGCCTCCTAAAGGCACAGTTCAAAGACGCCTGACACATACGGCTGACACTAGCCAGCCAGGTTGCACAGGGATTGTCCGCAGCTCTCCTGATGGGCAATTATTGGCTTTTCTGGCAAAAGATGATAAAGGAATCCTGCAAATATTTACGATTAATCCTGATGGTAAGAATCTGACGCAGCTTACTGCTCATACCAGCAAAGTAGAAGGATTTTTCCGTTGGCATCCATCGGGTAAAAGCCTTTATTATGTCTGCAATGGAAGTATTGTGAATTGCGAAATAGGCAATGAACCATTCGAGAAACGCTATAAAGTATTAACCGAGTCTACAACGCCCTCACCTACAAATCTGGTGATTTCGCACGATGGCAAGACCATTGCTTTTAACCGTTTGATTGGAACAGCTAAACAGATATTTATCGGAAAGCTCTGAAAGGTAACTTTCGGGCTTTCTTTTTCATCACATATTTGATATTCATCTTGCCATTTTCTTCAACGGCTTTCAGGAAGATATTGGAGCCGATGCTATCGGGGTCATAATCCCTGAACTGATAAGTAGAATCTCTTTTACGCAGATTACTCAAAGGAATCTGGATATTCAAATCGGTTTTATCACCAAGGCTATAAATACCATCCAGAAAGAAAGTCATCACATTGCTTTCGATCTGCATTTTTTTCACCTCTACTTCTTTCCCTTTAATCGTAAATTCATGTACAATTGGCGCAAATAGTACATGTTCCAGAGGACGCTTTCTGAAAATAAGTTTTTTCATTTTCAGAAATGGGTCAAAATCAATAATCTCGGCATCTCGTAAATCTACTTTCAATAGTCCATCAACCGAGTTCTGAACCAGCGATACGTCATTTTTCAACTCGGCACTGAATTTAAAAGTACTGTTAAGCCTCCCCTGAATATTCCTGTCGGTCATCGTATATTGACCAAAATTATTGAAAGACGAGAAAACCGATTTCACATCCGTATTAGTCAGTTTTGCATCTACATTCAATTGAATTGGTCTACCCGTGCGCAATTGATTTACATCACCGGAAATCTGGAAAGTGCCACCAAAAGCATTCATCGAGAAATTATGCAGGTGAACTTTCTGACTGCTTAAGGTCATTCTCCCTCTCAGGTTCTGTGCTGTTAACCTGTTATATTTGAATCGTTTAGCTTCGAGCGTGGCATCCACCTCAATATTATCGATGGCTTTATCTAATAAGGTCGATAAAGCAAATTTTGAATTGCCATTCCGCTTAGGTCTTGAATGGTCAAGATTCAGTAATACTTTCAGCCAGTTCAACTGCCAGTCTGGTATCTTGATATTCACTAAAGCTTTTAACGGACTATTTTCTAAATATAGATAAGGAAAGAATCCGGTGATTCGTCCATTCACATATAAATTATTCTGCCCGTCAAATATCTGAATATTGGGAATATTTACCTCCTCGCCAGTAAAAGCAATATCTCCTCTTATCTGCTCAATCTTTACCTGTTGCGGTAAATAAACAATGGCTAAATCTTTTAAAGATACACTCCCATACAATAGTCCATTAAGTTTTTTTGTCTCCTTATTGAAAAATGATTTGATATTGCCTTTATAAGTGAGCTTCATTTGCGCATTCCCTTTTTTTACCTTGTAGCGCTCGGGATCCAGTAAATCATTCAGCGAAGACGGGTCAGCGTTTAGCGTACACTCAATTTCAGCCAGTGCCTGCTCTAAATCATTGACCATTATTTTCCCATTTATCGGAATCGTCTCAAACAAACCTTTAACATTATTACCAATAATTCTGGTATTCGCATCACCCACAGGTTTCGTACTATCGGCATGATTCGTAAAATTGCCTTGTGTACTTAATTCTTTCAGTAGTCCTACCGGAAGCCGGTATTCAAAATCACGGGCATCGAAGTTAATATCTATCCTCGGGATTCGCTCCCCCATTTTCCCATTGAGCTGTACCTCAGCCGATATTAATGGGTCAATTTTGATACGACCCAATATGTTTGATAAATGCTCAGTCAATAATTTTCTGGCACTGGCTAGTCGAATCTCCTGTGTTTTAAAATTGAGTTTGATATTGCGGTTATCTTCACTAAAATCAAACTCTCCTGAGATTTTGATTTTATCCTTAGTAGCTGACTCAATTTCAGACGGGCCGACAATCAGTTTTTTATCTTTTTCATGAAACTTTGTAGATAAGTTCAGCTTAACTTCCTGATTAGTCAGGAAACCTCCTCTGTCAGGATTGAAGACTAAGCCTTTGAAATATACATCGCCTTTGGTTTCCATCTTCCAGACCCCAGCGTCATAGTCAACCTTGCTCACAAACTGATGAAAATCTGCGTCATAGAATTTCTCTTTCAGTGAGTCAGCATATTGTACCTTAAAATCTTTGAATGTTACTTCCTCCAGATCTTTAAAAGTGCCTGTATCTGTTTTTTTTGTAGCAGTAGAATCTTTTTTGTGTGAAGAAGAAAAAATAGAAAGATTAGAAAAACCGTCTTTGCGTTTAAATACGTTGAGTTTACCATTGGCAAACTTCATGCTGTGTATCAACACTTTTCCTCTGAACAAAGACTGGGTTTCTAATGTAATGTTGATTGAAGCAGCATCAACCAGATAGGTATGATGCTGATCGAAATATTTATCTTTGAGTTTTACATTAATCAGCGAAAACGTAAAGCCTACGCCATTCTGAAAGGGTGTAAATTTGAAATCCTTTACTTCAAGCGTTCCGTCAATCTTCTCGTTTACTATCTCTTTCAGTTTTGTAAATAAGGTCGCCTGATTATAATATATCCAAAACCCCAGCCCACCTAAGAGCAAAATAATGCAACCCGAAATAATTAACGCTACTCTTAGGATTTTAGAAGTCATAATAGGAATTTTTATAGTGTGTGAATGGGGGTCATTCACAGGCAAAGCACGCTTCATATTTCGAATTTACTCAATAAAACCTTTTCTACGCTTCAAATCCTCATTTTTAATTAAAAACTAATATAAGATTAAGCAATTATTTAAACGAATATAATCAATGCTTTTACCTGCCTTTATCTGATGACAGTCTGACGGACAAAAACCCCTATTCATATTAACTAAAAAAATCATGCCAGCGCTTTTAACTCAAAAGCCTCTGCTAATAGTTCAAACGAACGTTTGCGGTTCAACGAATTATTTGCCATCGTTGATACTATGACTTCATCCACACCAAAATCGTTGGTAAGGGCGATTAATTTTTCTTTTACTTCGTCTTTTGTGCCTGATATTACCCTTCCTCTATTGCGATAAATACGCTCTTCTTCGGCCAATGTAAACTGGTATTTCTGAATAAATGCTTCATCACCAAAGTTATCGAACTTACCTTGCTCAAACTGCACCAGCACATAGTCTAGAAATTTGCGCATTTTTTGGGCTTCTTCTTCTGTTTCTCCACACAAAACCGAGATAGACATTAAAGCGTGAGGTTTTGAGAATTGCGAAGAAGGTTCAAAATTCTTGCGATAAGTTTCTACAATATCCGGCTGTGCAAAGCCATTGATGAATCGGGCAATAGCCAGACCCATACCAAATTGCGCGGCAATTTTACTACTGCCCCCACTCGAACTCAATATCCATTGGGTAGGCATGGTTGGTGATTGCGGAACTGCCAGAATTGGTCCGTATTTGGTAGCGGCTGTATCTCTGAAAAAGCGTTGGAGGTATTCCAATTGTTGAAGATAACTTTCTTCATTAAAATCATTAGAGGGATTCAGTAAAGCGGCCGTAATTCTGTCTCCACCAGGAGCTCTGCCCATTCCTAAATCAATCCGACCCGGAAAAAGTGTTTCCAGCATTCTGAAATTCTCGGCTACTTTCAAGGCACTATGGTTAGGCAACATAATCCCACCCGACCCGATGCGGATACGTTTGGTTTCGTCGGCCAGTTTTACCATCAATACCTCTGGCGTTGAGCCTGCAATAAAAGAAGAATTATGGTGCTCAGATACCCAGAAACGGCTGTATCCTAATTTTTCGGCTAATTTTACGGTAGCTATGGTTTCATCTATCGCCTGTACGGCTGTTTTACCTTGTGTTACGATTGATTGGTCTAGTACTCCTAATTTCAGTTTACTCATGTTGTATTCGGTCTTTTGACTACTAACACAAATTAATTCCAATTCGTTACCTAAAGTTACTATACAAAACTATACCAATAAAAAGGGTTAGTCCTGAAAGTTTAATAACCAAATAATCTTTGGAATTGACTGCGCTGTGTTAACCCCACTCTGGCCCTCTCCAACAATGGGGAGGGGACAAAAAAAAGCCCCTCTCCCCATTGTTGGAGAGAGGGGCTTAAGCCTGCCAAATATACTTGAGCTATTATTGGCTTTATACTCTAAGAACAAAACTATTATAAAGAGGAAGGTGATACAAAGTTTAAGAAATCAAGGCCATTGATTGCTGGTATACAGGCTTGATTCCCAGTTCGTCATGTAATTGATCTATCGTTACTAACAATTCATCCATTTTTACTTTCAGGTCGTCTGTTAATGGCTCCACATTTCTACGTGTATATGTTGAAATCGGGAAACCTCTTTTCATCAGACTATACTTGGCAATCGTCGGATAAGCAGAGTGTACTATTTCCATCGAATCATTGAAAAACTGCTGTACTTTTTCTGATTCGGCCGAATTATCGTTAAAATGCTCGCAAATCCAGACAATCAGCTCAGGATAAATATTGCCCTGAATACATGATAGTCCTGATGCTCCTGCCTTTAAAGATGATGTGGCATTTACCATGTAGGCATCATATAAACCGAAATTATATCCTTTTGCAACTGCCAGGCGACGCTCTACTTCTGCGGCATCCAGACAGGTATCTTTGTGATAAATCAAACGTTTAGAAGGCAATAATCTGGCTAATGTATCAGAATTTATCAGGCGTTTATAAGGAACCGGACATTCATAGAAACCTAATGGGATTTCAGGTGTCAGGTGCATGAGTTCTTCCATGCGCTCTACAAATATATCATCTGATTCATCTGCATTGGCAATCTGGCTCGAAATCACAATTACGGCTTGCACGCCTGTATCATAGATTCTTTTTACAAAATCTGCCTGCTCGGCTATGCTACCTCCCAGTGTTCCTGTTGATACTACCGGAATGTGTCCTGCGGCCTGGTCAACCACTTGTCTGGTAATAGCCAGACGCTCTTCATTTGTCAGTTCATACATTTCGCTCGACAGACAGTTAGCAAATAATCCGGCTGAACCTGCTTGCATATAGTAATCTGTCAGAACCGAAAGTCCTGCATGGTCAATTGCTCCTGACTCATCAAATGGTGTGAGCATAACAGGAATAAAGCCTTGTGGTAGTGAATTGGTGGAAGCCATAATCTTATATTTTCAAAAAATTGAGGTAGTTCTTATTTTGTCTTTAGTTTAGTTATCAGTACACCCGTCAGGAAGATAGTCAGGGTACCTATCACCATAATCATATTCTGGTGGAAAGGGCTACGCAAAGCTGCATAGGCATCAGGTATCTGTTTTGAAAAGGTCATCCAACAGATAACTAATACACCAATGATGGTTGCAATGATTGCTTCGGCATTCTTTGCTTTTCTGGCAATCATGCCTAAAAGAAATAAGCCTAACATGCCTCCTGCAAAAATACCTGAGAGCATCCACCAGATGTCTAATACACTCTTCACGCCAATCATGGCTACACCGGTAAGCATACCTAATACGCCAAACATCGTTGTAGCAATGTATAGCAATCTTAATGATTGTTTAGCCGTTAAATCTGGTTTTATGTAACGTTGGTAGATATCTACCGAGAAAACCGTAGCAGAAGCATTCATGCCCGAACTGATGGTACTCATAGCTGCCGACATAATAGCTGCGATGATTAATCCCAGCAAACCAGCAGGAATTTTATTGACCATAAAATGCGGCATTACTTTGTCGCCGATATCGGCGGCACTTAAAGTTGAGGCTAACTGGCTGATAGCATCGCTGCTACCACCAGGTAGGCGTTCGGTAGCTACCTGCATTCTTACCTGATTCAGCAAATCAGGATTGCTCTGGTAATAGGCATATAAGCATGAGCCAATCACGAAAAACATCAACGAAACTGGCAGATACAAATACACACAAAGCCAGATTGAACGGGTGGCTTCTTTGACAGAAGTAGTAGTATGGTACCTCTGCACGTAATTCTGGTCCATACCGAAATTATTAAGGTTCATGAAGAAACCATATAATAATACTACCCAGAATGTGGATTGAGTAAAGTCGGGAATAAGGCTGCCCAGGCTGAATTTATCGTCTGCCTGACCGATTTCAATGATACGACTGACGCCTCCGGGCATCCCTTGGATGACCAGCACCAGTATAATTAATGCGCCAAGGGTTTTCACGACCCCTTGTACTACTTCCGTCCAGATGACGGCCTCCATGCCTCCCATTACGGTATAAATAATAATACATATACCTACTACAATCATAACGCTTTCCATCGAATAGCCTGTAAGAGCCTGTAAGCTCAGGGCGATACCGAAGAAAATTGAACCCATACGGGCCAGCTGCGTGAGCAGAAAACACACTACGGCATAGGTTCTTGCCCAAGGCCCGAAGCGATGCTCCAGATGGGTATAGGCCGAAACCTCACCAGTACTCCGATAGAACGGCACAAAATAACGTGACGCTACCCACGCCGCTACTGGCATTGACAAGCTAAACACAAATGAATTCCAGTTGCTCCCAAAAGCTTTACCTGGCACTCCCAGAAAAGTATTACTGCTCAGAAAAGTGGCATAAATTGATATGCCTATTGCCCAACCGGGAATCTTACCCGAAGCGGTAGTAAACTGGTCGGCGTTTTCAGTCTTTCTTGAGAAATAAACCCCTATTATAATCATTCCGGCCAGATAAGCAAAAATGATGGCAAGGTCAATAACAGGGAGTGTTGTCAGGTTCATGTGTTAGGTGTCAAAAGATTCAATAGGACAAATAAGCTGTTCGGGAGTATTATGATAAAAATATACATCGTTTTTTAGCTCAATGTGTATTTTCTATAATCCGGCGAATATTTTATTTAACTTTACAAAGATAAGGGATAAAAATACAAGCTTTTTATAGACTATTTACCAATCATTGTACGATATTATCATAAATAATTTTCATAGATGAAGCCTCATTTTCATAAAGTACCAAGTAATACCGAGCAGTCGTTTAGCATCAGGCATGATACTAAACCAAATTTTGGTACTATCTGGCATTATCATCCCGAATTGGAATTGCACTATGTGATCAGAGGCGAGGGTGTCAGGTTTATTGGTGATAATGTCAGCAACTTTACTGCTGGCGAGGTGCTGCTTTTAGGTGAGAACTTACCCCATACCTGGCGTTGTAACCACGAATATTTTCAGGGCAATACAGATTTACAAATCGAAGCAATAGTAATGCAATTCAAACCTGATTGCCTGGGCAATGAATTCTTAAATTTAAGTGAAGCCTATGCTATTAAGAAACTCTATGAAAAGGCCAAGAAAGGGTTAATAATCAAAGGAGAGTCAGCCCAGCAACTCAAAGACCTGATGCACTCAGCACTGCTGGCTAGCCCTCTGCAACGCCTGATTATTCTCTTATCTATTCTGGAATTATTGACAGAATCGGATGAAATGGAGATGATTACAGCAGCTAATACCTTCTATCAGTCGAATGAAATGGAAACAGTCAGGCTGAATAATGTTTGTAGTTATACCCTGGCCAATTATGCCAAAGATATAAGACTGGAAGACATCGCAGCCATTGCCAATCTCAGCACCACTTCTTTCTGTCGGTATTTCAAACTGATGACTCACAAGACCTACAACGACTTCCTGACCGAAATCAGAGTAAGCCATGCGTGCAGGGCATTGGTTGAAAATAAGTTAAGTATAGAAATTATCTGTTTTGAGAGTGGGTTTAATAATCTTTCTAATTTTTACAGGCATTTTAAGAATGTGAAAGGGATTACGCCTTTGGAGTATAAGAAGCAGTATCGCCCCTAACTCCTAAAGGGGGACTAAAAAAAGTTTTCATTTAAAAACCTAACATCAAAATTTATTTATTGGATTAGCTATGCCTCACTTCCCATGACAAACAGTAATCCCATTGGCATCATGGTGAGCAAAATTATTAGCAGGTAGATTAACCCCTTTAAAAATAAGCCAGATGGCTAAAATGATATAAGAGCAGGTATAAACCACTTTTGGTTTAAAGTGAATCAGTTTACGAAGATTATTGCCTAAAAAAGCAAAGCCTAGCATCATAGGCAAAGTACCCAAGCCAAATAAGGCCATAAATAAAACACTTTCCCAGGCTTCGCTCATCAGGAAAGCACCGCTTAAGGCTGCATATACCAGCCCGCAGGGTAATAGACCATTGAGTACGCCAAAAACTAATTGAGCAAATAATGTATGCTTTTTGTAGAAAACTGATAGTGTAGATTTAATAAAGTTGCTTAGTCTGCTTACGTAGGGTAATACATCTAAAGATTTTAACCAGCGGGCAGGTAAGATAAAAGCAAGCAGTATCAGACTACCCACAATAATAAACAGGGCTTTTTGAGAAGTGAACAAGGCAATCTGCTCCCCTACTAAGCCTATCAAAAGTCCTAAAATACTATAAGTAAATATCCGACCGAGATTATAAATTAAACGCCCCAGAATGTATCGGCCTCGTTTTGATTTATCGCCGGGTAAAAGCATAGAGATAGGCCCGCACATACCCATGCAGTGCAAACTCCCCGCAAAACCCAATATCAACGCCGAATACAACATGGTTATAACACAATTTTTTGCTCTTTCAAATACGCCTTTCCGGCTTTTTCCCATTCTATTTTCACTACCCAAAGCCCCTTAGCCAGATGATTGACAGGAATTTCCTGCATACCTGTTTCTTTCAAAGCTAAATCAACACTAAAATCCTTTTTAGCATCTGACGGGCGATAGAATTTTACTTTTCCAGTTGCACCTACCTGCTCTTGCGGAAGACTAATAGTCAACTGTTGGGTTTCGCCGGTGTAAGCTATCTGTATCGGGCTTGTCAATTCCTCAGCATTGTGCTGCTTCTCAATTTCAGCCTGATAGTCTATTTCCTGTTTATAGTAATCATTACTCACCAGAGAAATATCTTTCTGTTTTACACAAAGTGCTACCAGTGTAATCATGAAAATTACAAAGAGCATATAAAAAATCCCGATTTTATGTCCGAAGTTCATGCGTATAAATATTTAGTGATTGAGCGAATTAGTGATTGAGTGATTAATCGTTTTGTACAATGATTTAGCTATGAGTCACATGAACTTTTGAATTTGCTGATTATAAAAAATAATCACTCAATCACTCAATCGCTCAATCACTCAATTGTTCCTAGAAATGTCGTTTTAATCGTTTCAAGTTTATCATCTCCCTGCCATACTTCAATGGCCAGATTGGTTTTGATTTTCTTGATGGCAGCCTTATCCATTTCTAAAAAGAATACTACATCTGCCTTACTCTCTTTACCTATTTTTATGGTCTTTTTGCCATCTATCAATCTGATTGTACCCTGATTATCTTCTACTTTCAGCGATACCTCCATCACTTCGTTGCTTTTATTGACAATCTGGGCGTTGTATAGGTTACTTATTTTATTGTTGGGTTGTTCCTGATACATCTGGCCCGGTACCCGCATTATGGTTGTTTCAATGGCTGAGCGGCTCAATAATAAAAATGCTTCAATACCTATCAGCAATAACAGAACTACTGAATACGCATAAGCTCTGAATGATAATTTAAATGGTACTCGCTTCTCAATACTTTCTACCGAACCGAATTTGATTAAGCCCGTAGGTTTATCGATTTTAATCATCACCTCATCACAGGCATCAATACAAGCCGTGCAATTGGTACATTCCAATTGAGCGCCATTCCGAATATCAATACCCATCGGACATACCTGCACGCAGAGTTTACAATCCACGCAATCGCCCTTTGGTGCAGAAGCAGCCACAGGCTCATGCTTATTAATTCTACCTCTCGGTTCGCCACGTACCCAGTCATAAATAATATTGATGGTATTCCTTCCCATCAACACTCCTTGCAAGCGGCCATACGGGCAAATAGAAGTGCAGACCTGCTCGCGAAGCACAGCAAACACATAATAGAAAATTCCGGTAAAAGCCACCAAGCCGATAAATCCTGTCAGGTGTTCAGTTGGCGATTGGGTAATAATCTCTCTGGTTGCCTCTATGCCTATCAGGTAGGCCATTGTAGTATGAGCAATCAGAATAGAGATCAGAAGAAAGACTAGCCTTTTGCCTCCTTTTTTTGCTATTTTTTCGGCAGTCCAGGGGGCTTTGCTGAGTGCAATCTGTTGTTTGCGGTCACCCTCAATCCAGTATTCAATTTTGCGGAAAACCATTTCCATAAATACTGTTTGCGGACAAGCCCAACCACACCAGAAACGCCCATAGACAACCGTAAAAACAATAATAAAAACAAAGAAAGTAAGCAGACCCACACTAAAAATGACCGAATCCTGCGGCAAGAATAATTGTCCGAACAAGACAAACTTGCGCTCGAAGATATTAATCATTAATAAGGCTTGTCCATTGATTTTAATGAATGGCCCCACGAAAAACAAGCTCAAAAAAACGATGGTAGCTATAATACGATAATTATGATAGTGCCCACTTGGTTTTTTCGGATATACCCAAACTCTCTTCCCCTGGCTGTCTACTGTGGCTATGCTGTCACGGTAGGCCTCATCTATAAAATCTAAATTGCTCACTTTGCTGTCATTTTAATTCTTCCTGTCTCTATCTGATATACTCGTGTTAGCAGTCTACGAGATGGTTTTATAACTTTGCTACTGGTTTGGCGCTGGTTGAGTCAGCACTTGCCGTAGCTTTTTCTCCTTGTGGAGCTTTGGCATTGGCAGGGTTTGACCCCTGAATTGACAAGATATAATTACTTACACTCTGTATTTCGTTTGGTTTCAGCGTAGCCTGCCATGAAATCATCCCCTTTTCAGGTACTCCATATTTTACAGTTTTAAATATATCGTTGATACTTCCGCCATGTAACCAATATTCATCAGTCAGGTTAGGGCCTACTCCACCCTCTCCGGCTTGTCCGTGACAAGCCACACATTTGGCTGTAAAAATATCTTTTCCGCTACTGACAGTCTTGGTGTCTGTCACCAATAGTTTTACTGTTTTTTCATCAATGGTATTAGCCATTTTTGATTGATACAGTTCTACTTCTTTTTTAGCCTCATCCATCGATATCTGGTATTCCTCTATCTGTAAAGGTGTGACATTCCATATATGATAAATGCCCAGATAAACAATTGAAAAGACAATAGTTGCATAAAACATCTTCACCCACCAAGGTGGCAAGTGGTTGTCGAGCTCCTGAATGCCGTCATAGTTATGGTGTAACAGGATGGCTTCTTCTTTTTCGAGCGGAATGCTGGTTCCTGACTCCCTCTGCCACCATTTTTTAAAACTGAAGGGTTCAAATGTTTTTCCTTCTTTTTCGGCTATAATCCGGTGAATGACACTGTACATATTCACTACAATAAAGAGCAGTACAATTGCCGTCAGAATCAATATAATTAGTATCAGAAGTTGAATGAGTTCATCGCCTGATTTGATAAATGTTCCCATAAACAGATATTGTTTAAAATTTCTTGAAAGCTTAATTCAGACCTTGCGATTCTGCTCCATCCAATGGCAGATTTTCTATGTGTTGCAATTTCTTTTTATCGAATTTGAATACATACCAACCTAAGCCCAGAAAGAAGAAAAAGAAAACCAGTAGTGAGAAAATCGGGTAGATACTTACCCCGTCTATTTGCTCGAAATAATGTTTAAACATGGTCGTAAATTTTATTTGATTAGGTTTTGAGACCTACTTTGTTGTTTTAATATCAGTACCTAGTCTTTGCAGATAGGCAATCAATGCTATGATTTCCTTATCGCTACTGGTTTTGATTTTCGCATCAGCCAGACTTTTAGCAATTTCATTGGCTTGTTTTTCTGCTTCTGCTACGGCTATATCTTCATAGCCATCTGGGTATGGTACACCCAGGGTACGCATGGCTTTTATCTTGGCAGGCAATAATTCTTTATCATAATTATTCTCCAGAAGCCAAGGGTAAGGTGGCATAATTGAGCCTGGCGACATGGTAGTTGGGTCCATCATGTGGTTATAGTGCCAGCTATCAGGATATTTCTTGCCAACTCTGTGCAAATCTGGCCCGGTGCGTTTTGAACCCCATAAGAACGGATGGTCATACACAAACTCTCCGGCTTTTGAGTATTCGCCATAACGCTCGGTTTCTGACCTGAACGGGCGAACCATCTGCGAGTGGCACCCTACACAACCCTCTTTTATATAAATATCACGTCCGGTAAGTTCAAGAGGGGTGTAAGGTTTTACAGCATCGATTGTCGGTATATTAGAATCAATCAGCGCTGTCGGCACAAACTCTATCACACCACCAATAATTACAGCAATGAGGGCTAAACCAGTAAAGATGACAGGTTTACGTTCCAGAACTGAGTGCCAGTTGCCACCTGTTACTTTTACGTGTTTTTCAAGTGCAGGAGCTTCAGCATATTCAGCAGGCACAAACGTACCTTGACCAGCAGTTTTAAGCAGGTTATATATCATTACCAGTGTTCCTATCAGATACATGGTGCCCCCAACCGCTCTTAGCATGTACAATGGCACAATCTGCGTTACGGTCTCCAGGAAGTTCGGATAGGCCAGGAAACCATCTTGTGTAAACTCTTTCCACATCAGACTTTGAGTAAAACCAGCCCAGTACATTGGCAAAGCATAGAAAATAATCCCTAAAGTACCTAGCCAGAAGTGGGTGTTAGTCAAAGTTTTAGAGTACAATTTTGTCTGATACATACGTGGTATCAGATAATATAAGATACCAAATATCATGAAACCATTCCAACCTAAAGCTCCTACGTGTACGTGGGCGATTGTCCAGTCGGTAAAGTGAGAAATAGCATTTACGTTTTTCAAAGAAAGCATCGGCCCTTCAAAGGTTGCCATACCATAAGCCGTTACGGCTACCACAAAGAATTTAAGAACCGGATCTTCGCGTACTTTATCCCAGGCACCACGCAGGGTTAAAAGACCATTCAACATACCTCCCCAGGATGGAGCAATCAACATAATAGAGAACACCGTTCCTAAGCTTTGTGCCCAGTCTGGCAATGAGGTATATAACAAGTGGTGAGGACCAGCCCAGATATAGATAAATATCAAAGACCAGAAGTGAATGATTGATAACTTATAGGAGTATACGGGGCGATTGGCTGCTTTTGGCAAGAAGTAGTACATCAGACCCAGATAAGGCGTTGTCAGGAAGAAAGCCACTGCATTGTGTCCATACCACCATTGCACCAGGGCATCCTGAACACCTGCATAGAGCGAATAACTTTTTGTCCATGATACTGGTAATTCTAATGAGTTGACAATGTGCAGGAGCGCTACCGTTACTACTGTACCAATGTAAAACCAAACGGCAACATACATATGGCGTTCGCGACGTTTGATGATAGTACCGAACATATTAATTGCAAAAACAACCCATACTAAGGTGATTGCAATATCAATAGGCCATTCCAGTTCGGCATATTCTTTACTGGTGGTCATACCCAAAGGCAGAGTAATGGCCGCTGCCAGAATAATTAACTGCCAACCCCAGAAGTGAACCCACGATAGGGTTTTGTTAAACATCGGAGTTTTGAGCAACCTTGGCAAAGAGTAATAGATACCTGCAAACATGGCATTACCCACGAAAGCGAAAATAATGGCATTGGTGTGTAAAGGTCTTAAACGCCCGAAAGTTACATGAGGGTTCTCAAAATTGGCTCCGGGCCAGAAAAGTTGAACAGCCAGTGTTAAGCCAGCTAACATACCAACTAAACCAAAAATGACTGTTACGACCAGAAAGGCTTTTACGATTTTATTATCATATTCAAATCGTTCTAATGTCCCAACTGGTTCGGGCTGCGTAATAGACTGCATAGAAATTTGAGTTTTAAAAACTTTGATGGCGTAAAATTACTGCTAGCCGTATGCGTAAAACATGACCAGCATTTGATGGAAATATGACATTCGTCATAATTCTGGAGAGGAGTCGATGACACTTTTAGTCAATGCCTATCGTTTCAGAATTGGCAATAAATGCCCTGAACTTAGTCTTTACAGACCGATAATCCTGTTCAAAATAGTCCATTTCTTCTTTTAGGTACTGAAAATCAAGTTTTTGCTCTTTGTCCAGAATATTGTCTTGCAATACTCCCTGCGCCAGTCCGTTCTCAACACTGTTCAGTTCTACTTTTATCTGTTTGATTAATCGCTGAAAATGATGAAACTGATTGATAAACCAGCCCTGTTCAGTTTCTCTGGCTTTGTTTTCAAGCGTAGGTATTTCTTCCACAATGGTCAGGAAGAAATCGGTTTCCTGCTGCATTAATGCTAGCTCATTCCGCCATAATCTGTATTGAAAATGCGTATGGCTTAGTTGTGAATACTTATCCATTTCTTATAGTTTTAGAGTAATAAAAGGTCAATTAAAAAGTAACCAATTCATGTTCAGGCACTTCCGCATGGGCATCATCATAAATGCTCAATAATGGAATTGCAGGATTGAAAGCAAATTTGCGGGTCACAGAACGATTAAAGATCACATCAAAAAATGAATGATGACGAGTAAGCATCACCAGCATATCTGCCTCATGATTGCTCAGGTATTCAATAATACCTTCTTCGGCATTATCGGCACGCAATTGATAGTCTATTATGCCTACCCCTTTGAAATAATCATGGTATTCATATTTCAGCAGGCCATCCAGTTCAGTAGGAAATTGACTGTCTTTCAGCACTGTCAGTAAAGTGAGTGTTGCTGTTTGTTGAAGTAATAATTCTTTTAGCCCATCTAATTCACTGAATGAATGAATAGGTTTATAATCCACAGCCAGAACTATATTTCTGATGGGTTCAAATGTTGCTTTAACAGGAACAACGATGGTATTGGCAGCTACGTTTCTGATTACATCGGTAGCGGTACTTCCGAAAAGGATATCGTTGCCTTTGCCCGTGGCTCCTACAACTACAAAATCATACTCGTGGCTTTGCTGGAGAATCTGAATGGCGCTTGCCGGAGAACCAGAAACTAATTCTGCCTTGAATGTATGTATTCTCTCGATATCTAATTGTTTGGCAGCTTCAATATATTCTGCGATTTCTTTTTTTGCCTTATTATACATCTCATCAATCATCACATAGGCAAGTTCAGGTGCGCCTCCTCCCGGAAAAGTATCATAGGCATGCATCAAAGTAAATTCGCAAGGTGTATGATTAAACAGATTGAAAGCATAGGCAATGGCTTTGTCTGAAGCTTCAGAGAAATCGGTTGGAAGAAGTATCTTTTTCATGTTGTAGTGTCGTTTAATTTGATACTACAAAACTAAAACAGCCATCACCCGCATTTTATGAGCATATATACTTCATAATATGATATATATCAGAAAAAAGGACAGGCAATGCCTATCCTTTTTCTTCATACGAATCTAAATATTTCTACCATGAGTAGATACTAGTTCTTTAGTATATGTTGCTCTGTAAAGAGCGGGTTAGTCTCCTCACAGGCTTTATTTTTCAGTCTGTTGGCAAAGCAGGGTACAAGCAGGTTTTCTACTTCATCCATCCTGAATCGTATAGCTACCCCTTTCATATTATTTAAAATATCGTTATTCAGGTACACAACCAGATTATTGTTGTCTAAACCCATCTGACGTGTATAGACTTTCCAGTCTTTTACCAGTGTTAGCTTGAGTTTATTTACTTTCTTTTCGATAGCTGCAAAAAAAGCTGCCTGTGCCTTTTCGTCCTGACGGAGAATATCGCCCTCCTGCAAAAATTGTTTTCTTCTGAGGTCATATATTTCCCAGTCCTGATTTTCAAGGCAATAAGATTTTTCGTCTTTGCAATTACCCTCTTGCAGATAAAACCCCAATAGATCGTTCTGTAAGTGAGTTACTCTGGTTACTTTATAATAAAAATGATACGACTGAAAATCATAACATTCTTTGTCGCCCTCACAATTACCAAAGTAAGTCATACCCGACAGCCAGTCGTTCAGAAAATCCTGTGTTTGGGTATCTAACATACCTCCAAGCTGTGCGTGCGAAGTTTTCCAGGTACAGTCTAATTCCTCATCACGTTGTACCAGCAATACATTCTTTACGGCAATTGCTGCCCGGTTATTGCTAAATTTTTCGTTGGCAGGTATTTTCGAAAAATCAATTTGTGCATGGCAATTTCTGGCAAGCAAGAAAAGTATGACTAATACTGCTATACCAACAAATGCACTTGATTCAAGCACAAAAGTGATAGATTTCCGGATGTAAGAATAGATATTCCTATGCGGCTTTGGCTCCATAAAATTTGATTGATTAGATGCACAAAACTAAGGTGTATCATTTATCCAAAATCTATTCTAACTCATGATTCCTTATGACTTTCAGCAGGTTTTTCATCATCAAACAGAATCCTGACCGCCGGAGTATAAGTATCATCAAACTGACCGTCGTTGGTAGCCCAGAAGAAAGATGCCAGGAAGCCCCCTGCTACTACCAGTGCTGCAATTACTAAAAATATAATGACTGCCATAAAATGAATCTGTTTAAATCAATTTTTTAAGTCTGGCAAAAAGATAGGTCATGCCGACCGCAAATAATACGACCGATAGAGAACTTAAAGGCATAAAAATAGCTGCCATCACAGGTGATAATTTGCCGGATACAGCCCAGCCAATGCCAATAAAATTATATACTAGAGATAAAACGAAACTTGCTTTTACAATTCTGAGTGCTGTTTTACTAAAACCCAGAAAATCAGTCAATCGGTTGAATTTTGAGGCATCCAGAATTGCGTCACAAGCGGGAGAGAATGCCTGTACGTCTTCGCTCAAGGCTATACCCACATTACTCTGGCGTAACGCTCCGGCATCATTCAGGCCATCGCCTATCATCAATACATGATTTCCGGCCTGCTGTTCTGCTTTAATGAAATCGAGTTTATCTTGTGGTTTCTGATTAAACAACAATCTTGTTTGATCGAAATATGGGTTTAGATTTGCCTGCTCTTCATCATTATCACCAGATATTAAAGCCATTTTGAAATGAGATTTCAGTTGTTTCAAAACCTCTTTCCAGTTTTTCCGATAGTCTGATTTTATCGTAAAATACCCCCTGTATTCCTGATTGATTTCTACATATACCTGACTTGCCTGCGCATTGTTGGTTCTTATTCCTACAAATTCAGCGTTACCTAATCTGATGAAATTTTCATCGATTACCCCTTCAATCCCCATCCCTTTTATTTCATTGAAATAGCTGATATTTCCTTTACCCACACCTAAATATTTGTAAATCATTTTGCTTAAAGGGTGTACTGATTGTGCGGCTAATTGCCCGATCCAGCTTTTTTCTTGCTTGTTTAAAGTACCGTCTTCAAAATGCAGCTGCCCGTTTTTATTTTCGGTAAGTGTTCCGGTTTTGTCAAATACCACCTCATTTATTTCAGTCAATAGCTGAATCACCATCTGGTTTTTGACAAAAAACTTATTTCTCCCAAAAATACCCATGGTGGTATTCATCGTAAAAGGCATTGAAAGCGTAAGCGCACAAGGGCAAGCCACCATCAATACGGCAGTCACACTTTTCCAGACTAAATCCGGCTCATTAAAATACCAGTATGTGCCCGTAATCAATGCAATGACAAGCGCAGTATAGGTAAAATACTTACTAAAGGCATTGGCCAGATCTATGGTAGCCGTTTTCTTTTCTTTTTTAAAAGCATCGTTATTCCACAATTCAGTCAGGTAGCTTTGAGACACCTGTTTTTGTACGGTCAGATTCACTTTTTCACCAATCAGTCTCCCTCCGGCATAAATCAGATCTCCTTTTTCTTTCTTGATGGGTTCAGACTCTCCGGTTACGAAACTATAATCAATATAGGCCCTATCCGACAATAAAAGCGAATCAGCCGGAATCAATTCCTGATGATGGATGGCGATGATATCGCCTTTTTGTAGTTCTGATACATTTTTATAGCCACTTTTTACCTTTACAGCCAATGGGAAATAGGATTTATAATTACGCTCAAATGATAAATAATTATATGTGACCTGTTGCACCCACTTGCCAGTCAACAAGAAGAAAACCAATCCGGCTAGACTATCCCAATACCCCGCAGAATGATTCACAAAGGTTTCAAAACTACTTCTGACAAACAGTGCAGTAATACCCAAAGCAATCGGAATATCTACACTTAATACATTGGTTTTGCCTTTAAAGTTTTCTTTGATAGAAATAAGGGCCCCTTTCAGGTAATCAGAGGCCCCGAAAAAGAAGACAGGCAGCGATAGCAAAAAATTGAGATATAAGAAAAACCGCTGGTAAGTCGCATCTACCAGATTGTTGAGGTCTAGTTTGAAGTATTCAGGAAAACTCAACAGCATCACATTCCCCATACAAAAACCTACTACTCCAATCTGTAATATGAGTCGTCTTTGTACCTTGTTCTGTTTAGGGTGGTGCTCGGCGCTTTGCAGATTTATCAAAGGTTCATAGCCCAAAGTAGCCAATAATTCTACAATGGTTTGCAGGTTGACTTTCGTAGGGTCATAACTGAGTGATAATTCCTTTCTCAGAAAATTGAGCCTGGCCGTAAATATTCCGGTCTGAATTTTATTGAAGTTTTCAAGCAACCACACGCAAGAACTACAATGGATAGCCGGAATGAATAAAGTAACTTTATTGATACTTTCACTCTTAAAATCGAGCAATTGGGTTTGTATCTTCTCGTCGGCCAGATAATCAAATCTGCCGTTAAAATTGGCTGATTTCAGACTTATACCCGCGTGCTGATTCAGGTCATAATACGAGCATAAGTTGTTATCTTGCAGAATCTCATAAACAGTCTTACAGCCATGACAGCAAAAATGTTTGTCTTCCAGCACAATCGGGCTGTCTGCGCATTCGTCACCGCAATGGTAACAGGCTATTTTGGTTTCATTGAGTGTCATAGCTGTACTGTTTAAGCGCTTACATATAGTTCAAATCGTTATTCAATTTCAGCTTAATTACATGTAATTTATTAAGCAATAAAATAATTGGGTACGTAGGGTCAAACTCGTGCCATTTGATGCCGAAATTTGCCCTACCGCCCAATTTATGGTGGTTGTTGTGATAAGATTCTCCCATCATCAGAAAATCAAATGGAAGCAGGTTTTTGGCAGTATCGTTCACTTCAAAGTTCCGGTAGCCATATTTATGAGCAAACCAGTTGATAATAACCCCATGCACCGGGCCCATCAGGTAATGAATCGGTAACAGAAGATATTCCCAGGCGTTGGTAGCAAAATACATATAAAATAAAGTATACAATACCCCCCAGGCAATCCGCACTGTCCATTTATCACCTAGCCGCTCCATAAACATCCAGTTTGGTACACCTTTCTTAAATTTCGGTTCTATATTCGCTCTATCGTTTAATATATCGTTATAATAATCCTTGGTTTTCCACATCATATGAAACAGATTGTCAGAATAACTCGGCGAATGCGGGTCTTTCTCAGTATCGGCATAAGCATGATGCAAGCGGTGCATAATGCCATACGCCTTAGGGCTTAGAAAAGAAGAACCTTGTGTGATGAAGGTTATTACATAAAAAAACTTCTCCCAACCTTTCGACATCGTAAACATCTGGTGGGCTGCATAGCGATGCAGAAAGAAGGTTTGTGAGAATAAGGATAAATACCAGTGAGCCAGAAAAAAGATTAAAATTGCCATTAAAAATGTGGGTTATTTGAAAGTCCAAAATTACGTTTCAATCAACGTCGCGATTATGATTAAACACCACCAGGAAAACTGATATTTATCATATTTTGGAATAAGTGCATATAGTCGTAGGCAAAAGCATGATTTTAGGATAGAAAATGACTAGTCAGGCAAAAGTTTTCAGCAGAAGAAGCTATTTCTTTGGATTATGGCTAATAATAAAGTAAAAATATAGCATGAGTTAATCAAAAATACTCATGCTATTTCTCCAAAGATATTTCTGCCCATACGGTTCTGGCGTTCTAGTGTCCAGTTGTTAGTAAAAGACGTGTGTATCCACGAGTTACCTACTTTTCTGAAAACAGCTACCTGCAAACCTAATTCTTCCCAGAAAAAGGTTTCAATCTGCTCAATTGTCATACTCGGCGAAATGATAAATACCGAAGGATTCTTCATACTCGAAATTTCTTCCAGCGTATGAAAGCAATCTGTGCTCACCTCATTGCCCATGTGGTAAATCTCAATTCTCAGAAAAGGATATACCTCATTGAACGCCCTTGCAAATTGATGGACGGTCATTTCCTTATCAACAACAATTTTCATCATATTCAGTCCTGTTTTAAATTTATTTTATAGCCAACACGGGCACATCTGTATCAAATACTAATCTACGGGTATTGCCTTGCAGAAAAACTTTTTCAAAAAAAGTATGGTGTTTAGGAAAAGTAAACAGCAATTGTGCCTTTCTTTTCTTCACAAACTTGTTAATTCCATCAACCTGCTTGCCCTCAACTATAGTCTCAAACGTATGCGGAACATTCTTTAATAAGTCCCTAACTCTGACACTCGCCTCTTTCACTTCTTCACTATTGGCTTCTTCAGCAGTTTTAGCTACGTATACCACATCTACCGCTGCATCTAAATCTCTTAGCAGATAAATCCCCTTACTTAAAGCATTGGCATCGAGAGGCTTTTTCAAATCGATAGCCATTACTGCATTTTCAATCGCACTTTTTCTATACTTAGGAGGTAATACCAACATGGGTACTTGTAGCTTATCCAGCATTTCGGTGGCAATACTACCAAAATAACCCGCGCCAAGGGGCGCATCACCTACACTACTCATTACTATTAAATCAACTCCAAACTCTTCTATGGCCTCTTTTACCGTATCCATCACGAACCCATGTTTATTACACGTGATAATCTTAAGCGGTTGTTCAAGTCTGGCCTGGATCCTTTTCTTTAAATCACCCAGTTTTTTTGAAGTAATTCTTTTTACCTCTTCAATCGGATACCCATAGTTATCATCATAGGTATTCATAAACCTATATGAATGATACAATACCAATCGGGCGTCCTGTCTGATTGCAATTTGCGTGGCAATGTGGCTTGCTTTATTGGCTGCTTTTGAAAAGTCGGTGGCTAGTAAAATGGTTTTCATATATATAGTTTTTCAATGCAACAAAATTCAGTATTTTGTCAATCAATGAATATGATGGTTATCATAATAGAATATGATAAATTGTTTAATTTTGTCGGCGGTATTTTAGAAACCTGATTTTTGTCATATTTTTAAGTGCTAAAACTTATCTCCTTTGCTGATGAAAAAGAATACTGACATTCTGTCGAAAGTAGCGGAAATGGATATTTTACACCAATCGGAGGCGATTTTCCTTTTTGCAACAGAAGGAATTTTAATAGCTGATAAACAAGGAAAAATCGTTCGGGTGAACCCCAGTGGGGCAGCAATGTTTGGTTATGAACCGGAAGAACTGACTGATCTGATGATAGAAGACCTCATCCCTAATCGTTTCAGACCGGTACATACAGCCCACCGAATGAACTTTAACGAGCACCCTCATGCCCGATCAATGGGAAGTGGGATGGATTTATATGCCAAGCGAAAAGATGGCTCTGAGTTTCCTGTTGAAATCAGTCTGAGCCCTTATCAGAATAGTAAAGGAGCCTATGTAATTGCCTTTGTGATTGATATTTCTATCCGCAAAATTGCTGAAAACAAGCTTGTGAGTTATAAAAACGAACTGGAGATTGAGGTAGAAGAACGCACGCTGGTATTAAAAGAGGCCATTCAGAAACTGGAAAAAACCAAAGACGAGCTAGACAGAGCGCTGAAAAGAGAGCAAGAACTGAACCTGATGAAATCCAGGTTTATTACCATTGCCTCACATGAATTCCGCACACCATTGGCTACTGTACTTTCGTCGCTTTCATTGGTTGAAAAGTATGGAGATATGGATGAAAACGAAAAGCGTGACAAACATATCCATCGGATCAAATCATCGGTAAGAAACCTCACAGATATATTAAATGATTTCCTATCGCTTAACAAACTGGAAGAAGGAAAGGTAATAGTAGCTCCAGAAACTTTTGTGATAAATGAGTTGCTGGAAGAAATATGTCAGCAGATGCAGGGCATTAGTAAAAAAGGACAAAGAATTGTTTGTATTTACGAAACTACTGAAACTTCCTATGATGTGCGTCTCGATACAAAGCTTATCAAAAATATTGTTATCAACCTGATTTCTAATGCTATCAAATTTTCGCCTGAAAATTCTACTATTCAGGTAACAGGCAAGATATTGGGCAAGCAGGTTATTATCAGTATTAAAGACGAAGGTATAGGTATACCAGAGGCTGAAAAAAAACACGTCTTTGAAAGGTTTTACCGCATGAGTAATGCCGAAGCGATACAAGGCACAGGTTTAGGCTTAAGTATCGTAAATCAATATGTAATATTACTGAAAGGTAAAATTGAGTTCATAAGCGAGATAAACAAGGGC
The DNA here is from genome assembly GCF_054779675.1 of Emticicia fontis. Classification (NCBI taxonomy): domain Bacteria; kingdom Pseudomonadati; phylum Bacteroidota; class Cytophagia; order Cytophagales; family Leadbetterellaceae; genus Emticicia; species Emticicia fontis. The sequence goes on from NZ_BAAGXU010000051.1 coordinate 102,849, forward strand.
ACTGAATTTATCATTACGCTGCCCCGATATTTATAAGTAAAGCACAACACAGATTATGAAAAAAATCCTCTTGATAGAAGACAACATTGAAATCAGAGAAAATACCTCTGAAATACTAGAATTAGATGGGTACGAAGTTCTGACCGCAGAAAATGGCAAAGTAGGTGTAGATGTGGCGATAAGAGAACTGCCTGACCTGATTATCTGTGATATTATGATGCCTGTTCTGGATGGCTATGGTGTACTGCACCTACTCTCTAAACAGGAAAAAACAGCATCTATTCCATTTATATTTTTAACGGCTAAAGCCGAACGCACTGATTTCAGAAAAGGCATGGATATGGGTGCTGACGATTATATTACAAAGCCCTTTGACGACGTAGAGCTGCTAAGTGCCATTGAAAGCCGACTGCGCAAAAGAGAAGTATCAAAAAAACAATATTCGCAGGATATAGTAGGGCTCGACCAGCTCATTGTCGATGCGAGTGGCGAACAGGAATTAAAGAAGTTGACAGAAAACCGGGAGATCAGGTATTTCAAGAAAAAAACGGAAATCTATCGTGAAGGAGATTTTCCGCTATATCTTTATTATGTAATAAAAGGTAAATTAAAAGCTTTTAAGACAAATGATGATGGCAAGGAGTTTATTGTGAATCTGTATAATACAGGAGATTTTATCGGATACGTAGATCTGATACAGGAAACTAACTTTACTGATACCGCAGAGACATTAGAAGACGCCGAAATCTGTCTGATTCCGAAAAAAGATTTTAATAATCTGCTACACCAGAATCCACAGGTGGCGCAGAAATTTATTCAGCTCTTATCTAAGAATATCAAGGATAATGAAGAAAATCTATTAAAGCTGGCTTATAATTCTGTCAGAAAAAGAGTTTCAGAAGCCCTGATACGCTTCTACCAGAAGAATCAGACTGCTATGAAAATCAGTCGGGAAGATCTGGCCAGTGCAGCGGGTACCTCACTCGAAACGGCCATCCGTACTTTATCTGATTTCAGAGATGAAAAACTGGTAGATATTGAGTCGGGAAGAATCACTATTTTGGACATGGAAAAACTAAAAAGGCTAAGAAATTAGCAAATATGATTTTGCTCATATTTCTTTTTTTATCTCAATACTACATTTGAATAAAAAAAGAGGAGAATGACGTCATCAGCATTGATTGAGAAGTACAATACTTCCGCACCAAGATACACAAGTTACCCGACTGTCCCTTACTGGGATAATACCAGTTTTACAGAAGCTCAATGGAAAGAGAGCTTTATTCGCACGTATAAAAATCAGAAAAAACTTAGTCTTTATATCCATCTCCCATTCTGTGAGAGTATGTGCACTTTTTGTGCCTGCCACAAACGCATTACACTCAATCACCAGTTTGAAGTACCTTATATTGAAGCTGTATTAAGAGAGTGGAATTTGTATCGCAGTTTATTAAGAGAAGCCCCGGTAATCGAGGAAATTCATTTAGGCGGTGGTACACCTAGTTTTTTCTCTCCCGAAAACCTGAAAGATTTAATCGAAGGTATTCTATCTGGTTCAAAAGTAAGCCCTACCCACGAGTTTAGTTTTGAAGGACATCCTAATAACACTTCCGAAGCCCATCTGAGAACCTTATATAATTTAGGTTTTCGTCGGGTAAGTTTTGGTGTACAGGATTATGACCATGCCGTGCAGGTAGCTATTAATCGCTTGCAGCCGTTCGAGAATGTAAAGAAAGTAACCGAATTAGCCCGTCAGATTGGCTACACTTCTATCAGTCATGATCTGGTTTATGGCCTCCCTTTCCAGAACATCGAGCAGTTTGAGAAAACCATCAGAAAAACCATAGAACTTTCACCGGATAGATTGTCACTTTATTCGTATGCGCATGTGCCATGGCTAAAAGGAAACGGACAAAGGGGTTTTGATGAAAACAACCTGCCAAGTGCAGCCGTCAAGAGACAATTGTATGAATTAGGCCGGATGATTTTTGAGGAGAACGGCTATACTGAAATCGGTATGGATCATTTTGCCCGCCCAACTGATTCACTTTTTAAGGCAAGCCAGAATGGTTCGCTCAACCGTAATTTTATGGGCTATACTACTTCGCAATCTAAATGTATGCTGGGGTTGGGGGTATCAGCTATTAGTGATTCATGGACGGCTTTATCGCAGAATACCAAGAGTTTAGACGAGTACATAGATTTGACAAAAAACCATATCTTCCCGTTATTACGCGGGCATATCCAGTCAGAAACTGATATGATCTGGAGAAATTATATCCAGAATCTGATGTGTAGATTCGAGACTGAATTTTCATTGAATGATTTGAATCAGGAACAGATTCAGCAACTACTGACATTACAGGAAGATGGAATTATCATATTGGAAGACGACAAGGTAAGAGTTACAGAAGAGGGACGTGCGTTTATCAGAAATGTGTGTACAGTTTTCGACAAGTATATTCGCCCGACAGGCAGTGTGATACATAATACTTTTTCAAAGGCGATTTGATAAGTATTTAATTTTAGCAAAAGTTGTGAAAATAAAAGAAGCGTCTCTTTGAGGCGCTTCTTTATTTATGCACTAGTCAAAATACTTTCACAGAGAACTACGACTATTAATTGCCTGTTACTTTCAGCTAAATTGCTGCATAAGATTTTAATTCTGGCAAGCATTGAGAAAAATAAAAGAAGCGTCCCTTTGAGACGCTTCTTTATTTATATACTCATTGTTTCAATTATTGCTTGTAAACTCTTTTCGAGATTTGTTTTGAACCAGTACTGATATTGATGATATAAGTACCTTCTGAGAAATTGCTTAGATCAAAACGATATTCTTTCTGATTAGAATCTAATTTCGCTTTTACTACTTCTCTGTTCATTCTGTCAACAATAGTTACTACACCAACCTGATTCTGCATGCTTTCAGGCAATGTTACTTGCACCGAGTTAGTAGTTGGGTTTGGAAATACCTGCCATGTTTCGTTGGTAGAAGAACCACCTACCAAAGCACTTGTAGCCGAAGGAGTTGTTACTTCAACCACGTTTGTATAATCAGAAGATCCTTTAGGATTGGTAGCTCTTACACGGTACCAGTATTTAGTATTGGCAGCTACTGTACCATCAACATAAGAAGTTGCATTAGCGGCAGTAGTAGTTACTTTACCGAAGTTTGTACCATCAGTTGAGCGCTCTACTTCAAACCCTTCTTCTTTGTTTGAATCATCACCCCATTTCAAAGTTACTGATTTGGCTGCTGCTGTGGCTTTCAAACCATAAGGTTTGTTCGGGATAGCCGTATAGAACGATGTAACGCTTGTCCACTCTGTATAGGCAGAAGAACCATAGTAGTTTACTGATCTGATACGGAAGAAGTAAGTCATACCTTCATCAAACGGAATACTTGTAGCTTGTGTATAGTTTCTAAAAAGATTAGCAGTCAATACATTCTGAGTAAAGTTCACATCAGTTGCTCTGTCTAATACAAAGTAATCTTCATCGTTAGAGGTATCAGTCCATTTTGCAACCAGAATATCATTACCCAAGCTATCTTTTGTTGCTATAACCTGTAAGCCTTCCGGCATAGTCGGCGCGCCACGAGTAATATCATTCGCTACATTCGAAAAGTTTTCACCGTATTGATTAGCCGATCCAACTTTATACCAGTAGCGGGTTTTTGGTTTGCCTGTAGTATCGCTAAACATAAATTGATCCGGTGTAACTTCACCTATTTTAAAGAATCCGTCCGTAGCACTTGTTGATGAACGATAGATATTTGTAGCCACTGGTACATTATATGGTCCAGGAAGCGGGTTCGACCACATCAAGTTAATTGTAGAAGTCGAGCTATCTGCAGTTTTCGCCACCAAATCATAAAGAGCAAATGGCGCTGTATGTCTCTGAGTAGTAGCCATAACTACATTTGAAGGACCACTACGGCCACCTTTGTTTACTACCAGGATTCTATAATAGAATGTTTGACCTTCTCCCAATCCTGCATCTTCATACCAACCAATAAATGGAAAATAGCTATCATTCAAATCATAGAAATTATAACCATCAGATGAACGTTGGATAATAGTAGACGTTTGGTTGGTTGAGTTAAACGTCCATTCTAAACGAATCGTATTCAGATTTGTCCAAGGAGAAATCAATATTGATGGCGCCTGAGGAGCATATGGCAATGTTTCAATTTGTTTCATGTTAGACTCAACTGAGTAGTCTGTTACATTATGTGAAACTACTACGAATTGATAAATTGTTGCCGATTGCAAACCTGTCACTAAATATTCTTTTCTAGTACCAGTTCCCGGAGAAGCTGGCAGAGTAGCTACATCAACGTACGCACCACCAACTGTTCTTCTTTTAATAAGAAAATCCGTTTCATTGTTTGAATCATCTGTGAAAGATATTTTAGCGGTAGTTTGCGTAATATCAGAATCCAGAATCTGAACATTGATAGGAGGTCTTGGAACGGTTGGGTTAGTAGACACAGTGATAATATCACTCCAGCAGGAATACTGGTCAGCTACGTTATCTGATACGCCAGGGATACTTACTGTACAACCAGAGAACACGGTTGGACCTGAACCAGTTTTTACGGCTCTTACTGCAATCTTATATGTTGTACCTGGAGTTAAGCCAGGAAGTGTTCCTGTACCAAATGAACCTATAGACGGGCCTGCCGAATTCACACTATAACTTGTACCACCATTACTTGAAACGGCAATCTGGAAACCTGTTTCTCCGGTTGCATTATCACGCCATACTAGGTTAATCTGAGTTCCGACACCTGTTACAGATGTTCCAGAAAGCTCGGTTGGTTTCGGTAACGTCGGAGCCATTGCAATGGAAGTAGGCGCGGATTCTTTTGAGATTTCTCTCTCTTTAGCCTCAACTTTCCAAAAAGCGCTCATCAACAATAATAGAGATAGAAAATAATTTTTTCTCATAGCTAAACTATTTTAGTTTTAGTTACAAATGGGAGGAATTTCTTTTTCCGTAAATATATAAGATTTTCTTTATTAAAGATACATTCTTAACAATGAAAATTATTTTACGGTAAGGATTTATTTTATCTGGCAGAATAATCTAATTTGCAAACACTTGATAATCAAGTTTAAGCATTTCATATTAAAAAATCCGGCTCAAGATTAAAATTTAATTAACGGCGATTACCGAAATTTCAACGTTTACATCTTTTGGTAATCGGGCTACCTGCACTGTTTCTCTGGCGGGAGGATTCGATGGAAAATAGCTGCCATAGACCTCATTTACCAAAGCAAAATCATCCATACTTTTCAGAAAAATGCTTGATTTTACGATATTTGTATAGTCCATTCCTGCCTCAGCTAGTATATGCCCTATGTTCTCCATCACTTTGTTTGCTTCTGCTTTTATATCGCCCGAAGTCGCCAAATCCAAGGCTATTTGCCCGGATACATACAGGGTATTTCCTGCCAATACGGCCTGGCTATAAGGGCCAATCGCAGCAGGTGCTTTTTCAGTAAAAATTATTTGCTTCATATTTGTTGTTTTTATTGTCAGACTAAATAAATGCCATCGTCTTCTATCCTGATCAAACGCTGTTTATACAAGCCCCCAATGGCCTTTTTAAAGGTTTTTTTGCTCATTTCCAGCTGATACATGATATAATTGGCATCACTCTTATCGGTTACGTCCAGAAAGCCCTCATTGGCTTTCAGCTTTTCTAATATCTTTTCTGCACTCGGCTCTACGTTGGCATATCCTTGCTTTTGCAGGCTTATATCAATGCGGTTATCTTCTCTGATTTGTTTGACATAACCCTTCAACCGGCTGCCCAATTTAACACGTTGAAAAATCTCATTTTCATAAATCAGCCCTTTGTATTTGCTGTTGATAACCACATTCAAGCCCAGAGCTGTTTCTTCAAAAACAAATAAATCTACCTCTTCTCCCTCGGTTAAACCAGCCGCCTCTTTCTCCAGAAATTTATTAATCTTGCAAGAACCTACAAGCCTGTCCGTGTCTTCGTCAAGATACATATACACTGCGCACCAGTCGTCTACCGCTAGTTTTTTGTTCTGTTCTTTAAATGGTACCAACAGGTCTTTTTCAAGCCCCCAGTCCAGAAAAGCACCAATGGCCGTAACAGCCATTACCTGCAAGTAGGCAAACTGATTGAGTTGAACTTTTGGTTCGAGCGTAGTAGCAATAATGCGGTCTTCGGAATCTTTGTAGATAAATACCTCTATATCATCGCCCACTATCAAATCATCAGGAATATACTTTTTGGGCAGCAAGACATCATTGCCTTCCTCATCGCCCAAGTACATACCTACACTGGTACCCCGAAGCACTCTTAATGTATTTTTAACGCCTAGATTCATAGATGTTTATTGAGTGATTGAGTGAATTAGTAATTGAGTGATTATCTTCACTACTCAATCATCTAAACCCTCAATTATTTACTTATTTTAAATTATTATCAGCTAATTTGCGATTCACTATTTTCATACATAATTACTCATTCACTCAATCGCTAAATCACTCAATAAAATAATATGGATTTCCAATTTCATCATATACCAGATTATTGAGAATGCCCAGGTTCAATGTGCCATCTGTGAAAGTCAAACCCGTAAAAATCTCAGCAACTTCTTCGGCGCATACTTTTCTGTAAATGGGTTTCATGGTTCCACCAAATTCCCCGGCATTCACAGTCGGATTCCATTGAAATCTCGATTTTACCAGTGTCCCTCTGGGTGCCATCATGGGTGGTGGCAGTTCTCTGTCTCGTAAATCAACGTCTGTGGGGTGGTCGAGCCCTAACGAATGACCAAATTCATGTGCAGCAGTGGTGGATTCTCCTAAATTATCACTTATCAGCCAATGTCCGATATTTCCTCCCAGTTCATTGCCCATAAACGAGCGTTTGAGGAAATTATCCTGTTCGATACGAATATAGTTGTTGCGGTAATCAGTATTGCTTTGCACCAGCTCAAAAACGGCATCGACCGATACAATGGCTGAATCTATTTCAAATCTGATAAGATAAGTGGCTATGCTTCCGTCAGCTTCTCTTACTTGTAATCTACCTTTTGCATCATTGTACTGGCTGTTTATTTCAGCCACAATCCGGCTCACCAATTCGGTTGTAGCAAAATTGCCATAAAACCAGAGTTTTGCCGAAACAACAATCTCTTTTGCTTCAGATCTGATATGAGCAACGGCAGACATACCTTTTAGTGAAATGCACGCTCTAATATGAGTTCTTTTACTTTACGCGCATCACTTTTAGTAAAATTCTCAATCAAAATTTCGTGTTCTCTGGCTCTTGCCTTGATACGGATTGTTGAGAAAAACATACCTGAATCTATTTCTACCCCTGCTATATCGTTATAAAAAACAAATTGTTCAGAACTACTAAAAACTTTTCTCGCCTTGAAAGTAACGCCTTTTTCGTTGAAGATCACTTCATCAGGCATTAAAGGGTTTTTAATGGCACTTGCCGAAAATCGTTCGTTCATTGTATGTAGGATTAATTATGGGTTATTAAAATTATGTGTATCAGAATGGTACATATACCACTTTTTTGGTTTCAAAAAACTCCTCTTCATAATAATCTGACAAGTTATACAACTTGTATTTTTTGCCAAATTCCTGCAATTCTTCTTCCAGATCGCCTCCTTTCAGATAGAGAATACCATTTTTCAGGTCGTTAAACTGATTACGGGTGACTTTATCTTTTATCCATTCATAAAAAGGTTTCAACCTTGTTACGGCCCTACTCACAATAAAATCATAATCACCTGCCACATTTTCGGCTCTTTCGTGTTGGGCAGTCAGGTTTTTTAAGCCTACTGCCTGAGCTACCTCAGTTACTACTTTGATTTTCTTCCCGATTGAATCTACCAGATGGAAATGACATTCGGGAAATAAAATAGCCAGAGGAATACCCGGAAAACCACCACCTGTGCCTACATCTAAAATTTCTGTGCCATGCTTGAAGTTCAGCACCTTGGCTATCCCCAGTGAGTGCAATACGTGTTTCTCGTACAGATTTTCAATATCCTGTCTTGAAACTACATTAATCTGGCTATTCCAAAAACTATATAGTTCCTGCAATTGTTCAAATTGCTCACGTTGTTTGTCGGTGAGTTTCGGAAAATATTTGGTCAGTATATCTATATTAGCGGGCATATGCAATGCACAAAAAGTAAATTTTATCTTAGAGCCTGTTTAAATATTATAATTCGACCTTCAAAGGCAGCTTTTTCATTTATACTGCGTTGTATTTTTTCGTCGTAGCTGCCTGCTACGCCTGCAAAATACGCCCGCGCGGCGTCCGCTTGTCTAACTGAAAAATCTGCCGCGGCGGCGGACCGTTCTTTTCGGTCAGAAAAACAATATTTAAACAGGCTCTTATCTCCACTTAATCTTTTTAGGGTTTGAGAAAACGGTAATCAAACCGAAAACTAAATAATAACAAGCGTACAGAAAATCGTAATAAGGTATTTTGAATGATTGAATCGTGCCACTCAATTTCTTATTGGCTTTCGATAATACGATCCATCTGATAAATAACCAGAAGAAAAATACGCCGGTAATTAATCGCATCCAATCATTATATAAATAGAAATCCTGTAAATTATTATCGTCCAGCCACTGGGTTGGTATTCTAGACCACTCCGGTGCTTCAAACCAGTCAGGCTTAATAAAGAAAGTCGGCAATAATATAAACCAACAAACTAACTGACTGGCAGCCAGGCTTCCCAGTAAAAACTTATCTCTGAATTTATAACGTTTCCCAACCGATAAGTGTCTGCGCTTCTGTGTTACCCAAGAGCCCCAGGTTTTCTTCGGTTCTGATACCATGTGCGCTTCTTCATCTATGCAAATGGCTACATTGTTTTTGTTTGATACTTCGTTCACAAACAAATCATCGTCTCCGCCTAACAAACCATGATGGCTTGAAAAACCATTACTTACCCAGAATAAATCGCGTCGATACATCAGATTCCGGCCAACACCCATATAAGGCATACCTGCTTCGGCAAAAGACATATATTGCAGGGCCGTCTGGAATGTTTCATAACGAATCAGCGAGTTCAATCGTGAGTTTTCGAAACTATAAGGTGAAAAGCCCAGTACGATGTCTTTGCCTTTTTCCATCTGCGCTACCATCGTGTCAATCCATAATTCGCTGGTTGGTCTGCAATCGGCATCAGTTAACAAAATAATTTCTTTCGTAGCTTTTTTGATTCCCATCGTTACAGCAAATTTTTTGGCTGTAAAATGGGCAGGTAATGACTCAATTCTGACAAAATTAACTTTAGAATAGCCTCCCTCGTTAAACAAGAGATAATCATAAGTGCCGTCGTGCGAGCGGTCGTCTGCCACAACTATTTCAAAGTCGGGGTAATCCTGCGATTCTAATATCGGCAGCAATTCTTTCAGGTTTTCCAACTCGTTCCAGGCTGCAATAACTACTGAAACCCCTGGTTTCTGGCTCGAAACTGTATCACGTCCGGCATCCTGATGCGACAATAGCCCCGGAAAAATACCCAAAATAAAAATGAGTTGAACAAAGACAGCAGTGAAAAATAGAACCGGTAGTAAATAGTGCCAAAACACCATGTATCAAGAGTTTAGGTTTATAAGAATGCAAAGATACAAATTCTTTAATTGAACAATTTCTTTCAACATAAATAATTAAATAGGAGAAATTGCGTTTAGGGGCATTTTATGTAATTTTTAATAAAAAATTTATTATTAGTAATGAATTTAAGGTAATGAACTTGTTTAATATTATTCCAAAATACAGTGAATAAACTCTTGCTGTGCAGTTAAACAGCGATACTAACCGAGTGATTGTTGCTTCCAGTATTGAAGTGAATAATAGAGTATGCCTTATATTATTTTATTTTCATAGTCCTTGGTGTTACTTTTTTTAGCTGAAAAAAAGTAACCCTAGCCGGGCGCCCAAAAAGCAGCCATCATTTAAACTCGTACAATTAAAAACCTGTAATATCGCTTCTTATAACATAAATTTTCTCTCGGTTTTTAATCGTACTCAGACAGGAAATGATGATTTAAGGTTACAATTTTCAGTTTTTATTTTTAAATATGTTTTAACACTTTCTACTATTGATAATTTAAATTCTTGTCAAATGAGTTCTGGCAAGGGGAACTCCTACCCCAACAGTATGATTTTATCAAAAATCTTCTAAATACTTTGAAAGTATAATCGAAAGCCGGAAATTTAGGAAAGTGCAGTCCGAGATAACAATCCACGACCAACCGTCCATAGAACAACCATTATGATGAAGGAAGAAGAGAATACAAAAGCAAGAAACTTAACTGACTACATATCAGGCACTAAAGAAGCCTCAGAAAAGGTAGACGCTACGGTGAATACCTTTTTGAAATGGGCAGCACCGCAGTGATGGTTTTCGGAAAATAAGAGTAACTATAAGTAGCTAAGCCTGAACACTAATTTTAATCAAATAGCGGCCAGTTTGCCCCGATGAAGAAGGTACGGCGTAAGCCCGGATATACAGAACTTACAAAATAACCATTGGCTGGGAAGCCCTGATTGACATGGGCAAATTTGAGGAACACCCTTACGCGGCTTACTTTCAGGTTAGCAAAAAGGTCGACCACCGGATAACCCCATGCCTTTTTATCATTCTGGATATAGAACTGGCGGTTGAGTGGCATATAGTTATCGGCATAATAGGCCGAGCGATAATAGATTTCTGCTCCGGCATTGATATGCAGCCTTTTGGCATAGATAAACTCATAGCCAACCGTAGTATTATTGGTGATGGTTGGCATGCGGATAATATCCTGACGGGAAGTTCCGGCAAGATAGGTCTGGTTTCTTAATAAGAATTTTTTCCAGTTATATTCAATCTCAAGACCTGCTCTGAAAACGCTGATTGATTTAAAAAGAGCCGAAAGTGCTGGAGTTTGCTGGATATGGGCATTTTCGTCGTAATAAATATAACTACTGAGCAATGAATAATAACCGCTTGGCGTAACCTTGAATCTTTGCAACCTGATAGAAGTTGCCGCATAGAGATTGGTAGAGAATTGATTAGCCAGATTCCGGTTATTGAGCATCGACCAATTGAATGCACTATTGTTCCCCAGACGTTCATCTAACAAGGTAGCAGGCGTAGAAGCCTGATAAAATCCTGCGGTTAGCTTAGGGCCAATGTATTCTACTTTCAGGCGATAATTCAGATTTGTGCCTAATTCAAATTCGGCGTAGGCTCGTTTCAGGCTGTCGGGGAAGAAATAATTGGCCCAGGCACTTGCCAGTACTTCATGTCTGAATCCGGTTTTTCGTTGAGAAGGTTCATCTACATTGAAGTCAGAATTGAGATTATACAAGCGATAACGGAGGTTAAGTCTATAAGCAAAACCTTTGAAAATCCCTTTGATACCAAACTTATTTTCAATTAAACGATACCTCAATGCCAGTGAAAGTGTGTCAGGTAATTTATTCAACAAGGCCGTATCCTTAGGAATTTGCATACCATAATAATTAATTCCGCCGGCAGTGGTATCTGATTTGAAATTATTATCATGATAATAATCAATGCGTCTCTGATAGTCTAATATATGATAGACCTGAAAGCCATTCGATAACTGGTATTGCTGATAGATATGGAATTCGTTCCGCCAATCTCTTGAAGAAGCGTTTGTAATTCTCGACAGGAAGTTTTTATAATTACTTAAATCGCTTGATTCAACAAATTTAAGGCTATCAACCAATGGTTTTATGCCGCCCTGATCAATTGGTGCGTGGTTAAAATGATTATAAGTTCCTAAAATGGTATACTTTCCATCTTTTGACTCGTAATTGGACGAAGTAGTCAATGCCCAGCTATCCACCAGTCGTTCTTCACGGGTTTGTGGAGCACCGTATTGTTTGGCAGCCGTTAGGCGACGCACATCAAAAGTAACATTCCAGCGGGGTTTGATATTCTGTGAGTGTGTAAAATCGAGATACAACATTCCCCCACCCGACTGGCTATAATACATATTGGTGTATGGCGATTTTGTATTATAGTATTTGGTCTTGGTAGCATCAAAAGCATAGAAACCGTAGGTAGAAAAACCCAGTTGTTTGCTTACCTCTTCGTTCGGCTGAAAAAACAAGGGTTTTACTGCTGTGCCTATCAGTCCTAAATCCTGATATAGCCAGCCACTTTTGAGGTTTCTGTCGAACAGATGAAATCCATCTAAAGTAGAATCGGGATTGTAGTAGGTTTTACGATTATTAAGAATATCGTATTCAAGAATATACCGGGTAGTCTTGAGTCCGTAAACTTGCTTGGTAGAATCGTCAAGGATTTGGGCGTGGCATAAGCCGTAAAAACAGGTCAGTAAAAGTGTAAAGAATATTTTTTTGATGCTCATGTTCCGCCAATTACTATAAAAAACGATGCAATTTACGGCAAATCTTCGGATTTCAGACAAGCCAACTCTTAATAGTTCTTAAAAAGTAGCGAATCTTAACATAGCCAAACTTTAAGCGGATAAAAAGCGTTAATATTATAGAGAGGTAATACAATACTAAATCACTGATTGTCATGCTTGGTTTTCGTTTTTCAGAATTCAAGCCCGAAATGAAGGGCAAAACTCAATTTGAGCAATTACTCAATATTTTTCAGCAATTGCTATTAATTACCGCCGGAGATGTAAGCCAGGCGCTTAGCTATATGAGCGATCTTGACCGCCAGTATCAACTCACGGATGATAATTATGGTATGGCTGATTTTATAGAAGATTTAAAGAAACAAGGCTATATCACCGAAGAAAATCAGGAAGGGCAACAATACCGGATCACAGCCAAAAGTGAGCAGAGTATCAGAAAACAATCGTTGGACGAAATCTTCGGTAAACTGAAACGTACCAAATCAAGCGGTAGCCATCATACACCATTTACTGGTGTTGGTGATGAATTGAGCAGTGACGTACGCGCCTTTCAGTTTGGGGATTCGCTGGAGCAGATTTCGATGACTGAATCATTAAAAAATGCTCAGATTAATAGTGGTATCGACGATTTTATGCTTCTCGAAAGTGATTTGGAAGTGACTGATCGGGAATCAAAAATACAGACCTCTACCGTATTAATGATTGACATTTCTCACTCCATGATTCTTTATGGTGAAGACCGGATTACGCCTGCCAAAAAAGTGGCTCTGGCGTTGGCTGAACTCATCCGCACTAAGTATCCGAAAGATACGCTTGACATACTGGTGTTTGGTAATGATGCCTGGCAGATTCAGCTGAAAGATATTCCTTATCTGGAAGTAGGCCCTTATCATACCAATACGGTTGCAGGTCTGGAACTGGCGATGGATTTACTGCGCCGCAGAAAAACCAAAAACAAACAGGTATTTATGATTACAGACGGGAAACCCACTTGTTTGAAAGAAGGCATCAAATATTATAAAAACAGTTTCGGCCTCGACCGCAAAATTGTCAATAAAACTCTGACGATTGCTGCGCAAGCCCGTCGGATGGATATTCCGGTTACTACTTTTATGATTGCCTCAGACCCTTATCTGAAACAATTTGTACAGCAGTTTACTCAGGTAAACAATGGGCGTGCGTATTATAGTAACCTGAATGGTTTAGGGGGATTTGTGCTGGAAGATTTCCAACGGAACAGACGTAAGAATATCAAGTAGGTGCGTATTCTTGAGCGACACTCCGGGAGCCTTGTTCCGGTTTTGCTTTCAACGATTAGTTTTTACTAATTTGGGAGATGTTTTAAAATTCACGACAGACAATGAATAAAAAAGAACGCTATAAAGCTTTAGTTACTTATTTTACCGAACATTATCCCCAGGTTGAAACCGAACTTCATTACACCAATCCTTACGAATTATTAGTAGCTGTCATTTTATCAGCGCAATGTACCGACAAACGCATTAATCAGGTTACACCCCGTTTATTTGAGCGTTACCCAACCCCGGAAAGTCTGGCAGATTCAACAGCCGAAGAAGTATTTGAATATATCAGGAGTGTGAGTTATCCTAACAATAAAAGCAAGCATCTGGTAGGTATGGCGCGTATTCTGGTAAATGATTTTAACTCAGAAGTACCAAATACGATTGAAGATTTGCAGAAAATGCCGGGTGTAGGCCGTAAAACTGCTAATGTTATTGTATCAGTCATCTATAATCAACCTGCGATGGCAGTTGATACTCACGTATTCCGTGTTTCTCATCGTTTGGGACTTGTGCCTAAAACTGCCAAGAATCCGCTGTTGGTTGAAAAAGAATTAGTAAAGCATCTGCCTAAAGATAAAATTGCAGTAGCTCATCATTGGCTTATTCTGCATGGCCGGTACGTTTGTATAGCTCGTGCGCCAAAATGCCCTGAATGTGAACTGAAAAGTTTCTGTCTGGCCTACGAAACCAAAGATTTCAAAACACCTTCGCTTTAAGATTGTTATGTTCTTTAAAATCAGACATATGGAAATTAAGAAGTTGATGAAAAACTTTGCCTTTAATGGTAAAGTAGAGTGGTTAAGCCTTCGTCCCGGTCCTACATCCAGAGGAATGTTAAAAGTTGTGGATGAAATTGAAGTAACCGAGCAAAAGGGAATAGAAGGCGACCGATATAAAGGTAATTCGCGCAACAGGCAAGTAACACTTATACAAGCAGAACATATAGAAACCGTAGCGAAGATGCTTCATAAAGAAAATATTGACCCTGCTTTGCTTAGGCGTAATATTGTAGTTTCGGGTATTAATCTATTAGCTTTCCACGATTCTACTTTCCAGATTGGAGACGTAGTACTAAAAGGTACAGGCTACTGCCACCCATGTAGCCGAATGGAAGAGAATCTGGGTGAAGGAGGATATAATGCCATGCGAGGGCATGGCGGTATTACTTGCATGGTGATGAAAGGTGGTAAAATAAAAATTGGTGATGAAGTATCGCCAGTTCCAGATTTTAGCCCCCTGCCTTCTTAGCTTTATAGCCTTCTTTCAATAAGAAAGCCAGAATTTTATCACGGTGGTCGCCTTGAAGTAAGATTTCGCCATCTTTGGCCGTGCCTCCACTGCCACATAGGTTCTGGAGTTTCTTTCTGAGAGTCTGTAAATCTTCGTCTTTAGCTATCACCCCTTCTACCCTGCTCACTATCTTGTTTCCGCCTTTTCTATCCAACCATATTTTCAGGTTTTGTTGTTGAGGTGCCAGGGTTTCAACTTCTTCTTCTTCGCCAAAATTAAATTCAAAATCAGGGTTGGTTGAGTATACCACTCCCTCACGGTGTTTCTTATTTTTCATATCATTACTTGCAGGCTTTTTTCACGAATACCTATCGTCAACTCATCTGTATCTAATCTTAGTGGTTCTCCGTCATAATGAATCAACAGATTTTCCTGTCCTTTTATTTTAAACTTAGCCCCCCGATAAGCTTCTGCATAGGCAGATTCATGAATCGTTTTATTGAACAATTTGGTCACAATCCCCGGCACTTCCCAAAGCGGTAGTGGGTTCAACAAAGTACAGTCAATAAAACCATCATCTATCTGAGCAATGGGTGCAATATAGGCATTATTCCCAAACTGGCGGGCATTGCCAAAAGTAATGCTGAATACTTTATACTCATTCCCGCCAAAATTGCATGGCAAAGGTTGGTAAGACCAGAACTCCTGAAAACCTGTTCTTACATAGTTGAGCATTCCACGGCCCTTTAGCCTTGAAAAAACTTCAGCACAATGCGCATCAAAACCTATTCCTGCCGTACAAAAAAATGGAATGTCATTCACATAACAAGTATCAATTGGTTTGACAGTTGCCTTATTCAATTGCTCAATCACCTTATCGGGTTTCATCGAAATACCCAACTCTCTTGCTAATCCGTTGCCTGAGCCCAGAGGCATAATACCCAAAGCAGTTTTACTACCAATCAAGGCCTTGGCTGTTTCGTTCACGGTACCATCGCCACCCATTGCTACAATATAAGGCACTTGTTTTTCAGAAGCTTCATGCGCCAGTTCAGTGGCGTGTCCGGCAGCTTTGGTTGGAATAATTTTCGCCTGATATTTTTTCTTATCTAATTGATTTTCAATCAGACTGATAATTGCCTGATGGTTTTTCTTTCTGCCTGAAAAAGGATTAACTACAAACCAGATTTCTTGCTTGCTCACAAATATGGGAATAAATTTATACTTTCGTACAAAGATAGTAACGAGGGCAAGAAATTGTCCTTTGAACGATTAAAACTCACTAAAACTTTATTAAGCAGCTAAACTATTCTTATGAAAGCAGTCATCACAGCAATCTTCTGTTTTGTATTTTCAATACAAATCCACGCCCAAAGCTCAAAAGATGCACAAGAGGTCTTAAAAGTATTAAATCGCCAGAATGAAAACTGGAATAAAGGAGATATCAAGGCCTTTATGAAAGATTACTGGAAATCTGACTCGCTGATGTTTATTGGCAAAAATGGCGTAATCTATGGATGGAAAGCCACTTTAGAACGTTACCTGAAAACTTACCCAGATCTTCCTACTATGGGTAAGCTTAAATTCGACATTCAGAAAACAGATTTTCATTCGCCTACCACGTGCTGGGTATTAGGGAAATTTCACTTAACTCGTCCGGAAAAAGGTGATGCTAGTGGATTCTTTACGCTTGTATTAAAAAAGATTGATGGTAAGTGGCTCATCGTTTCCGACCATACAAGCTAATCAGCTTGCTTTTCTGTATTTAGACATGGTATCTAAAAATACTTCTTTTCTACGACGCGAAAGACTTAGCTGGTGTTCGTCCTGTACCTTTACCATTAATCCCTCATGAATCTGATATCCTGTTACAAATTTCAGATTGACCATGTATGATTTATGTGTACGGAAGAAATTATAGTTGATGAATCGTTTCTCCAATTCTTTCAGGGTTTTTGAAACAATGAATCTTTCGCCATCCTGCAAAAAGATTTCTGTGTAGTTTACATCAGCTTTCAGAAAAAGCACCTCAGCGGGATTTACTTTCTTTTTACCGGCTAATTTAATTGGGTCGGATTTATATAGTTTTGTTTCCATTTGAATGGGAGTTTACGTTGTTCAAAAGCATTGACTCCCATTCACGGATAATAGTTGTAATGATTAAATATTTTTTATGAAAATATTTACAGCCATTCTATCGGTTATTTTTTGTAGTATCCCTATTCGGTTCTCTCTGAGGGAAGGTTATTATTTCTTGCTGAATAGTATTAGACGTATCTAAGCCCACAGAGGTTGAGTCCGAAACATTAATTCCTCCAATATCTCCTCCACATCCCTGATAGCTTTTCTTGATAGGTACTCCGGGCTTAGGGAACGGTCCTGCTTTATAACCCAAATTTTTATCAGTATAGACACTTTGCATAAACTTACCGAAAATCGGTAGAGCCGAGCGCGATCCTTCTCCCATACGTGTACGGAAGTGTATACTGCGGTCGTCGCCGCCTACCCAAACCCCACAAACTAAGTCTTTGGTGAAGCCCATATACCAGGCATCCGAATAATTGGAGGTAGTTCCGGTTTTGCCTCCGGCTTGTCCACCATTGCTAAATAAAGCACTGGCATATTCCCACAAACCTTGAGAGGTTCCACCTGGTTCTTCTACTCCACCCCTCAACATATATTGCATCAAAAATCCTGATTCAGGGCTAATGGCTTGACGCTTTTTGATTTCAGCCTCATAAATTACTTTCCCTTGTGCATCTTCAATTTTTGATATCAGAATAGGTTCAACATGCTCCCCTCCGTTGGCAAACACTGCATAAGCGCCAATCAATTCATACAGAGATACATCAGATGAACCTAAACCTATAGACAAAACTGGGTCAAGGGTATTAGTGATTCCTAATTTTTTGGCATATGCTACTGTTGTAGCAGGTCCTACCTCATCCGAAAGTTGTGCAGCTACTGAATTGATAGAACGCGCCATAGCACGGCGCAAAGTCATGCTGGCATAAGTAAATACTCCATCAGCATTTTTTGGTGCCCATACTTTTGCCTCTCCCTTTTCTATCCATTCTTTTTTGAATGGTTCATCTGTACGTCTATCACAAGGTGAGAGATTCAATGGCCCGTCAATCGCTGCGGCATATAAAATCGGTTTGAAAGTCGAACCTGGTTGACGACGACCCTGACGCACGTGGTCATATTTAAAATACTCGTGGTCTATTCCGCCTACCCATGCTTTAATGTATCCTGTATTAGGATCCATCGCCATCATACCCGTTTGTAGCAATTTCTTATAATGAATAATCGAATCAATCGGGCTCATTAAAATATCTTGTGCTGAGGCACCATCTTTCCCCCACACAAATACCTTGGTCATTTTCTTTTTCTCATACATATAATAATGTACCGAGTCGGGATTATTCTTAAATTTCTGAACAAGTTTTTTATAAATAGGGGTGCGCTTGGCCACTGTATCAATATATCCCAGAATCTCTTGTCCGCTTTCATAAATCCAGGGATTTCTACCTTTCCATTCCTGATCGAAAATCTTTTGCAGACGTCGCATATGGCTCGAAACCGCATTATCTGCATAATCCTGCATTTTCGAATCAATAGTCGTATAGATTTTCAAACCATCTTTGTAGAGATTTAAATCTATCTTGTTACTATCTGCCCAGGTTTCTATAAATTTCGCCAAAGTCGTTTTGAAATAAGTACCCCTATTATCTTCGTCAACTTCGGTATTCACATCAAGTTTTATTTCTGTCTGGCTTAAGGCGTCAGCCTGTTGCGGGGTAAGATCACCGTTTTTAGCCATCAACTGTAAAACCGTATTCCTGCGTTTAAGCGCATTTTTAGGATTTCTGATAGGGTTATATAAGGTTGTCCCTTTCTGTAAGCCCACCAAAACAGCCGCCTCTTCAGGAGCCAGCTTATCTGGTTCTTTGCTAAAATAGGTCAAAGAAGCAGTTCTGATACCATAGGCATTATTACCATAGTCGACCGTATTCAGATACATTGTCAGAATTTCTCCTTTCGTGAAGCGTTGTTCTAAACGGATAGCCGTAAGCCATTCTTTTGTTTTATAGACAATTGTACTAATTACCGGAACACGGTATAATAAGCCTCTCATTTCACTACGACGGGTACTATACAGGTTTTTAGCCAACTGTTGCGTAACTGTACTACCCCCTCCACGTTCACCCCCGGAAAAGATTCCGACTAATACTCCACCCATTGACTTTAAGTCTATCCCCGAATGCTCAAAAAAACGTTTATCTTCTGTAGAAATTAATGCTTTAAATAACCAGGGCGACATCTGAGCACTATCAATCGTCTGGCGATTTTCGGTAAAAAACTTACCTAACTCAATCCCATCGTTTGAATAGATTGTAGACGATTGCGCAATTTTAGGATTGGTCAGCTGCTCGATACTTGGCATACCACCGCAGAGCCATAGAAAATTGGTTTCTATACAGAACCAATAAAAGAAAATAAAGATAAAAATCCTTACGGCTGTTCTATAGATGCCTCTGATAAAAGGGAAGTATGGGCCTTCCGTATCGAACCTTGCTCGGAAAGCGCCAGTTATTTTATCTATAACTTTATAGAAAGAGATAAATACGAGTTCTACCCTTTTTTTTCCGAATATCTTAGTCAGGAGTATATAGATATGGTCAAAAAACCACCCCCATGCGTCGCTTATCTTTGTAGTAGCGTTTGTAAAAAATTGCTTGATAGAACCTATTAGATTATTTTCTTCCATATTTAAAGATTTCGACGAAAACCCAACAAATAACTCGATTCTACACCAAATAATCAAAAAACTTGAAAGGTTTTTTAGCCAATTTCCCATTTACTAAAAAACTCCCCCCAATTTTAAACAAAACCCCACTAAATCGCTTTTAATAGTATATTCAAAGCAAAACTTAGATTTACGATCCCAAAACTCAATTATCAGTCATGAATTTAATACCTGCAGACAAACCTTTAGAAAAAGAGATACTTCCTCTATTTACTAAAACCATCCCTTTTCAATTACCTGTTGAGTGGAAAGAGTTCATTGTTAAAGTAACGCCATTGATTATGGTTTTGCTTGTGCCATTATTTATTTTTGTCATTGGCCTCTCTCCATTTGCCAGCCTTTTCACAGCCTTTTTCGACAATATTTTATGGTCTATCAGTATATTATTGAGCGCCTTAGGTTTATTCTGTAGTCTACTTTCTATTAAAGGGCTATTTGATCGTAAGCGAGAGGGCTGGGTATGGTCTTATTATGCTTTTCTTCTATTTATCTTAAGCGATTTAGTTCACTTAGAGTTCTTCGATGCCCTTATTACTTTTCTCATATCTGGCTATTTCCTTTTTCAGATAAGAGAATATTATAAGTAATAGCTTATGTGAACAATTTAGATTAATATACTTTGGGAGCCAACAGCTCCCGTTTTTTCAGCATTTCAGTAAGCTATTTAGTTTTTATCGTATTTTAGATAACTTAAGCAAATAAGGAATTAAAATAGATGTCGAGTAAAAAAAGTGGTGAGAAGTTATGCAACAGCATCGGCGACCCGGTTATCTTTATCTCTTTGTACTATTACGTTTGCGAACGCTATAATAGCAGATTATGTTACCAAGTCCAAATTCTAGGGCTTTCAAGGATGAAGAAATCATAGCGATCTATTTTTTTGTGTGGCATTCCATAAAAAGTATAAGATTAAGTCTATGCATTAGTACATTTTAGCACATTAGAAAAATTAATTTCCAAAGTTACCAAACTATGAAACATTTGTAAGCTGCTTTAACCATTTTTCTACCATTTTTCCAAGTTTAATGAGTTGCTTAATTGAAGATTTAGATAAAAATGAGGCTACTCTTCCAATAGTTCTAACTGATTCAATGTCCATTATTACCTGCTCAGATTGTTTTCAACCGTAGTTTCATCTATCAGCCAACCCGTTGAATCTTTCTTTAACTGGTTACAACTACTAGCCAATATTCAAATGGCTTTCAAAGTCGATCAAGCAATGGACTTATTATGGAAAAATAGCTACTGCTCTTTGCATTTGGATGAACTTTTAATCCCTTATTCGCATATACGATCAATAGGTTCAGGAAATTTTAATTTTTAACGCCATTCATGAAAGAATAAATCCTTTTATATAGATTTCTTTATTACTTTTGATAAGACCTTTAACTTTGAGCCACTAAACCAACTAAAACTACCGTGAATAATATTCTCGAAGTACACAATGTTGTGAAACGCTATGCTAACCATACGGCTCTCAACGATGTAAGCATCAATGTTCCAAAAGGCGTAATCTTTGGTCTGCTGGGGCCAAATGGCGCAGGAAAAACCTCCCTCATTCGTATCATTAATCAGATTACCGGCCCCGACGAAGGCTATGTATTATTTGACGGGCAAAAGCTTCAACCCGAACATATCAAAGAAATCGGTTATTTGCCGGAAGAGCGTGGACTTTATAAAAAAATGAAAGTCGGTGAGCAATTGTTATATCTGGCACAATTGAAAGGCTTGTCAGAAAAACAAGCAATGGAAAAACTCAAAGAGTGGTTTATCAAATTTGATATTAAAACATGGTGGACAAAGAACGTGGAAGACCTGTCAAAAGGTATGCAGCAGAAAATCCAGTTCGTAGCTACTGTTTTACACGAACCACAATTGATTATTCTGGATGAACCTTTCTCAGGTTTTGATCCCATCAATGCCAACCTGATTAAAGACGAGATATTGGAATTGAAGAAAAAAGGCACAACCATCATTTTCTCAACCCATCGTATGGAATCTGTAGAGGAATTATGTGACAACGTGGCCTTAATTAATAAATCGCATAAGGTATTAGACGGCCCTAAGAAACAAATCAAAGAACAGTTTAAAACACATACATACAGTGTAGAATATCTGGGTGATTTAAGTGGTAAATTTGAAGATTTCGAAGTGATTAACACCACTATAGTTGAAGACAACTATAAGAAATCGAACATTAAACTGAAACCTGAGATTCCTGTCAATAGTCTAGTCAGACAATTAATTGATAAGGTAGAGATACGTACTTTTGGAGAGAATATTCCGAGTATGAATGATATTTTCATTTCGGCAGTCAATGAGATACCTCAATAAGATATTGATTTTCATTCTTCAAACAAGCTTACATTATCATGAAAAACATATTCCTCGTTTTAAAAAGAGAATACCTCACCAGAGTGCGCAAAAAGTCGTTTATTGTGATGACAATCCTCGGCCCACTCTTAATTGGTGCATTTTACGGCTTCATCGGCTGGACAGCCATGTCATCTATCAGCCTTAAGAAAGTAGAGGTGATAGACCAAAGCAATTTATTCAAAGATAAGTTTAAAAATACAGAAGAACTGGCGTATAGCTACTCTTCAGAAACCCTTGAAACTGCCAAGAAAGACTTCGCCAAAAGCGACTATGATGCATTGGTTTTCATCCCGAAAGACATTATGGAAAACCCGAAAGGCGTAAAGATTTTCTCGGAGAAAAGCCTTTCGATTGAGTTACAAAGTGGAATTGAAAAAACCATTGAAAACGAGATTGAGACCATCAAGCTTACAGAGGCTGGTATTACGCCAAAAGTATTGGAAGATGCTAAAATGAATGTTAATAGCGAGACCATCAGCCTAAGCGAAGAGGGTGAGAAAAGTAATAGCTCGGTAGCTGCTACGGTTATAGGCTATATCTGTGCTTTCCTGGTCTATATCACTGTATTTATTTTCGGTGTACAGGTGATGAGAAGTGTAATGGAAGAAAAAACGAGCCGTATTGTAGAAGTAATTATCTCATCTATCAAGCCTTTTGAATTGATGATGGGTAAAATAATTGGCGTGGCTTTAGTGGGTTTAACCCAGTTTACACTATGGATTGTCTTGTCTATAGCTATCACAACCGCAGCTACATCTCTATTTGGTGAAAAGTTTGCAGGGTCTCCACAACAAAGGTTAGAGCAAGTGCAGAAAAATATGCCGCAGGCTCAGGAAATAGAAAAACAGGTCAAGAAAGATCCGTCTAAGGGAGTGGGTATGTATGGCAAAGCCATGAAAGCCGTGCAGACTTTACCTTGGGTAACAATCCTGGTTTGTTTTATTTTCTATTTCTTAGGTGGATACCTGCTCTATAGTGCCTTATTCGGTGCAGTAGGCTCAGCCGTGGATAGTGAAACAGATGTACAACAATTCATGCTTCCTATTACGCTTCCCATTATTTTCTCGATTGCTATAGCCCAGTTTGTGATTCGTGAACCTGATGGCACCCTAGCCTTCTGGACATCCATGATTCCTTTTACCTCACCTATCATTATGATGGTACGGATTCCATTCGGTGTACCAGCTTGGCAGATTATTTTGTCAATGACCATCCTTACCGGAGGTTTTATCGGCACTACCTGGTTAGCTGCCCGCATCTACCGTGTAGGTATCCTGATGTTCGGCAAAAAACCGACCTTCAAAGAAATTGGTAAATGGATATTTTATAAAGGGTAAAACAAAAGAATGTGGCGCGAACCGGAAGTTTGTGCCACATTCTTTTGTTTACAACCCTAACAAAAAATCAGGATTCAAACAAATCTTCTGAAACTTCTCACTGTCGGCTTCAGCACAAACACCCGGAAAATCTCCTTGCATACCCAGCATATCAGTCATGACCTGAAAATGCAAATGCGGTGGCCAATCACCATTCACTGGATAATTGCCGATTTCCGCTATTTTCTCACCTGCTTGAATAGGTTTTCCCTCATACAACACGTTTAATGATTCTAAAGATAGATGGCCGTAAAGTGTGTAAAGGGGCTTATCCTCATAAATATGTTCCAGAATAATTGTCGGGCCATAATCACCGAAATGATTATTATGTCGGAAACTATGCACTTTCCCGTCAAGTGGTGCATAGACAGAAGTGCCCGCCTCTGCCCACAAATCAACACCTAAATGAATATTTCTTTGCACTTCGTTGGCACTAGAAAAATGTTCACTTCTCCGATAAATCACCCGATTCTCCATATAGCCTCCTACTCCCATCTTCACCCCTGCCGAATAGATTTTATCGAATACATATTTTGAAAATTTAGTAGTATCTACCAAATCCACCTCTCCTAATTCAGTATTATTAGCTGTAAAATCAAGCAGGATATATTTATCAATATCAATGACTTTGTGCATAGTTATCGGGCAACTTTAATTCATATACAATGATAATCATTAAATCATGATGCTGCGCGTGTTATTGGCAGTTTACACAATTATAACAGTCTTTTCAGGAAAATCTGCTAAAAAATATCGTCCTTTGCAATAGTTTTGTCATAACCTATGAATAATCCATACGTAAACCTCCTCCGCACTGCCTGGAAATATGCCCGTCAGGAAAAGAGCAGATATGTTTTTATATACAGCCTTTTCGTCATGGCTAATGTGGTAGCTGCGCTTAATCCGCTTTTATATGGCTGGTTTGTGGATAGTATTCAGCGGGATAGTTCCAAAATATGGGATAGTACACTACTTTACGGAGGCTTATTCTTATTATTAAAACTATTGGAATGGAGTTTTCATGGCCCTGCCCGTGTCATGGAAAGACACTTAGCCTTTAACCTGAGCAGAAACTTTCTCGATGAACTCTACCATCAGACGCTCCATTTGCCCATCCGCTGGCATCAGGATAATCATAGTGGGTCTACGATTAACCGTATCCGCAAGGCTTATGAAGCGCTGAAACATTTCTTTCAGGATGGTTTCATGTTTTTGCACGCCATATTCAAATTTGTGTTTTCGTTTGGGGCGATGCTTTATTTTTCACCTTTATTCGGTGGCATTGGTATCTTGATGGGGCTTTTTACTATCTGGGTTATATTCAAGTTCGACAAGCCATTCATTAAAGCCCTAGACGAAACCAACGAAAAAGAGCACTTGGTATCCTCTACCCTTTTTGATAGTTTATCCAATATCATTACCGTAATCACTCTACGTCTGGAAAAAAGAATGGAGTCTAGCCTGATGCAGAAGGTCAAGGAAGTGCTACCTCCATTTCGCAAAAATGTGCGGTTAAATGAGTGGAAATGGTTTGTAGCGGATACATTAGTAACACTCATCTACTGCGTAATTGCGATAGGCTATGTGTACCAGCACTGGACGCCAGGCCAGCCTTTTTATATAGGTGGTTTGGTTACACTTCTGGGTTATGTCATTCAGTTTACTAGTGTGTTTCATGATGTGGCCTGGCAATATACCAACATTGTGCAATATAACACTGATGTGCAAACAGCCAGAAGTATCGGAGAATCCTATCAGGAACACCATCGCCCGGATACTGTGCAGGACTTGCCGGAAAACTGGAAAAAGATTTCTATTTCAGGACTTAACTTCTCGCACAACGCCACCTATGAAGAAACCAAAACTGCGCATAGCCTACATAACCTGAATATCCAGATAGAAAAGGGCAAAAAGATTGCCTTTATCGGTGAAAGTGGTAGTGGCAAAAGCACCTTGTTAGCCCTTCTAAGGGGCTTGTATGATACCGAGCCTAATGTGAAGGTCTCTATAGATGGTGAGAATTATGATTCATTGGATATTATCTCTGAAACCATCACGCTCTTCCCGCAAGAGCCTGAAATATTTGAGAATACCATTGCCTATAATATCACATTAGGCCTACCTTTTGAAGAAAACGACATCATGAATGTGAGTGAAACAGCACATTTCAAAGAGGTTATTCAACACTTACCCAAAGGTCTGGAATCGAATATTCAGGAGAAAGGAGTTAATCTATCCGGTGGACAAAAACAGCGTCTGGCATTGGCTAGAGGCGTTCTGGCAGCGCGCTTAAGCGAAATCGTCTTGCTAGACGAGCCAACTAGTAGCGTAGACCCTAAAACAGAAGTACAGATTTATAACAAGCTCTTCAGGGAGTTTAAGGATAAGGCAGTGTTATCTTCACTACATCGCCTTCACCTGCTCACCAAATTTGACTACGTATATATCTTACAGAATGGCCGTATCATTGATGAAGGTACCTTCAAGCACCTGAAAGAAAATAGCGCGGTGTTTCAGGAATTATGGAAACATCAGGAGCATTTGCATCCATCCAATATAGTATCTTAATGAAAGCATTTCATCCAAACTGGGAATTGAAAACTATTTCAAACTCATAGCTTGATTAAAACATTAACGAAGACAAAGTAAACAAATCATGTTTACCTGTCTTCGCCAAATACAAAACCTAAAAACAAACTATTTCTTTGTATCTTTAAATGCAAGCTTTTTATTAATAATAATTACTCCTCCTTTACCTTTTTCTCCATAGCTTTTAGCAGCTTCTTGCCCTTTCAATACATGAATTGAGTCAATATCGTTAGGGTTCAGCAGGCTTAGGCCTTCTCTTTTTATTTCTTTTCCGTCAACAATAAACAAGGGTTCATTAACATCAGTAATCCCTCTTATCCTGAATCTCGCATCACTTGTTGGTATCTTGAACACATTAACACTTTTATCATCTCCTACCAGCACATCAACACCCTTATCATCTGGCATCTCGAATTTGATAGGTATGGTAAACATGACATTTACAGGCTCACCATTTTGCTTCCCTGGTTTCCAGCGAGGCATTTGTGAAATCACCCTTACGGTTTCTTCATCGCAGCCATAGCCAATTCCTTTCAGAACTTTTATATCACTGATAGAACCATCTTTTCTCACAAAGAATTTAACAAATACTTTTCCTGATATATTATTCTTTTCTGCTTCTAATGGGTATCTCAGGTTACTACTAATAAAAGCAAATAATTCTTTCATTCCACCCGGATACTCAGGGTTCTCATCAACAGATTCAAAAATCAATTCATCATTTCCCCAGGCACTTCTTTTCTCGGCCATTACTTTAACCTCTCCCAACGCTATATGTTCAGGTGATTTTGTTTCAAGCGACACATCCATTACAGTCTTCTCATATACTGGCACAACAATAGTTTTAAACCCTTTGAAACTAAAGCGTAATCTATCACTATCCGAAACACTCATTTTAAAATCACCTTTAGCATCAGTAGTAGTACCTTTATCTTTATTCAGTAGCTCAACAATCACTCCGGCTAAGGGTCTTCCATCTTCTGCCGAGGTTACTTTGCCTGTAATCGTTTTATCTTGTGTTTTATCTACTAATATCCTTTTTCTATCTATCACACCCACAGGCTCTTCAAACTCTACTCTACTCTCCGTCAGATCCGAGAGTTTTCCTTCTACCATACCCAATACTTTATTCTTAGCAATTGTAGCCGATGAAAATACTAGCATCAGAATAAATAAAGGGACAGATAAACCGTATTTCAACAGCATAATATTACGGGAGCGGGGTTTACTAAGCATCTGAATACGGCGTTTAAGGGTTGAATGTGTAAAGAACCTATTGGTTAATTGGTCGGGTTGCAGCCCAAATTCTTGTGAGAATAGTAGCATGGCATAATCTGCCTTTGAGTTTTCTTTTTGTGCCGCAATATCATCGGCTATAAACTCATGGATATGCTTAATGTCTTTTTTATATTGATACACCACCGGATTGAACCAGTTTAGAATCGCAATTACCTCAAAAATCATGACATCCGCCGAGTGCAATTGTTGCATATGTACGTGCTCGTGAGCCAGAATCGTATCCCGTTTTTTGAGTGTTTCATCTACAAAGCTGTATCCGAAGAAAGAAAAAGCGGTAAATTTCTCAAAATCCTTGTTCTTCAATACTACTATCAGTTGCAGCAAGGTAATAGACAGACGAATGCTGAAAATACTGATACCTATGATATATAGCCCTTCTAAAATATCTGCCCAGGTAAAGCTAACTCCTTTTGTCGGTCGGATCAGAATCATAGAGGGGTCATACAGTGTATAAAACACCTCATTGATTTCTTTGGTAATAAACCACGATTGCACCTGCTCGGAATACCATAAAGGAATACCGAACGAAAGCAAGGCTGATGCGACTAAATATGCCCGATTCAACTGATGAAAAGTTTCACCGAAAAGTACGAGCCGATAAAAAGAGTAAAAGAGTATTAAGTACAGATTTACCTGAACGAGATAAAATAAAAAGTCCATTATTTTGAGTTTTTCCTTTCTAATGCGAACATGATTGGTAATACCATCGACGTCCGCACCAGTTCATTGTCCCTTTTGCCTGGCACCCATTTAGGCATGGCTTTCACAACGCGAGTCACCTCTTCGTCACAACCATATCCTAAGCCCTGCATAATAGACGTATCGCTAATACTTCCGTCTTCTTCAATAATTAATTTAATTAATACTTTCCCTTGAATCTTCTTATCACGTGCTTGTTTAGGATATTTCAGGTTTTTACCAATGAAATCTAACATAGCAGGCATTCCCCCCGGAAATTCGGGGGTTTGGTCTACCTGCTCAAATAATTGTTTACTTTTATCTGCTTTTTGAGCAAAAGCAATAGTCACAGAAAACACAGTCATTGTCAGAATACAAAATAGCTTTTTCATAATTTTTTGTTAAAGATTTGAGTAATTTGTTGAACATTAATAATTATCATTCACGATGATAGCTCCGTCTTTGCCTTTTTTACCATATTTCTTAGTGGCTTCTTTAGGCGATAATAGCTCAACTTTTGCGTCTTCCACTACTATCGAATAGGCACTACCTTTAATGTAATTTAATTCTTCCCGGTTATGAATAATCAGCATTTGCTTTTTGCTCATCCAGAGGTCTACCCCAAATTCTGCCTGCTCACCATATCTATCAATAAGAGTCTGATTTTCTCCTATGAATTTCAGATAGGTGCTCTCATTTTCATCAAGGTTTTTATTGCTTTTCAAGAGAGCAGTGTAATCTTCCCAATAGAGTTTTCTGGCTCGACTTATAATCTGGTCGTCAATCACTATTACCCCCCTGAAAGCGGGGTCTATATTACTCTGATTGGCAACAATACCATACGACTTACCTAAGGTTATTCTCAGAAAAACCCTTGATTCAACAGGTTTCTTTCTTCTTTCGGCAGGTGTCCAATAGGGCATATTATAAAGCAAATTAGCCACTCTGCTATTATAATCAGGGCGTAATCCCTTATCAATCGACCATTCAGATAATATTCCTTCTTTGTCTACAACAAATGAAGCATATATATCGCCTTCTACTCTTTTGCCTTCCGGGTATCGGAAGTTTTTGGCAAAATATGATTCAAAAGCTCTTATTCCACCTTTAAACTCTGCTGGCAACAAGGTATTATCTTTTATCCTTCTTACATCCTGCGCCACTACAAAGTAGCCCATGCAAACAACTAACGGTAATATAAATATGTATTTGCTGATTACCCAAAGTGGTGTACGGGTCTTCATCATCATCTGAATCCTTTCTTTCAGCAATGAATCCTTAAAGAAATCGTTGCCTAAAGGAGTGGCATTCATTCTGAAATTATACGCAAACAAAAACTCTGCATACGGCACTTTTTGGTCTCCTTCCACAATGCTATCGGCAATAAATTCATGCAGACGTGTCAAGGCTGTTTTGTAGGATATTAGTAGCGGATTAAACCAACAGAATATATGTGTAAGTTCAATAAAAAATATATCCCAACTATGCCCCTGACTGATATGCACCTCTTCATGGTCGGTAATAATATTTCGGTTATAAAATATATCCTCTTTATTCAAAATCAGGAAATTGAAAAAAGAATACGATGAAAAAGCCTTGTTTGTCCGCAACAACCAATATTCGCGCCCACTACGTGTTTCTGACATATCTATCGGCTCACTATCGCGTAATAGAAAATAGATTTTTACCAGCGCGATGATAAATCGCAGGCTAAAAACCACCACTCCAGCCAGATAAATAGCAGAGACAATATCTATCCAGTTAAAGACATACTCATAGTTCTCACTAAAAACTGGTTGATAAACCACCTCTTTAATTGATTCGGCTGGCAATTCATTCAATGTCACAGGAAGCTTCTGCGAGAAAGTATAGTTATGCCGGATTTTCATCAAAGGCATCAGAAAAGATACTACCACAGATAGCAAAAGATACAAACGATTCGTTTGAAAAAAGGTATTTTTACGTAAAAACACCCAGTAAAAAGCATAGAAAGTAACCAGAATGAGATTCACTTTCAGAAGGTAGATTAGTACACTCATAATATCACAGTCGTTAAAATTTTTCGTGAATAGTACTTAATTAAACTTACCTGTAATAGTTAATTTATACCTACATAATAGACACAAATTATTGCTTTTTCATTTTTTCGATGAGCTTCAATATCTCATCTGCTTCCTGTACATCAATTTTCTTTTCTCTGACAAAGAATGAAAACATTTCTTCAACCGAATTTTCAAAATACCCTTCCATTAATTTTCCTGTTGCAAAAGATTTGTATTCTTCTTTACTTACCATCGAGAAGTATTCGTGAGTTTTGCCATAGGCTTTATGACCAATAAAACCTTTCTGCTCTAAAATGCGTACAATAGTTGAAACAGTATTATAGGCTGGGCGTGGCTCAGGAAACTCTTCTAGTATATCTTTTACAAAGGCGGGTTCACGAGTCCATAATATTTGCATTACTTCCTCTTCCGCACGGGTCAATTCTCTGAGTTCCATTGTTTTTCCGATTAAATGAATTTATATAAGGCCTTAGTACGAAACAAATGTATAACTAAATTTTTAGTTTCAAAACTATCTGCATAGTTTTTTTTAGGTTTTTAAAAATTATTTATCGCATCGGCATTACTACCTCTGATAATGAATAGGTCATTTGCTAATTGTGTCTAGTCCTGAAATAGCGTTACAATAAAAGTAATGTTATGAAAGAAACAATTGAAAACCATTACGTTAAGCGTACACAGAAAGATTACAGCTATGCTTTTAAATTAGCCGTAGTTCAAGAGGTTGAAAACGGAGAATTGGGAATAAAAGCCGCCGCCCGAAAATATGGTAACTTTGATTGGATAAATAAATCGACTCAAAAGATGCCAAAATCGAAAGACCAGAAACTGTTAGAATTAGAGCAGAGGGTACTTTTGTTGGAAAAGCAAAAGAAAGAACTGGAAAAGAAAGTTGAACAAGCGGATAAGAAAGCTATATTCTTCGATATGATGATAGATATCGCTGAGAAAGAATTCAAAATTCCTATCCGAAAAAAGTATTAACCCAATCAATCAATCGCTACAAAACTGAACAAAATGAAAGCTTGACAGGCTTATGTAGATTGCTTGGGATTACGAGACAGGTTTATTACCGTTCGATTCATATTAACACACGTACAAGAAAGTTAATTGACAAAGTACTAGGTATGGTTCGGGATATTCGTCTTCAAATTCCTCGAATCGGAACCAGGAAGTTATTTTATCTATTGTTGGACAAATTGAAACCCCTCAAGGTTGGAAGAGATAGATTATTTTCTATTCTGAAAGCTAACAATTTACTAATCAAGCCCAAAAGGAGTTATCACATCACAACGGATTCTCATCATCGTTTAAAAAAACATAAGAATTTAATTGAAAATGTAACGCCAGATAGGCCGGAGCAGATATGGGTTTCTGATATAACCTATATTGGTAACAGAACGAATCCTATGTATTTATCATTGGTGACGGATGCCTATTCGAAAAAGATTGTTGGGTATCATGTTGCCAATACTTTAGAAACAAAAGCATTCATAGAAGCTTTAAAGATGGCAATAAAAAATAGAACTTATAGAAAAGTAAGTTTACACATCACTCCGATAGAAGGTTTCAATATTGCAGTGAAGACTATCAGGAAATTTTAACTAAAAACTCTGTCTGGTCCTAAATAAGAGATACAACTATTCAGAACCAGACATATTTAAAATTAATTTCTCGGACGAGGTCTTGCTCCATTACCTTCTACTTTCGGACCATCGTGCGGAGGTTCTTTCATTTCGTTATGGCATGAAATACAACCCATTACTACCGGTTGACGGAATGTTTTCAGATTAGCTAATATCTCTCTGTTCAATTGATTGGTCATATCAAACATTTCGCGGGTTTGCAGATAATGACGAGGTTTTTCAGAAGCAAAATTGTTCATATCATGGCAGAACTTACAGGTTACGCCTAGTGCATGTCCCCAGCTATTCATGATGCTCAATACCTGCTCTGCCGATTTCCCTTTCAACACCTTGATATTCTTGAAAACCGAATCAGCCGCCATATTTTCTTTACCTCTGATTGAATCTTTATACATATTGATGTATTTCTCACGATCAGCCATTAAAGTATCTTTCCATACGATGGAGTTATTGTCTTTTTTAGAGGTAGAACTGATAGAAACGAACGAAGAAATGCCAATAATGATAAATAAAACCGGAATCAGTAATTTCATAGATGTAAATAATATTTAGAGTCGTAGTTTAAGAACGGCCGAAATTTAGTTAAAAATCCAGTATTTAACAGGCGCTGAATTAAAATTTCTTTTTCAGATAGGCTAATGACATCGCATAAGCTTCTTTAGCTCCGGCTTCATCATATTTCGGATTACTAGGATTGGCAAAGCCATGAACACCTGGAAAAATCTTGTAAGTCAGCTTTTTCCCGGCAGTTTTCATGTTGGTATCAAATTCTTCAATCACTTCTTTTGAGATACGCGTTTCTGTGGCAAATAAGCCTAATACATCCCCATTAAGTTTTTTCAACTGCTCAACATCGCGTACAGGCATACCATAATACATTACTGTACCAACAGTTTGAGGACCACCCAATAAGCCTGAACGCAAAGACCACCCACCACCAAAACACCAACCTACGTTAGCAATTTTAGCATTTTTGCCTGCATATTCCATACCGCCTTTCACGATATTCTCCAAACGGGTTTCATTCACGCCTGACATCAATTTACCGGCATCCTGCGGAGTACTTGCTACTTGACCATCATACATATCCAATGCCAATACATTCACATTTTCGCCTAGGTCTTTATAATAAGTATCCGATTGGCGTTTAATATAATCGTTCAATCCCCACCATTCCTGATACACAAATAGCCATTTATTGCTATTACCTTTGGCCTTAATAAAATAGCCTTTGGCATCCTTTCCATCTAGTGTTTTAAATGTAATATCTTGTCCAACTGCATCATAGTTCAACGGTAGCGGTGCCGGGTGTAATGCCTGAAAGGCAGGGTCAAGCGCAAATTGTTTCATACCATCTTTTTCAGGCTCTGAACCAGGCACAGAATGACAGACAGTGATTGCAGAAGCAGGAATTGCTTCTTCTGTTTTAATTACCGGAAACAACGCCCAGATACTCAATAAGAATACCTGAAACGTAATAATTGATTTAATCATTGCTAGAATTTATGGTTAAGTTTGATTACTCTATAATAACAGTTGAAATGGTATTTTGTTAAGTAAAAATCATTTACTTAAATCTGCCCATAGCTTTTTATTTTCGGACTATTCTCATCAAAAATCTCATAAATATCGGCTTCACTTTCTATCTTTATCCATTTATTTTCACTGCTATTAAGACAGAATTTTGTCGGCTTTATTAGAAACTTTCTTGACATGGCAAAATCAAAAAAGTACATTAAAAAATGGACTATTTCCTCCTTTTTCCCTTCTATATATCCTGTACAATGTAATATTTTACTAGTGTATATCAATAATTCCCATTGAAGTTCCCATTCACTTGACCTTCGTATCGCCCAGTTGTCAGGTTCAGCCACAAGACTAACTTCATAATTGCCCATACTCTTTCTTGCATAACAGATATGTAAAAAACTATCTATCTCCATTTCAAAACCCTCTCTTAAAAGTAAGTCTACTATTGTCCGCCATTTTGAATTATCAAAAAAGATCTCGAATTCAGATTCATGCCTCATACTTTAAAAACTTAACTTTTGGTTATAGTTAACGTGCTTAACTATAGATATTAACAATAAATCACACCAATATACGAAAACTCTAAACTATTATTGATGGGGATTTAATAAAGTAGACAATCTACTATTCTGAGCAGACATTTTAGGGATGATTTCTGTAACAATAGCCTATTCAACAGTATAGAGGAACAAAAAACAAGCCCCGCTAAAAGCGGGGCCTTTCTATTTTTATTCTAAGCAAAATTAAACCTTAAAACATAATATTTTATTCAACATAGACCCGTGTATCCAACAACACAGCCGCTGTCACTATCAATCTCTTACCTATAAAAGCTAATGTGATTAGGGGTTCTGATGAAGTGATACAAAAATAAGAATAATACAAATGCGAAACAAGGAATATCAGCGAAATTTCGCTATAATTTTTCAAACGTATTGAGAATGAATTTTCCTTTAATTTAAGACAAGATTTTAACTCATCTTCTCTACACATTTCTTCGCTTTTTTGACCTAAAATGTCGGCACAATTGAAGTTTTTTGGTTACAAATAGATGTATTTTTCTAAAATATGCGTTATTTACGGTAAAATTCTGATTATTAAAGTCAAAATTCCCTTATTACGATTCATCTTTAACTCTAAACCTAATGAGCGACAAAACATTATTTGGACACCCGAGGGGGCTGTTTGTATTATCTTTTACCGAAATGTGGGAGCGTTTTTCCTATTATGGAATGCGCGCCATCTTGCTACTATTTTTATTAGACAAAACCAGCGGCGGCATGGGGCTGAAAGAAGGAGAAGGCGGCGCTACCTATGGTCTATACACTTTTTCGGTTTATTTATTAGCATTACCCGGCGGTTGGTTGGCAGATAACGTTTTAGGGCAACGCAAAGCCATTTGGTATGGCGGCATCATCATTATGCTAGGGCATATAGTACTAGCATTTCCGTCTACCCAGCCCGTTTTCTTTTTAGGTTTAGCGATGGTGGCTATCGGCACCGGATTATTAAAACCCAATATCAGTTCAATAGTTAGTGAATTATACCCTGCAGGTGGTGCCGTGCGCGATGCAGCCTTCTCTATCTTCTATATGGGTATCAATCTGGGTTCTTTCCTGGGGATTACGATTGTAGGATACTTGGGACAAAAAGTAGGTTGGCATTATGGTTTTGGAGCAGCGGCAGTAGCCATGTTCTTTGGCCTAATCATTTATCGCTTTTTTGCGGCACCTTATCTGCAAGAGAAAGGAATGTATCCAAAGGCTGGTAAATCAAAAAACACTGATAATGTTTCTATCAAAGTACAACCGCTTTCATGGGTTTTGTTGGGCGCCTTAATTGTATTTCTTTTGGTGATGCAGTTTAACGGCACATTCAGCTGGGATACCAAGAAGAGTACGGCCACCTCAATGGGTGTTATCTGTGTGGCAGTCGTATTAGTCTATTTCGCTAATCTCCTATTTGCATCGGGTTTGACCAAAATCGAAATGAAACGCGTAGTCATTCTTTTCATTCTTTTTTGGGGAGCAGTATTATTCTGGGCTGGTTTTGAACAGCAGGGCTCTTCTTTACAAATCTTTGCCGACCGTCACTCTGAACTTCCTTTTGGTATGCCTTCAAGCTGGTTTCAGAATTTCAATGCCTTCTTCATTCTGCTTTTTGCACCGGTAGTAGGTGGCATCTGGGTATTTCTTGAAAGACGTAAGGCTAATCCGCCATTATTAGTAAAATTTGCCATTGCCCTATTCCTGGTGGCATTAGGCTATTATATCATGGTAATGGGGGCTAAGGTAGCAGTTCAGGGCTTAAAAGCCTCAGCTTTGGTACTTACTTTTACCTATGTTTTCCATACTTTAGGCGAATTATGTTTAAGTCCGGTGGGTTTAAGTGCCTATACTAAACTGGCTCCTAAGCAATTCTTAAGTCAGCTGATGGGTGTATGGTTTGTGGCTACGGCTTTGGGTAATCTGGTAGCAGGTCTATTTGCCGGAGGTTTCGACGAAGAAAACGTGCAACAAATGCCGGATATGTTTATGAGTATCGTTTGGTTCTGTCTGGCTGTAGGTGCTATTATACTAGTATTGCAGAAGCCACTGAAAGAGTGGACAGGCGGCATAAAATAAAATTCTTTGTATTTTCCAATAAATCCCTTTTTTTTGCATTGATTCTATAACAAAGTGACTGTTTCGCTTTGTTATAGAATTCAGAATGCAAACCTATTCAAATGGCAAAATTTAGTACAAGCTCACGAGCAGATATTTTCACGCATATTGGTATCATCCTGGCTATCTTTTTGATACTTTTCTTTAGTTTCTTCTTTTTGTACCTTCCCTGGAGTACAAATCATGGGCAATCTATTACAGTTCCCGAACTGAAAGGAATGTCATTAGAAGAAATGGAAAAAGCATTGGATGATCGTGACCTTGATTATGAAGTGAGCGACTGTACATTTGTGGCAGGTGCAAGACCACTTACCATCCTTACGCAGTTCCCCAAAGCAGGTTCAAGTGTAAAAGAAGGTCGTAAAGTCTATCTGACGATAGTATCTGAAACGGCTCCGATGGTAAAAATGCCTGATATCCTTCGTCGCTCGGTGTCAAGTGCAAAAAATCAGCTATTAAGTAATGGTCTGGTAGCAGGAGATATAGAATACATTGCTGCGCTAGAAGAAAATTCAATCATGAAAATAAAAGTTGATGGTCGTGAAATAACTCCAGGCTCAGCCGTTCCTAAAGGTTCAAAAGTAACCTTGGTTGTAGGAGATGGCTTAGGCGACCAGATGATTGAAGTACCAAATCTGATAGGTATGGCATCGGATGAAGCTGAAATACTGGTTTCAGGTCAAAACCTTTCTATCTCTATCCATTATGTGGGTGCAGTAGACGGTTCTGCTGACGGAACAATTGTGCGCCAAAGACCTGCGGCATCAGGAAATAAAATCCGTGCCGGAGACGTTATCGATGTAGATGTGGCGGGTACAGACCCGAATGCACCTAATTGATACTAACCATAGAATCCAAACAACGTGCAAAAGATTTATTTTTATATGCATATCTTTTCAGACAACAGACCTGTAAGCATTTGCAGGTCTGTTATTTTATTGCTGCTGATTTCTCTACAAACGGCTTATAGCCAAACAGTTCAGATACCTTTTTTTGATGATTTCTCCACCACTATAGGTCCTAACCCAGATTCTAAATTGTGGATAAACGGAGGCACCAGTATCAATAATACGTTCCCGCTCAATCAGCCGAGCAAAAATGTAGCCACTTTCGACGGGCGAAATGCTGTAGGTTTGCCTTATGATTATACCAATCAACTGGCTTATGGCCTAACAGATTCATTGACCTCACGACCAATCAATTTATCAATCTATAAACCTGCCGATTCCCTATACTTAAGTTTTTTCTGGGAGGCCAAAGGCCTGGGAGAATTGCCGGACAATGATGATACCCTGATGGTTTCGTTTCTCACCAGAAGTGGTGACTGGAAAACAGTCTGGAAACAGAATGGGGTAAGAAGTGATGTTTTTGAGCAAGACCTGATTGCTATTAAGGATACGTCTTTTTTTCATGCCAATTTCCAGTTCCGTTTTGCAACCAAAGGCCGACAATCCGGTGCTTTTGATACCTGGCATGTAGATTATGTATACCTGAATAAAAACCGGAATATCCGCGATATTTATACAAAAGATATAGCTGCAACCAGAATTACCTCGTCTTATCTTAAACGCTATACGGCAATGCCGATGCGGCAGTTTATGGTAAACCCTACTGCCGAAGTAAGAGATACC
This sequence comes from Emticicia fontis, assembly GCF_054779675.1. NCBI lineage: Bacteria > Pseudomonadati > Bacteroidota > Cytophagia > Cytophagales > Leadbetterellaceae > Emticicia > Emticicia fontis. The sequence goes on from NZ_BAAGXU010000051.1 coordinate 140,476, forward strand.
TTAAGAGCCGAACTATTCAATTTACAGGCAGATGCCAACTTCCCTGAATATTCCTGGAAAATACAGGATATAGTATCCGGTCGGGTTTATTATGATGCATCCGGTACTTCTTTCGGAAATTTACCTCCTCGTCTGACAGGTTCACGTCAATTGGTTTTTCCAACGATTACCAACTTTTCTTCGGCCAAAGCTATCCTGAAATTCCAGTTTACTGTAAAGACACTCGATGCCGTACAGCCCAACTTGCCCGGCTATAATCTTGCCTTAAATGATTCAGTTTCAACGCACACAATTCTGGACGATTATTATGCCTATGATGATGGGACAGCAGAAATAGGCGCAGATTTTGATCAGGCGCTAGGTAAAGTGGCTATTCAGTATATCTTGAGCAAGCCTGATAGCATCGGTGCTGTCATGATGAATTTCAGCCCTTATTTTAATAACCCATTTACTAAAGATACCGCAAAAATTGGTAAGCAGTATTTTATACTACAAATTTTAGAGAGTGCAAAAGGTAAACCCGGAAAAGTTTTACATCAGGAATCAGGAGATAGTGTATTTGTAGTTTATGGCAAAACGCCTAATTACTTTAATCTCTATAAATTAAAGCAAAATGTAGCCATAAAGGATACATTTTATGTAGCCTGGACCAAAGTAACACAGGAAGTAATTGCAGTTGGAGTAGATAAAAATACACCTCAGTTTGCTGATAAGATATTCTATAATGATGGAACCAACTGGATACAAAATACTTCGCTGAAAGGCAGCCTGATGGTTCGGCCCATAATAGCAACTAAGGCCTCAGGCGGTGGTAGTGGAAGTGTTTTGTCTACCGAAGAACCTTTCGGAGAACCCCTGGTGGTTTATCCAAACCCAACCTCAGGCGTGCTCAGATGGAACGTAACAGGTATTAAGCAAATCAGGATTTTTGATATGGTGGGCAGAGAGGTTTTATCCAGAAAAGTAGAAGGAAATGAATTGAATATCGGAAATCTCACAACTGGTACTTATCTTGTGAACTTTTCTGATGGCAGAAAGAATTTAAATCGTAAGATTGTGGTTGTAGATTAATACATGCCCTTATTATTTAATACATCCAAAACTGATATACTAATGGAGAAAAATTATGACATTACGGCCGAGCAACTAAAAGAAATGCTCGATAGCGAACAACCGATTAATCTGATTGATGTACGTGAAGATTATGAATATGAAGATGATAATCTGGGCGCAAAACTGATCCCATTAGGTGAATTACCTGATAGAATAGACGAGCTCGAAGAATTGAAAGGACAACCTATCTATTTACATTGCCGTAGTGGTGCGCGTAGCGGCAGAGCAAAAGAGTTTTTAATCTCTAAAGGCTTTGAAGATGTACACAATGTTTTAGGAGGTATTCTAGCCTACCGCGAATTAGAAAATTAATCTTATGTTATCCGACTTCGGTATAGTCTTACTGGCACTTATTTTTGCCGCCGTAGCCCTGATGCTGGTCTTTGGCATTTCGTGGCTATTGCGACCTAAAAAACCAACTGTAGAAAAACTTACTACCTACGAATCAGGAGAAGACCCCATTGGTAATGCCAATATCCGGTTCAATATCCGCTTCTATGTGGTGGCTCTTGTCTTCATTCTGTTTGATGTGGAACTGGTTTTCCTGTTTCCCTGGGCTACTGTATTTGGTAGCAAGGAGTTCATCGAACAAACTAACGGACAATGGGGTTGGTTTACACTGGTTGAAATGATAATATTCATTGTGGTACTGGCTCTGGGCTTAGCTTATGTATGGGCCAAAGGCCATCTCGAATGGGTAAAACCTGAAATAAAAGCCTCGAAATTCAAAAGTAAGATTCCGATGAGTATGTATGAGAATGTGAATAAAAAGTACGAAGAAAAATGAATTTCGACTCACTTGAAAAGGATGTACATATAAAGACGGGTGAAAGTGAGGTAATTCTTACTTCGCTCGACGAAATGGCCAACTGGGCAAGAGCCAATTCTATCTGGCCGATGGGCTTTGGTCTGGCTTGCTGCGCTATTGAAATGATGGCTACTTTCGCCTCTTCGTATGACCTTGAGCGTTTCGGTGTTTTCCCGAGAAACTCCCCTCGTCAATCAGATTTAATGATTATTTCAGGCACTGTTACCTTTAAAATGGCCGACAGAATCAGCCGTTTGTATGAACAAATGCCAGACCCGAAATATGTAATTTCCATGGGCAGTTGCTCTAATTGCGGGGGTCCTTATTGGGAACATGGATATCATGTAGTAAAAGGGGTTGATAGAATCATTCCGGTAGATGTATATGTACCCGGCTGCCCTCCTCGTCCAGAAGCCTTGATTGGAGGCATTTTAAAGCTACAAGAGAAAATCAAAACCCAGAAGCTCGCTGATTTGAAAAACTAAAAACAAAACATACAATCAGAAAGCGTGCTGTATTTTATACATCGCGCTTTTTGTTTTAATTTCTACCCTCAACAAAACATTTAGAAAAATAGTATATTGCGAAGTATTTCCGAACACTATACCTTTTGATGTCTTCATGAGAACTATTATTTATGCTATAACCATTGGCACAATCTGTTTCCTTGCATCCTGTTCTAAAAGCGGCACCAAAGCCCTCGAAAAAGGGAATTTTTACGATGCAGTCATGCAGTCGACTGAGAAATTGAAAAAGGATACAGATAACAGCAAAGCTGCCGCCGTATTGCCAGAAGCTTACCGAAATGCTCAAAACGAATTCCTGAGAGATATTGACCGCGCCAGAAATGCCAATCAACAATTCAGATGGGAAGCCGTATTAGACTATTATTCAAAACTAAATAATATGCAGAATGCCATCGATAAATGTATGGCCTGTCGTAGATTAGTTAACCCACAGAGTTATTTCAGAGAAGAAGACGAAGCCCGTGAAAATGCCGCTGCTGAACGCTATGCTCTAGGCAATGATTTAATGAAGTCTCGCCCGGGTACATTACCAAGCCGTGAATCGGCAAGAGCGGCTTATAGCCATTTTGAGCGTATTGCCTCTTTTGCACCAAACTTTAAAGATGTACAAAATCGTCTGGAAGACGCGCTGAATGCAGGCTCTTATCATGTAGTGCTTGAGCAACCTAAAATCAATTCTCGCCTTTATCAATACAGCAATGAGTATTTTCAGGGAAAAATAGATGAATTTCTTCGTACCAACAGACGCATGAATAAATTTGTCAGATTCTATTCCCCACAAGAAGCGAAGTCTGTTAAACTCAACCCTGACCAGATTGTGAGACTGGAATTCATAGATTTTGTAGTAGGCGAAACCAATGTAACCAATGACCGCCTGACTGTGATAAGCAAAGACAGCGTAAAAACAGGTGAAGCCACTGTGAACGGCAAAAAAGTGCCTGTCTATGGAAAAGTTCAGGCAAGAATCGTTCGTTCGCATAAAGCCGTTCGTTCACGGGGTATCCTATCATTAGAGATATTCGATTATCAGACCAACAAGGTTCTTTCAAGAGAAGAAATTCCTGGCGAATTTACATGGGTAAACGACTGGCTTACCTATAATGGCGATGAAAGAGCACTAAGTACGGCAGATAGAGCACTGGCACAACGCCGCGAAGAACTTCCACCTGCACCTCAACAATTATTCATTGAGTTTACCAAACCCATTTACGACCAGGTTACGAGCCGAATCAAGCGTTTCTACGATAGATATTAAGCCAACCAGATATTAATACTATTTAAAGCCACCTCGCACAAGGTGGCTTTTTTATTTGCTTTCCATGATATTCTTAAGTAATTCTTAGCAATTTAGCCATCTCAATATTATATTTTTAGGTTAACCTAAAAATATATTTAGTAATATTTTGAAATTTAATTTTATCATTCTAATTTTGAATCGTCCAAATAAGACACAATTAAATTAGGGCAATATGAGAAGATTATTTATTACTATTATTTATATAACCATTTACGGATTATTACCTGCACTTGCAGGAGAAATTAAGGGGACGATTGTCTCTAAAGATAAGTCCGTTAGTTTTGCAAGTGTCTTTATTGCCAATACCACTATTGGTACACAAGCCAATGAAGAAGGCAAATTTGTCATTGTCAATGCACCAAATGGCTCGCAAACGCTCAAGATTACAAGTATAGGCTATAAAACCAAAATGGTAAGTGTGCATGTTTCAGCAGAAAAAACCAGCAACTTATTGATTGAAATTGAAGAAGAAAATGCGCAATTGAATGAAGTAGTGGTGACAGGTACAATGAAAGAAACAACCATCAACGAATCACCTGCCCCTATTCAGATATTGAATCCCACCTTTTTCAGAAAGAATCCTACACCAAATCTTTTTGAGTCACTTTCGATGGTAAATGGTGTTCGTCCCCAATTGAATTGTAATGTATGTAGCACGGGGGATATTCATATCAACGGTATGGAAGGCCCCTATACAATGGTATTGATTGATGGAATGCCCATTGTGTCAGCTCTTTCAACCGTTTATGGATTAAGTGGTATCCCAAACTCAATGGTAGAGCGGATCGAAGTCATGAAAGGCCCCGCCTCCACCCTCTATGGCTCCGAAGCAGTTGGAGGCTTGATTAATGTCATTACCAAAAACCCTACTAAAGCCCCGAAATTCAACTTCGACTGGAATACAACTTCCTATCTTGAAAATAACTTTGATGCCAGTGTAAAAGCCAAAATCGGCAATGCCAGTGCCTTATTCTCAGGTAATTACTTTGTATTTGGCAATAGAGTAGATATTAACCACGATAATTTTACGGATGTTACCTTGCAAAACAGAGTATCTTTATTCAATAAATGGTCGTTCCAGCGCCCGCAAAATCGTGTATTTAATCTGGCAGCACGCTATGTATACGAAGATCGTTTCGGTGGAGAAATGCAATGGCAACGCCGCAATCGCGGAGGTGATGAGGTATACGGTGAATCTATTTTTACCAAGCGCTGGGAGCTACTAGGTAATTATCAATTGCCATTCGAAACTGAGAAAGTTACAATTAACTTCTCCATCAATCAGCATGATCAGAATTCTGTGTATGGTGTTACCAGATATTTAGCTGTGCAAAGAATCGCTTTCGGACAATTGCTATGGGATAAAAAACTGGCTAAAAACCATGATGCACTTTTAGGTGCTACCATCCGCAATACCTATTATGATGATAATACCCCAATTACTCAAACAATTGACCTAAAAAATACGCCTGACCGCATCTGGTTACCAGGTGTATTTGTACAAGACGAAATCAGTGCAGGCACTAAAAACAAGTTCTTACTAGGCTTGCGTTACGATTATAATTCTAAACATGGCGGCATCTTTACCCCGCGTTTCAACTGGAAATTTTCACCGGACAAAGACAATATCTTCCGTTTCAGCCTAGGAAATGGGTATCGGGTAGTCAATCTTTTCTCCGAAGACCATGCGGCCTTAACAGGTGCCAGAAAGGTAGTTATCAAAAGTGCTTTAAAGCCTGAGAAATCGTATAATGCCAATCTGGACTATCAGAAGTTCTTTACGTTCTCCAAAGGCTATGGCAATATTCAGTTTAATGCTTTTTATACGTACTTCTCTAATAAAATACTAGCTGATTACGACCAGGATCCAGAGTTAGTGGTGTATGATAACCTGAAAGGATACGGTATTTCTAAAGGTATCGCTTTTAACAGTGAGCTTGCCTTTACCTCCGGCTTAAAGGCTTTTATCGGGGGTACCTTAATGGAAGTTTATCGTGTAGAAAGCAATGAAATCCGAATCAATCAGATTCAAACACCTAATTTTACAGGTAATTATGCCATAAGCTATTCATTTGAAAAAGCTCAGTTAAGTTTTGATTTAACAGGAAATGTGTATAGCCCAATGCGTTTGCCCGTAGTACGTGAATATGGCGATACCCGTCCTGAATATTCGCCATGGTTTGGGATTCATAATATTCAGACTACAAAGCGTTTTAAAAACGGATTGCAAATTTATGGTGGCTTAAAGAACTTCACCAATTTCCTGCCGAAATACCCGATTTTCAGAGCCGATGCACCATTCAGTGAGCAGTTTGACCCAAGCTATAATTACGCCCCAATGCAACGTATCAGAGGCTTTATTGGCGCACGATTGAATATCTTTTAAGCTGAATTGGTTACTGCCTATATTATTTATGAATAGAATTGTTTTTTCTAAAGAAAAGGTGAGAACTTTACTTAAAACTCACCTTTCAATCTTTATGAAAAAACTCACAATGGTAGCATTAGCATTGCTATCTTATCTGCACACAAATGCACAAAAATCCAATCCTTTTGAGCCTGACTTTTCCATACCTGCAGCAATAGCAGGTATGAAACTAATCTGGAACGACGAATTTAATACCAATGGCAAACCTGACCCACAAAACTGGCGCTACGAAAACGGCTTTGTCAGAAATCAGGAAACACAATGGTACCAAGCAGATAATGCGACTTGTAAAGACGGCGTTCTACTGATTGAAGGTAGAAAAGAAGCCATCAAAAACCCTAAATATGTAGCAGGAAGCACCGATTGGCGCACTAACCGTGAATATTCTGAATATACCTCAAGCAGCATTCAAACCAGAGGATTTAAACAATTCCAGTTCGGACGCCTGGAAGTACGCGCCCGTATTGACACAGCAATGGGTTCATGGCCTGCCATTTGGACATTAGGTATAAGCAAACCTTGGCCATCGAATGGCGAAATCGACATTATGGAGTTTTATCGGGTAAAAGGTATACCCACCATCTTGGCTAATACAGCATGGGGAACAGAAACTCCCTACAAAGCCAAGTGGGACGACCAGAAAATACCCTTGGAATACTTTTTAGCCAAAGACAAAGATTGGCCTAAGAAATTCCATGTGTGGCGAATGGATTGGACTAAAGATTCTATCAATCTCTATTTAGATGATGAATTACTCAATACAACAGCCATCAGCGAAACCAATAACCCCGATGGAAGTAATGGCTTCTTGCAGGGACATTATCTATTATTGAACCTGGCCTTAGGTGGTATAAACGGTGGGAAACCAGTCAATAATCTGATAAAATATGAAGTTGACTATGCAAGAATCTATCAGCCAGAATAAATTTTCAAAAAAGCATAAACCCTTAAAATGAAAAAGGTACGCACCAAATACGTACCTTTTGTTTTCTCCATTTTCCGTTCTCCAATAATTCCAATCAGTTATACCTTATAACTCCTATGAGCATCTAATTTCAGAAAGATAAATAACAAAATAGTAAACGACCAAAGCGACGAACCACCATAACTCAGGAATGGCAACGGAATACCGATTACAGGCATCAGACCAATGGTCATACCAATATTTACCAATAGGTGGAAAAACAGAATGGAGGCCACGCAATAGCCATAAATACGGGCAAATTTGCTTCGCTGCTTTTCTGCCAGATTAATAATCCTGTTGAGTAGAGCCGCAAAGATTAATATCACAATCAAACTTCCAAGAAAGCCCCACTCCTCACCTACTGTACAAAAAATAAAGTCAGTCGATTGCTCAGGTACAAAGTCAAATTTGGTTTGCGTTCCCTGCAAATAACCTTTCCCAATTGCACCCCCAGAACTAATGGCAATTCTTGATTGTGTCACATTCCAACCTGCCCCTAATGGGTCAGAGTCAGGATTTACAAGAACTTGAATACGCTTTTGTTGGTGTGGTTGTAATACTTTATTGATAAAAAAGTCAGTACCAAATACAAACACTGAGGCAATCACAAATACAGCAATAAGCCTGAACATATTCTGTTGCGTTCGCTCATAACGTTTCAGAAACACATACCAGAACAATCCACAAAGGACCAGAATACCGGCAATGATATATAGCTTAGGGAAGAAGAGCGTAAAGACAAATAAAATGGCTAATGAGATACCCAAAGCCGGATAAATACCAGGTAAACCCTCTCTATAAAATACCGCAACAAAAGCTGCAAAAGTTAGAGCAGAACCCGTTTCTTTTTGAAGGATGATAATAACTGGGGGTAAAAACACCATAACTCCAGCCACAAAAGCATCACGGAATCTGGAAATATTTACGTTCTGTGTACTTAAATACCTGGCCAGCGCCAAGGCAGTAAATACTTTGGAAAACTCCGCAGGCTGAAATGAAAACGTTCCCACCTTAATCCACGATCGAGAACCTTTAATCTCGGTGGCGGCGAATATCGTTCCTATCAGCACTAGTATAATGATTCCATAAAATATATAGGCAAACGAATCATAGACCTTATAATCTACAAACAGGATTATTAGAATCAATAAAAACGAGGCGCAGATAAATATCAGCTGTCTACCCGCATTGTGCGAAAGCGATACAATCTCAATCGGATTCTCCGGATTATACACTGCCGCATAAATATTCAACCAGCCAAAAAATACCAGGGCCGCGTAGAGCCATACGGTTGTCCAGTCAATTCCTTCTCTAATATCAATGTCACGTGCCATATTACTTGGTGCTTTTTGCTGCGATAAGTTTTTCTTTTGGTGTTATAAATTCTGCTTTTACTGATTTCGGTGCATCTTTCTGCGGACTTTCTGGCACTTTGGCTGGTTTAGCAGGCTCTGTAGGTTTATTCACAGGTGGTTCATATCCTTTTGCAGCCATTGCTTCCACTGTTTTAATACTTGTATTCATTATCCTTTCTTTCAATGCTAATCGCTCTACTTTGCGCTTCAGATATTTCTCAATCATGAGCGTAGCAATAGGTGCCGCATAAGTTCCGCCAAAACCTGCATTCTGTACCATTACGGCAATCGCAATTTTCGGATTCTCACGAGGCGCAAAAGCAATAAATATCGAATTATCTTTCCCGTGTTTATTTTGTGAAGTACCTGTTTTGCCACAAATTGCAATGCCTTCTACAATTCCGGCACCGCCACCCACTGTACCACGCTCAACAGCATCCTGCATCCCGCCCACAATCGATTCAAAATGGATTGGGTTAATATCTGTCTGATGAACTTCTTTCAATGACTCATTGATCCCATGCGAATTTTGTCCAATGCCTTTTACCAAATGTGGGGTAATCCAATAGCCTCTGTTTGCAATGGTTGCGGCCAGATTTGCCATTTTCAACATATTGATAGAAACCTCTCCTTCACCAATACTTAACGAATAAATATTAGAGAACTTCCACTGTTGTTTACCGTAGCGTTTGTCATAATATTTCACACTAGGCAGTAAACCTGCTGATTCTGAGGGTAAGTCGATTCCCAGTTTTTGCCCATATCCAAATTTAGCAGTCATTTCATGCCATTTAGTAAGCATAATAGGCGCTTCTTTGAATGGATTGGTCTCACTTCCCATAGACATCGTCTTGCGGAAAACATTATAAAAATAAGGATTACACGAGAATCGAACCGCATTATGTAAATCATTCGGCGCTCCAGGATGGCTATGGCATTTTACAGGTGCGCCTCCCAGAGGAAAAGCCGTTGATGGCTCAATTGCGCCCATTTCCAAGGCCACTAAAGCCTGAACCAATTTGAAAGTAGAACCCGGCCGAAAGAAGCCCGTTGCTACGCGGTCATTCAATGGTTTATCAGGATTTTTATAAAGCTCTTTAAAATTCTTGGCAAACTGTTTACCCGATAATGCATTAGGGTCATAGTAAGGATATGAGCCCATCGCCAGAATCTCTCCAGTTTTAGGTTCAATCGCTACAGCACAGCCTGTTTTCCCTTGAAAAAGGCTATCGGCTAATTGTTGTACTTCTACATCAACTGTTGTAAAAAGGTTTTTTCCAATTACTGCCAAAGTATCATATTCTCCACTGGCATAAGAGCCTTTGTTCTCGCCCTTTACATTCATCATCGAAAACTTCACCCCTCTTCTACCCCGCAACTCCATTTCGTATTGTTTCTCCAGGCCTGTAATGCCTATATAATCACCACTCCTATAATACTCAACTGTCTGTGCCTCGTACGCTTTTTTACTGATTTCTCCGATATAACCCAAGGCATTAGCCATCGTTCGGGCTGGATAAGTACGAAAAAACGATAATTCAAAATTAAAGCCCGGAAAATGCACCATCGCATCCGATACCCGCGCATAATCTTCCTTCGATAATTGTCTTAAAAACAAAGAAGCTCTATTGCGTGAATAAGTTTTGGCAACATTCATGGTACTATCGAAATAACCTTTGGTTATCCCGAACAGGCTGCAAAACATGGTTGTGTCTATTTCCTTAACCTTGTAAGGCGTTACATACATATCATAAACATCCACATTAGCAACCAGCAATTTGCCATTGCGGTCGTATATCTGTCCTCTCAAAGGAATCTGAACTTCTTTTTTGATAGCATTTGTAGAACCGACCGTATGATAACGGTCATCAATCACTTGCAGATACAGCAGCCGCAGGAGGTAAACTCCGCAAACAATAAAAAAAAAGCTTAGGATAATCTGTTTACGATCCTGGAACATAGATTAAAATAGACAAAAAAGGATAATACGAAGGTAGGTTTTGCTGCCACATCTTTCGTCTAACAAAGTTCTTGAAAAAACAAGACAAAAACATAATTCTAGCAAAGAAAAAGAGGATTTTTTTTACGAAATTTATTTATTGGATGGAGATTGGAAATATTCTAAGGATTTATGCGATTTTTGCAATAGAATCAGAAAAATGGACGAAAAATGATTTATAATCTCAAAGATTTAGAAGAGATTGCGAAGAAAATTATCAGGCAGGCAGAGGATAAAACTATCTGGATATTTGCCGGAGAAATGGGTGCCGGCAAAACTACTTTAATTAAAGCCCTATGTAAAGAATTAGGTGTATTAAGTGCGGTGCAAAGCCCGACTTTCTCGATTGTGAATGAATATCTGACAACTGACGGGGAAACTATTTATCATTTTGATTTTTATCGTTTGAAACGTGAATCTGAAGCGCTCGACTTCGGAATTGAGGAATATTTTGATTCAGGCAATATTTGTCTTCTCGAATGGGCAGAAAAAATAGAATCTCTTTTGCCTGAAAATTGTTATACGATTCAAATAGAAGTTATTGACCAAAATAGCCGAAATTTGACTTTAAATTAATCCAAAGCTTAGCAACTGTTTGGGTTAAATTTTATGAATCAAAATGAGCGGTGCGCTGCTGAGCTTATTTTGATTCATAAAAGATTAACTCAAAAGTTTCTAATCAATTACCATAAAAGTTACTAACCTATGACAGGTCAATCTGTTTCTGAATTAGCACATAGTCAATCTGTACTTTATCCCCAAGAGTCTCCGGCAATGGTAAAAAAAGGTAAAAAAAGCCTTTTTATCGGTTTGCCAAAAGAAGTTTCTCTGCAAGAAAGCCGGATTGCCCTAACGCCCGAAGCGGTGAGTTTACTGGTACGGAATGGGCACGAAGTAACGATTGAAAAAGGAGCCGGAGACGGTGCCAAGTTTTCGGACAATGATTATAGCGAAGCCGGAGCAAAGTTGGTTTATACACCCGAAGAAGTTTTTGAAGCCGATGTGATTCTGAAAGTAGAGCCATTGGTAGAAAAAGAAATCGGTTATTTGAAAAACGACCAGACAGTTATTTCAACGCTTAATGTACCGAATCTTGATAGAAAATATTTTGAAAGGCTTAATGAGAAAAGAACCACGGGTATTGCATTTGAATTAATACAGGATAAAGTTGGCGGCCTCCCAATTATCAGAGCCATGAGTGAGATAGCTGGAAATACCGTTATGCTTGTAGCCGCCGAATTATTAAGCAGTGTGCATAATGGGAGAGGAATTATATTAGGTGGAATTACAGGGGTCCCTCCTACCAAAGTAGTGATTTTAGGTGCTGGAACTGTAGGTGAATATGCCGCCAGAGCCGCCCATGCCTTAGGAGCTGAAATAAAGGTTTTCGACCAGCATATTTATCGTCTGCAACGCATCAAATATACGATCGGGCAGCAGATTTACACCTCGATTATTGATTCCGAAACACTTTCGAAAGAGTTGGAAAGAGCAGATGTAGTGATTGGTGCTATGCGAGCAGAAGATGGACTAACGCCTATGGTTGTAACAGAGGAGATGGTCTCACGTATGAAGAAAAACTCAATCATCATTGATGTGTCTATCGACCAGGGAGGTTGTTTTGAAACCTCTGAAATGACGACGCATAAACAACCTACATTCCAGAAATATGGTGTAACACACTATTGTGTACCCAATATTGCTTCTCGCGTGGCACATACAGCAAGTATCGCCCTAAGCAATGTATTTGCACCCTTTTTATTAAAAACCGGCACAATTGGCGGCATTGAGGAAATGATTTTTGCCAAACAATGGTTTACTAAAGGAGTCTATTGTTATAAAGGTAGCTTAACCAACCTCCCAATAGCTCAAAGATTTAATTTAAGATATAAAGATTTAGGCCTGCTGATTGCAGCGAGGATGTAAAAACAGTGAATTTTGACTTAGTGAATAATTGTGCCGCATAGCGTACCATTGTGTACATCGTGGCAATTAAAGAAAGGCTACAAAACAATTATTCACTAATTCACCATTCGCTAATTCGCAATTAAAACAATCACCAATTCACTCAATTCTTAAAACACATGATCAATCATTCAAACGAAAATACAATTTTAGATGATGCTAATTCTCCGGAATTAGATAAGAAAATAATGGGTCGGGTATCGGAAGATTTCGTAATAGTGGCCGACCACCTGAAAGAAGCCTCTTATCAGATTCGCAAACGTGGGTTTTCTGAAAATCCGATTTTTGTAGTTACTAAAACACCTGTGGAAGTAGGACAATTATTATTCAGCCGTACAGATTTCAGCACCAAATTTGACTACAAAGCTTCTTTTCTGGACGAATTTGTTCAACGACAGTTGATTGGTGAAGAATCTATAGAATTATTCAAAGAAAACTATAAGAATCCTGAAGAATACTGCTGCCTTTTTGTGATTGAAAATGAATTTGCGGGATTCATTTTTGTACCATTCCCTGAAGATTAATTTTCTCAGAAAACTATATTATCAATCAGCCTTACACCGCCTAAAAACGCTGCAATACATATAGCTGTTTTGCCGGATTTGTTTGCTTGGCTTATGGGATTTAACGTATCAAAATCTGCGATTTCAAGGTACTCCAGCTCAAATTCAGGATAGTTTTTGAAGTATTCAGCAGCAAAAGCCTGTGTATCAGCAGAAGATTTTCCGATTTGCAATTTCTCTTTGGCTAATATTAACAATTGATGAATATGTGGTGCTAAAGCACGATCTGCAGCAGATAACCTCATATTGCGTGATGACATAGCCAATCCATCAGCTTCGCGCAGAGTTGGACAAGGGACAATTTTCAGGTCAAAACTTAAGTCACTCACCATCTGACGTATAACTGCTACTTGTTGCAGGTCTTTCAAGCCGAAATAGGCATGGTCCGGTTTTACAATATGAAAGAGCTTTGAAACAACAATTCCAACCCCATTGAAATGCCCCGGACGGAATTTTCCTTCCATCACCGTTTCAAGCGTATCAAAATCAAATTTGAGCTTGGGTAGAGCCGGATACATCTCTTCGGCAGAAGGTGCAAAAACCACATCACATTTTGCAGCGGCCAGCATTTCACTGTCTTTGTCTAATGTCCTTGGGTATTTTTTCAAATCCTCCGGATTATTGAATTGTGTGGGATTGACAAAAATACTACAAACCGTCAGGTCATTTTCCTTTTTTGATGTTTCAATCAAAGAAATATGTCCGTTATGCAAAGCACCCATAGTGGGTACAAAACCAATAGTTTTCCCTGCTTTTTGTTGAATCTTGAGATAATATTGTGTTTCTTCGATGGTGTAGAAAATCTGCATTCTGCTTTTGGATTATCAAGGCTTTGGCCTGATTCTGGTTATTTGCTCCAAATTTAGCAAATTCATTATTTCTTTACTAACATCTTCAACAAGTCGGCTGTAATAGGTTTGGCTATATAACCTATAATAATGGGATACTGCTTGGCCTTTTCTTTATCCACCGGATTAGCTGAAGACGAAAGAATTACCACTTTAGTATCAGGAAATTGCGGCAAAAGATTGTTTACAAACTCATCCAGAAATTCCCAGCCGTTCATAATTGGCATATTTAAATCCAGAAAAATCAATCCCGGATAATCCGCCTTCATATCTGCAGAATCATTCAGCAAATTGTTGTAATATTCCAAAGCTTCCTTGCCGCTCATAGCTGTTACTACTTCTTTGGCAAAAGAGGCTTTTTCAGTCACCATTTTAATGAGCATCAATGTAGTTACGTCGTCATCAATGCAAAGTAGTTTTTTTATCATTGCGTAATTTAAATTTTAGAATGAATTTGGTTCCAACATCAACTGTACTTTCAACATCTATGCTTCCTCCGAGGCTTTCGAGTTGTGACCTGATTAAATATAACCCCATTCCTTTGCTATTGGGTCTGTCATGGAATTTCTGATATAAACCAAATATTTTTTCTCTATGTCTTTCTAAATCTACCCCGATACCATTGTCCTCAAAAGTCAATATAGCAAATTCTCCTTTATATATTGTGCTTACCCATATACCAAGTGGCCTTGAATAAGATCTGTACTTGATGGCATTCGTCAATAAATTGAGCAGGATGCTTTCCAGATAAGTTTCATTAAAAACTACTGAAGGCGCACTTTCAAAATCTGTGATTATTCTTGCCTCTGATTCCACTACCAGATTTTCGACCTGTGTAATGACTTGATTCATGATTCGCTCGAATGATATATGCTTCTGCTCAATTGAATCACTATCTCTGATGATAAGAATTTTCACCAGATCATTAATAGTATCATTTAACAAGTGTGTCGAAGTTCTGAATCCCTGAATAATCTGACTTAATATCGGATTTTCAATCGGTATATCGTCAATAATATTCAGTAGCCCAATCAAATTAGATAATGGCGCTTTAAAATTATGGGAGGTAATATATGAGAAATGCCGTAGGTCTTCATTACTGTTATTTAATTCTTTTATTAACTGTTCTGTTTCAATCTCCCTGTTTTTTCGTTCGGTTATATCTCTCTGGATGGCGATCCAATGAGTATAATGACCTGTGCTGTCAGACATTGGTGAAATAGAAATATTTACCCAGAACTCCTCACCATTCTTTTTATAGTTTATTAATTCTAACTCGCAATGCTCCCAATTGTTTAGTGCAGCTCTCAATTTATCTAATTCTTCTCTGCTTGTATTTTTGCCTCGCAGCAATCGTGGAGTTTTGCCCAATACCTCTTCACGGCTATACCCTGTCATTTTTGTAAAAGAATCATTCACGTAAACTATCACAGGGCCTGGCTCACCAATTGGTTCGGCATCAGTTATCAACACTGCATCAGTTGCATTTGTAATTACTGACTCCAGCAACTTCAATCGATTTTCTTCTTCTTTCTGGCGTGTGATATCCTGCATGGCTCCAATAATTCTGACTGGATTATGGTCACCATCTACAATAATAAACCCTCTATCCAATACATATTTATATGAACCATCAGCACATCTGAATCGATACTCCACCTGAATATTTGGTTGTCGTTTTTCGAAAATTTCATTGAGGGTATCAGTTACTTTTCTCAGATCTTCTGGATGTATAATTCTCTTCCACCAATCCTGTACATTATTGACCTCTAAGTAGTCTGATGAATATCCAAAAACTTTATTAATACCTTTATTATAGATGATTTTATCTTTGATGATATCCAGATCCCAGATAGTATCACTTGTGGCTTTCATCACAATATCATATCGCTCATTTGATTGTTTTACTTTCTCACTTGCTTCTCTGTTTTCAAGCAATACTCCTACCAGATTAGCAGCACGTTCAATAAAACTGATTTCATGTGGTTTAGGTGATTTCTTGCCAGAATAATATGTGGCAAAGCTACCGATTACCTCTCCGTCACTCCTTTTAATAGGTATCGACCAACAAGCATTAAAATAATGCTCTTTGGCCAGATAGCGAAAACTATTCCAGAGTGAGTCATTTGTAATATCTGTTACAATTACAGGTTTGGCCAGATACATGGCCGTTCCACAAGAACCTACTGCCGGGCCGATTTCCAATCCATCAATACTCATTATGTATTTAACCGGAAGCGCATCTCCTGCTAAATGATGCATGGTTTTTCCATCCTTCAATTGCACAATTGAACACAATGAGTCAGGAATTAAATCTTCTATATCATCTATCAGTTTTTCTAAAATAATGTCTAAAGAAATCCCTTCGGTGGCATTCAGGGCATATATTCCCTTTTCAATAGCCAGAATGGTCTCCTGATATTTTCGGGTTGTGATGTCCTGCATCGCTCCTAAAATCCTGATAGGCTCATTGTTTTCATAGATGATAAATGCCCTGTCATTCACGTATGCATATTCGCCATCGGCTTTAAGGAAGCGGTACTCAGAGGAACACTGGTTTTTTGAATGGTCAAGAGCATCAGCAAGCATTTGAGTAGCCCGCTTTTTATCTTCCGGATGCAAATGATTTTCCCAGAAATTCATATCCAGGTATTCGTTGACAAAAGGATACCCGAAAAGTTTCTGATAGCCATTACCCGATATAAAGGTTCTTTTGGTTCTCAAATCACAATCCCAAACGGCATCGCTTGTAGCCTGCGCCACGGCTTCATAACGTTCATTGGTTTGTTTAAGCTTTGTTTCGTATTCTATTCGCTTTCCTATATCTCTCGAATTCGTCACAATGCCTTCAATAGCAGGATCATTGAGCATATTAGTAATGGTTGTTTCTAACCATACCAGTTTACCATTGCCATGCCTGAAACGGTAAGGAGCTATGCTAACACTCTTATGATAATTAAGTCCGTTAGTAGTTTTTTGCATACGCTCTATATCATCCTTATGAATATAATCGTACACATTCCGATAGAGCAATTCGGCGGGCTCATAACCCATAATAGTTTCGTGGTTAGGGCTTATATATCTGAAATTGCCATTTCTATCTATAATGGTCATTAAATCTGCTCCATCTTGCACCAAAGCTCTGAATCGCTGTTCACTTATTTTGAGTGCGTTTTCAACTTCCAGTTTTTCAGTTATATCAGTCGCTAATATCAAACGAGCTTTCTTGCCAGCAAACTCAATCAGATTTCCTTCAATTTCTACATAAATCTGTTCTCCGTTTTTCTTCAGATGTCGCCAGATTTTCCTACTACCTTTTCCGTGATTCCTGATTTCATGAATCGCCTCTATCACTTCCGGAATATTCTCTTTCGGGCGAATCTGTAAAATATTCATTTTCAGAAATTCCTCCTTCGAATAACCATAATGCTCGATAGCTGCCTGATTGACATCTAAAAATTGTAAGGTATTGATTTCATAGACCCACATAGAAACGGGATTCAGATGAAAAAGTTCTTTATACTTTTTCTCTGATTCCCTCATTGATATATTTATCTTGCGCCGTTCAATACTATAAAGGGTACTTTTGGTAAGCAAAGATGCATTCAACTCGTCTTTCAAGAGATAATCTGCTATACCCAACGATAAGCTTCTGACACCAAAGTCTTTATCTGCATAGCCTGTGAGCACTATAACGGGTATCTCATCAGCAATACCCAATGCTTCCTTCACAAGCATTTCCCCACTCCCATCAGGCAGAGTAAGGTCAAGCAAAATTACGTCAAAAACAATGCCCGTCAGCAGTTTTGCTTTCATCTCAACTAATGTTCTGACATGGTAAATACAATGCGGAAACGCTTCTTCTGATAGATATTCTTCTATCAGAAAATAGTCTCCGGCATTATCTTCTACTACCAGAATATTGAGTTGTTTCGTAAATACTGTCATTTAATTCATGAGGGCTTTAGGCAAAGTAACAATCGACACCCAGAAATTTTCAATAGAGGTAACAACTTTCAGAAAATCGCTGACATCGATGGGTTTTGTAATATAACAGTTTACATAGTTTTTATAGGATTGAAAAATATCTTTTTCGGATGAAGAAGTAGTAAGCATAATAACCGGTATATGCTTAATATTTTCATTCGATTTTACTGCAACTAATACTTCATGCCCGTTCATTTTAGGCAGATTTACATCTAATAATATCAAATCTGGTGTTGGGGCAGATATATAATTTCCTTTTTTCTCTAAAAACTGCATTGCTTCCCAACCATCTCGTACTGTACTCAGTTCGTTGGCAATTCTGCTTTCCTGTAATGCTTCTGTAGTCAGAAAAATATCACCTTCATTGTCTTCAACTAATAATATATGTATAGGTTCCATAAATATACAAGAGAGTTAAGGGATTTATATTCAGTGTTCAGCAATTATTTGTTAATGATAAAATGAAAAGTACTACCTTTTCCATATTCCGACTCTACCCATATCCTGCCATTGTGGTTTTCAATGATTTTCTTACAAATGGCTAATCCAATACCAGTTCCCGAATATTCTTCTTTATGATGCAGCCTTTGAAAAAGCACAAATATTTTCTCAAAAAATTGAGATTCTATACCAATTCCATTGTCAGCCACCGAAAACTGCCAGCTTTTATGATTATCTGTTGCTGTGATTTTAATATCTGGTTTTTCCTCTTTTTTTCTGTACTTGATTGCGTTGGAAATAAGATTCTGCATAACCTGAAGTAAAGGTAATCTTGCACCATAAATGGTAGGTAAATCCTGCCATTTAACCTGTACACCCTCTTCGTGCCAGATATTTTTCTGCACTATTTCCTGCACCACCTCGTTCATATTTACCCAATCCAGTTCATATTCATTCCTGCCTATTTTCGAGTACTCCAGAAGATCCAGAATAATAGTTCTCATTCTGGCTGCTCCGTCTACTGCAAAATTTATATATTGCTTGGCTCGATCGTCTAGCTGGTCTTTATACTTTTTATCTAATTGAGTCAGAAATCCCGTAATCATCCTTAAAGGTTCCTGCAAATCATGAGATGCAATGTAGGCAAATTGCTCTAACTCGGCATTTGTTGATGCCAGTTGCTCAGCTCTTTGATTCAGGTTCAGGTTTAAGGCTAAAAGATGTAATTCATCTCTCTTTTTTTGAGTAATATCCTTAATCTGTGCGACGAAATGGAGAGGTTCGCCATATTTATGCCTGACTAACGAAACCGCCAGATGCACCCATATCACGTGTTTAGCTTGATGAATATACCTTTTCTCCATCTGATATGTTTCTTTGGCTCCGTCAAGCACCTCATTCATCAATTTGAGGTCTAAATCCAGATCGTCTGGATGAGTAATATCCTGAAAAGTCAACTCTTTGAGTTCATCTTCGGTATAGCCAATCATCTGGCATAGACTTTGGTTCGCAGTGAGAAATCTACCCACTAAATCTACAATAGCCATTCCTACTGCTGAATACTGAAACGAGGCTCGAAAGCGCTCTTCACTATGAATCAACCGGTCTTGCAAGGTTTTCTGTTTAGTGATATTTCTTGAATAACAAGCCAGACCAGTTATTTCCAGATTATCTCTTATAGGATTAATACTTACTTCAATCCACGAATTTTCGACTCCCAGCAAGCCTGAGATGTAAGATTCTTCTTTGAAAGATTCACCAGCTAACCCCCGTAGGTAAAGTGTCCGCCAGAACTCAATAAATCGGCGATCAAAGAATTCACTCATTAGCAGATTATCTCCAGATACTAATAAGATACCCGTTGATAAACGCATTGACTCAATAAAAGCCTTATTGCCTGCTATAAGCCTGAAATCTTTGGTTACACTCCATATAAGATCTTCTGTATTATTAATGAGTGCTTCCTTATCTCTTCGCTCAAATTCTTTCTCCTGCTCTGCTAAGACTTTGGTACTTACATCTCTGAAATTATTGACAATGCCTTCAATACTTGGCTCATGTAGCATATTAATTAATATACCCTCTATCCATCGGTAATTTCCATCTTTATGTCTGATTCGGGCCACTTGCCCTAGCACAGGTACGCCTGGTTTTTGCATCATTTCCATCCATGCTGCCTGCACATACCTGGCATCATCGGGATGCGTAGCCGAAAATAAATCTAGTGTAGCAGATTCCTCTACGGTATAGCCCAGCACCTTTTCGATAGATGGAGAAATGTATTTGGGGATACCATTAAGTGATAGGATTGCTACCCCGTCGGCACCGTGTTCTATTAAGGATGAGAAACGCTTCTCTCTCAATTCTTTGTCTTCCTCTGCCCTCTTTCGTTCTGAAATATCATTAATAAACGTACTGATTCTTCCATCATGCTCACCACTACTCGTTTTATAAAAGATTGAAGAAAACTCACAAGGAAAATGTCTTCCGTTTTTATGAACTGCCGTTAACTCACCTCTCACCCTACCTGTCTTGTTTCTTTCTTCCCTGAATTTACTGATAGTTTCCGTTTCATAGACTATTATATCATGCCATTTTAATTTTCTAAACTCCTCCAAAGTATAGCCAAACATCTCGCAAGAAGTCTTGTTGGCATCTTGAATAGTCCCGTCTTTTTCGCTGAACAAAAAACCCTCCAGAGCATTCTCAACAATATATTGATACTTTTCCTCACTCTCACGAAGCGCCAATTCGGTTCTTTTGTTGGCTGTAATATTATAAGATGAAACGAAAGCACCTATAATATTCTGCTGCCTATCAAAAATAGGTTTGAATTTATTGAGAAAAAAGATGATAGACCCATTAGGAGCAATCACCTCAATTTCAGTCGAAATATGCTCGCCATGTAATACTCTTTCATAGATTTGTTTCAACAACTCAACACGTTCTGGTCTGGCGTATGATAGAACATTCTCACCTTTTTCTATTTTAATACCAAAATATTTATCGTAGAGCTCCTGAAATTGAAGATTGCAGGTTATTATTTCCAGATTCGTATTTACTACCAGCAAACACTCATCGGTATTAATCATTAAGAGATGGAGGCTTTCTTCTAATTCTTCTAGACTTTTGGGCTCATCTGAAGAACCAAAAGAAGGCTTTTGGGCTGAATTTCTCTTTCTTAGGCTTTCATTTTGGGTGATTCTGTTGCTCATCAGCGTTTCTTTTTTCATTCGATAGCAAAAGGTTTTTATACCTGCCAATAGCTAATACGTAAATAGGTACCAACCCGGACCATCCATAAAGAACATTCCGTGCCAATAAATTACATTCCTATTCACTCAGAGCAATGTCAGTCTTTAGCTGTTGTATGAATGATTACATTCAAAACGCAAACGACGCCTTTGTAATCTCAATTAATTGAAAATCTACTATTGTGTTACGTTACAGAAACCAACCAGCAAAAATAACGCTAATCTCTATATGTAAACATTTGAAAAAATTACTGATTACAAGGTAGCAAACATTATTTTATTTATCAACAAAATTCTTCAATAAGTCTAAATCATCGGTACCTATAAAGTCTACACCCAGCTTTTTCAGGGTCTCAAAACTGAGGATTGTATTAGGTGTTCCCCAGATTCTCACACGCTTTCCCTTCGCATGATTAGACATCACAAAGGCTCTGATATTCTGGTAAGTTTCTTCTGATAATTGCTCTTTTCCAGGCCAGTACTTACCAAAATCCAGAAAACTGGCGCTTACCATATCTACTCTTTTATAGGCTTCTTCAGAATACTGAATGTTTCTTCTTCCATCAAAAAAGAACAGTTTATCATATTGCCCGAATTCCTCCGGCTTAGGCATATCTCCGCTTATCGTAATATGCACGTGCTGTAAATCTTTTTTGTTACGCTTCACCATTTTTTCCAGCTCGGTCATTATCAGCTTGCCCTCTTTTTTCAAATCGAGTAAAATATATAACTCTTTTTTATCTGAATAAGCATACCCTTTATTAGCCTTAATTTTAGACAATAAAGGCTTCCAGTATAAAGCTTTGAAGGTGCGTTTTTTGGTAATATCCTTCTCATCATGTGCCACATACAGCTTGCCACTTTTGATATACAAATCGGCCTCAATAGAGTCAAATCCTAAATTGTAAGCAGCAAAGAAAGGCTCTTTCTGCTCATAGTCGTTGTGCGAATGTAGCAATTGGGCAAATGCCTGATTACAGAACAGTACTAAACTAAAGATTACGAATCTGATATTTTTCTCCATAAGTATTTAACCATTTTAAGAGTTTAAGTGCATCTTCTTTTTTAAATAATTGTGTTCCTTCGTTCATTGTAGCCGCAGAACCACAGGCTACACCCCAACGGAGCATTTCCGATAATTCTTTACCTTCTGCCAATGCCCATACCATTCCGCCTACCATGCTGTCGCCAGCACCTACTGTACTCTTTTTCTGCACAGGTGGTGCCGGAATATGTTCACATATATCTTTGGTCACTAAAACTGCTCCCTGTGGTCCCATTGAAACGACCACAACTTCACATTTGCCTTTGCTGATAATCTCTCTGGCAGCATCATCTACTTCATTGATTTCCAGTGATTCTTTTTTTACCAGTTTGGCTAGTTCTCCAACATTAGGCTTTAAGAGAAATACGCCCTCATCCATGGCTCTTTCAAGTGGTACGCCCGAAGTATCAACAATCAGCTTCGAACCGATTTTATGAGAAATAGCGGCTACTTTTTCATAAAAATCATCTCCCAAACCCGGTGATAAACTTCCACTGGCTACCAGAAAATCTGGTCTGGCTTCTTCTACAGCTCTTAGTATCTCTTGCGATTCTTTCTCTGTGATAGCAGGTCCGGGCATACCGAAGCGATATTGCGCATTGGTAAGGGTGTCTACTGCTATGAAATTCTCCCTCGTCCAGCTTTCAGTTTTGATAACTTGGTAATCAATCCCCTCTTTCTTCACCAAATCTTCTAATAACTCCCCAGATGCTCCACCGACCGTAAAAATAGCCAAAGAACTACCTCCCAGTCGAGCAATGGCTTTTGAGACATTGACTCCTCCCCCACCGGCATCGAAATGAGGTGGTTCGCATCTGATTTTCTGTTCAGCTACCAATCCGGCAAACTTTGTACTTTTATCAATGGCCGGACTGACCGTCAAAGTAAGAATCTTATTTTCATTTTTTTTCATAGCCTATGAGATTTAATGATTTCTTTATTGTCGCCTAATGGCTTTAGCTTTATTCTGCGGAAGCCCTTCTCTTGGATGATAACTTTTGAGTGTTTCTTGCAAAAATGCTCTGTCCAGGTGTGTATAGATTTCAGTAGTTGTAATTGATTCATGCCCCAGCATTTCTTGTACGGCTCTTAAATCTGCCCCTCCTTCAATCAGATGAGTGGCAAACGAATGACGAAAAGTATGTGGTGAAATATTTTTGTGAATCCCTGCCCGCTCAGCCAGTTCTTTAATAATCAGGAAAATCATAACTCTTGTTATTGCCTTACCCCTACGATTCAAAAATACAATATCTTCGGCATCCGATTTTATATCCAAATGATTTCTGATGCTTTCTAAATAGATTTTAGTGTATTTGATGGCATCGCGGCCAATAGGTACCAGACGCATTTTATTCCCTTTTCCTACTACTCTGATAAAGCCAATATCAAAATAGCAATTGGTCAGTTTTAAATCAACCAGTTCAGAAACCCGCACACCACAACTGTATAAAACCTCCAGAATTGCCCGATTTCTTGTACCCTCCGGTGTAGAAACATCTATCATTTCCAGCATTTGTTCAATTTCGGGAAAAGAGAGTGTATCAGGTAATTTTCTACCTGTTTTAGGGGCTTCAATCAACTGTGTCGGATCTATCTGGATTATATTTTCAAGTGCCAGATATTTGTAGAAAGATTTGATTCCTGATAAAATTCTAGCCTGTGATGTAGGTGTTAATCCAAATTGGTTAATGTATTCGAGGAAATCTGATATGTCTCTCTCGGTAATAGCTTCGGGCGCAGGTGTATGAGCTTGCATGGAGGCAAACTGGCTTAATTTTTCAACATCTCGTAGATAGGCCTCAATGGAATTTTCAGACATAGAGCGTTCCAGTCTCAGGTAGTTTTTAAAATGTTGAATGTAGATGGGCCAATTCAAAACCGTAAATTTTATCAGTAAACACGAATCGTTTTTGTAACTTGCCGTAAAAATACTGAATCATTCGATGAAAAAAATAATTATTATCAACGGCCCTAACCTTAACTTGCTTGGAAAAAGAGAACCACATATTTACGGAAGTCAGACATTTGAAGATTATCTGGCAGAATTGAAGGAGATGTTTTCAACGGTTGAGCTTCACTATTATCAATCAAACCATGAAGGAGGAATTATTGACAAGATACACGAAGTAGGCTACGGAGGAGTGGAATTTGATGGATTGATTATCAATGCAGGGGCTTATACACATACTTCTATTGCCATTGCTGATGCCCTATCAGCCATCAAGACACCTGCAATAGAAGTACACATTTCAAATATTCACGCCCGTGAATCTTTCCGTCATCATTCATATTTATCAAGCAGATGCAAAGGCATGATTTGTGGATTGGGCATGAAGGGTTACGAAATGGCCATTCGTTATTTTATATGATGGTTTTTTAACGAGTCTTAAACCGCCATTTTCAAACATGCCAGTTTCTGAGCCAGGGCTTCTTTTCTACGGCGAGCTACCAATACAGTTTTATTGTTAGCTAATTGCACAGTATCTTCTCCACAAGTATTCACATGATTGAGGTTGATGATAAAAGAGCGGTGCGAGCGAAAAAACGAAACATTGGTGGCTAGTCTTTCTTCTAGTTTCTTCAGATTAGTAGCTACATATATCACTTTTCCTGTATTGAGGTGAACTTTTGTGTAATTGATATCCGCTTCCATCAAAACGATGATTGAAGGGTTAAATCTTTTGTGTCCGCCTACTCTTACAAGGTTGTTAGTTTTAATATCAAGATTTGCTTTCATAGCTTTACTATTTAGGTGGTTTTTGAATTACTTATCCAAAATTAAGTAGCCCTAAGGCACCCTCCTACCCAGAATAAGTATCTGGCAGTTTTAGCTTTTTAAGTGGCGGATTTAGCTTCAAATCTGGTAATTTCTGCTCATAATACGTTTTTTAATGAATAGTCGTCAAAAACGACGAATTTGTCGTTTATTTATAGTTACAATCACTTAAATCACTTACTTTCGTAAAAAAAACCATTATTTTTTCGTTTGTATTAATAAAAAATTAAATGTCTTAAGAGAAAATTAAATTATTCTGAATACTATATCGATTTACACTTAACCTAAATTACTCACCCTATTTAAAAATAAGCTAAAAATTAAGATGCGTACTATACTTACTATTATTGCAGTTGTTGTTGTGCTTGTGCTTGGCAAAATATTCTTTTTTAATAAACCAGAAGAAAAAGGTGCAGGTGGCCCAGGGGGAGCAGCAGCTGGCGGAAGAGGTGGAGAAAAAGGTAAAGGTGGCCCGGGTGGTGGAGCTCCGACAGCCGTAAATATATTTGTAACGAGTTTTGCCACACTTGATAACGCAGTGACCTCACCGGGTACTGTTTTCCCAAATGAAGAAGTGCAATTAATGCCGGAAGCAGCCGGAAGAATTGTAGCCTTGAATATCAAAGAAGGGAGCAGAGTAGCAGCTGGACAAATAATTGCTAAAATTAAAGATACTGATTTGCAGGCACAATTGAAAAAAATCAATTATCAGATCGAATTGGCCAAACAAACCGATGCGCGTCAGAAAAAATTATTGGAAATCAATGCGATTAGTAGAGAAGAATATGAGATTACTTCTAATACATTAAATACATTGGACGCCGATAAAGAGTTTTTGGAAACAAGCATTGAAAAAACTGTTTTGAAAGCTCCATTTGCAGGAAAAATAAGCTTCAAAAACGTGAGCCAGGGAGCCTATGTGAATAGTACAATCTCTTTGGCTACATTGGTACAGACCAACCCTGTAAAAATTGACTTTACAATTCCTGAAAAATATTCAACACAAATCAGATTAGGAAGTAATGTAAAGTTTGAGGTTGAAGGCCAGGCAATCAGTTACTCAGCCAATATCGTGGCTATTGACCCAAAAATAGATCCGAACTTACGTACTTTGAAGGTCCGAGCGATTGCACAAAACCCAAACGACAGATTGATTCCGGGGATGTTTGTAAAAGTAACAGTTGATCTGGATATTTCACAAGCCATTATGGTACCTACCGAATCGATTATCCCAGTATTGAAAGGTAAGAAAGTCTATGTGATGCAAAACGGCAAAGTAGCTGAAAAGATGGTAGAAACTGGCTTGCGTAACGATAAAAATATTCAGATTACAAGCGGCCTTACTTCGGGCGATTCTTTAATTGTAAGTGGTATTATGTCAATCAAGAAAGATGCTCCTGTAAAAGTAAAACAGGTTGTAAAATAAGAGAGTAATAGTGCCTCCGGTCATGAATTAACAATGAAATTTACGAAATTATGTCTATATCAACCATTTCCATTAAACGCCCGGTACTTGCCATAGTGATGAACCTTGTCATCATCCTATTTGGTGTGATTGGTTATACGTTCCTGGGTGTACGGGAATACCCGTCTATTGACCCGCCTGTGGTGTCAGTCCGTACCGCTTATGCTGGTGCTAATGCCGATATTATTGAGTCTCAGATTACCGAGCCACTTGAAAAGAACCTGAATAGTGTAGAAGGAGTTAAATCTATCAGTTCTTCCTCGAATGTAGGTACCAGCCAGATTACTGTTGAGTTTGAGCTGGGAGTTGATATGGAACGCGCGGCTAACGACGTACGAGATAAAGTATCAGGTGCTGTACGTCAATTGCCACAAGATATTGATGCGCCTCCAACCGTATCTAAGGCCGATGCGAACTCTGACCCTATTCTGAGTATGCTATTGCAAAGTGAGGCACGTTCTCACCTGGAAATTAGTGATATGGCCGAAAATGTGGTAGCACAACGCTTACAGACCATCCAGGGAGTAAGCTCGGTAATGATTTGGGGGCAGAAAAAATATGCTATGCGCTTGTGGATGGATCCAAGTCGTATGGCAGCACAGGGTGTAACTACACAAGATATCAAACAAGCGCTTGACCGTGAGAACGTAGAGTTGCCTAGTGGTAAATTAGCTGGTGATAATACCGAATTAACTGTAAAAACAGTTGGCCGTTTCAAAAATGAGACTGACTTTGAAAATCTGATAGTAAAAACGATTGG
The DNA here is from genome assembly GCF_054779675.1 of Emticicia fontis. Classification (NCBI taxonomy): domain Bacteria; kingdom Pseudomonadati; phylum Bacteroidota; class Cytophagia; order Cytophagales; family Leadbetterellaceae; genus Emticicia; species Emticicia fontis. The sequence goes on from NZ_BAAGXU010000051.1 coordinate 167,570, forward strand.
CGATAAAATCATTCGCTTTAAAGATATTGGTACAATTCAGTTAGGTCCTGAAAACGAAGAAACCATTCTTCGTCTGAATAGCATTCCTATGATTGGTTTGGCTATTGTTCCTCAGCCAGGAACCAACTATCTTGAAATTTCGAAGGAAATCAAAAAGAGATTAGAAGAAATCAAGAGAGATTTACCGAAAGATTATAAGATGGATATCTTGCTTGATAATACCGTCTTTATCGAAAATTCGGTAGAAGAAGTGGGCGAAACTTTATTAATTGCGATTGGCCTTGTGGTAATTATTATCTTCTTGTTTTTCCGTGACTGGATTATTGCAGTAAGACCTTTGATTGACATTCCGGTTTCGTTAATCGGAACGTTCTTCGTAATGTATATATTAGGCTATACAGTCAATGTATTAACTTTATTGGCTATCGTACTAGCTACTGGTCTTGTTGTAGATGATGGTATCGTTGTAACGGAGAATATCTATAAAAAGATAGAAGAAGGAATGAAGCCAATAGAGGCTGCCATTAAAGGAGCAAATGAAATTATATTTGCCGTAATTTCTACCTCTATTACGCTAGCGTCGGTATTCTTGCCTGTAATCTTCATGCAGGGTTTTGTTGGTAAACTATTCCGTGAGTTTGGTATCGTACTTGCCTCAGCCGTATTGATTTCAGCCTTTGTATCCTTGACGCTTACACCTATGCTGAATGCTTATCTGGTCAGAAAAACTCATAAGCGTTCGTGGTTCTATGAAAAAACGGAACCTTTCTTTGAAAATATGATTAATGGCTATCGCAACCGCCTGACAAGCTTTATGAAAATACGTTGGGTAGCGATTCCAATTCTGTTTCTAACTCTAGGTATTGCCTGGTTCTTTGGAAAAGGTATTCAACAAGAGTTAGCACCATTAGACGACCGTAACTGGTTTCGTGTTTCGGTTACAGCACCAGAAGGCTCTTCTTTTGAATATATGGACAACTATGTATTAAAAATGAGCAAAATGCTGGAAGACTCTATTCCTGAAGCTAAAGGGATTATGACTGTAACTGCACCAGGCTTTTCAGGCTCTGGCTCTCCAAATACAGCATTTGCTCGTATTGCCCTAAAAGATAAATCTGAACGTAAGCGTACACAACAAGAAATTGTTGATGTAGTTACCAGAAAATTAAAAGCAATGCCAGATGCCCGTTCATTTGTAATTCAACAGCAAACAATTGCAGTTGACTCTCGTGGAGGTTTACCTGTACAATATGTAATTCAGGCACCTGATTTTGAAAAATTGCGTGAGTATATGCCAAAATTTATGGACGAAGTGGCCAAAGATCCAACTTTCGTAGTAAATGACATGAACCTGAAATTTAATAAACCTGAGTTAGAGGTATCTATCGACCGTGAGAAAGCCAAAAGTATGGGAATATCGGTGGCAGATATTGCGCAAAATATGCAGTTAGCTTTTGCCGGACAGCGCTTCGGATACTTTACAATGAATGGCCGCCAATATCAGGTTATCGGGCAGTTTGACCGCGCTAACAGAGATGAGCCGCTTGATTTAAAGAGTACATTCGTAAAAAACAATCTGGGCGAATTAATTCAGTTGGATAATATCGTGAAGACTGAAGAACAAAGCAGCCCACCTCAGTTATACCACTACAACAGATACATGAGTGCTACCGTGTCTGCAGGATTAGCACCAGGTAAAACCATCGGTGACGGAATTAAAGCAATGGATGCTATCAGAGACCGTTTGCATGATGAGTCAATCAGAACAGCGCTTTCAGGTTCTTCACGTGACTTTGCAGAAAGTTCATCCAATACACTATTTACTTTCTTATTGGCATTATTATTAGTTTATCTTATTCTAGCAGCACAGTTTGAAAGTTTTGTCGACCCATTCATCATCATGCTTACTGTACCTCTGGCGGTATCAGGTGCGATGTTCTCATTGTGGTATTTCAATCAGACCCTTAATATTTTCAGCCAGATTGGTATGATTATGTTGATTGGTCTCGTAACCAAAAACGGTATCCTGATTGTTGAATTTGCCAACCAGTTACGGGAAAAAGGAATGGAGCTGAAAGAAGCTGCGATTGAAGCCGCTGCGATGCGGTTCCGCCCTATCTTAATGACTAGTTTGGCTACTGTACTTGGTGCTGCTCCAATTGCCTTTGCGCTAGGTTCAGCCGGAAAAAGCCGTATGTCAATGGGTATTGTAATTATGGGTGGTTTATTGTTCTCATTAGTATTGACTCTATATGTGATTCCTGCTATTTATACTTTCTTATCGCGCAATAAAGACTTTGAGCGCATGAAACAGATTGAGAGAATTGCCCACGAATCAGAACATGAAATGGTATAATATATTCAGGGAGGTGCTTATCGGCGCCCCCCTGATTTAAATATAATTATCATAAAACTGAATTAATACATATTACAGCACAAATTGCCCGATTTACAATCAGGCAAGTCAATAAAATCGAAGCATCATTCCAGAGTAGTTTCATGAGGTCTTTTTTAACCTAACCCAATGAAATTATTAAAAATATAACAACGTGAAAAATTATTTTATTCTTCTATTATTTGTTGCCCAGACCTCAATTGCACAAGAAATACTAACCCTTGAAAATGCTGTCAGTATAGCACTCGAAAAAAATTACGATGTAAAAGTTGCCGTACTTCAACAAACGGTAGCAGAAACGCAGGTTTTTAAAGGAAATGCAGGTATGTTGCCACGCGTTGATTTTAATGCCAATGCCGGAACTGCCTTTAACGAAGTAAAACAGGTATTAGCTAATGGAAGTGAAACCAATCGCTTTGGTGTTAACTTAACACCCTCAGCCAACGTAACCTTTGCCTGGACACTATATGATGGCAAACGAATGTATGCCATCTATGACCGTCTGAAAAACCAAAGCGAGTTAAGCCAGATTCAGACACGTATAGCTATGGAGACTACAATGGCTAATGTAATGGCAGCATATTATGAAATTATGCGACAGAAACAGACAGTATTGTTTCTGGAAACTATTATTAAATATTATCAGGAAAGGTTGAATATTACAGACCAACGCTGGCAGTTTGGTAAAGGTTCTAAGCTGGATTATCTCCAGTCAAAAACTGATTTAGGTACACAAACCAGCTTATTAGTACAAGCCAGAACTGACTTAAAAAATGCAAAGGTAGCATTGAATAATTTTTTAATAAGAGAGCCGAACATGGACTATGATGTGCAGGAAGTAGTAGCACTTACCTTCGATCCCTCGCAGGAAGAGCTTCGCAACAGAGCACGCACAGCCAACAAAACCTTACAAGCTTTCAGAAAAGCTACTGATATAACCCTAATCCAGCAAAGAGAGGCACAAGGGCTTAAACAACCAAGAATAACTCTTAATGCGACCTTAGGTTACCAATTGAGTAAAACGAATGCCGGCCTCTTTTTATATAACCAGAACTATGGTTTGTCTCCCGGAGTTGGTCTAACCGTACCAATCTTCAACGGTCAAATCATCCGCAGACAGATTCAGACCTCAAAAATCAATACGGATATTGCCAAAACACAGGAACTAGACTGGATTACACAGATGGAAAATGATCTGGTAAGAGCTTATAATCAATACCAGACTGATAAAGAGATTCTAAAACTAGAAGAAGAATATAACAAAGTTGCAGAAGAAAACATGCAGATTTCATTAGAGAAATTCAGATTAGGTGGTTCAACTATCTTAGAGATAAACGAAGCACAACGGAGTTTAAATACCTCATTAAACCGTCTGACTAATGCACGTTATAATATCAAGATTTCTGAACTACAATTGCTACGTTTGAGTGGCGAATTGGTGAAGTAATAGTATCTAATATAAAAAAAGAACCTTCTGAATAATTTTCAGAAGGTTCTTTTTTTATCAACAAATCAATTGAAAATTCTATCGTCTATTTTTGGGAGGCAATGGTATCAAAACAGTTTTGCCATTCACGCGTGCTCTCTTTAAGGTTTTCTTTCTTGGGTCTGGTGTGGCAAAGGTAGCTAGTGAGCAGCCGACTAAAATTAAGCATATCAATATCTTTCTCATGAGTTTTCCGATTTTAAATTAATTGCAATTCGAATAAGTATATAAGTACGAATATTTTTCATTTTCTACTTTATCTTGTGATTCTTCCTGTATCACATGATTATTTTCATTGTATTTGCGAGTCAATGAAGCATCCCAATAAAGACGAGAAGTAGAAACAATGTTTTCCCAGTTTTCATCGTAGTAGGTAGATGCTTGTACGGTATTAATCATTAAGTTGGACGGGCTAAAATTGAGCGGATTCGAATAAATCATATCGTCAGTAAACAGTGTAGGATCAAAAAGGTGTCCCTTTACTGCCAGATCAAAATACTTTTTAGATTTATCCGTTTCATGACTTTTTATCTCGTATACATCTAAAACTTTACCATCATAAGACACAATTTCCTTTGAAAATAATCCCCCTGGACCATTGTATTCATAACTGGCTGTCAGACCGTATCTTTGCGTTATCATACTCGAAATACGCTTTTGAGCATCCATCTTAATCGTAAATTGGTCGTATAGTTTCCCATCTGGCTCTTTAAAATCAATTTTTGTCAATACGCCACTGGCATCATATATATAATCGTCAACATAACCTTCAGAATTGATAACTTTTAATAAATTACCCGCTGTATTATAAGTAAATTTAACACTGAGTTCTTCCGGTTTGCCATCATTCATATAATTGTAAAGTATCTCAGTTAAACGACTATTAGCGTCAAACTTATACGTATAACTTCTGCCATCATACGTAGTAAGTTTCTGAATCTGGCATACTTTAGCCACAGGCGTTTCGGGTTCTGTTTTAACCGTTTTACAGGCAATGGCAAATAAAATAAGAATGGAGTAGACAAGTTTTTTCATGGGTGTAAAGCGTGTTTAATAATAAAATTTAAGGTATGAAAGAAAAGTGTTGTTTTGGGTTACACTATTTGCTTATACAGGTTTAATTCTTTGATTTTCCAGATTTATAACAGAAAATTCATCCGTTTGTACTAAATTTCCATAGATTCCGAAATCATGCCTTCGGTTCTGAACACTTATAGGTTGATGTGACAAAATTGAGTAGAATTATTAGCCTTTTCAATAAGGCAATTGCCCTATTTTTAACCTTTAATAGCCATTTATGAAGCCAAAGCTACTCTGTTTGGTGTTGTGTATGAGTTTACTGTCACTAAGCTCCTATGCTCAGCAGATTGATTATTTTAGAGATGGCAATAAACAATTACCGGCAAAGGTGATTGCAAAAAAACCATTTCAGCCATTAAAAGGCAATCTCATTAATTTCGGAAAAGACAGTGCGAACCATTGGCTAAGAGCGCGTATACAAAATAAGGGTGCCTACTACGAAAAATACTTCTTTGAAGTAGCATTTGTATGGCTAGATTCAGTTTCTTTCTACCGACAAGATTATACCCTCATAAAATCACTCGCATGGCAAACTCCATTCCCTGAAAGGCTTTATCCTCACCGAAATTTCATTCTTCCTATTTTATTAAAGCCTCATAGCGATACGCTGATTTACGCCCGATTGTATAAGAAAACAATGCTTATTAAAGGAGAGGCAAGCGTAAAGAATGAAGAAACATTTTTCTCAAACCGTATTTTTGATACTAGTTATTATAGCTTCTTTACAGGTATTGTAGCCATAGTTTTTATATTTTCGATGGCTATATTCTTCACAAACAAAGACTGGGTTTATCTCTATTATGCCCTATATATTTTGTTTGGACTAGGTTTTACACTTACAGGTGTAGGTTTCTTTCTTCCCATTTATCAGCAAGGCTTTGGTTTCGTTTCAGGATCAGAGCTTCGAAATTGGATGCTTTTTTTCTCTTTAGTATTTCTTTTACTATTCATCAGAAACTATGTAATGGGCGGGCATACATTAAACAGAAGAAATCTTATCATCTGGCGAATAGCACTTGGACTTTTGGCTGCTCTGATTTTCCAAAGGATAGCATTGATTTATTTTCAGCAGACCACAGGTGAATCACCTTATATCTTATTAGTGGTTATGATATGCTGTTTTTTATTGACCATTGTGCTTTCTTTTTACTTTGTGGTATATAGCTACTTCAATAGTATAAATGCTTCACTGGCCAAAAATTACCTGATAGGCATTACCCCTTTCTTTGTTTTTGGGGTTCTCTCCTACTCCCGAACCTTTGAATTTATAGAGCATAGCTGGCTCCTCGAGCAGGAAGTACAGGTGGCTTGTGTAGTGTTTGATATGGTTGTGTTAATGTTTGGTTTGGGACTTCGGTACAGACAATTACGGGAGGAAAAGGAAAAGCAGGCTCGTCTGGCACTTGAAAACAAACTCACCCTACAATACGAAAAAGAACGCATCAGTCGTGATCTTCATGATAGTGTGGGTTCTCAATTGACCATCGTTGCTACCAGCCTTGATGCTGCTACTTATCTGGCTCACAAACAGAAACTTGAACCTGAGAAACTGGAAAAAATCAATGAAAACGTGCGTGAAGCAGTACAGAATCTGCGTGATACTATCTGGGCAACACATCAGTCTACTATCAGCTTGGATAATTTTGATAAACGCCTACGCAATTATATACTAAAAGCCATTGAAGATAAACTGGAAGTATCTATTCATTTTTCTCTCTGCAATCCTGATATTATCATTAGTTCTATGCAGGCCATTAATCTTTTCAGGGTAATTCAGGAAGCTATTCAGAATATATTGAAACATTCACAGGCTACGCAAATCAATATCAACTGTGAGCAAAGTGAAGAGAAAATAAGCCTAAGTATTCAGGATAATGGAGTAGGTATGGAAGAAAACAGAACCCAAAGTACAGAATCTTATGGAATACAGAATATGCGGAATCGGACAAAGGAGATTAATGGTGAATTGATGATTGAGTCATTAACTGGCAAAGGCACTACAATCCATATTGAACTACCCATTTATAGGGCAAATGCCGTATTGAATGAGTGATAAATTAGGCAGATATTTGTAAAGAATATTATTCGCATATATGAGTGTAATCAGCGTAGGTCTTGTAGACGACAACCCCGTTTTATTGAGCAATATCAGTCAGAACCTTTCAGTTTTTGAAGAATTGCGTATTGAGTTTACCGCAGTAAATGGGTTGGATGCTTTAGAAAAACTCACCAACCACAGCCCAGATATTATCCTGATGGATATTGAAATGCCTCAGATGAATGGCATAGAAGCTACGCGAGAAATAAAGAGGAGGAATCCGTCACAAAAAATTATGATGTTAACGGTACTTGACCGCGAAGATAAAATCTTTGAAGCCATCAAAGCTGGAGCATCGGGCTATTTATTGAAAGATGAAAAACCTACCAGAATTCTGAAAAGCATAGAAGAATTAATGGATGGAGGCGCACCTATGTCGCCCATTATCGCTGCCAAAACGCTAGAAATACTTCGTAAAGAACCTATTGCGGAAGAAAAAATCACCCCTTACCTATCGCCGGAATCATTCAATTTAACAAAACGCGAAATAGAAATTCTGGAGAAAATAGCCAATGGGTTAAGCTACACCCAAATCGCCGACCAACTATTTATTTCTGCCAAAACCACCCGTAAGCATACTGAAAATATCTATCAGAAACTACACGTACATTCTAAGCTAGAGGCAGTGCAACTGGCTCAGAAGAATAAATGGATATAATCAGAATGGGCATAAAACAATAAATCGGTACCAGATTGCTCTGATACCGATTTACAGACTATGCTCAACTATTATAATCTATGAGATTAAACAGCTTTGGTTTTACCCGGCATCGGGATCTGGTACCAGCCATCTTTATCAGGTAAAGTTTTTGGCAATGTATCCCAGGTGTATTTGTCTGGCATTATGTTGATTTCAGAGTTCAAGGCATCTTCCCATTTCACACGTTTACCCGAATAACTTGCCATACGGCCCATAATAGATGTCAAGGTGCTATGTGCCCCTCTTTCAGCATCATTGATAGGTTTGTTGTTTACGATGCAATCAAACAATACATCATGCTCAACTTGGTAAGGGTTTTTATCACCTTCACCTTTGTGTCTCCAGATGCTATTACCTTTCAAATCGAATATTTTACCTTCGGTAGCACGGCCTTTCGTACCAACCAAGTGTTCTGATACGTCAGAAACTGTGCCCGGTTGGTGACGGCAATAGCTTGAAAGTACCATACCATCAGCATATTTGAATTCTACTGCATGGTGGTCATAGATTTCACCGAATTTTTTATCAGTTCTTACCTGACGTCCACCCATGGCAACTGCTTCTACCGGAGCACCGCCTTTAAACCAGTTGATAACGTCGATATTATGAATGTGTTGTTCGTTGATATGGTCGCCGCAAAGCCAGTTGAAATAGTACCAGTTACGCATTTGGTATTCCATTTCAGTTTGTCCTGCCTGACGTTCGTTTACCCAAACACCATCGTTATTCCAGTAACAACGAGCTGCAACGATATCACCGATTACACCTTCATCGATAACTTTTTTATAAGTTTCAAGATATGATTTTTGATAGTGGCGTTGTAAACCAACTACTACTTTCAAATTTTTCTTTTTAGATTCTTCAGCAGCAGCTAATACACGACGGATACCCGGAGCATCTGTAGCTACTGGTTTTTCCATAAATACGTGTTTTCCTTGACGAACTGCTTCTTCAAAATGGATTGGACGGAAGCCCGGAGGGGTTGTCAGGATTACAACGTCAGCTAGAGCGATTGCTTGTTTGTAGCCATCGAAACCAACGAATTTACGGTCTTCAGAAACATCAACACGGCCTTTTACACCTTTGCCATTTTCTTTTTCAGTAGTAAGATTTTTGTAACAAGAGTCAACTCTGTCGCGGAAAGCGTCAGCCATGGCTACTAATTTTACATTTTCTTTCACAGAAAGCGCTTGCATAGCAGCACCTGTGCCACGGCCACCACAACCAATCAAAGCAACTTTGATGGTATCGTCAACAGATGAATTAGCGGCAGATTGAAAAGGTAGGCTTGTTACCGATAGACCACCTGCTACGACCGCAGAAGCCTTTACAAAATCTCGGCGAGAAAAGTTTGAGTTCATGTATTTGTGAGGTTATACGAGTTGAAATATTTAAGAAAACAAATTTAGGGCATTTCTCGAAATTATAACCATTTTTTAATAGAAAAAGTGAATATCTCCCTCTCAATAATTTTGAAAACCACCTAAATTATCGGTAATTTTGGTTATCAATTCTACCTATCTACTATTACATCTATGAAAACATTTATTGCCATCTTACTGGTATTTACCAGTGCTGTGTCTTTTGCACAGACTAAATTTGTACCCAAACCACAGGTCGTTCCCAGCCAACCTACCCCTACTTTAGCCATAGGTTCAAAGGCGCCTGATTTTAAATTACCGTCTACTACCGGTAAGTACTATTCGTTAAAAGATTTCGCTTCTGCCAAAGTATTAGTCATTGTTTTTACCTGCACCCACTGCCCTACCGCACAAGCTTACGAAGACCGCATAAAAGCAATTGTGACAGATTATAAGAGTAAAGGTGTTTCGGTAGTGGCAATAATGCCGAACAGTCCACCGTCTGTCGTATTTGAAGAACTAGGCTATACTGATTTGAATGATGATTATGAGAATATGGTCATCAGAGCCAAAGATAAAGGCTTTAATTTCCCTTATTTATATGACGGCGATACCGAAAGCACTTCTATCAAATATGGTCCGGTTGCTACACCCCATGCCTTTGTATTCGATAGCCAGAGAATATTGAAATATAATGGCAGACTAGACAATATTGAAAAACCAGGACAAGCCAATGCCGAAGATTTAAGAGCAGCCATTGATGCAACTTTGGCAGGCAAAGAAGTAACTACTCCAACAACCAAGACTTTTGGCTGCTCGATAAAATGGGGTTGGCATACTGAATACAAAGATAAAGTTCTAAAGAATTGGGAATCGAAACCTGTGACTCTTGAAGAACTGAATACAGAAGGCGTGAAAAAACTGGTAAGTAATGATTCGGATAAATTGCGTCTGATAAATGTATGGGCTACCTGGTGTGGTCCTTGTATATTAGAATACCCTGATTTTCTGGAATTGCAACGCATGTATGGTGCCCGTGATTTTGAATTTGTATCATTATCAGCTGATAAAATGGACAAGAAAAATAAAGCGCTCAAATTTCTGCAAAGTAAACATTCAGGCGTAAAGAACTACATTTTCAGTGAGAGCGACATCTATAAACTCATAGAAGCCATAGACCCTAAATGGAATGGCGCATTGCCTTATACCCTATTAGTTGAACCGGGTGGGAAGATAGTTTATTCCCTACAAGGCAGTATAGAGAATCTAAAACTGAAAAAAACAATTGTTGAACACCCTAAAATCGGAAGATATTTTTGATGCCCAATTTCCTGATAAGACACAAACATGTAATTCTATACGGTATTTCTCTGGCTATTCTCATGTTTATAATGAGATGGCTTGAGTTACGTTTCATTGTTTTCAATCATGCTCTTGAAATGTATATTGGCGCCATTGCCTTGATTTTTACTGGCTTGGGTATATGGCTTGCGCTTAAATTAACCAGACCCAAAGTACAGATTCAGGTAGTAGAGCAGATAGTAGAAAAAGTTTATCCCGTTGAAAACAGTGATGCATTTAAATTGGACGAAGTAACGCTTAATGAATTAGGATTAAGCAAAAGAGAGTTGGAAGTATTAGAATTAATGGCCACAGGTTTGAGTAATCAGGAAATTGCAGCACAGTTATTTGTGTCGCTTAATACCATCAAAACGCATAGTTCAAAGGTTTTTGAGAAACTGGATGTGAAGCGTAGAACACAGGCAGTTGAAAAAGCCAAAAGACTGAGCCTGATACCATAAAGCGACTCACCCTTTCGTATGAAATTTGTTACTTTATTGTAAAATCACCCGAAAGTATGAGTAAAAATTGAGTAGAAGATTCCAGTTTTGTGCCATAAACTAATCAAAATCTCATGCAAAGAATCGTTCTTATTTGTGGGCTAATAGCCGGGGTTATTATCTCCACGTTCATGGTTTGTTCTATTGGCTATTGCTACTCTTCTGGCAATTTTGATGGCAGTATAGTAATTGGCTATGCCGCCATGCTTCTGGCATTTTCGCTCGTTTTTGTGGGTATTAAAACTTATCGCGACAAGTACAGTAACGGAAGTATTTCTTTCGGAAAGGCTTTCAAAGTCGGTCTCTTTATTACACTCATTGCCTCTACCATGTATGTGGTTGTCTGGATGGTTGATTACTATTTCTTTGTGCCTGATTTTATGGCGAAGTATTCTACCCATGTAATACAGGAAGCAAAAGACAGTGGCGCAAGTGCAGCGGAGATTCAGGAGAAAATCGACATGGTAGAAAAATCTGTTAAATTCTATAAAACTCCCATAGGTGTTATGTTAATGACCTATATGGAGATTTTACCTGTTGGATTAGTCGTAACATTGATAAGTGCTTTGATATTGAAGCGGAAGGATGTAGCGTTGGCGTAGATAATAGTGAATGAAGAATTAGTGATTAGTGTAGAGAGCAGAAATAAATCATATACAACAAAAATAGTAATTCTATGAGAAAAATCATTTCATTTATGCACATATCGCTTGACGGTTTTGTGGCAGGTCCGAACGGAGAACTCAACTGGGCTAAAGTTGATGAAGAATTGTTTGATCATGTTGGTAAGCGAATAAGCCAAAGCGATTCTGCCTTATATGGGCGAGTAACTTATGAAATGATGGAAGGCTACTGGCCAACCGCAGGAGACGAACCAGATGCGAGCAAGCACGATATTGACCATTCAAAATGGTATAACAAAGCGCACAAAATCGTTTTATCAAAAACACTGAACGAATCGGATTTGACTAATACAACCGTTATTAATGAGAACCTTGCAGACAAAATCAATGAAATAAAGCAACAACCCGGTGAAGACATTCTGGTTTTTGGTAGCCCAACAGCCACCCATGCATTGATTGAGCAAGGCTTAATTGACGGTTATTGGCTGTTTCTTAACCCAACTATTCTTGGACAAGGCATTCCGCTATTTGTGGATAATAACGACAAAACAAAACTGAAACTATTGAATACCACACAATTTGCTTCAGGAGTAATTGAATTGAATTATGTAGTGGAGAGATAAAAATGGTAGATGGCGGATTAGTGAATTGTTTTTATTATTCACTAATCCGCCATTTGCAAATTCACCATTATCTATCAAGGAATATCTTTCGGAGGGCGTGAGAAATACGCTTCAATTTCTTCTTTTGATGGTTCTTTCAATGGTCTTACTACTCTGAAACCTAAGAAAGGCGCATCTGTCAACCACCAGTCAGATTTTGGAATCTGTGGATCACGTTGTTTCAAGTCAGGAGTTGACGTACGACGAGCCGCACTACGTAATTTATCAGCATCATCATCCCAATGCCCTCCACGAATCACGTGCGGATAATGTTTTGATGGTTTTATATAAGGATTATTACCTGCCTCTGGTTTGCCATAAAAATCAGCAACATATAAATCAGAAGTCCATTCTGCTACGTTGCCATACATATCGTATAATCCCCAGGCATTTGGTTTTTTCTGCCCTGATTTTTTATACGCCCCATCCGAATTATCGTAAAACCATGCATAATCTTTCAATTGCGAGGCATCATTACCAAAATAGAATGTTGTATTAGAGCCTGCACGAGCGGCATATTCCCACTCTGCTTCTGTCGGCAAACGATAAAAATGACCAGTTTTAGCATATAACCATTTGCAGAATGCTCTTGCAGCAAATTGTGTTACATTACATACCGGAAAACCACTTTCTTTGCCTTGTCCGAACGACATCTCTACATAAGGCTGTGTCGGGCGAGCCACTACATCTACTCTGCCTTTTACTTCGGCTGTATTTTTATCATCACTTACTTCTAATTCTTTATTGAAAAATGTTTCGTACATCTCCCAGGAGGTCTCGAATTTAGCCATCCAGAAAGCATCAATTTTTACTTTGTGTTGTGGGCCTTCATCGTCTTTACGATTTTTTTCATCGGCTGCACTACCCATCGTAAACTCTCCTGCGGGAATGGGTACCATGTCAAGTCCGTGTCCTAATCCTGGAATATGTTCGGTATAAGGTTTTAAATCTTCGCTACGAAAGGCTGTGAAGAAAATGAAAGTTGCGGTTACTAATAAAGATACTTTTTTCACTTAGGTTTGAATGTTTGGTTTCACAAATATAGTTACGACTTCGACTGTTTCACAAAATATCCAATTATTCCTTATAAAACACACGTTTTACCCGTTCACTTACTCCTGTCAGGATTTCGTAAGGAATAGTGCCGATGGAGGCCGCCAGTTCATGAATCGGCAGATATTTACCGAAAATAATCACTTCATCTCCTTCTTCACATTTGGCTTCCGTTACATCTACCATTGTCATATCCATACATACATTGCCAATCACCGGGCACTTAACCCCATTCACCAATACAGAACCTACTCCTTTGCTAAAGCCTCTGTCGAAACCATCAGCATAACCAATAGCAATCGTAGCAATGCGCGAATCTTTCTCTAAAACTCCTTTGCGGCTATACCCGATGGTTTCGCCTTTTTTCAGGTGTTTTATCTGTGAAATAATCGTTTTTAGTGTTCCAACTGTTTGCAAAGACCTCTGTTCTGTTCCCGTTGCTTCAACTCCATAAAGCCCGATTCCCAGCCTTACCATATCAAACTTCGCTTCTGGAAAACGGATGATTCCGGCTGAATTGCAGATGTGGCGAAGAGGAGCTTCTCCTTTTGGCAAGGCCTGAATAATCTTATCAGACATTCGCTTGAAACGCTCTATCTGAGACTTCGAGAAATCGTTATGCTCGCTTTCATCTGCACCTACCAGATGGCTGAATATAGAAGCAATTTTGATGTTTGGATTCTGCTTTAATGCCTCTATCAGTTTCTCAATATCCTGCTCTTCAAAACCCAGACGGTGCATACCTGTATCTAACTTAATATGAATTTGGAAAGTAGAATCAGGAAAAGACTTGATGAAATCCTGAAAACGCTTGAATATCTGAAAGCTATAAATCTCAGGCTCTAAGTCATACTCAACCAGTTTGCTGAAAGTCTCAGGCTGAGAATTAAGCACCATAATTGGCAATTTAATACCGCTTTGACGAAGAACCACGCCTTCATCAGGATAGGCAACGCCCAGATAATTTACCCGATGGTATTCTAATAAACTGGCTACTTCTGCACTGCCACTGCCATAGGCATAGGCTTTTACCATCACCATGATTTTGGTATTGCTACCTATTTTGCCCCGATAAAAATTGAGATTGTGGGTTAAGGCATCCAGATTAATCTCAAATATTGTTCCGTGTACCTTCTGAATCAGCTTATCAACAATTTTCTCGAAAGCAAACTTTCTTGCCCCTTTTACCAATATCAGGCTATCATGCAATTGATTGATAGGATACTCTTCCAGAAAATCTTCGGTTGATTTAAAGAAGGTGGCATTCTCATCAAAAAACTTTGCATTTCTTGAAATATCTTCACCGATACCAATCAACTGGTCAATTTCCTTGCCTTTTACCAAATCAGCAATGCTTCTGTACAATTCAGTTTCTTTCAAACCAGACTGCAACAAATCACTGATTATTAATACTTTATATTTTTTAGCATGATGCTGACTCATAAAATTCAGAGCCATATTCAACCCAGCGTAATCATTATTATAAGTATCATCAATCAGGTAACAATCATTAATTCCCTGCTTCAATTCCAGACGCATCGCTATTGGTTTCAATGCCATCAGGGCTTCTGCCGTTATGCTTAAATCCTGTCCTTTGGGGTTCAATAAAAGTTTGGCAAAAACGCAATGTGTCGCATTTTCGATAGAGGCATCATCTGTAAACGGAATTCTGAATTCATATTCCTCAGCATCCCAATTAATGGCCAAAGTGGTATAGGTAGCAGCTTTGGTAAAAGTCACGTTTATTGGACTTTCCTGACTTTTAGACCAGCCAATCAATTCAATTTTCGGATTTACGGCTTTCAATAAAAGCTTGATTTCTTCGTCAATCTCCTCATAATCCTTGCAGTAAATCAAAGTCTTACTTTTGCGGAACAGACGCAATTTCTCGGTTACCTTTTGCTTGCGACTTCTGAAACCCTCATCATGTGCTGAACCTATATTAGTAAAAATACCAATTGTAGGGCTAATGATAGGTTCAAGATTTTCCATTTCACCCGATTTTGAAATCCCCGCTTCAAAAATACCCAGCGTATGGCTCTCATTCAGTTGCCATACTGATAAACCAACGCCTATTTGTGAGTTATAGCTACGGGGGCTTTTAATAATGGTATAATCTTTCGCCAATAAAGCACTCAACCATTCTTTTACAATGGTTTTCCCATTGCTTCCGGTAATACCAATGACAGGAATATTGAACCTCTTCCGGTGCTCAGCTGCCAGATTCTGTAAAGCTCTGATACCATTTTCTACCAACCAGAATTTCGCCTCCGGAAAACGCTCGTTCAGGTCTGGCTTAGCTGCTTTTTTCTCGACCACAAACTCCCGAACGCCTTTTTCATAGAGTTCTTCAATAAAATTATGCCCATCGTGGCGTTCGCCTTTAATGGCAAAAAAGATGCTTTGCTGCGGCTGAGAGACAAAACGACTATCGGTCAACAAAACCGTAGCCCTGGTAATAATAGGTTCAGAAAAGAAATTCACTGGTGTATGTTGTAGAAAATAGCTGATAGAAAAGCAATCTTATAAAGCAGGCACTAATTCTAAATTGATTGTACTCGATGCTGAAATAAACTTATTGTTTTCGGCCTGTAAAATGAGTTTATTATTCGATAATTCAAGGATTTTAAAGTCTCCGCCAAATCCCGTAATCTGAATATCCAATACTTTATCTTCGTTTTTCAGATACCATGTACCGGCATTCACAATCTGTCTTGAAGCACGGTCACGGCCGCGGGTCACATTATCTGCGCGAAACTCAAAATCAAAAGAAAAAATAGCCTGTGCCTGAGAACCGACCTCGTTTTGAGACAATGTTTTGCCATTAGGGTCAGTAAAACGGTCTAATTTCCAGAAATTAGCCGTAAGAATTTTGGCCGAAGCATTAACGGGCTCTTCTTTTTTGTCTTTACAGGCAAAAACAAAAGAGACCAGAGTAAGAACAAGAAGTATTTTTTTCATTGTGAGTGGGACGTATCATTACGCCTGATTTAAAAATGAATCTACAAAATTAGCATTTTCAGCTTAGAACTAAAAACGCATCTTGCCTGCATTTTATTCCAGATCGTAGGGCAAATAATCGTTTACTTTAGCGCCAAACTTATGCAACTCTCTGACAATAGTCGAACTGATAGGCGCTAATTCAGGAGACGTAATCAGGAAAACAGTCTCTAAATCTTCTATAAGATGCCTGTTTACCTGCGATATAGTGTTCTCGTACTCAAAGTCTGTCGTATTTCTTAAGCCCCTCAGCAAGAACTGAGCGCCATATTTCTGGGCTATGCTGGCGGTCAGACCATCATAAGATATAATGCTGATATTATCTGCCTCATGAAAAGCCTCTTTAATTTTCAGCGTCATCAGATCAAGCGGGAAATAGCGATTTTTCTGTGTATTGGTACCAATGCCGATAATCACTTCATCAAAAAGCTTTAAACCACGTTTAACAATATCTGCATGGCCTTTCGTGAAAGGGTCAAACGAACCAGGGAAAAAAGCTATCTTTTTCATGAAATGGGTATCGGGTTAATCAGATAAATACTCGTTTTGTTGTACTAATACAGATAATAAGAACAGAAAAGCGTATAATAGCGGTGTTCGGGAATTTGCTCAAAGTACTGACTGAATCTTATTTTAGTAGGATTCGAGGCAAATTCAATATTTTTCAATGTCTTGCTCAATAAAATATATCCCTCTGAGAAAGACGTAATTTCACCATAGAAAATAACAGGCATTTCTGTGTCAAGCCCTAGCTCGTTCATAATAAATAAGACATGGTATACCATATCTGGTGCTGTTCGGTATTGAAAACGGTTGCAGAAATGCAGTTTATCGTCCTGAAAATAAATCAAAGACACAAAATTTTCCTCAAAGTACAGGTGTAGCCCATGATTGGTTTTGTCTTTTACAATCCCCTCAATCAAGGTACTGATTACTGGAACAGGCGTTATCTTCTTGGCTGGGTACATCTCTCTTATCCAGTTTACCAGTTCCTTCTCTACACTAAATATATTTATAATACTAAAATGCGTATGCTTGAACTCAAATATCTGCTCCTGTTCGGTCAGGTTCTTGCCTGCTGCAAAATTAAGGTATTTTACCACTTCATCAGGCTGATAATATTCTTCAGGAATTAACGTGAAATGACTTGCATTCACTGTGAGCCGGATAGTTTTCCAATAATTGGCAGACAAAAACGGATGCCCCTGATAGATACTTTTTACCGTACTCAGCAGGTGATTATGTGTCAACAACGAAAATACGTGGTAATCTTCCAGCCACATAATTACGTTATGAATAGAATTATAAACGGCAAAACGAAAACGATCATGACCTACTTCAATCATCAAATGGCTATCCGCTATCTGACCAACATCAAAGCGATCATCTTTTATTTCAAAGCTTGGTGTAATATGTTTAACTGTGGCCTCCAAGTGTCTGGTTGGATTTGGTTGTTCCTGAACAATTGTCCTTTATCTGACAATTTTAATAAAATTCAAACGATTTCCTAAGAATTAATCGCTAAATATACATCTTCCGTGAAGAAATCCTTGTTTTTAACAGGAATCCATTTCACATCTTTTATTAATTGCACCTCCTGATTTAACTCCGGGTCTGTTCCCTTCATTAATTCTCCTGAAACAATCTGCACGCTGAAATACAATTCGATGGCATGTATGGGTACATGAATAAACTCATGCTTATATAAAAAACTTCCGACTTTTATATGAAACCCTGTTTCTTCCAGAAATTCTCTTGTCAGCGTTTCTACAATAGTTTCACCTACTTCCATTCCTCCACCAGGTGGCAGCCATACGTCTTTGTCATTAATCACCCCTTTATGGCAAGCCATCAGCACCTGCTCATCTTTTATACAAATACCACATACCCGTATCCGAACCCTGTTATGGTAGATTTTTTTTATTGTTTCCTGTGTGTCATTAATCATTGGGAATACTTAAAAATCGTGCAAAGATACGGATTGCCCTTTATGTCGGTGAAAGTGGGGCATGAAAATTATTGTCAACCCTTTTCACTGAATAAAAAAGTTCCTACCATAAGGGGCACTTTTTTCAATCCCGCTTTGGCGGCTAGTACTTTCAAAGACTCTCAGTTCAAAAAGGTATTCACCGTAGCGTCTACCTTTTCTGAGGCTGCTTTAGTGCCTGATATGTACTCAGTTAAGCTTCTTGCCTTTGTATGCTTTTCTTCCTTCATGATAACAGTTGGTATGCGGACGGCTAGTCGCGGACGGCCAATGGTGAATAATTCTTCAAGACTCGACTCTCCATAAATTTCCGGCTTTAGATTGTGTTTTCAAAGTGTTTCGGAGATTTTTGATAAAATCATACTGTTGAGGGAAGAAGTTTAAACAAGTTTGTTTGGTATACGCTTGTTTAATTTTGTTCTATGAGTACCAGCGCCTGCAACGGTCCTCCGTCTCCGTCTAAAATAACAACGGAAATGACATCATTCAAGTGCAGACGAAAGTCTGCACGAGCATAAAAATTATTCTTTATAGATAGCTATTAATATTTTCGACCAACGCTACAAGCCATCTTATTGATAAAATTAATGTTAAATAAGTTCATAGTAAGCCGGACTGAGTTCTTAGCACATCATAACATATCAAAACTACCCGCACAGCGTCCACTTTGCTATCTTAGACGGCAACAGCCATAAGTTTTATTCACCGTCACTTCCATTTCCTTAAATATTTCTTCTAAATTTGATTGATTAATCAAACCTTATTCAAAAATGCCAATAACGGGCTACACAGAATAATTTTTATGCTCGTGCAGATTTATTAAGTTTCAAAAAATAAGCGTTCTTAGACATTAGTCAGATTTTGTCATAGAATCTGCGCAAAAATAGCCTATCGCACGGCCTTCGACTCCGCTCAGGCACCGGGCTAGGGGCTAAAATCAAAGGTCTCTCAAATCGGTGCCTGAGCGGAGCGGACGTCGCACAATCGAAGGCCCGATTAGACAAAGATTCAGGAGCTCTTATTTGCTGAATCCTAATTAGTTTGCACTTGAAAAATGTCATTTGCCGCGCGGCGTCCGCTTTGTTATTTTAAAATACTATTAAACAAGTTCTCTACCAAATACCCACATACAACATGAACCCGGCTGATAGAATTATTGAACTGACCGAAAAACTGAACTATTACAATGAACGCTATTATATAGATAGTGTTTCGGAGATTTCAGATCAGGAGTTTGACTTGCTACTGAAAGAATTAGAAAGCCTTGAAACCGAACATCCGGATTTAAAACAACCTGACTCTCCTACTCACAGGGTAGGCGGAGGCATTACTAAAAACTTTGCTAATGTAGCCCACCGCTACCCGATGCTATCGTTGGCCAATACCTATAGCGAGCAGGAATTAATTGATTTTGATGAGCGTGTAAGGAAAGGACTCAACGGTGAGGCTTATGAATATGTATGTGAGCAGAAATTTGATGGAATCTCTTTATCCATGACATTCGAGAACGGGATTTTTGTGAGAGGAGTAACCAGAGGGGATGGTGTAAGAGGTGATGATATTACAACAAACGTAAAGACCCTAAGAAGCCTGCCTTTACGTGTAAAAAGTAAGGAAAATATCTCACTACCACCTGTTTTTGAGGTACGTGGTGAAGGTTTCTTACCTTTTGCCTCATTTGAAAAAATGAATAAAGAGGCCGAAGAAGCAGGAGAAGAAAGCTATGCCAATCCACGAAATGCGGCTTCGGGTACATTCAAATTACAGGATTCTAAAGAAGTAGCACGCAGGGGGCTGGATGCTTATGTCTATCAGTTTCTGGCTGACCAAGAGATTTTTGCGACACATGAAGAAAGTCTTGTGGCCTTGAAAAAACTGGGTTTCAATGTATCGCAAACCTGGAAAAAATGCGCCGATATAGCCGAGATAATGGCTTATATTAAGGAATGGGAAGAGAAACGCTATTCTTTGCCACTGGCTACCGATGGTATTGTAATCAAACTCAATTCTTTTGCCCAAAGAGAAGAACTAGGCTATACAGCCAAGAGCCCGCGCTGGGCGATTGCCTATAAATACAAGGCAGAATCAAAACCTGCTATTCTGCGTGGGGTTACCTATCAGGTAGGTCGCACGGGTGCCATTACTCCGGTGGCTGAACTGGATAATGAAAAACTCAACCATAAGGGTATTCATTTATCAGGCACTACTGTAAAACGCGCATCATTACACAATGCCAACGAAATCGAGCGATTAGATTTAAGAATCGGCGATACGGTTTTTGTAGAAAAAGGTGGAGAGATTATTCCAAAAGTGACAGCCGTTGACCTTTCGAGAAGGGGGATGTTTGATACACAAAAAATTGAATATCCTACCAAATGCCCGGAATGCGGTGCAGAATTATACAGAAAAGAAGGAGAAGCCAACCATTATTGCCCTAATGAAAAAGGTTGCCCGCCACAAATCAGGGGAAGAATAGAGCATTTTATCCACCGCAAGGCCATGAATATTGATAGTCTGGGCGAAGGTAAGATTGAGTTGCTTTATGAAAAAGGTCTGGTAATTGATGCCTCTGATTTATATAAACTGACTTACGAACAATTGTTCGGCCTTGAAAAGGTAATTGAAGATAAAGAAACAGGCAAAGTCAAGAAGATAGGTTTCAAAGAAAAAACGGTGCAGAATATTCTGGATGGAATTGAGAAATCGAAAGAAATGCCGTTTAAGCAAGTGCTTTTTGCCATTGGTATCCGCTATGTAGGTGCAACAGTCGCTGAAAAGCTAGCAAGTTTCTTCAAGAATATTGATGCTATTAAAAATGCTTCCTACGAAGAGCTTAGAACTGCCCCTGAAATAGGAGATAAAATAGCCCTGAGTGTACAGGAATATTTCCAGAATGAAGATAACCAACAGTTTATTGAACGATTGAGAGCAGCCGGCTTACAACTAACCGCCCAGAACGAAGTTAAAGAAATAGAAGGCGATGCGCTCACAGGCAAGACATTCCTATATACCGGAACATTCGAAAACTTTGAACGTGAGGCATTGGAAACAAAAATTGAAGCCAACGGTGGAAAGGTAGTAAGTGGTGTATCAGGCAAACTGGATTACCTCATTGTAGGTGACAAACCGGGTTCTTCTAAAATAGAAAAAGCAAAAAAACTAAATGTAAAAATGATTTCAGAAACAGAATTTGTGGCTATGCTGGAAGCTTAAACCTGTTGAAATACTTCTACTAATTCATCAACTAGTCGCTTGCCGACACTTTTATCAGCATCCAGGTCAGGGTCGTAAATGGTTAACTGAAAACCTACTACGAGCCCTGATTTGATAAAGGTCTTTAATAAGGTTCTCAGTTCGTCATAAGACAACCCATCTTCTTGCGGAGAATCAACAGCTGGCATCACTTCGCTGTCTAATACATCGGCATCCACATGAAGCCAAATGCCTTCTACTTGGTTTATTTTTAGTTTCTCTATAAATTCAGTAGCCGTTTTGATAATCCCTTTCTCACGCAAATCTGGTAAATCGGCATTAAAAATAGCCGAATGATAGAAATTACCATTAAAGGTTTTATCATAACAACGATTGGCAAACTGAGCCGTATTAGCTTCTGCTACATAAGGCTGCTGATTATCAATATTCGTAATGGCCTCATCTCCAACACCTGTTACAATCGCCAGATCCATCCCAGCAGCACCACCGGTTGACGAACTGATTCTGGCAATGGCATAATCGGTATGTCCATCGATATGTACCAATCCATAATTGCCTGCTTGTTTGAGTGCCAGCATACTACCAATCAGAATACTGCAATCACCCCCAATCACAATCGGGAATTGGTTTTTAGTTATGATTTCTTTGATTACCTCTGCATACTGTTTACTATATGCAATCAATTCAGGCAGATTTCTGATACCTGTTTTTGTATCCACCACACCTGTATAAGCCGGCGGATTAATGGTGTAGGCCTGAGAAATATACAGCCGTTCTTTAAAAGAAAAATGCTCAAAAACAGCAGGGGCTTTTCTTGCGCCTGGCCCATCTTTATCAGCATAAGGCATAGGTTTAAGCCCTAAATTAGTCGGGGCTGAAACATACACTACCTCTTTATCATGAATGTGCATCGTTGGCGCTTCGGAATGAGTTATAACATTATTTATCCATATCTAACCAGACTACCTTTTGTTCTGAGGTATGTTCCTGCCCGATAATATCTCTGTATAAATCTGGTCGGCGGGCTTTCTTATAGCGATAACCACCTGCCTGAGTCAGTTTTTCAGGAGTGAGCGTTGCTGTTACGAAATCGTCTCCTAGTGTTCTGCATTCGGCTATCACATCACCAAAAGGGTCAACAATCATGGCGCAACCGTTTTTCAACTGGTCGGCATCCATTCCAATCGGGTTTGTGAAAATAGCATAAATGGCATTGTCATAGGCTCTGGCAGGCAACCATTTCATGAGCCATCCCCTACCCTTCATCCCCTCAAATTCCAGACGCAAGGAGGTTGGGTCTGCCTCCCGGTTTTCCCAGAGTTCAGGGTCAACAAAGCCTGCACCCGGACGGGTTGATGGCGTGCACATCGTGACGTGCGGCATAAAAATAATATCAGCCCCCAAAAGCGTAGTAGCCCTTACGTTTTCAATCACATTATTATCATAACAAATCAGGATACCGCATTTCCAACCATGAATTTCGAATACGCAATATTCATTGCCCGGTGTCAGATGTTTATTAATGAAAGGGTGCAGTTTGCGGTATTTAGCCACCAATCCATTCTTATCTACACAAACGTAAGCTTTGAATAAATTATCGTCTTTATCTTTCTCGAAAAGCCCTGCCAATACCACAATATCGTGCTTTTTAGCAATAGCAATCAGTTCCTGAATACTTTCACCGTCAGGAATTAACTCGGCTATATCCAGCATTTGCTCTTTTGTAAAAGGCATGGCAAAGGTATAGCCCGTAAGCGCACATTCATGAAAAGCAATCACTTGCGAGCCTTCCTGAGCGGCTTTTCCGGCCAGTTTGTCCATCACAGATAAGTTGTAGGCTTTATCTCCGCTCTTGTTTTCAAATTGTGCGGTTGATACTTTTAGATTATTCATTAAAATTAGCTTGGTAATGGTACAAATTCTGTTTCTCCCGGAATCTTCGGAAAAGTTTGTTCCTGCCATTTAATCTTGGCTTCTTCTATCTTCTCTTTATTGCTTGACACAAAATTCCAGTAAATAAACCGCTCTTCCGGAAATGGCTCTCCGCCAAATATATAGATAGTCGTATTTTCTTTCAAGGTAAACTCACAAAGCTCATCTTGTTTAGCCACTAAAATCCGCTTAGGCTCATAGCTGATTCCCTCGTTTTCAATGCTTCCTTCCAGAATATAAATCGCTACTTCGCCAAATAATTCATGCCCTATTTTAATGGTTCTTTCCTCTGTGCCTTTGATTTCTAGCAAAAACAATTGGCTATACACAGGCACCGGAGACTTATACCCAAAAGCAGTTCCGGCAATGAGTTTATAAGATACCCCATCGTTCTCCCAGGTAGGTATATCCTCTTCTGAAGCATGGTAAAAAGAAGGCGCACTATCTTCCAGTTCTTTGGGCATAGCTACCCAGATTTGCAGGCCATGCATCATTTTATCAGATGTCCGCAGATAATCAGGCGTACGTTCAGAGTGTACAATACCCTTGCCAGCCGTCATCCAGTTCACCTGTCCGGGTTTGATTTCCATTTCTACACCCAGGCTATCGCGGTGCATCACACTTCCCTCAAATAGATAAGTCAGCGTCGAAAGTCCGATATGTGGGTGCGGCGGAATATCCATATTCTGGTGGTCGCTCAGACATACAGGCCCCATATGGTCAAGAAAAACAAAAGGCCCCACCGCACGCTTGCGCGTAAAAGGCAATAAGCGACCTACCATAAAATTTCCAATATCACGAGGGCGCTCTTCTATAATTAAGCTGATGTTTGACATAGTCTATTGAGTGAATGAGTGAGTTAGTGATTGAGTGATTAGTTAATAGCGAATTAGTGAATGGTTAATTAGCGAATAATTTTGACTAATTATTGATTGATTTACTTATTCATTCATTAATTCGCCATTCACGATTTGCACTTAATCACTCAATCACACATTCACCAAATCACTCAATTCTTTACGCCAGCCCTGCCATCCATTGCATCATATTTTGTATCCAGAACATGATTTTCATGGTGTATTTTCTGAATACGAGCATAGATGGGTCTACAGCTTTGCTATTATTATTAAAATTTAAATCTAATAAGAGTTTGTTTTGTGGATCTACTTTTACTGTACTGATGGCTTTATCGAATGTATAAGTCTTTGCTTTATCGGCTTCTCCATTCCAGGGGATTAATTCTTGTTTACCATCAGCAAATTGCACTAAAATTTCAGTAGGCAATATCATATCACCCAGACGCTCTACGGTGAACTGTCCTGATATTTTACCGTCTTTTTCTACATTCTCAACAGATTTCAAAGCATAATCCAGCACAGGCGCAGGAGACTTATAGAGAACCTGATCAAAATACCAGTTCATATCCGTTCCGAAACGATTGCCTGTGCGTCTAGGTATTATCTCATTTGCTACGTCAATAAAATCCCGTACACATGGGTGCTTGAAACGCCAGCGGATAAAATAGGTTTGCATCACCTCGTCCATTGTGCTTCGGCCTATCATATTTTCAAGTGTCTTCAACCAAGTAGCCGTTTTGGTATAGGTCATGACACTATAAGTACCCTTTGGATATTGCCAGGCATTCCTGAAAACCTGGGTAATTTTTGGGTCTTTCATGGTTACATAGCTGATTCTGGAGGTCTCCATATCATTTATCGTGAAACCGATAAAATTCATCTGAGAACCCGGCTCATAGTTTTCATCCATGATTCTGCCCTCGTAATATTGGTTAAAACCCTCATCTAAAAACGACTCCTCAAACTCATTCGAAGCCAGCATTCCCTGAAAATACTGATGCCCAAACTCATGTACCGTTACGAGTTCTGCAAATCTCATCCCTTTAGGTAAACCCCAACTCGTACCACAAGTAATAAAAGTCGGATATTCCATTCCGCCTGAGCCTGCGCCATTCATCGGTGGGTCAATCAGACTTAAAACTGTATGGGGGTATTTACCCAGATTTTTTTCGAAATAGGTCAAAGCTGTGATAGCAGCCTGAAAGTATCGCTCGGTAGAACCTGAATGTTCCGGCTGCATTACGGCTTTTATCTTCACGTGTTTCCATTGGCGCTCGCTGATAACGAATCGAGGCGATGCTGTCCAGGCAAAATCATGTACATCTTCTGCCATATAGGTAATAGTTTTCGTACCATTATCGTGTGGGGCTTCATTCTGAAAAATACCTGTGGCAGCCAACTGGAAATCTTTCGGTACAGTCATGCTGACTTTGTAGTTTCCAAAATCGGCATAAAACTCTGTATTGGCATGAAACTGATGGCAGTTCCATTGTCCGGTTTTGGCATAGCGCATCCCCGCAGGCTCATACACTCCAATTTTCGGAAACCATTGTCCTACCAGAAAATAATTATCGGCAAAACCTGTACGGGCGAATATCTTAGGCAATTTGGCTTTGAAATTTATATCAAGCGTAATGCTTTCGTTTGGAGCCAAAGATTTGCTGAGTGGTACTCTGATAACCGTCTTGTCTTTCTCATTCAGGTCGTCAGTCTGAATAAATTCAATCTTGTTCGTCAGGCTTTCTCCATTTCTCAGCTGCATAGACTCGATCGCTATCGAACCCAGATTCATTGCCTTCGAGGCATCAATCACATCACCACGCAATTGTCCGCCCGATTCCTTCATAAAGGTAGAATTCTTATCTTTGAAGGCATTCAGATACAAATGGAACTGCAATTCCGAAATATGATCCGTCGAAGTATTTTTCCAGACTAACGTTTCTTTGCCTTTCAGCGTTTTTTTATCAGCATCCAATGCTACATCAATCGTATAGTTGGCAATGCGGTTACTGAAAGGTTTGTTTTGTGCTGAAGCAGACACAACCAGAAAAAACAAGAGGTATATACGCAGGAAATGATTCATACAATCGTTTATTTGAGGGCTAAAACTCCTTAGGAAGCTGGCTATTTTATTGTTTGCAATTTAGAGAAAATCGTCATTATTTAGAGAACTTATTTTAAATTAAAATAGCGGAGATAAATTCATCGAATTTGGTAGAGACGTAATGCATTACGTCTCCATTGGTCTATCCAATCCAACAAATATATTTATATAGAAAGGCTCAAAACAATAGATATTTTTTTAGGCTGACAGGCACTTGGAGACTAAAAACAATTTACCTTTCAGTAAAAACAAAAAACCACCAATGATCCTCCACAAAACAAACTTCCTGATGCGGGCTTTATATCCTGATTTTGTCTGGCGAAAAGATAAGCAGGAGAAAAATATCTATCTGACCTTTGACGATGGCCCGATTCCTGAAATAACTGAGTTTGTTTTAGAAACCTTAGCTCAATTCAAGGCCAAAGCCACTTTTTTCTGCATTGGCGACAATATCAGAAAACACCCCCATATCTTCAAAAAAGTGATTGCAGATGGGCATACAATCGGTAATCATACCTACAATCATCTGAGAGGCTGGGCTACTGAAGACGCAGTTTATCTGGCAAATGTAAAACAATGTGACGCCGAAATTAGTAATCAGATAAGGTGGGACGGAAAAAGCAAAAAGCTTTTCAGACCACCGCATGGCCGGGTTAAGCGTAGCCAGACCAGGGTTTTGTTGCCCGATTATGACATTATTATGTGGGATGTACTGACAGCCGATTACGATGCCAGCCTCTCACCCGACACTGTTTTAGCAAAGGCATTGAAATATACAGAGAATGGTTCGATTGTACTTTTTCATGACAGTATCAAGGCTAATAAAAACATGAGTTTTGCTTTGCCGAGGTTTCTTGAATACTTTTCTGAGAGAGAATTTCGTTTTCAAACAATTTAAATGTTTTTTGTCCTCCATTTGGATAAACATTTATCAAAAAATCCAATTAAAACCATAAACAGCTTTTAACATGAAAATTACAAAAGGGGTTTTAATACCATTGTTGTCTATTTTAACAATGGTTACGGCCTACAGCCAGACTAAATTCACAGAACAGAAAGCGGGTCATATCTACCATGTCATGGTGCCTGATTATATGACAAAAGCCGTAACATTAAACGATGTAGCTACGATGCAATACATCAACTCTGCCAAAAATGCCTATCTGGTAATCATCGACGACTCGAAAGAAGAACTGGAAATGAAAGGAATCAAATTTGCTTCACTGAAAGATTTCCACGACGATAATATCAAACACCTCAAAGGAGAAGAAAACGACCCTGTTGAGTCAAAGCCAACCGAATTTGAAGCCAATGGCAATAAATTTTATCAGACCGAATTGAGTGTTAATTTCAAAGAAGCTGATAATTTAGAGGTGAAAATCACCTATCTGATCACATACGTTGAAACCAAAAACTATTATTATCAGATTTTGTGTTGGTCTTTAACCCCGGAATACAAAAATTTAGTAGCCGATTTTAAAAAGATAGCCGCCAGTATCAAGGATTAATCTGATGCACGTACCCATGGTAAGTATCCTGATTGCTGCCCGCAATGAGGAAAACAATATACTTGATTTATTACACTCGCTCATCTGCCTGAGTTACCCTAAAGAAAAAACACAGATTTTAATCGGCAACGATGGTTCGACTGATAAAACTGTGGAATTGATAGAGGGATTCATTACGCATTTGAGCGAGCGTGAAAAAAGTATGTTTCAGCTCATTACCATTGAAAAAACCATTGCCGGGTTGCGGGGAAAAGCAAATGTATTAGCGCAATTAGCCCCCCATACCAATGGAGAATACTATTTCTTTACCGATGCCGATGTAGAAGTACCCACGCATTGGATTGAAAAAATGCTTGAGATACAGAACGAAAAGCCCTCAGATAAAAAAAACGGTGTAGTGGTCGGCATTACGCTGGTAAAAAACACCCATTGGTTTGAGGCTTGTCAGGCTTTAGAATGGTTATTTGCCCTGAAACTGATGAAAACGCTGAACAATTACCAGATTCCCTCAACCGGAATGGGGAATAATATGATGGTTACGAAAGAAGCCTATTGGGCAGTAGGCGGCTACGAAAATATCGGATTCTCAATAGTAGAAGATTATGCCTTATATAAGGCCGTGATTGATAAAGGCTATGGCTTCAAACAGGGTTTCGATGCCGCAATTATGACAGTTACTAAGCCTCCGCCCAATTATTTCGAACAACGAAAAAGATGGGTGGCCGGAGGGTTTTCTACGGGTTCTGTTCTCATCTATCCTGCTTTAATACAAGGTTTTGCACTCCCGATTTTATTAGCTATCAGTTTTTTCTTCTGGAGAATTCCTTTGCTCATTATTGGGCTTAGTTTATTGATTAATGCACTTGTTGGCTACCGAATCTGTGCCCGATTGGGGCAACTACGTCTGTTTAGATATATTCCGGCATATACCCTTTATATGTATGCCTTCTGGTTTTTGCAATTGGTGAGTTATTTTTTGCCTACCAAACTCGTTTGGAAAGGAAGAGATTATTAGCGGCTCGTTGAGTTTCTCTTACTGTTTAATGTCGTTTAACTACCATTCAATCCTGATTTCGGCTGACTCACTGAGTTTGATTAGGATTAGAATTTGAAAAAACAGAACTTTGGTAAAAAACTGCGGTGTATGACAAGCGAGCAAGTAAAGATTATCAGAAATACATGGAGAAGTTTACAAGGGGTTGATGCCACCTTGCTGGGAGACGTATTTTATAGCCGATTGTTTCTGAAAGAGCCCTCGTTGCGTAAAATGTTTAATGTTCCAAAAGAAGTACAGGCAAAAAAATTGATTGATATGCTCGACCTGATTGTGAGCCGATTAGACCGGCTGAATGAGGTAAGTGAAGATATCAGACAATTAGCCAAAAGGCACGTAGGCTATGGCGTAAAGCCTAAACATTATGAAGATGTAGGCAAAGCTTTGCTATGGTCAATCAGTAAAGGTTTAGGCAAAGACTGGAATCCGAAAGTTGAAGCTGCCTGGGCAGCCTGCTACGCTACCTTGACAGATGCCATGATAGATGTAGGAAATGATTAGATATATTTCTTCCACCTGAAATATATCCAGAGAATAATAGTTATTATCGCCATGATACCCAGCGTATAAAAATAGCCATAATGGTGATGCAGTTCCGGCATATTGTCGAAGTTCATACCATAGATACCAGCAATAAACGTAAGAGGCATAAATATAGCCGTGAAAACGGTCAACGTTTTCATTACCGAGTTCATCTTATTGCTGAGGCTCGTGAGGTAGATATTCTGGATATTTTCAATCATTTCGCGATAGGTCTCAATAGTATCCAATATCTGGAGAATATGGTCGTAGACGTCGCGGAGATAGATATTGGTTGATGACAGAATGAGTGGAGAATCTTCCCGGATAAGCGTGCCAAACATATCTCTTAATGGAATAGTTACCTTGCGTATCGTCATTAATTCTCTTTTGAACCGATACAGAAGTGACTGGTCATCGGCTTCGGGTTTATCAACAATTTTTATTTCCAGCTCCTCTAGTTTCTCTCCGAATTTCTCCAGCACAACGAAATAATTATCGACAATCAAATCACAGAAAGAATAATAGAGATAATCGGCCTTGCCCTTGCGGGTCTTCCCTATCGAAGCATTCAACCGTGCAAAAATCGGTGCAAAAACATCAGACTTATGCACTTCCTGAAAAGTTAAGACATAATTTTCGCCCAGAATCAAGGCCACGTGTTCAGATTCAAACTGGTTTAGTTCGGGGTTGAACTGTAACATTTTCAACACTGTAAACAGATGTTTATCACCAAAGTGTTCCAGTTTAGGTTTTTGTTCTGTATTTAAAATATCCTCCTGAACCAGCGGATGCAGATGGTAATGATTGCCAACAGCAGCTATTACCGGCACTTCATGTATCCCTTCAACATCCAGCCAGAGCACCTCGTTTTCTTTGAGGGCTGGCTTACAATTGCTTAAGTCCTTAATTGTTTTTTCACGGTAAAACTGCTCGTTAAACTCCACCAATTTAATAAGCGTACTTTCAGCTACTTCTTTCCCTACATACGCCAATGTTCCTGGCGAAGTAAATGCCTTTTTCTCCTTATAATTGCCGTGTTTTCTACGATTTTTCCCCATGACTATTCAAAGAAATCTTTATTGAAATTAACTAAAAAAACCTGCTTTACTCCACGCGTGATGGCCGTGTAAAGCCAGCGGATAAAATCATTATCTATCTGTGCATCAGGCAGATAGCCCTGATCAACAAAAACTGCATCCCACTGCCCCCCCTGCGATTTATGGCACGTAAGCGCATAGGCAAACTTCACCTGCAAGGCATTCAGATAAGGGTCTGCTTTCAGCATTTCCTGCCGCTCGCGCTTCGATTTTACCCAGAAATAATCCTTCATTACGCTTTCATACAAAGCCTTGTTTTCTTCCGGTGTGAGAGTCGGAGCATTGGAATATAAGGTATTCAGAATCAGTTTTGAATCAAACTCCGGTTCATCAGGATAATCGACTAATTTCAGGGTTGCATTCACAAACCTGAACCCATGTAATTCTTCCTCTTTGCGTAGTTTTACAACTTCTACGAAATCACCGTTGGCAATAAAACCTGCTTTCGAATCTTCTCCCAGAATCGTATAATTATTCCGGACTACCATCAGCATATCGCCATTTTCAATCTCACTTTCCGAATAATTGATGGTGTTTCTGATATACCGGTTATATTGCACTGCCGTCTTGTTTGAGCGGGTGATAATGGTGGTATTTTCCCGGCCGTATTTCTCATAAGCATATCTCAAACCATCCTCCAGCCTATCTCCACCCATTCTATAGAAATCCTTAAAACCCCCGGTTCGTAACCTGATAGCCGGATTTTCAATATCAATCTGCTTTCTCAGCTCAGTAGCATTGCTCAATATACCAGATTCCTGTTCCTGACGCATAACCTCTGTCAGACAATGCTCAGTCAGGTCTGTATGATACCGATTTTTCAGATGTTCTGCATTTAAGGCAGGGCTTACTGCCATTTTTACGGGTGGTAACTGGGCTTCATCGCCAATCAGCAGGAGTTTATTGGTATCCTGTTCAAATACATAATCTAATAAATCGTGCAAAAGGCTATTGGTACCAAAATCTCTTTCGTCCGAAATCATCGAGGCTTCATCCACAATATATACCGTACCCTCGCTATTGTTTTTCATACGTTCAAAAACCAGTGTACCCGTATAAGTGTTTTCAACCTGCCGATAGATTTTTTTATGGATAGTAAAAGCACTCTTTTTTGCATAGCCAGACATCACCTTGGCGGCTCGCCCGGTGGGTGCCATCAGCACAGCTTTATAGCCAAACTCTCTCAGAACCTTGATTAATGTATTGATAAAAGTGGTTTTCCCGGTACCTGCATAGCCTTTGAGCAAGAAAACATCTCTGAATTTTTCTTCATCCAGAATAAACTCGTTCATCAGTTCAAACAACTTGGCTTGTCCGGGTGTGGGAGTAAAAGGGAATTTTTTTAATAATCTTTCAGAGGGCTTAATTTCCGGATCGAGATTCATGGACAAAGACACGTTATTTTATACAAAAATAAATAGATGATTGGTGTATTTGTATTTTTGGGTAAATTAAATCTCAAAAAGCCAACAAAAAAGCCTACCAACAGGCAGGCTTCTCATGTATAACAAAACTCTTAATCAGTTTACACGCTCATGATGTCTTTTTCCTTCTCAGCCATCAATTGCTCTGCTTTCTGGATATAGCTATCAGTCAGTTTCTGTACTCGCTCCTCTGCCTTTTTCACTTCATCTTCCGAGCCGCCATCTTTCTGAATTTTCTTCAATTCTTCGTTGGCTTCCTGACGTACCTTACGGATATTCACACGAGCCACTTCAATTTCACCTTTCACCCTTTTCACTAAATCACGGCGACGTTCTTCTGTCAATGGTGGCACATTCAAACGGATAACCTCACCATCGTTTGCAGGAGAAAGTCCTACGTTAGAATTGATAATGGCACGCTCTATATCATTGATTAATTTTCTCTCAAAAGGTTTGATGGAAATGGTGCGGGCATCTGGTGTACTTACTGACGATACCTGATTCAACGGCGTAGGTACACCATAATATTCAACCATAATACCATCAAGCATGGTAGTACTTGCTCTTCCGGCTCTGATTTTTGAAAGTTCAATTTGTGTATGCTTCAGGGCACGATCCATCGTGTCTTTCGACATATCAATTACAAGATCTATTTCTTCCATATTATTTTTAAATTGAGTGATTTAGTGAATTAGTGATTGAGTGATTTTTCACTTCTACTCTAATACTATTAACCACTTACGTTACAAAATTACTTAATAAAAAATATGCTTAATCTATAGATGATTTAGTTTCTAATTTAATCACTCATTCACTAATTCACTCAATGACTCATTCGCTCACCAACGTCCCGATATCCTCGCCTGTTACCACCTTCATCAGGTTTCCAGCCTGGTTCATGTCGAATACCACGATTGGCATTTTGTTTTCTTTACAAAGGGCAAAAGCCGTTAAGTCCATTATTTTCAGATTTTTATTGATGGCTTCGTCGTAGCTGATTTGCTTATAACGCGTAGCAGTTGGGTCTTTGCGTGGGTCTGCAGTATAAACACCGTCAACGCTTGTGCCTTTTAATAATAAATCTACGCCCAATTCATTGGCTCTTAAAGCACCACCTGAATCAGTAGAAAAATAAGGATTTCCGGTTCCGGCACCAAGAATCACGACTCTGCCTTTTTCAAGGTGACGAATCGCACGGCGACGAATAAATGGTTCGGCCACCTGCTC
Organism: Emticicia fontis; assembly: GCF_054779675.1. Taxonomy (NCBI): domain Bacteria; kingdom Pseudomonadati; phylum Bacteroidota; class Cytophagia; order Cytophagales; family Leadbetterellaceae; genus Emticicia; species Emticicia fontis. The sequence goes on from NZ_BAAGXU010000051.1 coordinate 200,794, forward strand.
TACTTTGATAGCCGATAGCAGTCGGGTAGTCAATCCGATAGACTCCAGGGCACTCTGAATAGCCATTCCGTTGATTACAGTCGCCATCATGCCCATATAATCACCTTGTTCGCGCTCAATACCTGAGTTGGCACTTGCACCACGAAAAATGTTTCCACCGCCAATCACGATAGCTACTTCGCAACCCGCATCTACTACAGCTTTCACTTCCTGTGCATATTGCGTAAGGATGTCAGTATTAATAATCTGGCTTTTATCGCCGCCATTTAAGGCTTCTCCACTAAGTTTTAAGAGGATTCGTTTGTATTTCAGTTGGCTCATAGTTTATGATTTAGGCGTAAAATTAAATATTTGTCTCAATCAATCAAAAAAATACCCTCTTTGTTGAAAGAGGGTAGCTAATAAGAACTATTCAAATTCCATAATAATATGATTCTTCTCAACGGTCTCGCCCGTTTTTACCTTAATGCTTTTCACCTTGCCATCGCCTGTGGCTTTTATGGCATTTTCCATCTTCATGGCTACCAATATCAGCAAAATATCACCTTTTTTTACTTCATCGCCTACCTTTACTTTCATTTCATAAATCAGGCCGGGCATCGGTGCTTTCAGGTCGTTCAATTTAGCAGATTTAGTGCTGTTCATGCCCATTTTTTCCAGAAGCAAATCGGTTCTGTCTTTCAGATTCACGGTATGAATTTTATCACCAATTTTCAATCTGAAGATTTTCTCGGCATAATTTGCCTCCACTACCTCAACATTATACGATCGATTATCTTTCAGAATATGAAAGTCTTTATCCGAAATCTTTTTCAAATCCCACACAAAAGGCTGATTATTGATTAATACTCCACCTTTCTCTTCCGAGATTTCTACCGTCTCTTTATCGTTGACAATGGCTTTTAGCATACAGTCAGAAGCTTATTTTTTATTAATCAGATATACACCTACTAAGATAATACTCATTCCGAAATAATGGTACAACGAAATCGGCTCGCCGTCGAGAAAGCCCATTATGGTAGCAACTACCGGAATGAGATAAGTAACGGATGAGGCAAAAACCGGGGATGCAATTTGCAAAATATAATTAAAAATAATAGCAGCAATACCCGAATTTATTGCACCCAACAAAATAACCAGCATCAATGGGGTAATCACATCCTGATTCAAGCGCGATACAAAATCTGTTGAAAATAGCGTAATTCCCGCTAAAACAGCCACACCGCACAGTGTCCAGGCACTCAAAAGTACCGGATTAATGGTTTTCAGGTATTTACCAGTGATATTTACATTGAAGCCATACATCAAGGCAGAAAGGATTACCAGTAAGGCATAAGGATTATTGAACGACAAGCCATCTTTACTGGCCGAAAGAATCAGCACAATACTGCCCACAAAGCCTAAAATGAGACCAATCGCCTGCCAGCGTTTAATTATCTGCTGAAAGAAAAGCGCACCCACAATCAATACAAAAAGCGGCGTAGAAGAATTGAGCGCCCCTACTAATGAGCTATTGACCCTTGTACCTGCCAGCGCAAATAAAAAGGCCGGCAAAAAATAACCCAGCAAGCCAGAGGCCAGAAAGTACTTAGTCTTTTCTTTAGGATACTCTTTCCAGCGGCTGATGAGCCAGGGCAGGAAAACCAAACCCGCCGACATGATTCTAAGCGCACCGATTTGCACAGGCGTAAAGGCAATCAGGGCTTTTTTCATGATTAAAAACGACGAACCCCACATGGTAGCCAACAGGCAGAGCAATAGCCAGGCAATAATCGTTTTATTCTGGGTAGTAGTAGTAGTTGATGTTGTATTCACTGATGAAGTGGAAATATATTAATCTACACCGGCGTATTCTACTTTAATCACTTGTTTCTCTAATACAAATCCTTCAAAAATTACCGGAATTTCGTTGAGAATACCCATGATTTCGTTGATATCCAGCGATTGCACCAATCGCATACGATGCTCTTTGAAATTCGGTAAGCCTTTGAAATAATTGCTGTAATGGCGGCGCATTTCCAGTATACCCAAACGCTCGCCTTTCCATTTGATAGAGAAAGTGAGGTGTTTACGTGCAGCTTCTACTCTTTGCTCAATACTTGGGGCTGAGAGTTTTTCGCCAGTGGCAAAATAATGTTTGATTTCGTTGAATATCCACGGATAACCGATAGCCGCACGGCCAATCATGATACCATCTACGCCGAAACGATTACGATATTCCAAAGCTTTTTCAGGCGAATCAATATCACCATTCCCGAAAATCGGGATTTTTATCCTTGGATTATTCTTAATCTTGGCAATCAATGTCCAATCGGCCTCACCTTTATACATTTGCGCACGGGTACGGCCATGCACAGTTAAGGCCTGGATGCCTACATCTTGCAGACGCTCGGCTACTTCTTCTACATTCTTGGTTTCATCATTCCAGCCCAGACGGGTTTTTACAGTTACAGGCAGGTGTGTTGCATTCACCACTGCTGCTGTCATTTCTACCATTTTCGGAATATCCTGCAATAAGGCCGCTCCAGCGCCTCTGCAAGCCACATTTTTTACGGGGCAACCATAATTAATGTCAATCAAATCAGGTTGTGCATTGGTGGCAATTCTGGCACATTCGCCCATGGTTTCTACATCACTGCCAAAGAGCTGAATGCCAATGGGACGTTCGTACTCAAAAATATCCAGTTTTTGTACACTCTTGGCGGCATGGCGAATCAAGCCTTCTGACGAGATAAACTCTGTATACATTAAATCCGCGCCGTTTTCTTTGCAGACTAATCTGAACGGTGGATCACTGACATCCTCCATCGGTGCCAGCAAAAGCGGAAATTCTCCTAACGATATATTACCTATTTTAACCAAAATCTAAAATTGAATTAGTGAATTCACAAATAAGTGAATAATTTTACTGCAAATTTACCGAATTTTAAGCAGAAATTGCTATATCAAATTAAACAGTAAATATGAAAAATAATTCCCCGATGTATTTCACAAGCAAGGAAAATCCTGCTGCCTCTTCTATATTGATTATTCTGGGTCTTTTTCTGATTAATTTCTTATTCTTAGGAAGTCTGATTCAGATTATAGTCATGCTAGCCTCGGGGGGAACTTTGCAAGGGATGCTCGAAAGTGGCGGAGATTTCACTAATATGCCCAACGGATGGTTAGCCATGATTGTGGGGCAGGGCTTAGGCTCATTTGTGGGATTTATCGGAACAGCCTGGTTATACTGGCGGATTATTGAAAAAAAGCAGTGGAGCGATTTAAACTTCAAGGCAATACCAAAGATTCAGATATTTTTTATGATTATCCTGATTCAGGTAGTTTTTATGGGTTTCAATGGCTGGTTGCAGGAAATTAACGAGCATATCGTTTTACCGGAATCCATGAAAGGATTGGAAACATGGCTAAAAAGCATGGAAGACCAACTGGCTAAAGCTACCAAGTTTTTTACAACCTATACTTCTTTCTGGCAGTTTCTTCTGGCATTTTTAGTGATAGCAGTGATTGCAGGTATTGGAGAAGAGCTGGTTTTCAGAGGCTTATTGATGCGTAAACTGCTTATTGGAACTAATAATATACATCTGGCTATCTGGATATCAGGGTTTATATTTGCAGCTATTCACTTTCAGTTTTATGGCATTCTGCCCCGCATGATGCTGGGTGTTTTGTTTGGCTATTTATATTATTGGACAGGCAATATATGGGTACCTATCACTGCACATATTTTTAATAATGGTCTGGCCGTTGTTATCATGTATCTGTATAATCTGGGCATAGTAAAGACCGACATAGAAAGTATAGACCACGTGCCCATGCCTATTGTTCTTTTTTCGCTCGTAGCAACTATTGGTTTGATGTTTTTGTTCAGAAATTACATGGAATCAAAATCTGTTGAATCGCAATCATAACGTTATGGAAAACCAAAGTAAATTTAAATTATGGTTTAAGAGATTAGGCTGGGCGGGCTTCTTTTTTTTCTTGATCAAGGGCTTACTGTGGTTGATTATCCCCTATCTGATAGCCAAAGGTTTTTTGAGTAAATAAACGTTTTCTGCTAATCTTTACAATCATCGATGAATAGTTATTTTGCCTATGGCCTGAGCATAGCAACTGAAATTCTTTTCCCTGAATTATTTGTTATTTCTCCCATTGTTATTCCTGACGTAAATGTTCGTCGAGGGAAAATTCCGGTACAGATTTTAGAAAAAGTAAAGCAAGAACAGCATAATATTTTCATAACTCCTACCGAATATTTATTGCATATCGAAAATATTGCCTCTTACTATGCCACCAATGGCAATGAGGTGATTATTGAGCCGGAACCCAATGCCGACGAAAAAAGTATCAGACTCTTTTTTCTTTCCAATGCAATGGCAGCTATTTTGTATCAGAGAGGGAGTATTCCGATGCACGCTTCGGCGATCTATGATACTGATGGAATTATCCTGTTTATGGGAGATTCGGGTGCAGGCAAATCCACAACTGTTGCTACTTTACAGGCTAAGGGTTATCGTATTTTTTCAGACGATATATGTGTGCCCATACAGGAAGGCGACACACTCAAAGCATTTGCGGCTTACCCCATCATGAAACTCTGGAAAGATACTTTCGATAAGGTAGATGTCGGTTTTATTAAAGAAGAAAACAGAATTCGACCTGAAATAGAAAAATACGGCAAGTCTTTTTATGATTCTTTTGATATACAGGCTCTGCCCATCAAGCATATCTTCATTTTAGAGAAAGATGCTTCTTTAGATTCAGAACTTACCTCTATGCAGTCTATTCAAGGTGTTGAAGCATTTAAACACCTCCAATATTACGCCTATCGCTTGCCGTATATTGAGGCAATGGGCTTGAAAAAAACTTATTTCGAATTATTAAGTACACTATGTAATAAAATTCCGGTTAGTTTAATCAGCCGCCCTGACGATAATAGCACCTTCAATGATTTAACCGGCTTCGTTGAATTAGTTTTAGATAAAATCAGTATAAGTAATTCTTAGCCAGGAATACGTATGCCCAAAACCGACTGAAATAGAACCGGACTATACAGCCTACAAATTAAATTTCCTAAGCACTATTGTTTCTTCCATCAGAAAACTGTAAGATTATACCTTGAAATAGATATACGCATATTTACCGATTTACAAACTGTTGATTTAATGCTTTCCCTAATGTCTGATCCTTCAAAATTCGTGAACTGACTGGAATAAAGGCGTTCTCAGCTGAATCAAATCATCATCTTTTTCATTGATTAATATTTAAAATCATTCATTAACCTATCCATTTTACCATCGTGAAAACCATTTATTCTGCTCAAAAACCAAACCAGTCTAAAAAGTCTTGGGTAACTCCCTCAATGGAGATTATCGAAATTAAATCAAAAGCTAAGGCTAAATTTTTACCGGGCATTAACCTCCTTGACCCTCATGGAACGGCTTCATGAGTTTTTTTTTAACTTGTTTTCTATCTTATCTTTTACAAATCATGCGCACTGTACAAAAAACTAACCACCCTAAAAAGGTGTGGGTTGCACCATCTATGGAAGCAATCGAAATCAAGTCAAAAAAGAATACAAGAATTTTGCCTAAAGTTAATTTACTCGACCCGCACGCTAGCTGATAACATCATCTAAAATACTGCATGGTTATCTGTCTGAAATTTATTTCTGGCAAATAACCATGCAAAAAAACAGCGTTGCATTTTTTTGAAGTATATTTTCGTAGCTGCTGTAAAAGAAAACCACTCCATATATCCTCGTTTTTTGCCGCTAGTTGAGTAAATGCTACTAATCAGCCCTTTTTATTTTTTTTATCCTCAGAAGAATTTTATTTTCGTTTGTCGAAATCCGCTCCTATACGCAATCATTCAATCACAGATTCATGATAAAATTTTTCTTTTTAGCATTTGAGAGTTTCCGGTTTGCCGGACAGGCACTTCGGGAGAATATGCTTCGTACGATATTGTCTCTTTTGGGTGTAACCGTAGGTATATTTTCGATTATTGGTGTGTATACAATGGTAGACTCCCTTGAATCGAACATTAAAAATAGCCTTAACTCTATCGGTACAAACGTAATTTATGTACAAAAATGGCCGTGGTTGTTTTCCAATGGCGATTATCCATGGTGGAAATATTTCATGCGTCCGGAGCCGAAATACAACGAATTTAAATACCTCAGAGAAAATCTTGAACATGCGCAAGCAGGAGCCATGATGGATTTTGCAGGCGATATAACCTGCCGTAAAGGAAGCAATAGCATCAATGCGCTGGTGCAGGGTATTACCTATGAATTCAATGAAATCACAGAAGTACCGATTGTAAACGGTCGTTATTTTGCCAATCAGGAGATTGAATCCGGCAAAAATGTGGCCGTACTAGGCGCCGAGATAGCAGATGCACTGTTTCCGGGTAAAGACCCAATCGGACAAACATTTAAACTAAAAGGGCAGAATATTACGGTGATTGGGGTGCAGGAAAGAAAGGGTAAACAAATAGCTGATTTCGGTGGAGAACCCGACCAGAAGGTAATTATCCCGTTTCTGGCTCATAAAAGAATCTTTTCTTCCGGTGAATTAACGGGCGATATTGTTTTTAAAGGATACGAAGCCGACGAAGGGCTTTTCGAACTGGAGGGTGAAATCACTGGTTTATTACGCACCAAAAGAGGTTTAAAACCATCGCAGGAAGATAATTTCGCATTGAATCGTCCGGAAGCTGCGGCAGCCATGTTGAGCCAGTTATTTGGTACCTTGCGTGTCAGTGGCTTTTTTATCGGAATATTCTCCTTGCTGATTGGGGGCTTTGGCATCGCCAATATCATGTTCGTATCAGTGAAAGAGCGCACAAATATCATCGGGATTCAGAAATCATTGGGTGCCAAAAACTACTTTATTCTGTTCCAGTTTTTATTTGAGTCTGTCTTCCTGTGTATTTTCGGAGGTTTGTTCGGTATCTTACTCGTATACCTGATGAGCTTCTTACCATTAGGCTCTTTAGATATTGTCCTGAGCTATGGTAATATCATTTTTGGGCTTACAATTGCCAGTATTATCGGGGTTATTTCGGGTATCATTCCTGCATGGCAGGCGGCCCGTTTAGACCCGGTAATTGCCATCAGAAGTAAATAAATTTCATTTTTTCGATACTTTCTTACACGATTGAGTAATTTTGCGCTTTCAAAAAAAATTGCTCAATCGTGTAATGGCTATTATTCTCAGTATCGAAACTTCTACCAAAGGTTGCTCAACCGCTATCCATCAGGATACTCAATTATTGGCTTTGAGCGAGTTATTCCATGAAAAATCCTCTTCCGGAATGCTCACTACCTTAATTCAGCACGTCGTAAAAGTTTCCGGTCTAGATTTCCAGCAGATTGATGCCATTGCCGTAGCCAAAGGCCCCGGCTCTTATACAGGTTTGCGCATTGGCGTTTCTACTGCCAAAGGGCTATGTTTTACACTTGATAAACCTTTATTGGCTGTAAATACTCTCCAGGCCTTAGCCTGGCAGGTACATAGTATAGCGCAGTCGGCTTATATAAACCAAGCCCCTCTCCTATGCCCCATGCTTGATGCCCGACGCATGGAAGTATATTGTGCTTTATATCGGACAGATAATCTAGAGCAAGCTTCTCCTACCGAAGCTAAAATCATCGATGAAAACTCATTTGCAGAAATACTGGAAAACCAGAAAATCATTTTCTTTGGCGATGGCGCAGCCAAATGCCGGGAAGTTTTAGGCAGATACCCAAACGCCATATTTCTAAGCCAAACAATCAATCCATCAGCCAAAGGCATTGGTGTGCTGGCTTATGAAGCATTTCAAAACAATCAGTTTGAAAATGTAGCAGATTTTGAGCCTTATTACCTGAAGGAGTTTATGACGACAACGCCAAAGAAACAGAACTAGCATGGCACGGATCCAGTGTGGCACGTCTATACTCGTCCGCAAAAGGGCGTGTCACGCTTAGGCACTGAAAAATCTATCTACTAAATTTAAAAAGTTCATTAACTACCAAAGTAAGTGTGCCACGGTCACACTCGTCTAAGTATAACCGTGGCACGCAGGATAGTTTCTATTTTTTCTCTTTTATTTTCCTCCTTTCAGAATAGTCTGATACTTAGGCATATCTTTAAACAATTTCAAAGCCTCTTGTACTTCTTTATCACGCTCAAATGAAACGAATTTCATCGCTTTCTGATAATAGTAACGACTTAAAATCTCTGCTTCCAATTGCTCCTTTATGTCGGCTTTGTTTTTTATCAAATCCTGTTGTTTGCTTTGGTTGATTTTCTCTCTTAAAGATTTCAGGTTTTCTTGTACTGCATCCAGACTATTTTCTTTTTTGGCTGATGCCTCCAGATTATCCAGACTTTTCTCCATTGAGGTTGAGTAAGTAAAGCTTCTCGCTTTCAGCCAGTTTGTAAAATCCTGATAATCAGCATCTTTTAATGAGAACTTCTCTTGTGGCTTTTCATTCACATGCTCAAAATAATATTTAGTGGCATAATCGAAAATCACATTTTTAGCTATCAGATTAGCTGTAACAGAAGCCATTGGAGGCACTTCTGTTTTAATATCCGGGTCAATACCACCACCATCATAAACCGTACGGCCATTCTTGGTTTTGAAAGCTGTTTTCAAGGAATCCGGCACTTTACCTACACTTCCATCCGCGTTTCTATGGCTATAATCCAAAGCCTGAATACAACGGCCACTCGGAATATAGTATTTAGCCGTAGTGATTTTCATTTTGGTATTATAAGTCAAATCGCGGGTTGTTTGTACCAATCCTTTACCAAACGAACGTTGGCCGATGATAACGGCACGGTCATAATCCTGCAAAGTACCACTCACAATTTCAGATGCTGAAGCGCTCATGCTGTTTACCAATACCACAATCGGAATCTCAGTATCCATCGGGTTTTCCATCGACATAAATTTCTTGTTCCAATCAGCCACTTTACCTCTGGTTTCAACAATCAACTGGTCTTTTGGCAAGAACACATTACAGATTTCAACCGACATATTCAACAAACCACCAGGATTACCTCTCAGGTCGAAAATCAACTTTTTCATACCCGCAGCCTTCAATTCACTGAATGCCGATTTCACCTCTTTGGCAGCAGTAGCTGTAAAATCATTCAACTGAATATACCCTACTTCGTCATTAATCATTCCTGAATGAGGTACGTTTAATGTTTTTACAATATCACGCCCCACCGTTAATTCTATCGGAGAATTCTGTCCATAGCGTTTAATCAACATTTTTACGGTCGTTCCGGTCTGTCCTTTCATCAGGCGCCCCATATCTACCCCCTTGCGCGAAACCACATCTACACCATCCACTTTCAATACCTCGTCACCAATCTTCATTCCGGCTTTATCAGCAGGCGAGCCTTCATAAATCATCACTACCAGATGTTTATTATCCTGATGCAAAACCGTGGCGCCAATACCGTTATATTTTCCGGTAGCCATGGTCATATAGTCTTCAATATCATCTTCCGGGAAGAAATTGGTATAAGGGTCTAGTTGTTTCAACATCGACTCAATACTCAATCTCATGGCCTTGTTCGGATTGATTTCGTCTACATAATACGCGTTCAGTTCTTTAAACATCGTAGCGAAAATATCAAGATTCTTTGCTATTTCAAAGTAGCGATCATCATACTTAAACGCCACAAACGGAATAGTCACGATAATCAAAATAATGATGGAAAATTGACGGATACGTTTCATTTCTTTTCTATTTATTATAAAATTCTTATCTCATACAGGCTCAAAAAACGAACTATTACAAATTAACGCAAAAACTTCTCCAAAAGGTATCTCATTGTGATAAAAGGTAAATCATTGCGTGGGTTTCCCATACGTTTTTGCCTCAAAACCCAGTTTCTTTTTAGGTAGCGTTTGCCTTTTTACAATGTATAAATTATCAAAATCGCTTTCCTGCAAATCTTTGGTAAGGGTGTCTTTCTCATATAATCCGTTTACGATATGGCGCACAGTATTGCTATGTCCTACTATCAAAATATTTTTTCCTTCGAGTTTCTTCAAATCCTCAATAAAAGGCTTCTGATTTCTTGGGTCATAGTTCTGAATACTCAAAGCCATGGCATCAGCCAGAGGCTTGCCTGTATGGGTGGTTCTCAGATATTTGGTGGTATAAACAGCCGAGATTTTCTTATCGGCCAATAGTTTCTTTAGTGTTTCGGCTCGCTCCTTTCCGGCAGCACTCAGCTCAGGATCGGCAGACGTAGTATCCATCTTTTCTCCATGACGTACAATGTAATAGGTGGATGAAACAGAACGGCTGCAAGCGCATAAAAGCAAGGCAAAAAGCACTAGGTAAAGGTAGTTTTTCATAAAATAATCCGGCGTTTCAATTGGTGAAAAATGGGGGTGTATTTACGATAAAAAATATAGGTAAAATAGTTGATTTTTGCTGATAATCATTAGCTTTTAAATTTCGATTTGTAGATAAAAAATCGTAACTTTACAACTAAATTATGTTAATTATTAATGAATATCAAGAGTCCTTTTCAAAAGACAGGTAATTCATTGACAGTCAATGGTTTATAAAAAACAAATTATGACAGAAAATCAAGAAATCAAAGAGCCACAAAACTCAAAAGCGGATTACGGAGCGGATAACATTCAGGTACTCGAAGGATTAGAGGCAGTACGAAAACGCCCAGCCATGTATATCGGTGATATTGGCGTAAAAGGTCTTCACCATTTAATCTGGGAAGTTGTAGATAATTCGATAGATGAAGCATTAGCAGGGCATTGCGATACAATACAGGTAACAATCAACGAAGATAACTCAGTAACAGTAAAAGATAACGGCCGTGGGATTCCGACTGGAATCAATACAAAAGAACAAAAATCTGCCCTAGAGATTGTAATGACTGTATTGCACGCCGGTGGTAAATTTGATAAAGATACTTACAAAGTTTCAGGAGGTTTGCATGGTGTGGGGGTATCCTGTGTAAACGCCCTCTCTACGCATCTTCATGTAACAGTACACCGTGACGGCAAAATATTTGAACAGGAATATAGCATCGGAAAACCTTTGTATACTGTCCGTGAAATCGGTAATGCTGATGATACTGGTACAACCGTTATGTTTAAACCAGACGGCAGCATTTTTACAACTACAGAATATAAATACGAAACTGTTGCCAATCGTCTGCGTGAACTTTCTTTCTTGAATAAAGGAATCACCATTATTCTGACAGACTTAAGAGACATAGACGAGCAAGGAAATGCGAAAAGTGATACCTTCTTCTCGGAAGGTGGTCTTGCCGAATTCGTATCTTATATCGATTCGGGTCGTGAAAGATTGATTCCTGAGCCGATGTTTATGGAAGGAAATAAAGACGGTATTCCGGTTGATGTAGCAATGTTGTATAATACCAGCTATAGCGAAAACGTATCTTCTTTTGTCAACAACATCAATACTCACGAAGGTGGTACACACGTATCAGGCTTCCGTATGGCTTTGACGCGTACCTTGAAAAGCTATGCTGAGAAAACAGGTATTCTGGCTAAAGAAAAAATCGAAATCAGTGGTGACGACTTCCGCGAGGGGCTGACAGCCGTTATTTCGGTAAAAGTACAGGAACCACAGTTTGAAGGACAAACCAAAACCAAACTAGGGAATAGCGAGGTGACCTCAGCCGTAAGTTCATGTGTGGCTGAAATGCTTGAAAATTACCTGGAAGAACACCCGAAAGAAGCCCGTATTATTGTAGACAAAGTAGTATTGGCAGCCAAAGCCCGTATTGCGGCACGTAAAGCCCGCGAAATGGTGCAACGTAAAAACGTTTTGATTGGCACCGGCTTACCGGGTAAACTGGCTGACTGTTCAGAGTCTGACCCATCGATTTGTGAAGTATATCTGGTTGAGGGAGATAGTGCAGGTGGTAGTGCCAAACAAGGTAGAAACCGTGCATTCCAGGCGATTCTTCCGCTAAGAGGTAAAATTCTGAATGTGGAGAAAGCACAGGAATACCGCATTTATGAAAACGAAGAGATAAAAAATATCTTTACGGCATTGGGTGTGCAGATTGGTAAAGATGGTGACGAAAGAGCTTTGAATACAGATAAGCTACGTTATCACAAAATCATTATCATGACTGATGCCGATATTGATGGTAGCCACATTCGTACTTTGATTCTGACATTCTTCTACCGATACATGAAAGAATTGATTGAGAATGGTTATATCTATATTGCGCAACCACCATTGTATTTGATAAAGAAAGGCAAAGAAGAAGAATATTGCTGGACAGAAGAACAACGTGCGATTGCAGTAAAACGTTTAGCCGGTGGAGGTCGTGAAGATAGCGTCGGAATTCAACGTTATAAAGGTTTAGGAGAGATGAACCCTGAGCAGCTATGGGAAACTACCATGCGCCCTGATAAACGCACGCTAAAGCAGGTTTCTATCGAATCAGCAGCAGAAGCAGACCACTTATTCTCAATGCTGATGGGTGACGAAGTAGCCCCTCGTCGCGATTTCATCGAAAGAAACGCCAAGTATGCGAGAGTTGATATTTAGTGATTTAGTGATTTAGTGATTTAGTGATTTAGTGATTTAGTGATTAAATTAACTTTTGATTATTAGAAGTGCAAATATCTAGATTCTAATCACACATTCACTCAATAAATAAAAGCAGTTATCGGAGACCCTGATAACTGCTTTTTTATTAACCGCTTCTCAATCCACTTACTCCAGTCTTTCATTATTCCCTGCCAGTATTACATTCTGCCTTTCTGTGCCTCTCAGCCTGCTATACCTTTGCATCATCAACACAAACAAAATGAAAAACAATACCATGAAAAAACAGTTTTTATTACTCGCAATCGTTTTTGTATCGCTTTTATCAGCTTGCAGCAAAAAAAGTGATGATGTTACCCCAGACGGGCAGTCACCAGATGGCCCACAAGGTGCTGCCAAAGGTTTTTATTGTAAAATAGACGGCAAAGATTTCGCGCCTGATTTTGCCTATGCTACTTCTGTCATCGCCGGTAGCTATGGGGTTTATGGCTTGTATAGCACAAGTGATAACCTTATCTATTTACAAATTCCTGATAATTTGGGCAAAGGAACACATAAAATTGATGATAAAACTATCAAAGCGCACATGAATCTCGGTAAAACCAGTGATCTGGAATACAGCACGATTCACGGGGGCACAGGTACACTCATTGTTACCGAGAAAGATGCGAAAGGCTTGAAAGGTACTTTCTCATTTACTATTAAAAACAGCAAAGGTGCGCAATTGACAATCAGCGCAGGAGAGTTTAATGTATTATTCAGATAACAATATCGTCCGTATATAACAAGAAATGGCAGGATAATCCTGCCATTTCTTGTTATATATATGCTATGGGGAATTTATATCTCCTCCACCCCATTCGTAATAGCCATTTGGTAAGATACTAATGGCTGTCCGAATTGTGCTTCATAAGCCTTGCCTATTTCAGTCAGAAAATCGGCTACCGCTTCTTTTTTTACCAGATTGATTGTACAGCCACCAAAGCCTCCACCCATCATTCTTGAGCCGGCTACAGCCTCGTTATCAATCGTCTGCTCTACCAGAAAATCCAGTTCTATGCAACTTACTTCATAGAGTTTACTTAATCCCTCATGCGTTTCATACATCTTTTCTCCGAAAGCGATGAAATCATCGTTCAGCAGGTCTTTGCAAGCCAACTCTACCCGATTGATTTCTTCTACCACGTATCGGCAACGATTATATACGATTTCAGGCAATTTATCTGCCTGACTGCGCAGCATCGGTATCGTTACATCTCTCAGGCTATCCACTTGCGGATAAGCATTTTGTAAAATGCTGATGCCCTCTTCGCATTCTGCTCTGCGCTTATTGTATTCAGTATCTCCCAAATTATGTTTTACACCCGAATTGCATAAAACAATGCTATATTCTGAGGTATTGAACGGATAATACTCATAACTCAAATCACGACAATCAAGCTTAATTACTGCTTTGTCTTTTCCGTGAATAGAAGCAAACATATCCATGATGCCGCACTTCACGCCCGCAAAATTATGTTCAGCCTGTTGAGCCGTTAATGCCAGATCAATACTTGAAAGCTCAAAACCATAAAGTTGATTTAAGGCAAAACCAATACCGCTTTCCACTGCGGCCGATGAAGACAAACCTGCACCCAAAGGCACATCTCCTCCAAAAACCACATTAAAACCTTGTGTCAGTTTATCATTTCCTTTAGTCATTTCAGCCACCATGCCAATCAGGAAATTAGCCCAGCCTTTGTCTGATTTCGTAAGATTATCTAACGAAAACTCGTAGGCATCAGCCAAATCATAGGCAAAAAGCTTAATGGTTCTATCGTCCCTTTTTGAAACGGCAAAATAGATAGCCTTATCAATGGCAGCGGGTAGTACAAAACCATCGTTATAATCGGTGTGTTCACCAATCAGGTTTATGCGCCCGGGAGCACGAACAATGATTTCCGGTGTCTGATGATATAATTCTGAGAACTTCTGTTGAATACTTTCTGAATACATTTATTTTGTTTCTTCTTCTATTGGTGTTGCTGTTTCTTCGGTTGGTGCTTCTTCTGCTACTGGTTCTTCCTTCACCTCTTCTGGGAACAAATTTACATCTTCCACTTCATTTCCCTCTATCTCAAAAAACATTTTATGAATATCGATAGGCTGATCATCAGGGCTTAAAGAGCAGAGTACTTTGGAATACGAACCATCTTCCTGCAATTCATAAGAATTTACATTATCACGCAGGTTATAGTCCAGAATATGAATAGCATGTTTTCTGACATCTTTATCTACCAACTCAAATAATGACTCAATGCGTTTATCAAAACTACGCACCATAATATCGGCACTACCGCCATATACTTTTGGCTCATTATTATTATGGAAATAAAAGATACGGGCGTGCTCCAGAAATAAACCAACAATCGAACGCACGGTTATATTCTCACTCAAATTCTGACGACCCGGACGCAGACAGCAAATACCTCTGATAATCAATTTGATTTTTACGCCAGCCTGAGAAGCCTTATATAATTCATCAATGATATAGCGGTCTTCCATTGAATTCAGCTTAATACAAATTCCGCTTGGTAAGCCATTCTGTGCATTTTCAGCTTCTTTTCTGATTAACTCTATCAATCGTTTTCTCATATCTCTCGGTGAGGTAATGAGATATTGATAATTAGCAGGTTGAGAATGGCCCGTGATAACATTAAAGAACTCCGAAATATCTTTTGTATAGGTCGGGTTAGTTGTCAATAAGCCAATATCGGTATACAATCTGGCTGTGTCTTCATTATAGTTACCACTGGCTAAGTGTGCATATTGAATTACTTTGTTGCCTTCTTTACGCACAATCAACATCAGTTTGGTATGAGTTTTATACCAGCCAATACCATAAATCACAAAACAACCGGCACGTTGCAGGCGCTCAGCTTCTCTGATATTGTTTTCTTCATCAAAACGAGCCTTAATCTCAAACAATACAGATACGTGCTTGCCATTTTCAGCAGCTTTCAACAAAGCCTGCGTAACACGAGAACGTTTGGCCAAACGATAGATGGTCAGTTTAATAGCCAATACGTCAGGGTCTTCGGCTGCTTGTTCTAATAATTGCAGTACTGGTTCGAAATTGTTGTACGGATGATGCAACAACAAATCTTTCTCACGCACTACTTCGAAAATATCGGTATTTTTCTCTTTCAATCTAGGAGGTTGTACCGGCGGATGAACAGGCTCCAGCTCTTCCTGAAACTCAGGATGGCGGATAATCTGCCACAAGCAGGTATAATCAATCAGGCACTCATCTACAAAAATATTGTACTTGTCAATCTCCCAGCGTTTTTGCAGAATCGTTACCATCCACTCATTGGCATTGGGTTCAATCTCCATATAGACAACTCTACCCAATCGACGGCTCTTGATTTTCTGTTTGATTTCATCTACAAAATCAGACTCAATATCATCAGATTCCTCTAAGGTAAAATCACCATTTCTGACAATTCTGAAAAGGTTAGCTGCCTGAATCTCTACATTGCGATAGAGTTTCTTTATTTCGTGTCTGACAATTTCTTCAATAGGTAAAAACAACACTTCATCATCTCTCTCAATAGTAAAGAATCGTGGCAGGTTGCCCGGAATCTGCACAAAAGAAATTTTCTTGGTTTCGCTGTCTTCTGAGAAAAGCGTTGAACGGCTTGAATCCGTTACCACACCAAAGATAAGCGTCTTCGCAATCAATACCGGAAAGGCATGCGTGTGGTCGTAGAGCATCGGGGTAAGCATCGGATAAATCGTATAATCAAAATAATTTATCGCTTCTGCTAACTCACTCTGGGTAAGGTCGCCAATCTTAACAACCTGAAATTTATAGTCTTTGAATAGTGGAGTCAGTTCTTGATTGAATACACGGTCTTGTTCCTGACAGAACTGTCTGACAGCCGATAACAAAGCCTTGCGGAAAGGCACTTCGCGCAAGCCTGAATAATCAACACGCTCTTTGTTATAATCCAGATAATTATATAAACTACCTAAGCGGACGGTAAAGAATTCATCAAGGTTTGAAGAGGTGATGGCAAGAAACTTTAAGCGCTCAAAAAGGTTGAGGTTCTTTTCGCAGGCCTGATCTAAGACACGCTCATTGAATTTAAGCCAGCTTAAATCACGACTGATGTAGTTTGACTGTTCGATGCTATCGACATAGCGGCTTATCTTTGATTCAGGGACTGTACTGCTTTTTTCTTCACTTTTAGAAGGACTAACCAGACCATTTAAAAACGAAAAAAGGCTACCTTTCGAGCCTTTTTCCTGAGATATATCTTTCTTGTTTTCTTCCATTGCTCGATAACAAAATGTGTCTTGCGAAGTACGGCATTTATGGGAAGATATTCAAGGAATTAACAATAATTTAATAGATTAGTACCATTTTCTCGGCGTCTGAGGCAGTAGATAAACCAGAGTAAGTGTTCACTTTATTCAAGAGAATTTCTTTTACGCTACTAGCTCTACGCCTTGAAATCGGGAGGCTTGTACCATCAGTCAGTCTCACTTCTTTATAGGCTTTTTTCCAGCGCAAACCCTCCAGATATTGTATATTAAGGATATAAGATTTATTTATCCTTAAAAAATCATTATGTTCTTTTAAAACTGCATCAAAAAACTTCAGATGAAAAGCAGTGATAAATTTACTGGTTTTCGTATGAAAAATGGTGTAGTTAACATCAGCTTCAAGATAAATAATATCCTGTGGCCGGATAGCTTTGCGAGTGCCATTTATCATGATAAATAGGTTTTGAGCCACATGATCTGTTTTGGGTAAATAGGGTCTGAATTGTTTCATAATTAATGGTTTTATGAAACAAATTTCAGCATATACGTATAAACAAAAAATCCCCAATTATGGGGATACGACCGATTAAAAATCAAAAATTGCTTAATCAGAATGAACCAATACCCTTTCAACAGACTTATCTCGCTTGATAATGAATATGCCTTTTATATAGAAAAATAAGAAGAAGCTTTTGAGGAAATTCCTGGTAATGAGCACTGCATATAAAATGGTATCATTCTTATATGGCACGGCAAGTCCGAATAGATAATCAAAAATAATAATGCTCATATAAATTAAAAAAATACTAAAAACCAGCCAGCTTTCGGCTAAACTAAATAATCTTCTGTTTACATTTCTTTGAGACAATACAAAAAGACTTAGCCCCGCAAGAATAGTGAGATACAGGTTTTTTATTAAAGACCCATAAGTATTATAGTTTGCATAGCCTACTCCAGAGAATGCATAAAAAAATGTAATCAACAAGAATACAATAGAAGCGACATACACAAAGTAATGTATCCATTTGAATTGAATGATACCCTTCAGAAAAAAGCTTAAGATGATAAACTCGAGGGTACTGTACATATAATTCAGAAAATGATTATTACTCATGGTGAGCGCTGTAATAGCAAAAACAATCTCGAAGATGGTCACAGAAATAGCGTATACTAAAAAGAAAGACTTGTATTGTGTCCAATACCATCTTCTTTTTAATATCATCCAGCAGATGAATAGCCAGACTATATCCTGCGACCACCCTGAGATCCGATATAATACTAATGTAACATCCATAGTTCTCATCCACCAGTTGATGGAGGTGGTATTGTTTGATTTCCACCTTCACCAGGTAAACAATCGTTGCCAAATGGAGTCTCTGGCGGAATAGTTAAAAATCCAATTGTGTCAGCACCATCCTCACCCGGACCTGTTAAAAACTCTCCGGTTTTTTTATCAGCACTAAGCTTAAATGGTAAGACTTCTACTGTAAATTCATCTTCACCCCCTTTTGATCTAAGCCGTCCCTCTAGTGGGCGTCCTCCTTCAGATGCGCTTTTCTTTCCAATTATAAAACTTACACAATCAATATGTGGATGATTCTGTTTTAAAAAGTCAATTAAAACCGATAGTTGATCTAAGGTCAGATAAATACCTTCCTGTCTGGGTTTTACCTTATCACCATCTGTATCATCAATATAGGTATGCTTTTTAGCTCTTGCTAAAGCCCGTGAGTCTCTCATAGAATTTGATTTGTTTTATGGTTGTTATTATTTTATTTGTTTCGATGTTAGTGGTTTTTGTATTGATATAGAAGCCACCTTTTAGTTTCTATAATCATCAAACCAGCCGAAGCTCTATCGCTTTTACCACTGCTTCCGGAGCCGAATTGACGTGTAGTTTTTCGTAAATATTCTTAATATGGCTGTGTACTGTACTAAAACCTATGTTACAGACATCCGCTATCATTTTATAGCTCAATCCTTTTACCATATGCTGTAACACTTCTTTCTCGCGTGGTGTGAGTGACACGTAGGTCTGTTCTTTCATTACAAACTGACTTTGAAACATAGCCAATACCTTAGCAGCAATAGTAGGGCTTAGGTGTGACCCTCCGTTATATACGTCTATAATGGCGTTTACATAGTATTCGGGCTTAGGTGTTTTAATAATATACCCATTTGCTCCTGCGCAAATAGCGGCAAACACTTTGTCATCATTCTCGAAAACAGTCTGAATTAATACCTTTACTTCATTATTTTCTTTCTTGATAGCCCTCATGGCTTCAATACCCGAAAGATGCGGCATCTGAATATCCATCAGCACTACATCCGGTTTATACTTGCGTACCAGTTTCACAGCATCAGTTGCGTCCGAGTAGGCGCCAGAAAGCCACAATCCATCTGTACCTGCCAGGTACAGGGAAAGGCTTTCCCTGAGGTTTTTGTTGTCTTCAAAAAGTAGTATCCTTATCATTATCTCTCCAATTTAACCTCTGTCGCCGTTAAATAATTGTTTTTATGGCTATTTTTATTTTACGGTAAAATTAGCCGGTATTTTACTATGAATAAATCCCCAATTTTGGGGAGTTTTGAGATTAAAATAATATTTCTATTAATATTTCAGTCCCTTTCTGCTGATACGAATTAACAAACACCTTCAGGTCGTCCTGCTGACTTCGGAGTTTAAAATTTTTGAGCCCATTTCCTTCAAAAGTCTGATTAAAATCGAAGCCCTTGCCATTATCTTTGATACTTATTTTTATCAGACCCTGATGCTGGAAGATTTTACAGGAAGCCTCTGTAGCACTTGAATGTTTGGAAATATTATTGACTGCTTCTTTGAAAACCAGATAGATATTACGTCTTTGCTCCATCGAAAATAAATCTTTTTTGAGGTCAACCAAAGGCTCAAAATTAAACGGGATTCCCTTAGCAGATAAGATTTCGACGCCAAACGAATGCATTTTTTCGAATAATTTCTCGGTTGAATCATTGTCAGGATTAATGGCCCAGACAGTATCTCGCATGAGTAGAACTGTTTCTTCTGAGTTATCAGTAATTTTATCCAGTATTGGCAACAATTCTGGTTTTTCAGTGACTACCTTTTTGCGAAGCAATTCTACAAAAATAGCAATTGAGTTAAGGTTAGAGCCTACCTCATCATGTAAATCAGAAGCAATCTGATTACGGACGTGCTGGAGTTTAAGTTTCTGCCTGACATCATAAATAAAAAACAAATAGAATCCTACACCAACAACCAATAGAATATAGACTGCAATAGAAGGCCAGAACCACCATTTCTGCCAGAATGCCTCCATCTTTTTGATTCTGACATCTAAATTGGCCAATTCTCGTGTATCCGCTTTTGCCTGTATTTGTAATAGATAATCACCACCCGAAAAATCATAAAAATGAATAGAAGGATAATTGCTCCACAACCAATCCTTGTTCAATTCGGCAATCCGATAACAATATTTAATGGCATTACCCTCAACGGGATTTAATTCGATAATAAGGCTTTTGTCATTATCTGATAGAAAAATAGTTGAATCCTTTGTATACGGGAAAACCTGCCCATTTATCAAAACCTGTTTGATAGAAAGCTGAGCATAAGAAGAAATGCTTAACAGCAGTATCAGCGATACTGAATATGAATGCTTTTTTAGCAAGATAGGGTAGGTAATTAGGCCCTCTAAATATCTAAAAAAAGATACTCACTCCCAATAGATACCCCGATTTTCTTTTATTCGGTACTAAATACGAATAGCCACCAGACTAAACTCTGATGGCTATTCGTATTGAATTCAAATATAATGGCTTATACGCCCAATAATATTCTGGCAGGGTCTTCCAGTAATTGTTTTACTCTTACCAGGAAGCTCACCGAATCTTTACCGTCAATCGTGCGGTGATCGTAGCTCAGAGCTACGTACATGATTGGACGGATAACGATTTCACCATTCACTACCACTGGTCTTTCTACGATATTGTGCATACCCAGAATAGCCGATTGTGGCGCATTGATGATTGGTGTTGAGAGCATAGAACCGAAAATACCACCATTGGTAATGGTGAAAGTTCCTCCGGTCATTTCCTCAATCGTCAGTTTATTATCTCTTGCTTTACCTGCCAGACGAACCACTTCTGATTCAATGCCTGCAAAGCTTAATTTCTCAGCATTTCTGATAACCGGTACTACCAAGCCACGTGGCGCAGAAACGGCGATAGCTATATCGGCATAATCGTTATATACGATTTCCTCACCATCAATATAGGCATTTACCACAGGGAAATCTTTCAAAGCAATGGCACAAGCTTTGGTAAAGAAAGACATAAAACCTAAACCAACACCATGTGTTTCTTTGAATTTATCTTTATACTTCGCTCTCAGATCCATGATTGGCTTCATGTCTACCTCATTGAAAGTCGTTAGCATCGCAGTTTCCTGTTTCACTGCTACCAGACGTCTCGCAATGGTTTTGCGAAGGCTGGTCATTTTCTCTCTGCGGGTGATTCTACCTTCTACACCTGAAGCAACTGGCGCACTTGCAGGAGCTTTAGGCTCAGCTGCAGGAGTTGGCGGTGTGCTAGGTACAGTAGGTTGTGCCGGGGTTGGCGTAGCTTTCAGCGCATCTTCTTTCATGATACGGCCACCTACACCTGTACCTTGTACAGTTGCCGGGTCAATACCTTTTTCAGCCAATACTTTAGCTGCTACCGGAGATGGATGACCCGCTGCATAGTTATTACCCGATGCCTGAGCGGCTGGTTTTTCTTCTTGTGCTGCTGGTTGAGTGGCTGCCGGAGCAGTGCTTGCACCACCCACAGCTATTTTAGCTACTACCCCACCAATCGGTACTACCTGTCCGGCTTGTGCTACAATCGTAATCACACCGTTTTCTGGTGATGGTAATTCAAAAGTGGCTTTGTCTGATTCAAGTTCGCAAATCACCTCATCCATTTTCACGCTGTCGCCATCTTTTTTGCTCCAGGAAGCAATCGTTACTTCTGAAATAGACTCTCCTACTGCTGGCACAACCACATCAATGGTTTTGCCTTCTGCTGGTGCAGCTGGTGCTGGTGTACTTGCTGCAGGCGCCGGAGTTGGCTCAGCCGCTGGTACTTTTGGTTCTTCTTTCGGCGCTTGTGCTGGTTCAGCTGCAGGCGTTGATGCCTGTTTATCGTTGGTTGATTCAATTTTACAAATCAAAGCGCCAATAGGTAGCGTGGTACCTTCGGCTGCTACGATTCTTAAAATACCGTCGGCTTCTGCGGGCAGTTCGAAGGTGGCTTTGTCAGACTCTAATTCGCAAATTACTTCGTCCATTTTTACCTGGTCACCATCTTTTTTTATCCAGGACGCGATCGTTACCTCGCTTACTGATTCGCCCACCGAAGGGACTTTCATTTCTATTGCCATAACTTGTTTTTATTGCTAAGTTACTAGATATCGATATATTGATTAATTCTCTTTTGGTTTATTGAAGGCTTATTTTTCAAAAGCTCTCTCTACAATATCAGCCTGCTCTTTTGCATGGATTTTGGTATAACCAGTTGCAGGAGACGCACTTGATTTACGGGCAACCACATTGCCTACACCGATTTGCGGGAATTCTCTCAACACAAACGACCAGTAACCCATGTTTTCAGGCTCTTCCTGTACCCAAATTACCTGTGGCTTTTTGTATTTGGCCAGGTGTGCTTCTATTTGTTTAGCCGGGAATGGGTGCAATTGTTCTACGCGAATAATGGCAACATCTGTACGGTTTTCTTTTTGTTGTTTATCCAACAAATCGTAGTATACTTTTCCGCTACACAATAGCACACGTTTCACCTTCTTAGGGTCGGCGTAGTTATCACCAATCGTTTCCTGGAAGCGTGTTCCTTCGGCAAAATCTTCTATTTTCGATACCGCCAGTGGGTGTCTCAACATCGATTTTGGCGACATATGAATACAAGGCTTACGGAACGGCAATGCCAGCTGACGACGCAACATATGGAAGATATTGGCAGGTGTGGTACACACACAAACATACATATTGTATTCGGCCGCTAATTGCAGGAATCGTTCAGGGCGGGCATTTGAGTGCTCAGGTCCTTGTCCTTCATAACCATGTGGTAATAACAATACAAGTCCATTCATGCTATTCCATTTTGACTCAGACGCTGCAATGAACTGGTCAATCATGATTTGTGCGCCATTCGAGAAATCACCAAATTGTGCTTCCCAGATTACCAGTGCATTCGGGTTAGCCATTGAGTAACCATACTCAAAGCCCATAACACCGTATTCAGCCAATAATGAGTTGTATATCTCGAATTTACCTTGTTTTTCGTCGATATGTGCCAGGTTAGTGTATAACTGGTTGGTATCAGCATCATGCAACACAGCATGGCGGTGTGTAAATGTACCACGTTGCACGTCTTGCCCTGTGATACGAACCACCTTGCCAGAATCCAGGATTGCACCATAAGCCATCAATTCTCCTACCGACCAGTTGAATGGTTTCTCCTGAGCAAAAATGGCACGTCTTTCTTCCAATACCTTTTCAATCTGTTTCAAAGGTTTGAAACCCTGAGGTACATTCGCTAAAGCCTTACCAATTTTCTCAATTTCTTCAAGAGGAATACCTGTAACCGGTGATTGCTCGAAATCTTCTGGTACTGAGCGACGTAGTTTCTCCCAGTCTTCTTCCAGTTTCGGCTTCTGATACGGCAATTGTTTTTGTTTTACTTTTGCCAGTAGGTCCTGCAATTCACCTTCAAATTCTTTCTTCAATTCTTCCGAGAATTTTGCATCTGCCTCTCCACGTTCCATCAATTCCTGCAAATATATCTCGCGTGTATTCGGGTGAGTATCAATCACCTTATACATTGTTGGTTGTGTCATACGTGGCTCATCTGATTCGTTATGACCATATTTACGGTAACAAATCATATTCACGAATACATCACGGTTGAACTCCTGACGGAATTCGGTTGCCAATTTCATCGCATATACCACTGCCTCTGGGTCATCACCATTCACATGGAAGATAGGGGCATCAATGATTTTAGCAATATCAGTACAATAGATTGACGAACGGGCATCTTCAAAATCGGTAGTAAAACCAACCTGATTGTTAATCACAAAATGAAGCGTACCACCGGTATAATAACCCGGAAGATTCGACATCTGAGTTACCTCATATACAATACCTTGTCCGGCAATCGCTGCATCGCCATGAATAACGATTGGCAGAATTTTGTCGTAAATATCATCACGGTCGTTTGGCTTCACAGCTGCTTTTTCGTAGTGTGCATCAGCACGTGCACGTG
The DNA here is from genome assembly GCF_054779675.1 of Emticicia fontis. NCBI lineage: Bacteria > Pseudomonadati > Bacteroidota > Cytophagia > Cytophagales > Leadbetterellaceae > Emticicia > Emticicia fontis. The sequence continues at coordinate 224,996 of NZ_BAAGXU010000051.1, forward strand.
CATAACCTACTACCACCGGATTAACCGCCTCTAAGTGTGAAGGGTTAGCCATTAGTTTCAAGCTCACTCTTTTGCCTTCCGGTGTTTCTACCTGGCTCGAATAACCCATGTGATATTTTACGTCACCATCGCTATAGGCATCCAATTGCACGTTTTCTTCAAACTCATTGAAAACCTGCTCGTATGGTTTCTGTAGAATGTTTGTCAGGATATTCAGACGACCACGGTGTGCCATACCGATTACTACCTCTTCTACACCTAATTCAGCACCACGGTTGATAGCAATATCCAGAGCCGGAATAGTTGATTCACCACCTTCTAAAGAAAAGCGTTTTTTACCTAAGAATTTGGTATGAAGGAAGTTTTCGAAATTAACCGCCTCATTCAGTTTCTCAAAAATGCGTAATTTTTGTTCACGGCTAGGATCGAAAAACAAGTATTCCTGTTCGATTTTCTTACGCAACCAGCTTTTCGCATGGCGGTCTCTGATGTATAGATATTCGAAACCTATTTTGCCCAGATATACTTTTGTTAAAGCATCTACAATTTTGCGTAGAGTAGCGGCTTCGCCGAAAAGTTCAACCCCTGCTTCAAAAACAGTATCTAAATCTGCCTCCGAAAGATTGAAATCTTTCAGGTCAAGCATTGATTTACGGTCTTTTCTTGGGCCAATCGGATTTATTTTTGAAAGTAAGTGTCCACGAGAGCGATACCCTCTTATTAAGTGAACCACCTCCATTTCCTTGCGTGTATGTTCAGCACTGGCAGGTGCAGTTTTGGAAGGAGTAGCCGTAGGTGCTACGCCCGTTGCCGTGCCATTTGTACCGTTTGTGTGTCCGTTGCTGTTATATGTCTGGCTAAACTCAAACCCTCTGAAGAAATTCTGCCAGCTTTCATCAACTGACGAAGGGTCTTGTTTGTATTGTTGGTAAATAGCGTCCAATGCGGCTACGTCTGCATTGGCGATGTACGAGAATTGATCCATTGAAAATTTAAAGAATTATTGATGCTCGTTCCTGAGAACGATACTATTTGTCGTAAAACCTTTATAAACTATGCTATTATGGGAAATCCGACCAATATTTAAAGTCGTGCAAACCCCCATTTGCCTAAACGCTGCAAAGTTACGGTAAGGTATTCAATAAAATAACAAATTTTTCACTAAAATGATTATCTATTGATTGAAAGAAAAAAGAATAATCTCAATTAGGTCAAAATATATTTTCTATTGCTCTTTTTTCTCGCCTTTCATTTGCCAAGCCAGCCCTCATTCAAACAAAAATCCCTCTGAAAAGAGGGATTCGGAATTAATAGTATTTCAGACGGTTATCACCACTATCGTCACGTAAGAAATCGTATCGGAAGTATAACTGTAATATCCCGCTTCTGATGGCTCCGGTACTGCTGCCCGTACCAGTCGGATATACCAAAGGTTTGGCATCATAAGACGCTCCAAGACGAAAACTATTAGTAAACTGAAATTCAGCCATCGGAATAACCTTATTCTGCCTCGCTCCAACTGGGTCTAATTCTGAGCGATAAAGCAAGCCTAAACCAACGCTCTTCTTAATCCATACTTTCGCACTTAAAAAGAAGTTTGCCTTGGTATTTTTGTTAGCCTCAAGCATAGCACTCAGATTCAACATGGTATTTTCTACCTCACCCACCGAAATTCCCACCATAGTATACAATGGTTTTTTCGTATTGAATGGTTGCTCTTTACTTGTAATAAGAGAAGGCTTCGAAATACTGAAAAAGAATTTTTCCGAGGTGAGCAAGCCTCCTAAACCTGCATACGGGAATAGCTGTTTGTTACCTAAACTTGTAATAACAGGCTGGTAAATAAAACCTCCATCCACTCCAAGCGCCATTGTAAAAGCATCGCCGAATTTTTGTCTGTAAGCATAGGAAATTTTTGCTCCGGCATTATTAAAGCCATCTATATTACTATTATAAGCCTGTAAGCCTAAACCACCTCTCCCTTCATTAGTTGGGCCATCCATTGAAAAAAGCTGATAAATCTGTTGAGGTCGAATCGAGCCAACAAAACGATTTCCGAGCATTGCATTCAAACTGAATGTTTCTCTGGCACCAGTCATGGCAGGATTTAAAGCAAGATAATTAAACTGAAACTGGTCTTCCAAAACAGTTTGTGCCTTTACAAGTGTAGTTATGGGCAATAGTAGTAGCAAAAGGTATTTTCTCATCATTAGCGTTCTCCTTATCGTTTCTATTTGAATGCAACAAAAATAAAACCAATTATTAGAAATAGAAGTTAGATGCCGATGAAATTTCGCTTAAAAATGGAGCCGATGCCTGAGCACCCATTTTGGTTACAGAAATTGATGCCGCTTTACATGCCAATTCAATGGCAGATTTCCAGTCTTTTTTATGAGCTAAGGCTACTGCAAGCGTACCATTAAAAATATCACCCGCAGCCGTAGTATCCACTGCCTCCACCTCTGGCGCATCTATATAAAAGGAGTGATACTCGTTCTGAAAATAGGCTCCTCTGGCGCCTAAGGTGATAATTACATTTCTTACGCCTTTATCTAATAATATATCTGCCGCTGCTTTGATAGACTCATCATCCTTTACTTCTATGCCTGTCAATATCTCTGCTTCGGTTTCATTAGGAGTGATCAGGTAGAGATTCGCATAGATTTCATCGGGTAATGCCTGTGCCGGAGCAGGGTTCAGAATTACCTTACTTTCAGTTTTCAGTCCTTGTGTAGCTGCAAAAACTACACTGGCAATCGGAATCTCCAGTTGCATCAATAGCACTTCGGCATTTTCTATTTCGGCGGCCGCTTTCAGAATATCGCTTTCCGAAAGTGTATCGTTTGAGCCGGGTGCTACTACAATCTTGTTCTCTCCGGCTTCATTTACAATAATGAGGGCTGTACCAGATGCCTTATCTTGGTCGGTGCTGATGTATGACGTATTGATTCTTTCTTTCTGGAAGCCCTCAATGGCTTGCTTGCCAAAAACATCGTTTCCTACTTTGGCAACCAGCACTACATCGCCACCCATACGAGCTGCAGCTACGGCCTGATTAGCGCCTTTACCTCCGGCAAACATAAAGAATGTACCTCCCAAAATAGTTTCTCCCGGATTCGGGAAACGATTGGTTTTCACCACCATATCGGTGTTTGAACTACCTATGACTACGATTTTTGACATAAGAATTTGCAGTTTTGTGGATTTAAGTATTTTATCTTGCAGCGATTATCAAAGCTAAGCCAATAATATAGAGCAGCAACATGGCATTTAAAATGGTAGACGTGCCTTTGGGTGCATTTTTAAATTCTTTCCAGATATAAATACCCCAGATAGCCGCCACGACCGTTGCTCCCTGCCCCAAGCCATAAGAAATGGCCGTTCCGGCCTTGTCAGAAGCAATAATGCTGAAAGCCATGCCCACACACCAGATAGCTCCGCCTAAAATTCCGGTCAGGTGGTTTTTCAGACTCCCTCTGAAATAATCGCCATAACTGACTGGTGTACCAACAAACGGACGGAACATCAGGAATGTATTAAACACGAAATTGCTCAAAAAGATGCCAATCGAGAAAAAGAACACAGCCGTATAAGGGCTTAGTTTGCCTGCTTCCGGCACCAGAAAGTTAGGAAACATAGCCTGTGCCACATATTTATAGAAATAGCCCATCAATACCCCGGCTACTACCGAAAGCGCCAATCCCTTAGAAGAAACACCCTGAGATTGTGAAGCCATGCGGCGATACGCATAAGCATTTAACAAAATGGCAGCAGCCACCAGAGCAACGCCAAGAAAAATCATATAAGAATTCCCAACAGGATTATCCAGATAGTTCACAATTACACCGATTACCAGAGCCAAACCAATCCCCACCGGAAAAGCAACCGCCATACCCGCAATAGAAATAGCCGCACCCAGAAGAATATTGGCAATATTAAAAACCACGCCACCTATTAATGCTGAACCGATATTAGACGAATCAGCCTGTTTAATGTCCTCTACGAAGCTTCTCCCCTCATCTCCCGCACTACCTAACGTAAAAGCAAATAGCGTTGCAAGCAGCATAATACCTATCACATAATCCCAATAGAAAAGTTCGAATCGCCAGGTTGAGGCTGCCAGTTTTTGAGTATTAGCCCACGAGCCCCAGCATAACATCGTAATGATGCAGAAGATAACCGCAAGCGGATAGGTTTCGATGATGAACATAGCATTATAAGGTTAGAGGTATATAGAGGTTGAATACAATTATTTCTTCTTAGGCTGATGCATCATGAAATCTTCAATGATGGTGGCTACTTCTGCCGCTGGCATCTTCTCTGTCAGATAAGTGATTCTCTCACCCGGTATCAGCACATTAGAGCCATCGTCTTTGATTTCGAAACTCAGTTTTCTGGTTGCGAAATAGGGTTCTATTCCTTTCACTGCTACCAGTACGGCCGTTTGGTCCCAGCTGTTTCGGCCAATCGTATTCTTATCTTTGGTCAATGCTACCTGAAAAGCATCTTTCACAGGGCTGTTTTGAATGCCCTCGTTATTAATTAAACGAATGCCTGTTCTTATCTTCTCCCCTATTTCGAAACCACTCAAAAGCATAGGAGTATTCCATTCAGCAAAAACCTTTTGCGAGGCTTTGGTATCAATATGCACATTAAACTCATGTCCACGATTCTCCTTATTTAATCCTGCCGCCATCGAAACCAATAGTTTTACTTTTTTCTTAATCAGATCTTTGCCTGAGAGTTTTGAATATTCATCAGGTTGAGAATCCAATAAATCAGCCAGATTGGTAAAGAATCCTACGGTTATTATTGTTACAGATTGGTCAGGCTGTTTAGCTAAAACCTGTCTGTATAGTTTCGTCGCTTCAATAGCCTCAGCATTCGATTTGAGTTTGTGCGGGTATTTATCAACAATGAATTCAGCCCATTTTTGTTGGCAAAGCATATTCGGTTTTTCATGCTTGGTAATACCAATAGGGATATTCGGGCGACCGAAATAGGTATTCAATAAGCTGATAGTAGGCCCGGTAGTTTCAAAGGCATTACATGAGATAGTAGCCAGAATCTTGGCTTCTCCGGCATCGGCAAAAGCATGGAGCAGGGCCATGGCACCAACATCATCATAATCAGGAGCAATATCAGTATCGAAAATAAGATTGACCGCTTGTTTTTTCTGGGCAGAGACAGAAAGAGTTATCACACAAAGTATAATGGCAAGAAACTTTGGCATTTGAATAGATGGTTATGAGCTGAATTATTTTGTCAAAAATAGGAAATAAATGTTAATTATTTGTATTTATACAGGAAGAAATACTTCACCTATTACTCAACAACTTGCGTCTCATTCTATTTTTAATTTATTTTGATGCCTAAACCATTGCTTGACTATGAAACCCTATTTATTATTCACACTGCTTTGCTTTTCTACATTTTTTGCCAGTGCTCAAATAAGTCTTTTTAAAGATATAAACACATCTGAGGAGGGTTCTTATCCTTCCAATTTTATAGAATTGAATGGCACTACCTTTTTTACGATAAAAACTAACATCTCTAATACATACCGATTATGGAAAACTGATGGCACCGAAACAGGTACAGTTCAGGTATCAGCCCAAGAAGTTATCGGTTCTGCCTCAACAGTCAGTAAATTTCTTTTTCTAACTACAGATACCCATCTCTATTATAGCGTTAAACATGGTGATTCAAACTATTCAATGGATATATGGAAAACAGACGGAACTACCAATACTTTGATGGTGGAGGATATTGATGCTGATGCTAATTTAATTGTACTGAATAATACGGTATACTATCTTGAAACTGGAGCTGGGTTATTTAAAATCAACGAAAATGGGGGTTCTACTTTAGTAAAATCACTGGCATTTGGTTCAGATGAAAAAGCAAGTATCGTAAATAATCAAATCTTTTTCTTTACACGAAACCTTTCAGAGACACAATTGTGGAAAAGTGATGGATCAGAAGCAGGAACATTGATGGTTCAGACATTTGATGCTCAATTATTTAATCTTCCAGGTAATAACCAGGAAAAAATCCGCAGTATTTCTATTAATAATAACCTATACTTCTTTCTTTCAACCTATAACAGTAGTACCAGCAAACATGAAGGAACGCTGTGGAAATCGGATGGAAGTTCAGCAGGAACGGTCTTAATAAAGCGAGTGTTAAACCTCAGTTCTATTTCTGATATAACCTTAAAAAGCCTCACCAACTTTAATAATCAGCTTGTATTCAATTTAGGTATTGATTTATGGATAAGTGATGGAAGCGAATCAGGCACTCAACTATTAAAAACTTTTCAGGGTTTTACTAACCACGAATTTAAAAGGAACATAGGCGTTTTGGGCAATAAGTTCTTCTTCTCAGCATCGGTGGCTAATAACGACTATGAGCTATGGGAATCGGACGGCACAATTATAGGCACAAAGCTTTTAAAGGACCTTAATTTAACGCAAAGTTCTACACCCAACTTTTTTGTTACGCTTAATAACAAACTACTATTCCGAGCCAATAATAGCAATGAATTATGGCAGTCGGATGGCACCGCTGGTGGAACTTCATTTGTTCAGAATATCTCGAAACCCAATTTGAATGTCGATATAAAGCCTGAATTTATTTATACGAGTAATCATACACTATTTTTTAAGAACTATGACCCGCAGCACAATTTTGAATTATGGAAATCAGATGGTACTCCTCAAAATACGGGTTTAGTCAAAAATATTGTAACGGGTAGCATTGGCTCCGCTTATAATGACAAAAAAATTAAAGTCGGTAATATTTGGTACTTTATTGCTAATGACTATCGGGGCACAGAACTATGGAAATCGGACGGAACACCACAGGGCACAACTATTGTAAAAGATATTATTCCCGGCGCTGACGGATTAACTATTTACGAAATGGTTTCAATCGGAAATACTCTCTACTTTACATTCAGAAATACCGGAAATATCAGTATGCGCTTATGGAGTACTGATGGAACAGAAGCAAATACTTTTGAAATCGACCTTTCGAATATCAACGATAATAACATAAGTGTCAACCCATTTTCATTGACGGTGGCCAATAATAAACTTTTTTTCATGGGTGACCGTTCCGGCATCGGTATAACTTTATGGGTACTTGATGGAACAAAGCCGACAACTATTAATAAATCTGACCCACATGGGTTTTATCCAAACAATCTTGTTGGAGCTAATGGAAAACTATACTTTACGAGTAATGGTATCTGGGAAAGTGATGGAACTGAGGCCGGAACAAAAAGAGTTTATTCTACGCTTTTGAGTTCTATAAATACACCTTTTTATCCTAAAAACCTAATTGAATTTAAAAATAAACTCTATTTTGTTGCCAATTACACCAATGAAAACCTGATAAATATTGATGGTTTATTTGAAGTAAGCGGGAGCAATAATGAGACTAAAATACTAAAAGAATTTGATTTTGATGAGGACCTGGTTACCGATTATGCGCCCTTTATGCAAAAAACAGCTGACAGGCTTTTTTTCCGCACCAATCCAACCATACTTGATGATGGGAAAATTTCTTTAGATTTATGGACAAGCGATGGTACAGGCAATGGCACTTTTTTCTTGAAAACATTATTCTTAGCCAGACCAAACAGGTTTCAGGTTACGCCAGTAAATAATAAGCTTTTCATTTTTGTTGTTCCATCAATTAGTTCTGATGGTGTTGGTTTGTGGGTTACCGATGGAACTACAGCAGGTACCCAACCACTCACAAAACCAAATGTTAATTCAATCGATGAGGGAATCGCGTTCAATAATAAGCTCTACTTTAGCCAATACGACAAAAATCATGGAAGCGAACTCTGGACATCAGATGGTACAATGATTGGCACTTATCTGGTTGATGAAGTACAACCGGGCACGAAAGATTCTTTTACTACTAACTTTCTGAATTTTGATGATAAAGTCGTATTCTGGGCTTATGATTCAGTCTATGGCAGCGAACCACGCCAGTACTCAGGTATGAATTGTGAAGGGAACCGGAATTATACGATAAAATCAGGTAGCTGGGATTCGGCAGACACATGGTCTTGCGGGCATATACCTACACTTAATGAGATAGTGATTATCAAATCAGGGCATCATATATCAGTTCCTGCCAATTATAAGGCTTATTCCAATATTTTTGTTACTGAAACTGGCTCAGTTTTAAATATTCCGGCAAGTGCTATACTCATTTCAACTGCTACAATTCCATGAAAAAGCATGAATAAAATGCTTAACTTGCCATCAAAACTATAAAACCTAATCTATGAAACAAACGTTAACCCACCTGTTCTGCTTTGTGGCTATGTTCACCCAGGCACAACAGGTAGAAGTATGGCTTACCAATGCCGATAAATCGGCTTTATTACAGAAACAAAATGAGGTTTTGAGCTTTGGCAATGAAAAAACCGATGGCCCAACCATTTTTGTAGATGATACCAAACGCTTCCAAAGTATGGATGGCTTTGGCTTTACTCTGACAGGCGGGAGTGCTACATTAATCAATCAATTGAAAGAGACTGAAAAGGCTGCTCTGCTCAAAGAACTCTTCGCTATCGACCAGAACAATATCGGTATCAGTTATTTAAGAATCAGTATTGGCGCTTCTGATTTGAGCGACCATGTATTTACTTACAATGACTTGGCTAACGGAGAAAACGACCCTAATATACAGAAATTCAGTCTGGCAGAAGAGCAAAAAGATTTGATTCCGGTGCTGAAACAGATTCTGAAAATAAATCCTGCCATCAAAATCCTTGGCTCGCCCTGGACACCCCCGGTCTGGATGAAAACCAATGGCAATTCTAAAGGCGGTAGCCTGAAACCTGAGTTTTATCAGGCTTATGCCAGATATCTGGTAAAATATATTCAGGCCATGCAAAAAGAGGGAATTCGGATTGATGCTATCACGATTCAGAATGAGCCTTTGCATCCCGGTAATAACCCAAGCCTTCTGATGTTGCCAAGTGAACAAACCACATTCATCAAGAAGAATCTTGGCCCTGCTTTCAAAGCATCGGCTATCAAGACAAAAATCATTCTGTACGACCATAACGCTGACCGTCCCGATTATCCTATAAGCGTTTTAAATGACCCTGAGGCGCGCAAATACATTGATGGCTCTGCCTTTCACTTATACGGTGGAACTATCGAAGCCTTGAAAGATGTGCATGAGGCTCATCCTGACAAAAACCTCTATTTCACCGAGCAATGGATTGGTGCACCGGGCAATTTTGCCGGAGACCTGAAATGGCACGTCAAAAATCTGATAATAGGTGCGCCAAGAAACTGGGCTAAAAATGTACTGGAATGGAATCTGGCGGCTGACCCTAAACAAAATCCGCATACAGATGGCGGCTGTACTGAATGTCTGGGCGCTATTACTATTGGTAACTCAATTGTCAGAAACCCGGCTTATTATATTGTGGCACACGCTTCTAAATTTGCCCGTCCGGGTTCGGTGCGAATTTCTTCCAATATCACTTTGGGACTGGCGAATGTGGCTTTTAAAACGCCCACTGGTAAAACAGTGCTGATTGTGCTGAACGAATCTAATAAACCACAGGCATTTACTATTTCCAGCAAGGGCAAATTATTGAGCCAATCGCTCAATGCAGGTTCAGTTGCTACTTATATCTGGTAATAAATCATAAACAATCAAGCCACCCTATTCATGAGATAAGGTGGCTTTTTTATGCCTTATGGGCTGGCTTATGAATTCCATCCTTCATAAGCCTTGCTTCTATTTCTTACTTCTTTTTGGCTACGATAGTAATCGCTCCGTTCTCGTCTTCAAAATCAAAGGTGATTGTATTGTTCATAAAGTTTCCAACTTTCGCAGAGGTATGAAAATCGATACCACCGTTAGACCCTTTTGTTAAAGTAGCATCTTCTGAGCCTACTTCATCAGGGTACCCTGCCGATTTCAATACATAAGAAACTTTCACTTTAGAATCATTGATTTTGCTTACTGAATACTCACCTGATACCCCTTGAGCAGGCAAAGTAACCACGATACCCCCTTGTGAGATAGATGTCACATTATAGCTTCCTGTTACCTGATCGGCCATTGATGGTTCTGCCGCATCTTTGTCTTTACAGCTATAAAGAAATACCATTGAAAATACTAAAGCATAAGCGAAAAATTTACTAAAAGCATTGAAAGTTTTCATGACTGTGATGTTTATTTGTTTGATGCCACAAAGTTGTGCGAATTTGAGAAGCTCCGAAAGGCAGAATTTGTAGATGGCAGGACTGACTTAGATTCTGGTCGAAAAAAGGAAGAAAATGGTGCTTTCTCATTTTAGTATGTATTCAGGTCATTCGATTATTTCTAATGATAATCATTTAGGGTGATATAAACGCTTCTTATTCTTTCAATAAGATTTCTGGCGGATAATTTGCTTTTTACTCAAGCCTGTAGCTGCTTTTTAGTAAATTTCGGAAACAAGTTTTCATTAACTATAAACTGTATACTGAGTGAGATTCTTATTGATAAATATTTGGCTGACCTTACTGCTTTGCTGCGGTGAGGTTTCTGCCCAGTTGCTTTTCAATAATATTGAGCATTTCGACTCAAGAAACGGTTTATCAAGTAATGAAATAAAAGCGACCGTTCAGGATAATGACGGCTTTTTATGGATTGCTACTCCCGAAGGATTGAATCGGTACGATGGCGAACGGTTTGTTACGTTTACCCATACCAAAGACACTAATTCAATCATCTCAGACCAGCTTTCTTCAATCTTATTATTGCCTGGAAACCGATTGGCAATAGGTACCGCTGACGGCCTGACAATTATGGATACTCATAGGCAGACTTTCCATAATATTTTCTTCGACCGTTCTACCGACCTGAAATTGTTAGATAATAATGTCTATGATTTAAAACTAGACCGCAAAGGCAATCTATGGGTGCTTACTTTTGCAGGGCTACACGTATTGGATAAAAACCTCAGAATCATCCATTCGTATTCTACCCCTAAAGAAGAATTCGAGAAAAAACGGGTCCCTTTAGGAAGTGAATTATATGAAGTCGAAGGTGATCAGTATATTATAAAAAACATCCAAACCTATCAGATTATTTGGATAGACTTCGCAAAAAAAGCCATTGTGCCTGTTACGAAAAAATTCCCCCATTTAACCTTTTTCAATCAATTATGTAGTTTCACACAGGCACCTGACCGGAGTTTATGGGTATTTCTGAGAGATTCTAATGCGGTTTATAAATATCTGCCCGCTACACGTGCCATAACGAAATTTCAGATAAATTTCGAAACATCCATTATTGCACATAAGCGCCTTTACTCCATTTATCCGATTGATAACAATCTGGCCATTATTGACCGCCAGGAGGGGAAACCACAATTGCTTAACCTCAGTAATGGTCAGTTGAAAGATCTAAACAACAAGCCTGTCTGGATTGCCTCCACCAGTAATAACCGGATTCCTGAATACCTGAAAGACCGCGAAGGCAACCTCTGGGTAAGCCATTTTGATGGACTTTATCTGATTTCAAAATCCAAACAGGCCATTATTACCTATCCCAATATCAATAAAGCTATCAATAATTTATCCTGGACAGTAGCACCTGCCATTACATTTCATCGGATGAGTGCCGATAAAATATTTATAGGCACCTATGGTAATGGCTGGTTTTTATCAGATCTTGCTACCGATAATATGGATAAGTTTTTCTTTGGCAATAAAACCGATAAAGCCATCAGCATTGCCGTTTCTAATCAGCCTCATACGAAAGACACGCTCTGGATGGCATCACAGTATGGGATGTTCTGGTTCAAAAAAGACAACTTTCAGTTCGGTCGAATCCGGAATTCTACTAAACCCACAGCATTAGATTCATTTCTGGTAAATAATCAATACATAGATAGTAAAGGATTGATGTGGATGGGAGTTGGCGCAGGAAATGGAGCGGTGGTTTATAATCCTAAAACTAACCGGTTCAGACAATACTCACAAAAAACTATACCTGCTTTCCCGCTCCGGATGGCTTATAGCATCACAGAAGATAAAGACGGAAATATGTGGATGGGCACACCAGCTGGAGGTGGACTCGTAAAATGGGATAGAAATAAAGATACCTTTTCTGTGATTAAACTGGCATCAAAAAAAGGTTTTGAGAGCGATGCCATCAGTTTCATGACTGCTGATAAAAAGGAAAATCTTTACCTGGCAACCCGCATCGGTGTCTTGAAGTATGATTTAAAAAAAGATGAGTTTAAACTCTATGATAAATTTGATGGCTTATTAAGTAATGATATTGAATGCCTGTTTCTGGACAAAAACGATATTTTGTGGATTGGCTCGCCACAGGGTCTGAATTATCTGAATTTAAAAACCAATGTTATTCAGAGCCTGACCGAAGCCAACGGCTTAGCCAATAATAATATCGGTGCTATTCTGCCATTCAATACGGCAGGTGATACACTCTTTATTGCTTCAGATAACTCTTTCTCTTTACTGGCTCTGGATAATTTCAATATCAAACGAAGCCCGCCCAAACCCTATATTACAGGCATAAAAATAGATAATACTTCTATCTCTTTCGACATCAATGAACCTTTGTCAATCGATTATCAGCAGAATGATATAACCTTCGAATACGTCGGGCTTAATTTCAACAACGGCAGCCAGAATCGCTATAAATACATTCTGGAAGGCGCAGATAATACATGGAAAGATGCCCAAAATAGTAAATACGCCAGCTATACTAATCTGCCACCAGGTACTTATACATTTAAAGTAACTGCCATGAGCGACGGACTAAACTGGAGCAGAGACATGGCTTCTTTTACTATCGTAATTACGCCTCCGTGGTGGAAAACACTCTGGTTCAGGATCATATTCTTGCTTATTGTAAGTGGCTCTCTCTACTATATTTACCGTCGTCAGATTAATGAAATCCGGTTGCGTGAGGCCGAAAAAACAGAGATCCAGAAACAAATCAATGATTTAAAACTGACGGCCCTACGCTCACAGCTCAATCCACACTTTATCTTTAATGTGCTTAATTCAATTCAATCATTTATCTTAGATAATAACCCGATTGAAGCGTCCCGCTACCTCTCAAAATTCGCAAAGCTGGTTCGTCTGGTTCTGGATAACTCAGGTAGTCAATTTGTATCGCTTAGTAAAGAAGTAGAGCTATTAACTTATTTTGCACAAATGGAAAGCTTGCGCTTCTCTAATTCTTTTCAATACAGCATAGAAGTAGATAATGACATTGAATCTTCAGAAATACAGATTCCCAGCATGATGATTCAACCCCACGTAGAAAATGCTATCTGGCACGGACTCATGACAGGCCGCCGGGAAGACCATCAGGGCAAAATCTGGATAAGATTCAAAAAACACACTGAAGAAACTCTCATCTGCGAAATTGAAGACAATGGCATAGGCAGAAAAGCCGCAGCCAATATTCAGCAAGCCCATAAAGAACATATTTCCAAAGGCACTTCGCTTATAAAAAACCGCCTGGAATTAATGAAACTGGAAGAAAACTATACCCTTAATATCCAGACTATAGACCTGGAAAACGAGCAAGGCGAAGGTATCGGAACCAAGGTAGTTATGGTTCTGCCTGTGAAGGAGGTGGAAGGATAAAGCTTCTACGTAAATCTCTCCTCACAGCAATCCTACTCAACAATGAAGAATAGACGCCGTAAGGAGAAATAAAAATTCCTCCACATTGTTGGGGCAGACGCCGCTCGGAGGGTTGGGGTTTATCAATAAGTCCCCCGATACCGATGGTCTCCCCTCTTATTCGGAATACGTTTCAACGGAATCTGCATCCCTTTAGTATCTTCCAGCCAATCCCAGACCTGATTTCTTAAATCTTTGGCAATGGTCTGATGTTCCGGGCTTCTGATAAGGTTATTTACTTCCAGCGGATCATTTTTCAAATCATACAATTCATTGGCATCCCATACGCCATGATTGAATATATATTTGTATCGGTCGGTTCTGACAGCAAACATGGTTGGAGTCTGTGGGAAATCATACTCCCAGTAATACTCATAAAAAGCCTTGTCTTTCCAGTCTATCTTCTTCCCTTGCAAGATCGGCAGGAATGATTTGCCCTGCATTTGCACAGGTGTCGGCACACCTGCATAATTCAGAATCGTAGGAGCAATATCAATATTCTGCACTACCTCTGCTACTTTTGAATTGGCTTTAATGGTACTCGGGCAACGCATAATCAAAGGCACACGCATCGATTCTTCATAGGCATGGCGTTTATCTATCAGGCCATGTTCGCCAAAGCTGAAACCATTATCGCCCATATAAATCACCATTGTATTTTCGGCCATTCCGTTATCATCCAGCCATTTCAGAATTCTACCCACACTATCATCTACCCCTCTGAGCGTTTCGGCATACTGGCGATAAAAATCATTAAACTGAATCGTGCCATGATAGAGATAATCAACGCCATGCCAGCTGTAACGCTGGTTTTTCACCCATTGTGGCATATCTTTCATATTCGGGTTCATAGGCGGTTGATTAGGATTATGCGTCGGCATAGGCCCGAAAACCTTACTGGTATCAGTCTTGGTCAGATACATTGATTCAGGATAAACCAAAGCATCTTTGAAAGTACCTTTATGTCTTTTAGCAGGCTGAAATTCGGCATGTACCCCTTTATGAGATAAATACATACAGAATGGCTTATTCTTATCTAAAGAGTTCAACCATTGCTCAGCATAATCAGTCAATAAATCAGAGATATAACTACTATCTTTATGGGCTACCTGTTTGCCATTGATATTGAAAGTAGGATTATAGTACACGCCTTGCCCCTTGAAACTCAACCAATAATTAAAACCCGGCTGCGGAGAGTCATCTGTATTACCCATATGCCATTTACCCAGAAAAGCAGTGCTATATCCGGCCTTTTGCAGGTATTGTGGAAAGAATTTCAAACCTTTAGGTAGTGGAGCCTGATTATCTACAATGGTATGTGTATGCGCATATTGCCCGGTAAGAATACTGGCTCTGCTAGGCGAACACAGGGCGGTACTCACAAAAGCATTCTGGATATGGGCACCCTCACGGGCAATTCTATCCATATTGGGTGTTTGCAAGCCCGGCACTTTATTCATGAAACTCATGAAATCGTAACGATGGTCGTCAGCCAGAATAAAGATGATATTTTTAGGTTTAGCCGGAGGTGGGTTTTTGCCTTTCCAACCACATAGAAATAGCACAAAGGCAAATAATAGTAGTTTTATTTTCATAAAAGAAGAGGTTGAATGTATAGCCACAAATATTCAGAAAAATCAGCAACTTCCCAAACATGACTCGGCATAATTAGTCTTTGGACTGATAATCTCGCTTTTATTGTTGATGTGCTTAGAATCTGCTATCTTTAATGGCAGAACATTCAGTTCACTTATGAGTTATATTTTAATTGGAGGCTAAACAGGGGTTCGATTCCCCTTAGGGTCACAATACTAAAAACGAAATATCTACAGAACCATTACTAAAATCTATGCAATCGAAAATACTATTTCTATTCCTGTCTCTGGCGAGTTTAACAGCTTTTGGACAAAGTGATAAAAAAAGCGAAGAAAAAGGATATGAGAAAATAAAAGTTCCGGCCTGCACCGTTTCAGGCGTGAACTTCTCTAAGGGAGATACCATTACCATTGGTCAACCTTCAAATGCTAACCAGAGGTTTTCCTTTATACACCGACGTTTTGCGGTTTTTAATGGCATACGCGAATTAGAAAAATTCAGATTGAGTGTTGACTGGTCAAATAGATTGGTATTGATCAATGAAACTTATACCGTAACAGAAGGTCTTAATAAAGTATGCTATGCTGAGTTTCTGGTAGGAAAAGACTTTCATGGATGGATAACTCTAGACAATGCCATTAAAACTAAAGAGATTGTAAAGCTGAACAGCCAGGATTTATAAGTAAAGCAAAAACACCTATTCTAAACTATACAGTATTTTCATGAAACGCAACCTCATTACCCTAATTTTCAGTTTTATCTCACTCATAGGTCTTGCACAATTCCAGAAGGATTATCCTTATAGCGGTGTGCCTTTTACGAAAGTAAAACTGAATGATAAGTTCTGGCTACCGAAACTGGAAATCAATCGCACAGTTACAATTCCGTGGTCGTTCCAGAAATCAAAAGAAACCGGGCGTATCAAAAACTTTGAACAGGCAGTGGCCCATTCAGGCAAACTTTGCACCACTTACCCATTCGATGATTCAGATATTTATAAGATAATCGAAGGCGCTTCTTATTCGCTCCATGTGAAATACGATGCCAAACTAGATACCTATATCGACTCATTGATTACCCTTATCAGCAAGGCACAAGAGCCTGATGGCTACCTATACACTACCCGTACAATGGGCGACACCAGTCACCCGTGGATAGGCAAAGAGCGTTATGAAAAAGAGCACGAACTCAGCCATGAGCTCTATAATATGGGGCATTTCTATGAAGCAGCCTCAGCCCATTACTTAGCCACAGGCAAAAAGAACATGCTCAATATTGCCCTCAAAAATGCCGACCACCTGCTCACCGTTTTCGGGCCGGGTAAAAAAGCAGTAGCACCCGGGCATCAGGTAATTGAAATTGGTCTGGTAAAACTATATAGAGTAACAGGCAAGAAAGAATACCTCGACCTATCCAAATTCTTCATTGATTGCCGCGGGAAAAGAACCTATGAAAAGAAAACAGGTGATAAAGAAGCAACCGTATGGCAAACTGGTGCTTACTGGCAGGATAATATTCCAGTGGTGCAACAAACCGAAGCCCTCGGACATTCGGTAAGAGCAGGTTACTTATATGCAGGTATGGCTGATGTAGCCTCTTTGACCAATAATCTGGAATACCTGAACGCCATTACCAAAATCTGGGAGAATGCCTTCAGCAAGAAAACATATATTACAGGCGGATTAGGACAAGCGGGCAACTGGGAAGGCTTTGGCCCTGATTACGAATTATCGAACCATAGTGCATATTGTGAAACCTGTGCCGCTATTGCCAGTGTCTACTGGAATCACCGGATGTTTATGATGTATGGCGATGCAAAATACATTGATATTCTGGAGCGCACACTTTACAATGGTTTAATCAGCGGTATCGGACTGGATGGCAAGACTTTCAACTACGAAAATCCGATGGAATACACGGTTAAAAACGGCAAACTAACCGGAGAAAATAAACGTTCGCCCTGGTTTACCTGCTCTTGCTGCCCGACTAATATCTGTCGTTTTATGCCTTCTATTCCGGGTTATGTATATGCACAGAAAGATAACCGTGTCTATGTTAATCTTTATGTCAGTAATACCACTACGCTGGAGGTGGCACCGAAAGAAAATGTAACGATTACCCAAACTACCAATTATCCGTGGGAAGGAAATATCAGAATCAATGTTGAGCCTCAGAACAAAAAAGGCTTGCCATATGCCATGTATGTGCGGATACCGGGTTGGGCAAAAAATCAGGCATTCCCTACCGATTTATATGCCTATAAAGGAACGCTGGTAAAAGAGGTGTCAGTAAAAGTAAACGGACAGTCCTTAGAAATAAAACTGGATAATGGCTATATAGCCATTGACCGCCTATGGAAAAAAGGCGACGTGATAGAAGTAGATTTACCAATGGAAGTGCGCCAGACGGTTGCCAATGCCAAAGTAAAAGACGACATAGGCAAGATTGCCATTGAATATGGCCCGATTGTCTATTGTGCCGAATTTGCTGATAATAATGGACATACATCCAACCTGATAGTTCCTGAAAAACAACAATTCCAAACCAGTTTCCAATCAAATCTGCTCAATGGTGTAATGACTTTAAAAGGCACCGCCAATGCGATTAATATTCTGGACGATGCCACAGTGAATACCACTACACAGCCTTTGGTGCTTATCCCTTACTATGCCCGTTCAAATCGTGGGCAGGGAGAAATGCGGGTATGGTTTCCGACTAAGATTAAGAATCTGGAGATATTGACAGAATAGACTGATTCCTTAAAATAAGTTTTACCAGAGAAGTCCGTGATTATTCCACGGACTTTTTTATTTTTGTATTAACAAATTTTGCATTCGACTAATAATAAACTACGCTTTTATGAAAACAACTACTACGCTTTTGCTGATGATATTTATCGGTATATCTACCTTTGCTCAGAGTGAATTAAAAAATACAATCGGATTATCCGGAGGACTTACCTTATTCGGTACAGGTGATGTAAGAGGCTATCATTTTACGCCTAAATATGAGCGACAATTAACTAAACTGATAGCGTTTCAGTCACAGTTAAGTTTTGCCAATGCCCAGAGACAAAGTAGTACACAAGATTTTGGTGTGGCTAATAACCCATATACTATATCTTTTCTGCAAAGTAGCTCACAAAAACTGAATATAGGGTTTTTAGTAGGCATTTTTAAGCGCAAATCACATTTTTTGGGCATCAATGCCTCTGTAGGTGCCGTTAGAGCTACCCAGTTCAGATATGGCGGATTCAGGCTTAATCCTATGAAAAATCCACCTGTTGGATTAGAATATATTCCTAACCCACCTTATTTTCAAAACAACATATCGATTGGTTTTAATGGTGGTCTTGAATACAGGTATAGTATCTCCAGGCACTTCCGGTTAGGTTTAGAAGCCGCTTACCAGCAATATTATATAGATACAGAAGCCCGAATCAATTTTGGGGTATATTATAGTTTTTATAGATTTTGAGAATGACATTTTTTAAGCAATTTAACACCCAGCTATACGATACAGTTTAAACAAATCTTATTTTAAACTGTATCGTACTCTAATAGCATACATTTGTCATGAAACGAAAAATCCTTTTCCTTTTTTTAGCATTTTTATTATCATTTGAAGGATTCTCTCAACTCCGACTCACCCCTAAATTCTCAATAGGTGTAATGACTGGCTTTACCCAGAATTATGAATTTATGGAGCGATACCGAAATAGTTATCAAATTAACTCAAAGAAAAATACAACCCTAAGGCCAAGAATAACCCTGGGCTTCTATGCTGAATACAGTAACAATAAAAATTTCAATTTAAATATTCAATTAAAGCTTATTCGAATTATTCAACATCAGTATCAGGACCCAAACGGTAATATAGCCTTCGACCCTGCTCTAACTGTTTACGAAACATTAAATACTAGTCTATATTATGATTATTATCTTAAAAGCCATTGGACAGTATCTTTAGGCGCCTATCAAAATCACAAGCTGTTTCAAGGATTTAATCTTCCCAATCTACCAACTGGATTAGATGTAAGATCATTACACATTTATAATAATACTTATGGCTTAACCGCAAAAACCGCCTATCAATGGAATAGATTAGGTATTGAGGGTGGTTTTATGTATCCCTTCAAACCTGTTTCAAGAACTGAGTCAACCTGGTTCTATGTACCTACTGCCTTTCTGCAATTAAAGTATCGTATGTTCAAATCAAAGCTTCTGAAAGAAAAAGGTAAAACTAATAATTTGTAACCATACCGATATTATATAAATCTACTGCGTGCAATAAGACATTTTTGTTGCACCTGTTTCCTTTTCGAATCAGCCTATTCCTTTTCATTACCCATCCCCAAATACCCGTCAAAAACTACCAGATATAGTATAAAATCCCCCAAATACTAAATGTCCCTTTACACCACCTCGGCATTTGAATAGATTTGTAAAAGCCGAAACAACCATCGCTATGATTTTTTTTTATCCCACTCTTTTATTAGTGATAATGAATGTGTTTATGTATGTGGCAATGGGTTTGTTATTGCTGATTAGTTTTTTGTGGAGTCTGACAACTTATTTGAAACAAAAAAGAGAGTCACACATTGTGGCTAAAATACAGGAGCTAGAGAATGTTATGGGTAATCCGCAGTTTTTATACAGTAACCTCAATTCGATTAAGCAGTACGTGCTACTGCATAGCCCGATGGAGGCTGCGCAATACCTGACAGAGTTCAGTAATTTACTCAAATCTATCTCGGTTAATTCCAAACAAAAGAATATCTCGCTGGCGCAGGAGATTGAGACCGTTATTTTATTTCTTGAACTGGAGAAAAAAAGACTAGGCGAACGAATGGAGTTTTTTCAGGAAATAGAAACCAATCTGAATACTGATTCGATACAGGTGAAACCCTTATTTGTATTCAGACAGATTGAGGATCTGATTCAGAAACAAAGTGATTATGCAAATATGAAAATTCACTTACTGGTGAAAAACGTAGGTGAAAAACTGAATTGCCGTACCGAGGGCGTGATACCCAATACAACTTTTATTATTGAGATTCCAACTAAATAGCCGTGAACTTATCACCCTTCTTCTGCTGGGGAGGGTGGTTATTTTTTCCGGCCTTTTATTGGAGCTTTAAGGGCTTGAATTTTTAATATAGCTTCTGCCGAATCGCCGCTGGCATCGTTTACTTTTAGCTTAACCTCATAAGGCCCCGGCTTGGTAAAAGTAAACTCAGGATTGGGGTCGGTCGATTGATTGACCCCATCAAAATTCCATTCAAAACTAATCTTATCATTCTTATCAAAATCGACTGAGCCCTCTGACGAAAACTTCACTTTCAAAGGCAAATTCCCTGTCAATACATCTGCCGTAGCAATAGCAATAGGCTTGCGGTTTCCCTCCGAATAATCGATTTTCTTCAATTGATTATCTTCCAGAAAATATAAATCGCCGTCTTCCCCAAAAGACAAATCCTTGATATAGTTAAACTTCATATCAGTCAGAAAAGGCTCAATGTTTTTCACATTGCCATCTTCGTCCAGCGTTTCCAGTATCAAGCCTTGCTCGTTCACATATCTGAAAGATTTCTTGTCAAAATACTTCGGCAATCGGTAAGGGGCTTTGGCATAGCGTTCAAAATCATACACCGCATTGTGTACCAGCGGGTTAGTCGATTGACTACTAAAATCTGTCATGACAAGCGTAGTATCTCCTATTATCTGCATTCGCCCGATTTTATATTCCTCAGTCCCTGTTTCTGAAAAAGTATAAACATAGCCATTCTGATAAAACTCCGGGTCAAGTTTAATGGCTCTTAGTTTAGGAACTTCTATTTTGCCCAGGATATTAGTCTTTCTTTTTCTGGCCTCATACATTTTCACACTCCCATCTTCTTCTACCAGTAGCACATTCTCATTTCTCAATGTCGCCAGAGCCAGTGGGTTCTGCAAATGATCTGCTAAAACAATCTTCAAAAAATTCTTCTCGTCAGGCAGGGCACTTCCGGCAATTCGCACATAATCAGGTAATACTTTGGCAGATACTTCTTCAATCCCCGACCAGATATGGCTAATAAAATCAGGGGTCGCATAAGCCGAAGGCTCACAACCCAGAGCCGTATAGAATAACTTTCCGCCTTCGTCGGTAGTATAATACCATGCCCAGGTTTTACCCATCACATCTAATAAGACAGGCTTGCAGCGGGTAGGCAGATTATTAAACATCAAAGGTTTATCGTTCACTTTCCAGAGTGGCGGCAAGCTTGTTTTGCCTATGCTTGCATTGGTAATGAGGCTCAGTTGCGTGGGATTTTCTAATTGCGTTTCTGCCAGTTTACCTCCCAGAATTTTCTCATACCAAAGCCATTTATAAGAAGGTTCAGCCGCTTTACCAATACCTACAAAACCACCTCCGGCCTGAATAAATCTTTGCAATTCTGCTGCCTGCCTGAAATTGAGACGATTGGCTGAAACATTCAGAAAAACAATGGCATTATAGTTTTTGAGTGTATTTTCTGTGAATCGGAGAGGATTTGAAGTGGTATCTAAAAGAACCTTTTTTGATGAAGCGGTTTGCGCCAATGTACTTAGTTCTGCGGCATTAGCTGTATCATAAAATACCAATACCTTTTGCCCAAGAGCGAAGTGCGTAAACAAGCAAAATAAAGACAGTACTATTAAATGCTTCATCAGTATCAGAATTGTTTCTATTCTACAAAAATAACCAAGAATCTCTGTATTTCTATGCGCCTTCTGCCTTAATCTGGCGAATTATCTCATTTATCAGACTTTCCGTAGTATCCATCCCATCCAGCCAGTGAATCGTCAGGTCTTTTTTCTCCATGCTTCTGAAAAAGGTCATCTGGCGTTTGGCAAATTGATGAATGGCTACTTCCAGTTTCATTACCATATCGTCAAAAGCCATTTGTCCGAGCAGATATTCGGTAATGAATTTATATTCCAAACCATAAAAAATCAGTTTTTCAGCACTGATTCCCTTATTCAACAATTCCTGCACTTCTTCAATCATCCCTTCTTGCAGGCGTTTATACAAGCGTTTGGTAATGCGTTCCCGACGCACTTCTGTTGGAATACCAATTCCAAAAATCAATGATTGAAAAGGCTCTGATTTTTGATTACTCTGAGGATTATCCCGCATAAACCGGGCAATCTCAAAAGCCCTGATTAATCGTTTTTTGGTAGAAGTATCTGCTTCAGCATAAAATTGCTCATATTCCTCTTGAAACTGGCTCAATAATTCCTCATACGTTTTTGCCTCCAATTCTTCTCTTAAAATAGCATCAATCGGAACCTGTGTATGCTGATAATTTTTCAGAACAGCTTCAATATACATTCCAGAGCCACCGCAAAGAATGGGTACCTTCTCCCTACCCACTATATCCTGATAAGCTTGCTGAAAATCCTTCTGAAAACGAGCCACATGATATTCTTCTCCGGCCTCTACTACATCTATTAAATGATAAGGTACTTTCAGGCCCGATGCATCCTTATATTCTTCATAATCTTTCCCTGTGCCGATAGTCATCCCAGTATACACTTGTCGGCTATCAGCACTGATAATCTCACCACCGATTTTAGCGGCTAAGGCAACAGCTAATCTGGTTTTGCCAGATGCCGTCGGGCCTAGTATCACTATCAGCTTTTTCATCTCTTCCATTTATCCTTGCTTTAACTTCAACAGATATTTCCAACTACCTGCATTCCATACCTGTTTTTCACTGGTTTTGTGTCCCTGTCCTTTCCAGATTTTTTGAAGATTCTCATCCAATCCGAACGATTGTGGGGCTGTCAATTCTATCCTTTCAAAACCCAGTTTTTCATAGCTTGCCCCATCCGACCAATCGGCATCGGCATAAGTCATAATATCATCCGGTTTTTGTTCTCTAATAAAGGCTTTCAGCAATTTATCAAAACCTCCAACAACCGTAAACCCTTTCATATTGGCAAAACGAATCAACTCAAAACTTCTATAAGAAACTCCGGCACGCACAAAGGTTCTGGCACTACTGAAAGAAGCCACTGCCATTAGCATCTCTTCGCTCGCTTCCAATGATTCACGTAGCATTTCCGTAAGCCTATTCTTCTCTACATCTATCACTCTGAAATATCGTTTCGGCAAATACAATCCATACTTAAACTTGGCCCCGGTCGGAATCTGTAAATGATTCTCTGACAGAAACGCATCCAATGTCGGTTTATCAATACGTCTGTTTTTAGTCAACCTTGCCGGAATTGTGGCCGATTTCCCTAAAATAGATAGTAACCTCGATTGCACGATAGCCTCTTGCGTATGCCAGACATCTTCCCATAAATGGATAACTCTTAAACCTTGCTGTGTAAAGCTCTCACTCAGATGTTGAAAAAATTGCCCATCTTGTAGCTGCGGTTCCAGGCTTACACAATGGATAACCATCTGTTTTTCAGGCAGATAGATATAAGTAAAAGGCGATGACGGAAAGGCATCAAAATTGTATAGAAATGGTATATTACTATGTTGACGGATAAAACCAGCTATTTCGTTGACGAAGCGTTTCAAATTTTTAATTAATTTTTAACGGTTTCTTTCAATTTTTTTATTATTATCGACGTTTAATTATCAAAATCAATATTAAAAACCGCTAAGAACTATAAATACCGTTTTCTTATGAAGACTATGCGTTTTTTCTGGATGTTGGGAATTATTTCGCTCTCAACTTCAGCTTTTGGACAAACAACCCGCGCTTACTTATTGCAGGAGGCTGATGATTATTTTAAAGCCGGTCGTTACTGGGATGCATTTTTCCGTTATCGTGAATGCGCGAAATTACCTGAATTTCAATCAGAAAGCAAGATTGCTGATCAGGTGACTAACTCGTCGCATGCTATGTATCTTACCAAAAAATTCCAGGATTATAATGCCATGCGCAAATATGAGCCTGCTAAAAGTAACCTGATTGAACTCATCAGCATGAACCCTGATGACCCGCATAAAGGCGAATTGCCTAAAATCACTTTGGCACAAGGAGCTGAATTACAACGCCTGGCCTGGAGACAAAATACCCCAAAGGCCACTGCAGATATGCTTAAGAGAGCCATTATGTTCTATCATCAGGCAATCAGAGAGGGTTTGATGGACGAGGGAATTGCCATGACAATCAGACAATGTGAGGCTTCTATTAAAGATACCGGTGTAACAGACGGCGCTCCGGTAATGGTATCTGAGCCAGTTCAGAATGGTAAAACTTCTACCACCTCTGCACAAAGTGCGGTTCCGGTGGCTAGCCCAAGAAAGCCATCAACCGTTCCTCCAACGGTTATTATCCTGCCGAACGAACAGAATACGCCGACACCCAAACAGAATTAATCCGCTTTAAATACATAAGTAAAAGAAATGGGCATACAAACTTTTCCGGTGTGTGCCCATTTTTATTTAATGAGCTTCATAAATAAACCTCTGCGTCTGCATTCTTTTGGAGTGCATAATTTGTAGAGACAAGGCAATGCCCTGTCTCTTGTGTACCTTTGGATATGGCTATTTCAAAACAAACGCTAAGGTCGGGTTCAACGGATAACGACCGAATTTATCGCCATAAATCGCCAAGCCTCCATTCATGCTTTCAGGCACTTCGAGTTTCACAACTATCTCACCTGTCTTCTTCGCTTCTTCAATCGCTTTTTGTGGAATGTTCACGCCTAAACGATAACCATAAGAACCAGCCTCGCGAAGCTTTTTGTCTCTCAACTGGTTATGCCATGATAATACCCCACGGTGATCTGATGGATCATCAGGTAAATCATAGCGTCCGGCCGGAACACCATTCACACTTACCGAAACCGAACTCGGAAATTTCTTCATGTCGGTCATAGCATAGGCATTCGGGTTTTGCACAGGATCTGCAATAGCACCTAACATATAGTTTTCGTTGCCTTTCAGCTTCTTGTCCATATCTTTGGCAAACAACTGCTTCGCTCCTGCTTCTACCACAAAAGCTACGTTTTCTACATTATTCAAATCAACACCCGCTGGTACTTTAAACGCATATTCAAAATAGCCATTGCCAGCGCCGTTTACTTTCAGTCCGTCCAGTACATTCCATTGTTTGGCCGACCATTTGGCACTTTTGAAGTTCTTTGCATCTACACTTACCAGTTTAGCCTTTTTGCCTGATAGCATCACAATTTCCGTAGGCGTTGGCGCATCTACAATAAAGTTCATCACATTGTGGTGCAATTCATTACCTCCATTATCAACTAATACCAACGACATCGTTACCACGGCTTTTTCGTTAGGCATTTTCACATCTAACGACGGTAACTCTTTCTGTAACCAGGGTTGGTAATCAACGGTGCGCTCCATGCTACTCCAGGTTTTTTCCTGTCCTAAAGCATCATAGCCATATAGGTTGATTTTCAAAGTCAGTTTATTGCCAACATCAGTTCTATCAGTCATGAACGAAGCATATAGCGGAACAGTTACCACTTCATTAGGCTGAGCGTTTTTTGAAATTGTATTTCCCGTTGAAATATAGAAAGGTGAATGAAAGTCTCTTACACTCATGCCTTTTACTATATCCTGTAAACCTAAATCTTTTTCACTACGGTCGAAACGCACATAACCGTTCCACTCGTTTATCACATCATGATGCTCGGTATACAACCAACCGGCAATTTTCGGATATTTCCTGAACACATTAATCATCTGGTGATAATCCCAGCTCCAGTCGCAATCGCCTGTGCTGCCTTCATAACCCCACACATTCCCACATTCCGAGTTAATATTAGGTACATCGGTTTGCTTATATCCTTTTTCATAATGGAAATCGCTACCCACGTAAGTATTTTGGTCAATCATTTTCAGATGATCTTCCCAAGACCAGCCAGGCAGGTATTCGTGCCATGAGTTAATATCAGTTTCGGTATGACCAGCGCCGCAACAAATAGAATTATCTTCTACCAGACGGGTACCATCTAAAGACTTAGCCAGACGATATACCGAAGCTACCCATTTCTGTGTTTCAGGCGTATAAATGTTTTCAACCTTACCATTTACTTCTTTCTTTGTACGCAAACCCCACGTTTCATTGAAAGTAATCCACGAGAAAATGGCCGGGTGATTATAATCACGCTTAATCATCTCTTTCAACGTATATTCCGATTCCTGTTGTGCATTTTTATCAGGTTGTCCCCAACTATTAGGCAAATCAGACATCACCAATACCCCCAATTTATCAGCCCAGTAGAGTTTACGAGGCACATCTACTTTAATATGCGTACGGATACCATTCAGACCAATATTACGAGCAATCAGAATTTCGTTTTTCATAAACTCATCCGTCGGAAAAGTATAGAATCCATCCGGATGATACGATTGGTCAAGTGTCAATTGCATATACACGGGCTTATTATTCAGGGCTATGTATTTATAATTAGTACCCGGCAGATTCACAGTTGAAATCTTGCGCATACCAAAATAAGACTTCACTTCATCGTCGCCCAGTTTCACAGTCGCATTATACAAATACGGGTCTTCCAGATCCCATAAATGAGCCGACGGCATCGGAATAGTAAATGAATATTCAGTCTGTCCTTTCGGGAAAGTTTGTCTGGTAGCCGTACTTTGCGTGCCATCAATACTTACTGATAAAGCAATATCCTGTGCAGCAGGTTTAGACAGATAGGTTGTCACTTTTACTTCTGATTTATCAATATCAGGCGTAAAATGAATGGCATCTACATAGTTTTGTCCACGGCCTTCCAGATAAATTGTTTGCCATAAACCACGGGCATTGCCATAGCCTTGTTTGCCATAGAGCGTAAACTCGCGGCGTTTATCATCTACTCTGATAACCAGATTTTGTTTCGCTCCGTATTTTACATTGGTTAATTCAAACGAAAATGGTGTATAACCGCCTTTGTGGCTGCCCAACAATTTTCCATCCAGCCACACCGTCGTTTCCCAGTCAGATGCACCAATAGTAACAAATACTCTCTTGCCTTTCCATGCCGGACTAACCGTGATTGATTTTTTATACCAGGCAATATCAGCTTCATCTTTCACACCCGATAGCGGAGAACCCCACGGAAACGGCACACTGATGGTTTTAGTGAAAGGTTTGGCAGTAGAATGCCATTTCTGAGTAACACCCACATCATTTTTATCAAATTCAAACGCCCAGTTTCCGTTCAGATTCTGCCAGTTGGCTCTTTCAAAATCAGGTCTTGGATGCTCGGGTAAGGGAATAGTCTCTTGGGCAGAGAGATTGAGAATCAGGAAATAACATAATAGGTAAAGTAATTTTCTCGAATAGATCATACGGTTCATACAATTTTAGGTGAATAGTTTTGAAAGGCTAATTTAGTGAACTTGTTTAAATTTTTAACTCATGGATGATAAAACTATCCTTGCCCTGATGCAAAAAGGTATTCACCGTAGCGTCTACCTTTTCTGATGCTGCTTGAGTGGCTTGTTGGTAGTGGGTGAAGCCTCTGTCAGGTGTATTTCACATCCTTTTTTGTCTTTTATGTCAATAGTTTTAGTTTATACTGTACTTCAATAAATTTCAGGTTTTGAATTGTAATTTCAAAGTTTTCGGAAAGGTTTTTGGTAAAATCAAACTGTTGGGGAGTGGGATTAAATTAATTATAAAGATTCACAAAATAATCGCTCTCAAATAATAGCCTTATTGATGGAGACAATGGCAGATAATTGGGCTAAAGCCAAAACAAGGGTGCAATTTAAACACTTTTACCTTCAGCTAAAGCAGGAGGCAATTGATTCAATAGTAATTAAGAAAGTAATTATCCTAATTGGCTTTAGCCAAAACTTTTTTATGTAATGTTCTTTTTCATTGTTTGTTTATCTATACTATCAAAGCTTTGTTAAGTGTTTTATCAATTTTTGATAATCCTATAGTTTTCAATAAACCACTACACTGTAACCTTTTTCACTAACCTGCATCTAATCATTCAGATTCCTTTGCAATCTAAACCAATAAATTAATTTACATATTACCTTGTATTACAAAGTACCTTATTATATATTTGTAGGATCACAGATTAAAATCATCAAACCTTATCATCGATAAGGGTTTCTTCACTACATGACATTAAAGAGTCATGAGTGAAAATTTTTAAGGGCATTTTGCCCTGATGAAAAACTATTGCCTTTTAAATACAAAAACGATTAAAAACTCATGAAAAAGCTATTACTAACTGGCATGCTTGCTTTGGCAGGCTTGCTACTCTCCGCCTATGCTCACGCACAAAACGCCCCAAAGGGCCAGCAGATTACCGGGATTCTTATTGATTCACTCTCACAGAAAAATCCTGATTTCATTACCGTTGCGCTGATGAAAGACAAAAATGCATCCGTAAAAGTAGATTATTCTAAGGCAGATGGCTCATTCAGATTTGTCGGACTCAAACCAGCTAAATATTATCTTGTTATATCAGGGGTTGGATATAAAGGAAAAACAGTATCAGCCGATTTATCTGATTCAACCAGAACTATGCTTGATTTAGGTAAAATATTTATTAATGAAGAAGCCCTTGGTTTGAAAGAAGTAAAAGTGAGTGCTACTAAACAAATCGTAAAACAGGAAGTAGACCGTATTTCTTACGATACTCAGGCCGACCCCGAAAGCAAAGTATTCAGCGTACTGGATATGATGAAAAAAGTGCCCTATCTTTCGCTTGATGCCGAAGATAATATCCAACTGAAAGGAAACTCTGACTTCAAGATATTGATTAATGGGAAGCCATCAAGCATGGTCGAAAGGAATTATAAAGATATACTCAGAAGTATGCCTGCCTCCTCTATCCAGCGCATTGAAGTGATCACCACTCCACCTTCCAAATACGATGCGGAAGGTCTTTCAGGTATTATCAATATCATTACCAATAAGAATGTAACCAATGGGTATAACGGCAGTGTAAATGTAAGCGAACGTTTTCCGGTGGGTGGCCCCGGCATTGGGGGCTCAGTTTCTGCTAAAATGGGAAAATGGGGACTCTCTGCTTTTGGCGGTGGCAATATTTATAACAATCCTCAATATGCCACCTTCGTTACCCGAAATACTTTTGGAGAATCTTCAACAACGCTCAATCAGCGTGCGTTCAACGAATCAAAAAGCCAGAGTGGCTATCTGGGGCTAGAGCTGAGTTATGAGTTAGATAGCCTGAACCTGATTTCGGGACAATTTAACATCAACGGCAACAGAAATGATGGGTTAGGCACCCAGAGTTCTGACCTGACAAAAGGCAGCGAAATCTTACAACGCTATTACCTTAATAATACAGGCAATGGCACAGGTTCTGGCTTTGATGCGGCGCTGAACTATCAGTTAGGTTTCAAGGCAGACAAGAACCGACTGCTTACATTTTCATATAGATACTATGGTTTTGACAGCGGACAAGATAATATCATTGGCATTTCGGATCGTATCAACTATGATTTACCCAATTATCGCCAGGTAAACGACCAGCTATTCTCAGAACATACCGTACAGGTCGATTATGTACATCCTATCAAAAAGCTGACCATAGAAGCAGGGGTGAAAGGCATCCTGAGAGATAATAAGAGTAATTTTGAATACCGCACCTATAATTCGGATACCGATAATTATGAGATTTTAGCCCAGCTCAGCAATAAATTTTCTAATACACAGAATATCTACGGCATCTATAATACCTATCAATATAATTTCAAGAAATGGGGTATAAAAGCAGGTGTAAGAGTAGAACAAACCGTGCTCGATGCGGATTTTGCTACTACCAATTCAAAAGTAAGTCAGAATTACTTTAATGTCATTCCTACGATTTCAATCAACCGGAAATTCAAAAAATCTGGTCTGAATTTCGGTTATACGCAACGCATCAGACGACCTAATATTTATCAGCTCAATCCTTTTATTGACCGTTCGAATCCTAGTTTTGAGCGCACAGGTAATCCTGATTTGAAACCTTCTATTATGAATGATATCAATATAGGCTACAACTGGTCAGGCAAAAGCTCTTTCAGCCTAAGTGTTGGATATATGTTTATTAAAGATATGTTTTTCCCTGTCATTGTTTATGATCCGGCTACGGGCATTACACGCTCATCTTTTGGCAATGTTGGTAAAGCTAAATTATTACCGATGGTTATTGTCAATTTCAACCATCCTATCACGAAAAAATGGAACATGAGCATCAACTCCAGAATGGCTAATGCCATGACAGAGGGTATTATTAATGGAAAACTCATCAAAAACAAAGGGCTCATGTATGGGGCAAATCTTTCATCAGGCTATAGATTAGAGAAAGACTGGCGGGTAAATATCAATATCAATTATAACGGGCCGAATATTAATATCCAGGAAAAAACCAATCATTACTTTGGTTACTCGGCCAGCGTGAATAAAGATGTCGTAAAAGACAAATTATCATTTTCAGCCTCTTTCAATAACCCTTTCAATAAATACCGTAGAAATATCAGAGATTCATTTGGCCCTGATTTTCTGCAATACAGTGAGCAGCAAAATTATTTCAGATCATTCAACTTCAGCCTGAACTATAAATTCGGTAAACTCAAAGAATCCATCAAAAAGAACAAACGTGGCATCAGAAATGATGATACACAAGGCGCAGAAAATTAATTAGGTATTGAGCTTATCATGAGGCGAACCAGAAGATTATAGACTGGTTCGCCTTTTTTTATTTATAAAGCTTAGAATCATAGGAATGAACATATTAAAAATAACAACTAAAAATTGTTACCTTAAAACATCATTTCCTGTTTGAGTACGATTAAAAACCGAGAGAAAGCTTGTGCAATAAGAAGAGATATAGCAGGTTTTTAATTGTACGAGTTTAAATGATGCCTGCTTTTTTGGTTACTTTTTTTCAGGTAAAAAAAGTAACACCAAGGACTAAGAAAACAAAATAATATAAGGCATACCCTACATATTCACTTAAATACCAGAAGTACCAACCACAACCTCCATCATCTCATCAAATAAAAATAATATTATACTAATCCCTATATTTGCAATCATTTCTTAATAAACCCCATTCTTATGCTTTTAGAAATTGGAGATACCTACAAATACGAATTTCGCTTCTCGCAGGAAGATGTGCAGAAATTTGCCGAAGTAACCGGAGATAAAAACCCTTTGCATCTAGACCCTGAATATGCCGCCAAAACCCGCTTCAAACGTCCGATTATTCACGGGCACTTGAGTAGTAGTGTTTTTACGCGCATTCTTGGTATGGAGTTCCCGGGCGAGGGTTCTGTCTATATGAAACAGGAGACCGAATATCTTTTCCCGATGTTTGTGGATACAGACTATGAAGTGGTATTTACGGTAATGACCGTTGACCGTGAAAAACACGTGGCAGAGATAACCGGAGAGGTATTTATCAAGGGCACTTCACGCCGCACCATCAGAGGTCTGGCGACTTTAATGCACCCTGAAAAAATATAGAGAGATAAGCTCGGAATCAGAGCTTATCTCTCTACACAAATTTTTAGACAAAAGCGGTTTTATTCACCATTTTTTATGGACTGTACTTCGGCTCTTGTGGCTTTTGCCCAAGCCGCCAATTGCGCCATACCGGCTCTAACTCTTGTGCCAGCAGCTTTGTTGCCTTTTTCATAGAATTTGTCAAAATCTCCTGCTAATGAAGCAACAAGGTCACTGAGTTCTTTGTACTTGTTCATAGTAATTGTAACGGATTTGGTTAATGAATGAAATTATCTACTTAAATACGAAATAAACTAATTGCAAGTTAGATAGATTGATGAAAATTACAAATTTTTCTACAAAAAATACCATCTAAAAACGGCCTTTTTTATTAAAAAACGCAAAAAGTCAGGTCTATGCCTGACTTTTTAACGTTACTCTCTACTAAATGTTGCCTTTATCGCCTGAAAATGGCGTTTTGGGCTATATTATTCAGCTAATGTCAAAGGAGCATATTCGCCTGCCTGTAACTTTGCCTGTACTTTCTCAAAACAATCCATCGTATATTCTACATCTTCCAGCGTATGCGAAGCCGTAGGGATGATACGGAGCATAATAACGCCTTTTGGCACCACCGGATAAATGATTACCGAGCAGAAAATACCCATGTTTTCTCTCAGGTCACGAATCAGATTCGTAACCGTTGGCAGGTCATAATTACCATGCAACAATACCGGAGTAACTGGCGAAGTAGTATCACCAATATCGAAACCACGTTTACGGAAACCATCCTGCAAAGCACGTACAATTGTCCACAATTGCTCTCTGTATTCCGGGTGATTTTTAATCAGTTCCAGACGTTTCATGCCACCCAATACATACGGCATCGGTAACGCCTTTGCATAGGTTTGTGAACGCATATTGTATTTCAAAAACATCACCACCTCTGGGTCAGCCGCGATAAATGCCCCGATAGCCGCCATTGATTTGGCAAATGTACAGAAGTGTAAATCCACCTCATCCTGCACACCAAAATGCTCAGGAACACCAGCGCCAGTAGCACCCATCGTTCCGAAACCGTGCGCATCATCTACCAATAAACGGAAGCTATACTTTTTCTTTAATTCAACAATTTTATCTAATGAACCAACCTTACCCGACATACCAAATACCCCCTCAGTAATCACCAATATTCCACCGCCTCTTTCTTCTGCCAATTTGGTAGCTCTGATTAAGTTCTTTTCAAGGCTGTCCATATCGTTATGCACAAACTTGTAATATTCTCCCCCCTTAGCCTTGTGTAAACGGATACCATCTATCAGACACGCATGGCTTTCTGCATCATACACAATCACATCACGACGGTCAACAATACACTCAATGACCGACATAACACCCTGATAACCATAGTTCAACAGGAAAGAATCTTTTTTACCTACATAGGCTGCCAGCTCTTTTTCAAACGCCTCGTGTATTTCTGTATTACCCGTCATCATTCTGGCACCCATCGGATACGCTAATCCGTATTGTTCCGTTGCTTCTGTATCTGCCTGACGTACTTCAGGGTGATTTGCCAAACCTAAATAGTTATTCAACGACCAGTTCAATACAGGTTTGCCATTGAATTCCATATGAGGCCCTAATTCGCCGGTTAATCTTGGGAAAGAGTAGTAGTGGTGAGCGCTAAGCTGTTTTGCAGCAGTACCAATAGATCCTAAATCGCTAATTGTTTTATCAAAAATATCTCTTGCCATTATAATAAGGAGGAAATGAAGGAACGGGATTGCTCGTTGCCTGATTAATTAACAATAAAATGATGAAGAAATCTTCATTTTTTCGACAAAAGTATCAATATTTTGGATGGATAACAAGCAGTCTATAAGGGGGCCAGCCTATTTTATGAAAAATGTCCAAGATTTTTAAATAAATATTCAAAAATAAATGAGATTTTACTGTTACTTCGTAATCTGAAACAAGAGTATATTATTAGAATTCAAGAATTAACGGTTCTTTTAAAATTTGCTTGCTGAAACGTTTTGGCTAAAGCCAATTAGATTTTGTCAATTTAATATTTCTCCAGTTAAAGCTGGAGGTAATTGAATAAATCAATAGCCCCCATTTTTAAATGGGGATAACAGGAAAGCAATCATCTGCATTGGCTTTAGCCCAATCTTACATACGAGAACGATTATTTTTTGATTTCGAACAAAATATACTCACAACTTATACAGCCAGTAATTCAATATGCCAACAATAAAAAAAATTCTCGTAGCAAACAGAGGTGAAATCGCGCTTCGCGTCATGCGAACCGCCCGTGAAATGGGAATCAGTACAGTAGCCGTTTTTTCGGAGGCAGACCGCAATGCGCCACACGTAAAATATGCCGACGAAGCCGTATGCATTGGCCCTCCCCCTTCTAAAGAATCTTATTTACTAGGCGATAAAATCATAGCAGTAGCGCAAAGTCTGGGCGTAGATGCCATTCATCCGGGCTATGGCTTCCTTTCTGAAAATGCGGGCTTTTCAAAAGCAGTAAAAGATGCCGGACTCATCTTTATCGGCCCATCACCCGAATCTATCGAAATCATGGGTGATAAGCTTTCATCTAAACACGCCGTAGCCTCATACAATATCCCGATGGTGCCCGGCACGCCCGATGCCATTACCGACCGCGTAGCAGCCAAAGCCAAAGCAGCCGAAATCGGTTATCCGATTCTGATAAAAGCCAGTGCCGGAGGTGGTGGAAAAGGAATGCGAGTAGTAGAAAAAGAAGAAGAATTTGACGAACAAATGGACAGAGCCGTAGGTGAGGCAATCTCAGCCTTTGGCAACGGTTCCTGTTTCATCGAAAAATATATCACCAAGCCCAAACACATAGAAATACAGGTAATGGGCGATCAACACGGCAATGTGGTATATTTGTTTGAACGTGAATGCTCTATCCAACGCCGCCACCAGAAAGTGATTGAAGAAGCGCCATCGGCCGTATTAACCCCGGCCATCAGAGAAGCCATGGGCGTTTGTGCAGTGAATGTGGCAAAGGCGTGTAATTATTATGGCGCCGGTACAGTTGAGTTCATTGTAGACGAAAATCTGGATTTCTATTTCCTGGAAATGAATACTCGCCTACAGGTTGAACACCCGGTTACGGAATTAATAACAGGCATTGATTTAGTAAAAGAAATGATTCATGTGGCAGAGGGCAAGCCTTTAAGCATGAAACAGGAGGATTTGCAGATAAAAGGACACTCCATTGAAGTACGTGTCTGTGCCGAAGACCCAGCCAATAATTTCTTACCTAACGTGGGTACATTGCAAACCTATGTACGCCCACAAGGAAATGGTGTCCGGGTAGACGATGGCATCGAAGAAGGAATGGAAATTCCGATTTATTATGACCCGATGATAGCCAAGCTCATCAGCTATGGAAACGACCGCACAGAAGCCATAGAAAAGATGATTCGCGCCATTGATGAGTTCAAGATAACAGGCGTAGCCACTACCCTACCCTTCTGCAAATTCGCACTCAGACACGAAGCCTTTGTAAGTGGCCATTTCGATACCCGTTTCGTAAGCTTATACTTTACGCCGGAAGTTTTAGAAGAAGAAACCGATAAAAACGAACTGGAAATAGTAGCCGTATTAGCCGCCGAATTATTGAAGAATAAAAACAAACCCAAAGCCGCCGATACTAACGGCGCCCTGGTAAGTAATACGAGCCAATGGCGAAGGAATCGCACAAAAATGAGATAGATTAATGCCTACGTGACTATGAAAAGAATACTAATCGCTGCGCTGATGCTGAGTGCCTTGACTGCTCTTAGTCAGGAGGTGAGGAAAGTAGTTAAAACGGACTCTTCTCATGCATCGTTGAAAATCAGAGAAGAGTATTATGTATTAAGAGATGCAAAAAAAGTAAAACATGGACTCTATAAAAAATGGATAAATGAGATACTTTTTATGGAGGGGTATTATAAATACAATAAAAAAGATAGTATCTGGATTCGATACGGCTCTCATCGTAATCCGTTAGTAGTTATGCATCTGAGCCCTAATAAAGGAAAAGGAATTGTAGAATTTTATTTACCAACAGGAGAATTGGAACAAAAATATGACTATACAACCAACGAACTTGTTTATTTTAAACCGGAGAATAATGGCACATATCACCAGATTATTACCGGCAAGGACACTACCTATTCAACGCTTAGCCGACCACCTATAAATATTGGTGGGCGATTCTCCTATTTTATGACCGTAGCCAATAATTTACGTTATCCGGTTTCAGCCTTAAAGAACAATAATGTAGGCCGGATTCATGTAAGTTTCATTATTGATGAAAAAGGGAAGCGGTCGCGTTTTAAAGTAATCAAACGAGGGAATAAAATATTTGATGAAGAAGCAATCAGGTTAGTAAAACTGATTGACGATTGGCTTCCCGCTATGCAAGATGGCAAACCTGTCAAGGTCATTCATATCGTTCCGATTACATTTGATACTGATGAAATTATTGAACCTTAATAGAATTAAAAAATAAAGAATCGCACGAAATTGAAATAAACCAGATAACAACTTTTTAGGTGACTATGAAAAAACTACTTATCGCTGTGTTCATGCTTAGCGCATTGACCACATTTGGTCAGGAATTAAAGAAAGTGACCGACACCTCAGCCCCCAGCCCTTTCAACAATATCAAGGAAGAATATTATGTATTGAAAGAGGCCAGAAAAGTAAGGCAAGGCCCTTACAAAAAGTGGATGAATAATAAACTGGTAGAAGAAGGCAACTATAAACTCAATCAGAGAGATAGCACCTGGATTCGTTATGGAATGAACCTGAATGTAATGAGCATCGGGAATTATGCCAAAGACGAGAAAACAGGGATCTGGAAATATTTTCTGGCCGGAGGCGAATTAGACCAGGCATACGATTATACAAAAAAAGAAATCGTATCATTCAAGACTGACCCTGATAAAACGACCTATCAGGTGATTAGTGGTGCCGATACAACTTATGAAGCGCTTAGCCGCCCGCCAATGATTGTTGGCGGAAACTATGCCTTATTAGAAATGATTGGCCGAAACCTGCGTATACCCGTCAATGCTTTCAGAACCGGTGCCAGAGGCAGAGTCTATGTGCGTTTCATCATTGATGAAACCGGAAAGACCTCCGACTTCAGTGTACTGAAAAAAGGAGATAAAGATTTAGATGCCGAGGCCATCAGAGTAGTGAAACTGATTGAGGGATGGCAACCTGCTTTGAGAGGTGACACTCCTGTAAAAGTTATTCATACAGTTCCGATTAGCTTTCTTTGACGAGTGTTTTTAAGCGCAAAAGTATATTTTGAAAAAAATTAAGAAAAAATAGGGTTCAGTTTTTGATAAAATCAAATGAGCCCGTATATTTGCAGTCCCAAACGGGAAAGGAGAGGTGCCTGAGTGGCCGAAAGGAGCAGTTTGCTAAACTGTCGTACGTCTAAAGCGTACCGCGGGTTCGAATCCCGCCCTCTCCGCGAGATAAGTAGAAAAATTTTTGAAAAATATTTTTTTGATTTTAAAATAAATTTTCCTACCTTTGCATTCTCAAATTTAAAGATACCGCCCTCGGGGTGTAGCGTAGCCCGGTATCGCGTCTGCTTTGGGAGCAGAAGGTCGTCAGTTCGAATCTGGCCACCCCGACATAAAAGCCTTCTTGAATTCATTTTCGAGAAGGCTTTT
>NZ_BAAGXU010000051.1:262462-262797 GCF_054779675.1 Emticicia fontis
CTTTGGGAGCAGAAGGTCGTCAACGGTCGGCCGCTGCCGTTCGAATCTGGCCACCCCGACACAAAAGTCCTCATGAATTCATTTTCGAGAAGGCTTTTTTAGTTTATTTCAAGAGATATATCGGTGTCGCGTCAGCTTTGAGAGCAGAAGGTCGTCAACGGTCGGCCGCTGCCGTTCGAATCTGGCCACCCCGACATAAAAGCCTTCTTGAATTCATTTTCGAGAAGGCTTTTTTAGTTCATTTCAAGAGACATATCGGTGTTGCGTCAGCTTTGGGGATCAACCCTAAAAGTTGTGGGGAAGTAAAATAATCTTGACCTTTGCATTTTAAGAAG
>NZ_BAAGXU010000051.1:262807-279013 GCF_054779675.1 Emticicia fontis
GGAGGACTTTTTTAGTTTATTTCAAGGCCAAAATTATAAATCAGTTCAAGAAAATGTTCCAAAATATTGAACTGGAAATTATTGTTCAGAATAAAACCATATTTATCCAATGAAATACTTAAACGAACTACCCGAATGGTTTCTTCAATATAAGGATAATGTTGGTTGTACAAAAGAAGAAATTGAAGAGATGGAAAGATTTTATGGTTTCTCTTTCCCGGAAGCATACAAAGAATTACTATCTCTTATGGTCAAAAAGCCGGCGTATGCATACTTTTTACAAGGTTTTTGTTATTGGAACTACAAATTTATAAAAGAGTATTCTAAGGAAATCTTAGCCATCTATAATGAGTCTTTTGGTTCGGTTTCTCAATATGAAGATAGTTTTATAATTGTTGCTATGAGCGATGAGAGTTTTATTCTAATAAAAAATAATGAAGGGGAGAATCCCCCTGTGTATGTTTTTGGTGCAGATGGTCCCGGTTCTGAAATTATAAAAACAGATGATTTTTTCTCTGAC
Source organism: Emticicia fontis (assembly GCF_054779675.1). NCBI lineage: Bacteria > Pseudomonadati > Bacteroidota > Cytophagia > Cytophagales > Leadbetterellaceae > Emticicia > Emticicia fontis. The sequence goes on from NZ_BAAGXU010000051.1 coordinate 263,328, forward strand.
TATGTTAAAACACTTGTACCTGGTCCCGGCGCATATAACTGATATGGAGTATTAGCTACTTATGTCCATATAATCTCCATATTTTTTGAAACTTATGAACGCATAAAGTTTATATTTATTTAAATCAACAAAGTTGCCACTAACATTGTATTTATGAAAACTGGCTGACGTAAGTAATTGGGCTCAAACCTAAAAGTTATAGAATAGGAAAATAATTTCAAGAATCAATCTTAAAACATTTTCCCCCTCAACTTCCGCTCAACCACTTCCAAAGAATCATTCCCCGTTATATCAATTCGCTGTAATTCATAAACATTCCTAAACGATGGGTTCAGTCTGTTGCCAATTCTAAAGGCCATCACAATGCCCATTGCCTGCATTTTTTCTTTCATTTGCTGGAGCAATGCTTTGTTTTTAGGCCTGCCGCCATACGGATAAGCAAAGGCTGGTACGAATGGTAAATTACTCTCCTCAAAATAGCGGATATTATTCTGCAGGTCTTCTGCTATTTCGTCAATACCCAATGTTTTATAGTTTCGGTGGGTATGAGAATGCAAGCCAAAAGAAATAAGCGCAGGGCTTAAAGACTTTAACTGATGGATGCTCATCAAATCGTCGGCTGCTGCATCCCAACTACTTTTCTGACCAATATAGTTGGTTGGCAGAAAAATAGTGGCAGGCGCATTATACCCCTGTAATATCGGATAGGCATACTCCAGATTATTCAGATAGCCATCATCAAAAGTAATAAAAACAGGCTTTGCCGGTAATTCATCCTTCTCTAAAACACAGGATACCAGCCGTTCCAAAGGCAAAATCTGGTACCCTTTCGATTGCAGAAACTGCAAGTGTTCCTCCAGCTGAGAAACACTTACAGTTAAACCATCCCTATGATCAGGTAAAACTTTATGATACATCAGAACAGGAAAACCTCTTCGGGAAGCCTTTAGCAGAAATAACCAAAGAGCTCCACCCAATGCCATAGCAATGAATATATATATCATCTCAACTCCGATCTAAAGTTTTCCTGGTTAATCTCGTGTAATTTAATGTATTTCATGGTTGTACTAAAGGCTTGCCCAAGCGACCACACAAAACCCCGATAGCCATTCAGAAAATTCAATCGAACCAGGTATTCAATCATGAATTTCACCGGAAATCCGGTCACTATTTTCAGAACAGACACCTTTTTTTCTGCCTTGTGCAATTCAACTGCTCCTTTCGTACTATAATTATTTATTTTATTCAGATAATCGCTCACATCGGCATAGCTATTATGCAAAACATGGTTTTTCAGCATCCCTCTTTTTCCATTCAACACCACATCTTCATGAATCTCCCGGTCGTTATAGTTGCCATGTTTCCGGTTAAACAGCCGAAGATGAGGCATTTTATATTCACGTCCATAGCGCAGAGGTTTACCTAAGAAAACCAGGGTATTAGGCACCATAAAGCCCTCATAATTCGGGCTCTGAAAAGCATCCAGAATCTCTTCTCTCAGTTCTTCACTCACTACTTCATCTGAATCTACAATGAAAACCCAGTCATGTTTAGCCTTCGAAACAGCATAGGCCTTTTGTTTACCAAAACTATCAAATTTGCGATAAAGGAAATTTGCCTCATATTTTCGGGCAATGGCTTCGGTTTCATCTGTGCTGCCACAGTCTAAAACCAATAATTCATCAGCCCAATCGGCCACAGATTTCAAGACACCATCCAGTGTTCTGGTATTATTAAGGGTTAGGGTAATGATTGATAGCGGAATTTTACTTGTATTTTTCTGCATATTTCACACAAAGATTAGGTTAATGAGAGTTTGACATTTTTTCGTGTGTGGAAATACATAGCAAACCCATCAGCACAACTCACCTGCAATAGTGAGCGTGGAATAGTTATTACTAAGAATCATCTTTATCAGCAACAATCAGGCATCAGATAGCCAAACGACCATAGTTCTGACGCTTTATCGTAATTGATAAAAACAGGAATAAACAATGAATAAAACCGTCTGTTAAGCAATAGTTTTACCGCTAGTCATCTGCAAAATTTGTGGGTATTTGTTCTGTTCCGAACGCGTAGGTGGAGAATGGCCCTTCTGCCGAAGAGCAGGGGGAATCAAGAGTGAATCTTTCATAATGGTTACGTTTAAATAATAGGATAGTAAAAACTTCCAGACAAATTTAAAAAACTGAATTGAAATTTGAATAAAAAAAGGAATTAAATAAAAATTAATTGCCGGAACAGGTTTTTGAATGATAACTTGTTTAAAACTAATTTTGATAATAATACCAAAAACTGATTATAAATAATAATTTCTACGTAAGTGCAGACTTCAGTATACACTGGTATAATGGCATTTTCTTTATTAACTTAGACGACTAATTCCATTCGCTGTTCAGAATGTAACGCTTATCTGGTTCATTATTACAAAGACTGGAACCCGGTATTTTTCACCCTCTTTAAAGCGTGTAAACATTTTGTACCAAGACCATTAAACTACTTCCCTTTAGACCAAAAATGGGAGACAAAACCCAACCTCACATTGATCGGAGATGCCGCACATCTGATGCCTCCATCAGGTGAGGGAGTTAATACAGCTATGCTTGATGCACTGGATTTAAGCGAGTACCTAACGAATGGCAAATTCTCAACCATACAAGCGGCTCTGGAAGCCTATGAAGAGCAAATGCTGGCAAGAGCTGCTATACTAGGCCAGGAGGCAATAGAAGGGATAAAAGACTTCTCCTCTCCTTCGGAAGAATCGGTTCAAAAGTTGATTCAGCAGCTTAATCAGCGTGAGGTATTGAAAGATTAAGTTATTTTTATCAGGTTCAAGAAATAAGCGTTCTTTTTGTAGAGACGTATTGCGATACGTCGCATGGCCTATCTACTCCAAAAATTATATATATTAGATTGGATAGACTCTTGGAGACGTATTGCATTACGTCTCTACCATTTTCGACATTTTTTAAAGAGCGGTTGCTTTATGAAACCTAATAAAATACAAAACAAAACCCTGACGCTTGCCAGGGTTTTGTTTCATTTAGGTTTAGATTTCGCATACTCACGGCCATCGGGTGTAACCCATTTCAGACTTCCGTCTTTATCAATAATCATATATTGATCAGCTATAAGCTCCTTATATTTTAATGTGATTACATTATCTGTCGATTCCACCACCATTTCCTCATTAATTATTGATTTATCATTAAAATTCTGGTGTAGAAATACCTTACCCTCTTTTTTATAGATTGTTACATCCACAATATCTTTACTGGGAGGCATCCATTGCCCAAGGGTTGTGCTATCGGTTGTATGAATAGCTTGTGCTTTATCTTTCAGTTGGTGTCCGCAGGAAGTTAGAAAAACAATAGAAAACAATAGTAAATACGCTCGCATTGAGTTAGGTTTAAAATGAGTTGTGAAATTAGTGAAAAAGGCTACTCATTTTTAGAATAGCCTTAATAATATTTCGGAATAAATGTCTGTATACTAGCAAAATCCCACCAGCCGAGCCAATGGGATTATACAATGTCTTCTAAAAACTACCCTCACGAATAATGCGCATACATCTGATTCACTTTTCCATTGTCATCAAAAAACATGACTTCAATCACCCGTTTCTCCATGATAGATTTATAGTAGATTGCTATCGAATTAACTCCGGCTACAGCATCAAATAGTTCAAAATGTAAATCCGGCACTTTTTTCAGGGCTGTTTCCCAATAGTTTCTGATGGCAGCAAAGTCTGATAAGGAGCCATCTTCAATACCCATAATGGTTTTTATCATGGGTGTAGTAATCACTAAGTCGTGGCTATAATGGCTTAATACCCTCTCTATGTCATGCGAGTTCCATGCGGCAACCCATTCCTCTGCAAATGCTTGTACATCAACTTTCATCATAATTTTCAATTTTTGTTAGCTATGTTGTAATACTCCGGTATGTAGCAAGCAAATATAATTTCGGGTCTTTCAATCACCTAATTAAAATTGCTGATTTTGGATACTAATCCACAAAAAAAATCCCACCAGCGAAGCCAATGGGATTAATACTTTACTTGCTGTGGGAACCTGTATACTATATCAATGATTCCATTTAAAATCTTTAGTTGTGAACTCAATAATTCTGTTACCTTCGTTAAAAAACTCGGCTTCTATAATAAGTGAAGTTGATTTTTTGAGCTTGCTAATAATCTTACTTTCTGAATTTAAAAATAATATATCGGAACTACCATCTGAAGACTCAGAGGTAGATATAGTAATCGGAGGCTCCTTATCAAATCTTAGCCTTACGGAACCACCCCTAATGCTTGATACAAACTGGCCTTTCGAAACCCTAAGGGCTATATTCGTTGAGCCATCCTTTTTCCGAATCATTAAGTAAGCTTCTGATCCACCATTATACGGAAATTGGAAATCCAGCTTATTGTTTGCTATAATTGTTGCCATATAAACAACCTTAGAGGTCATTTTATCAGGTTCTTCCTTGTAAACCCACTTAGTTTCTTCTGCTTCGGTTTTGTTTTCAGTTTTTATGGATTCTGCTGTTGTTTCGTTTTCAGTATCTATTTTGTCTTTTTTGGTATTTGTACATAAATTAACTAATGCTACAAACAAAATAAAAATAAAAATGTAATGATACCATTTTAGTTTCTTCTTAGTACTTGTACTTTCCATAGGGTAAATTGTTATTTAAAGGGTTAATGTCCCAAATTAATAAAAAAATAAGGATACTAGAAAAAAGTCTATATTATTTTTTAATAAGCATATTCACTATCAACAATGAAAATCATCTGATTAAATCTGAATCCTTCCGAAATGAAAAAAATCCCACCAGCCAAAGCCAGTGGGATTCGTATATAAAATTATCTCAATCACCTAACAAGTAAACCTGAACCCAATCCCATGCACATTCTCAATCTTGATTTTTGGGTCGTCAGATAGCATTTTTCTCAGGCGGGTAATGAATACGTCCAGACTTCTGCCCAGAAAATAATCATCCCTACCCCAGATGGCTGTCAATATCTCATCGCGTTTAATCACCTGATGTTTTCTTTCGCATAGAAACTTCAAAACCTCAGCTTCACGATGCGTTAATTGCTCTGCTTTAGTATCCGATTTAAGTGAAAGCTGGTCATAGTTAAACTCATAATCACCTAGTTTCCATTTGCCATTGCCTTCGGTTACTTCTTTATTCACCTCTTTCCGTTTCAGAAATACCTTAATGCGCAGGTTGAGTTCTTCGATGCTGAAAGGCTTGGTTACATAATCGTCTCCACCAACTTTCAGGCCGGCAATGCGGTCTTCCTGCATTCCTTTGGCAGTCAGGAAAATAATCGGTATCTGTTGGTTCTGTTTTCTGATTTTTTCGGCTAATGAGAAACCGTCTAATTCGGGCAGCATCACATCCAGCAGGCATAGGTCATATTTTTCTTTGGTAAAGCTCTTCCAGGCTTCTTTTCCATCCTGAAAATGTATCACCTCATAGCCTTCCATTTCAAGATTATCTTTGGTTACGTAGCTAAGGTTGGGATCGTCTTCGACGTATAATATTTTAGGCATATTTAGTTTATAGATGTAGAAACGAGGTAAAAATTATCAATCCAACCGTTTCTTATTCTTGTTTCATAATTACAGTAAACGTACTCCCCTGCCCTGGCTCACTCTCCACTTCTATCTCCCACTTATGCGCCCTCACAATTTCTCGCACATAGCTTAGCCCAAGCCCGAAACCTTTCACGTTATGGGTATTTCCGGTAGGTACCCGATAGAACTTATTAAAAATCTTATGCTGGTGTTCTTTGGCTATCCCAATGCCGTTATCGCTGATTGATAGTACCAGACTCTCCTCTATATTCTCGGTTTTTATCTTGATACAAGGTTTTTTACCTGAGTATTTAATGGCATTTTCGAGCAGGTTGCGTATCAGGCTTATCAATTGCGTGCGGTCGGCATAGATGCTGGTTCGGGTAGCGTTTAGTTCAATACTTAACGAATCTTCCAGTTCTGCTTTTACACCTTCGGTCACGTCATTGATCACACTGTGCAATTCCTGCAACTGGATATTCAAATCCATTTTGCCACGCTCCATGCGAGCCGTATTCAACACCGATTCAACCTGATTTTTCAGCCGGTTATTCTCTTGTCTGATGATATGCACATATTTTTTCAAACGCTCGGGTTGCTCCATTATTTTAGCCTGACTCAAAACATCTGTGGCTACTCTGATGGTAGATATAGGCGTCTGAAATTCGTGCGTCATATTATTGATAAAATCCCGCTGTACTTCACTAAGCCGTTTCTGTCTTAGAATCACAAACATCGAATAACCGAAAAAGGCGGTCACGACCAGCGTTATCAAAGAAGAAATGACCCATATATCGAGGCGAGCAGCCAGAAAACTAGCTTTACTGGGAAACCTGACCCCAAAGTAATTGAGATATTTATCGGTTTTGGGTAAGGTCTTTTTCAATGCCGTACTCTCTTCAAAATCAGAGTTGATATGCGCGCCATCTACAATTTTGTCGGTATTACAATCATAGATACCATATTCAAAATCAGTCTGTAAATTTTGTTTCTTAAACTCTTCTTTCAGGTAATGCTCCAGCACATCGGCATCTAGGGGTATGCGTAAATTGGCTACGTAATAATCGGATGAAAGCTGACTAACGGGGTTCTCAATACTGGAAAGCTTGTACAAGGAGGAGATTTTGTTCGCAACATTTCGTAAAGAGATCATCACAGTCTGGCGAAACTGTTGCTCTTTTAAATCGAATGCACGCTTTACCCAATAGGCTTGTACAGCGATGATTCCCGTGATTGAAAGCGTGCCGAGTATAATCAGAAGTCGGATGGTATTTCTATTCAAAACGGGATAGTTTTTTCGTAAAATTATACAAGAAAACATTTAATGACAAAATTTTAATCATAAGTTTAGTGAGTGGTTATTAAAAAAGTTATGTAAAATCTAAATATTCTTTTAAATTAACTGTCTACCCTTTGAAAAAGAAAATTTTCTACCTTTATTTGCTCTGTTGAAAGAATCTTATTCCAAAACAAAATACTATTTCTCATTTCCCTAAGCACTATGCAAGAATTAAAAACTCTCGGTTCCCTCGATTACGCCGTCTTCTTCTTCTATTTTATTGTAGTATCAGCTTATGGCTACTGGATTTACAAGAAAAAACAAGCCAAACAGTCTTCCACTAAAGACTTTTTCCTTGCAGAAGGATCTCTTACCTGGTGGGCTATTGGAGCTTCGTTGATTGCCTCAAATATCTCTGCCGAGCAGATGATTGGTATGTCAGGCAATGGTTTTTCTATGGGTTTGGCTATCTCCACTTATGAGTGGATGGCAGCAGCGACATTGATTGTGGTAGGTATTGTTTTTATGCCTATTTACCTGAAAAACAAGATTTTTACGATGCCTCAATTCCTTAATCAACGCTACAACTCTACCGTGAGCTTGATTATGGCTATTTTCTGGCTGGCTCTGTATATTTTAGTAAATCTTACTTCAATCCTGTATTTAGGAGCTTTAGCAGTATCTGGTATCTCAGGGATTGATTTTACAGTCTGTATGATTGGGCTGGCAATATTTGCGGTTATTATTACTGTTGGGGGGATGAAAGTAATTGGTTTTACCGATGTAATTCAGGTATTCTTCCTGATTGTAGGTGGGCTGGCTACTACTTATCTGGCGGTTATGTTGGTTTCAAGCCAGTATGATGGCATAGAAAGCATTACCAATGGTTTGAAATTAATGACCGAAAAATCGGAAGATCACTTCCATATGATTTTCAAAAAAGGAGATACGCATTATATGGCATTGCCAGGCTTAACGGTATTGATTGGCGGTATGTGGATTGTGAATCTGAACTACTGGGGATGTAATCAATACATTACGCAACGTGCGCTGGGAGCAGACCTTGATACAGCCCGCAAAGGGATTTTATTTGCTGCATTCCTGAAATTATTAATGCCTGTTATCGTAACACTTCCGGGTATTGCGGCTTATACTTTGTATCAGAAGGGGTTGTTTCAACAAGAAATGTTAGGGGCTGATGGCACGCTTAATCAGGACAATGCTTATCCTGTCTTATTAAATCTATTACCTATTGGTTTGAAAGGCTTGTCATTTGCGGCTTTAACAGCGGCAGTTGTAGCATCGTTGGCAGGTAAAGCCAATAGTATTTCTACGATTTTCACGCTTGATATTTTCAAAAATTATATCGGTAAAAATGCGACTGAAAAACACCTGGTTTGGATAGGCCGTGTAACTATTGTGGTATCGATGATTCTGGCTATTGTCATTTCTCCTTATATGGGAATCGATAAAAAAGGTGGTTTCCAGTTTATTCAGGAAATGACCGGGCTCTTATCACCGGGTATTTTTGCTTCGTTCATCATGGGCTTCTTCTGGAAACGTACCAACTCGGCAGGCGCCTTGTTTGCTATCGTGGGTGGTTTCTTAATTGCGCTTTCGATGCACAATAACTGGATGCCATTATCTCTATTTGCAGACTGGACAACCGTACCATTCCTTGACCGTATGGGGATTGTATTCCTTATTTGCGTAGCGGTTATGTTTGTTTTAGGTTTTGTTCTACCTGACGAACGTAAAGGTCTTGAAATTGATACAAGTATGTTTAAAGTAAAAGGCGTATTTGCCGTAGGAGCAACCGTAGTTGTATTGATTATTACTTTCTTATACTGGTATTTCTGGTAAGAAAACAAAACTATATAAAACGAAGAAAGGCTTGGGGATTCTCAAGCCTTTCGTTTTTATATCATGAATATAAATTACTTCAACAACTTAGGAAACATCGCCTGCGCCCGCTCAATTCTCGGAATTGAAACCGAAGCTACATAAGGCTCATCAGCATGGTGCTGGTCGTAATTCTGATGATACGCTTCTGCTTTATAAAATGCCTTGAATAGCACAATCTGCACAACAATAGGCTTTTTGTATTTGCCAGACGCTGCCAATTTGTTTTTATAATCAGTAGCTAATTTCTGCTCTTCGGCATTGGTATAAAAAATAACCGAACGATACGAATCTCCGTGGTCAGGGCCTTGTCCGTTTACCTGCGTTGGGTCTTGTGAGGCAAAATATACCTCTAGTAAAGTGGCATAACTGATAATGGCAGGGTCATAATGTACCGCTACAGTTTCAGCATGGCCAGTTGTTTCTGTAACCACGTCCCGATAAGTCGGGTTCTTGGTATTCCCGCCACTATACCCCGACTCTGCCTCTTTTACCCCTTTCAGACTATCAAAAATCCCTTCTACCGCCCAAAAACAGCCAGAGGCAAAATAGGCAGTCTCTAATTTGCCATACTTCGTATTATCTATTGTCGGAACTTTATACTTCTCTGTTGTGGCATTATTAGCATCGGAAGTATAGCTACAAGAAAAAACGCCGACAAATGCGCCAACCATTATAATAATTGCAAGTCCTTTATTCATTTGTATTAATAGTTAAATTGAATCATTCTCTATTAATATAAACGTGTTTTGGGGCATTTTGGTTTGCTTTCGCAACTCTTAAAATGTCTTAAAAAATGCACTATTGATACTACACACTAAAACCCAATTTCACCTTATATCGCCACCGGTCTTTGCCAATTTCATTTTCCAGTTTGAGTACCTCATGCGTTTTCTTACTTATCCAGAATACCTCTCTATATCCCTTTGACTCATGGGTAAGCAACCAGCAATCTACTTTCTGGGTGTCATATCCTTCTAATTGTCCTGAACCTGTAACGGTATAAGATTCAAATTTTGGTGCCATATAACCCGGCTCATAGAATGGAATCATATAAGTAGTGTTGGCTTTATAAGGCATCAGCGGAAATACTTCCAGATCAAGATGCCAGTTTAAGGCATACTGATTTAAAGCTTTTTGAAATGCCTCCCAGACAAATTTTTTGTTTTTTATGGTATCAGCTTCAGTTATAGATATATCATTGACTTTGGCAGTTTTATTCATAAAGTCAAACTCACCTGTCCCCCGTGCCTTCCACCAGCTTTGGTGATAAAGTGGCGCGAATGTCTTTTTATCACAAACCGATTTTACGGTATGTATCACGCTGTCTCTGTCCTCCCATTCCTGTTTTACCACAATAGCTTCTTTGCCATTGTAATTTTCAAACGAAATATTTCTAGTCCAGAATTGTGGTCTTGACCTTGCGGCATCTTTGCCCATTTTAAAATAGACCAGATAGCGGTTATTTCCTTCTTTCAGGTATTTGGTGTTTACTTTAGTAGCGTCTACCCACACGGTATCCTGTGCAAAAGAAGATAAACAAAAGCATAATGCGATAAGTGCATAAATTAGTTTAGTGAATAATAGCTTCATCATTGTTTGTATAAGAAAAGAGGTTATTGTTACTTCTTAAAACCCTTAATTACCGCATCAAAACTCACCCAATAAATATCACCCGTGCCATTCTGGGGTGAGGTAAAGGCTTTGTATAAATCATCAATCTTAACCGGATTACCGGGATATGCATTCGGAATATTGATTCTTTCACTGGTAAAAAACAGCATCTTTTTATCCGGGCTCACATACGGACAATAATCCAATCGGTTAGAATTAAGCATGCCTAAATTCTGTGCAGGTAGCCATTTGCCGTTGGCATCTTTGATACTCATATAAAGGTCTCCCCTGCCCTTATCATCTTTCCGGCCGTAAGACGTAAAAATTATATAATCTTCATCGGGCGAAACAAAGGCATTGAACTCGTATGTTTTAGAATTAATGGCTGTATCTAATGGCATGGGTTGCGTGTATTTCCCTTGTTCAAATTTTGAAACAAAAATATCCTCTTTCCCTATGGCAGTTTTATAAGCCGCTGTATAATAGAGATTGCCGTTTCTGGCAATAGATGGATAAAATTCATCTTCAGAAGTATTGATAGGTGCCCCCAGGTTTTGCGCTTTACCCCATTGCCCATTTTCTCTGCTTACAACCCATATATCAAAATCCTTTGGCTCATTGCCTTGCGTTGGTCGGTTAGAAGCAAAATAGATTTTCTTGCCATCAGCAGAGAAAGCAGGTTCTAAATCAGAGTATTTGCCGGCAAAGGGGGCAATTTCAGGTTTAGACCAAGTGCCATTGGCTCCTTTTTTACAATAAATAATAGTCTGAAAAACACCTTGTGGAGATTGTAGCGTATAAAAAATCTCATTGCCGTCTGGCGAAATAGCAAAATCTCTCTCACTGAATCCTGTACTTATACCGAATACTTCTGCCTGGGCAGGTGGGTTTGTCAAGGTAAAAGGTTTTTGGGCTATCAAAGTTAAAGCCGAGAAGAACAGCGCAAGTATTAAGAGAGATTGTCGGTTCAGAAACATAGCCATTTATTTTATGAGAATAAAAGTATAGGCTTTATGTGATATACTTCTAGCCATAAGTACAGACAACCAGTATCAACCAACAAAAAGCAACTTTTATGATATTCCGGCAGATTTCTCTATAAAACCTGCTACTTGTGGGGAGGAAAAGGCTATTGGTAGACAGAAGTCTTTTTATCAGCATATTTTCTTATAATTTTATACTTTCAAAGTCGACAATTACCCTTTGATGCAAAAACGAATCATTCATCATATTGCTTTCTGGATAGCCTATGTTTTGTTTAAGGCCTATCTTAATTTTGAATCATTGGCTTATAACCAGCCTAAAGCTAATATTTTCTCTTTATTCTTTCTCGCTATAGGTGTCCAGTCTACCTATCTGATTGTTAAAATTCCTTTGGTATATACGATATTTCATATTACTGAGCAGTTTCTATCTAAAAAATGGAGCATCCTGAAATCGCTTGGCAGCACTATTCTGGTGTTTGCGGTGGCTATTCCTGTTTTCTTGTTTATCACCAATATTGCACAGAAGTACATTTTAAAGCATACTTCTATGACTGATGCCAGCTATTATACGCTAGCCAGTGTTTTCTATGCATTCTTCTTATTATGCTTTATGTGTGGTGTGGCTTTGGCCATAAAATTGATCCGACAAAACCTTAGAGCCAAAGAAATTGAACAGGAAATGACCAAAAAGCGATTGGAAACCGAACTTCGCTTCCTGAAAGCCCAGACTAATCCGCATTTCTTATTCAATACGCTCAACAATATTTATGGATTAGCCCGCAAGAAATCTGACGATACAGCAGAAGTAGTCATGAAACTCTCAAAACTATTGCGCTTCATGCTCTACGAAACCAATAAGCCCTATATACCAATTGAAGAAGAATTGCGCGTGATGGAAGATTATATTGAACTCGAAAAAATACGCTATAACCAACGCCTGAAAATTGATTTCATTAAGGATATTGATAGCCAGCATGAACCAATCGCACCTTTAATATTGCTACCATTTGTAGAAAATGCCTTTAAACATGGAGCGGGCGAAACCATCAACGAATCTTATATCAATATTAAAGTGCAATCAGAAAAGAGCCAGTTGTTTTTTAGTGTAGAAAATTCAAAATCAGATGATAATTCCTCAGAAATTATTGAAAAAATAGGCTTAAGCAATGTACGTCGACAGTTGGAATTAATGTATCCCGAACATCAGTTAACCATTGAAAACCGCGCCTCTACTTTTAAAATTGTCCTGAAATTAAACCTGAATAGCCATGCAAAAATTTAACTGTATTATTGTGGAAGATGAACCCCTTGCGGCCGAAATCTTACAGGATTACGTAATGCAAGTACCTTTTTTGCAGTTAAAGGCCGTATGTGCCAATGCGGTTCTGGCTACTGAAATACTTCGGAATCATACGATTGATTTGATTTTCCTGGATATTAATCTGCCAAAACTCAAAGGACTGGACTTCATTAAAACCCTGCACCATCCACCACGCATCATTCTTACTACCGCCTATCATGAATATGCTTTGCAAGGCTACGAACACAATGTATTAGATTATCTGCTTAAACCTATAGAATTTAGTCGCTTTCTGAAAGCCGTTAATAAGCTAACTACCCCTACTTTTGTTGCCACTCCTATTGCCACAGAAGACAGAAAGTATCAGTTCTTCAACGTGAATAAGAAAATGGTCAAGGTATTCTTTGATGAAATTCTGTATATCGAAAGCCAGAGAGAATATGTAAAAATCACCACTAAAACCCAGGCTATTCTCACGAAGCTACCTTTGAGCGAAGTAGAAGAACTATTAGAAAACGAGAATTTTCTGCGCGTACATCGCTCTTTTATTGTGGCAAAAGATAAAATTGAAGCTTATTCAGCTACGGAAGTGGACATAAATGGCAAACAAATTCCGATAGGAAGAGGTTATAAAGACGAAGTTTGGGACGTTTTGTCGAATTAACCGACAAACTTTTCATAAAAACCTTACTTTTGCAAATCCACTAAGAGCCTGTTTAATTATTGTCTTTCTGACCGAAAAGGATAGATTTTTTAGTAAGACAAGGCGCATTTTGCAAGCGTAGCCAGCAGCTACGATGAAAAAATGTAACGCAGTATTGCTAAAAAATATACCTTTGCAGGTCGAAATACAATAGTTAAACAGGCTCTAAATACTGAAAACAGATTTAATGAAAATTGCCGCTATCGATATTGGTTCAAATGCAGCCCGAATGCAGATTTCCTCGGTATTGCATGATAAAAACAAAATCAATTTTAAGAAAGTAGAATACGTGCGTTTCGCCCTGCGTTTGGGGATGGACGTATTCAACACCGGAAAAATATCTTACGAAAGCGAAGCCCGGATTAAAAAACTACTGATGGCTTACCGCTTATTAATGGAACTTCATGAAGTAGACGCCTACATGATATGTGCCACCTCTGCCATGCGGGAGGCTGAAAACGGCGTGAATATCGTTGAAAGAATCAAAAATGAATTAGGTATGGAAGTCCATCTGATTGATGGTGAAAAAGAGGCCGAACTCATTAATGATGTGATCAAAGTAGTGCTGGCGGAAGATAAAACCTATCTGCATATTGATGTAGGCGGAGGTAGCACCGAACTGAATATTTATAAAGGCCGCACCAAAATAGCAGCCAAATCTTTCAAAATCGGCTCTGTGCGTCTGCTTGAACACAAAGAAGCACCCGATGTATGGCGAAAAATGCAGGCTTGGGTAGAAGAAAGTGTTCCGACACATGAGAATGTTGTGGCCGTGGGTACAGGCGGAAATATCTCCAAATTATTCAATCTGATTGAGCATAAAACTCAGGGAAAAGCGACCATTGAGGAACTGGAGAAAAAACGCAATTATATCAGCAAGTTCAGCATTGAAGAACGTATCAATAAACTCCAACTCAATGCCGACCGCGCCGATGTGATTGTTCCGGCTTCTGATATTTATATATCAGTGATGAAATGGGCTGGGGCCAACGAAATTATCGTACCTGATTTAGGTCTGAAAGACGGTATTCTCCTATTGGTTTACGAAACTTTGATGGAAGAAGAACAATAAAACAATCTCATGAAAAAAAGAATTTTTACTTATACAGCCCTTCTAGCTACGAGTGTTGGTCTACTATTTATGCTCTCTTCATGGGGTATGTGGGGGCATCAGCACATCAATAAATCCGCGATTTTTGCATTGCCGGACGAGCTTCGCGTTTTCTTCTACAATCACATGGACTTTGTGGTAGAAGAATCAAATGTACCCGATTTAAGAAAATATACCTTAAGTGACCGGGCCGAAAATCCCCGCCACTATGTAGATATTGAAGATTTTGGAAGCATTGACAGTATGCCACAAACCAGCAAACTGGCTTATGCCAAATATGATACTAAGCTATTGCAATCAAGCGGTATTTTGCCCTGGTATATTCAGGATGTGATGGAGAAACTGACTAAATCGATGCAAGGCATGAGAAAAACCGAGGCTTTGTTTTTAGCTGCCGATTTAGGTCATTATCTGGGTGATGCTCACATGCCATTGCATACTTCAAGCAATCATAACGGACAATTGACTAACCAAGCAGGTATCCACGCATTCTGGGAAGCACAATTGCCTGAAATTTATGGAGAAACCTATAACCTTCATACAGAAAATGCCCGCTATATTGATGACGTAACCAAAGAAACCTGGCGTATTATCAGACACTCGCACGAATTGGCAGACACACTATTGGCGAAAGAAAAAGAGTTAAGAAAGACGTTTCCGGCTGATAAAATTTTCCAGAAAGATGCCAGCGGTAAATTGATTAAGAACAAATTCAATCAATCTGTCTACACCAAAGAATATTCAGAACTATACCATAAAGCCCTAGATGGTATGATTGAAAAACAGCTGAAAGGTGCCATTTCGGCCACTGCCAATTTCTGGTATACCGCATGGGTCAATGCCGGAAAACCTGATTTGAAATCATTGGATGATGAAGGTTTAACCAAAAGAAACAAATCTAACTATAAAAAAGACCTCAAAGCCTGGGAAAAAGGGAAATTGACGGTATTAAAGGTTGAGCCGGAGTTTTGATAAAAGATTATTTCAATAAAATAAATCCCGTAGGGATGATATATCGGTAGAAATAAGAAAGATTTAAAAATTGAGTCCCGTTAGGGACGATATATTGTTTGAATATACCGTCCCTAACGGGACTATAAATTTATTCTATTTATCTTTCTACCGATATATCATCCCTACGGGATTTGGTTATGTTTCTAAATGTATGATGCTTTATAATTTCTATAGTTCATAGTTAATTTT
>NZ_BAAGXU010000052.1:0-74870 GCF_054779675.1 Emticicia fontis
AGTTCGCTCCCTTGTTTTATTTATTCAACTCATCATACATTTGAATCTACAACCAAAAATGGACGCAAAAACATTTGTCTATAAAACACAAGAATTGGTTCCGAATGAAGAAAATATGCGCATAGTGGGAACAATGGAGGTATTAATTAAAGAAAGTCTGACTAATTTTTTGACCCTAAAGGATATGATAATTGATGAGTCAAATCCAATTATCTGGATAATAAAAAACTGTGTAATCAATAAGTTTAGTACAGGGCATATTTATTTTATAGAAACTTTTATAGTTGAAGGATTTCAGATAGTAGCGCAAGCCGAAGCTGATTATATTGGAATTAATCTCTTGTCTAATAAAATTTATCTGATAGGCTATGAACAGATTGATGAATTTTTGTATGGTGATGGTGATATTCCTGATTTTGAGAATATTTATCTTATAGCTGAAGATTCTTACAAGTTTTTAGATGCCCTTGTAGAAAGATTAAAATTTAATAAGCTATTAGCCGAGACTCCCCGTAAAAGTTTTGAAGAGATGTTAATAATTGAAGAGCCATTTAAAATTGAGGCAGTTAGGCTTGCAGGGGGAAATGAATATCAGTTTTGGAGGGTATTTTAAGTCAACATTCATTTTATAGTTATTTCAATTATTCACTTTAACCACACCACCAACGGCGTTGGTCGCAAGAAAAACGTCTTTGTCTAAATTCAAACCTAATACCAGTCATAAACAAAAATTAGCCGATATATTTACACCCTGAAACGCTGCCGCAGGGTATAATGATTGACAAAAAGACCTCTATCCGCTTTAATCTGATATTCTGGTCACTCTATTTCTATTATGAGTGGCTGGGTGGAGGCGCCATGACCGAAAACTACCATGCCTCTTTTGTGAAAGCCTGTCTGTATATGCCAACGGCCTTTCTGGTTTCTTATATTTCGATTCATATTTTATTCAGGAAATATTTCTTGACTGACCAAAAGACTATTTTTTGGATAGGTTTGATTTCTGCCACAATCGTTTTTGTTTTTGTTAAACGGGCTATTAACTATTTCTATATTTATCCGCATGTAGAGGCTCATCCTTATCCGGGGCCATTTGTATACCTGCCTAAATTGCTATATGAGTTTATTAATTTATATTTTATCGTATTTCTGTATAGTATGTTCTATTTTATGCGAGGCTGGTATAAGCAACAGAAAGACATAAACGACCTGAAACAAGAGAAAACCGCAGCAGAATTAGAGTTGTTGAAGTCGCAGGTGCAGCCTCACTTTATCTTCAATACACTGAATAGTATCTACGCCGAAGCTTTTAAGAAAAGCCCTGAGACAGCAGAGCAGATAATTAAATTATCGAATCTGATTGAGTATACGCTCTATGATTCTAAGAAGGAAAAAGTGGCTTTAGAGAACGAATTAGAGTATATCCGGAACTATGTTGACTTACAAAAGATAAGAATCGGTGAAAAAGTAGACGTATCGTTCAATATTTACGATAACATAAAACACATTCTGATTCCTCCTTTATTACTTTTGCCCATTATTGAGAATTGCTTTAAACATGGGGTAAATAATTCGATTAAAGCCTCGTGGTTGAGAATAGATATTTCTGTAAATGGCAATGAATTGATAGTAAAAGTAGAGAATAGTATAGAGCCCGAGGCACAAAGTCAGAAGCTGCATAACGGAGGTTTAGGACTAAATAACGTTGAGCGCCGATTAGGGTTATTGTACCCTGATAAACACGATTTCAAGACATATAGTGAAGTTAATAGTTTTTTGGTCGTATTAAAACTGATATTTGAATAATGGCATATCGTTGTTTGATTATTGACGATGAACCGCCTGCACGAGAATTGATTAAGGCTTATCTGGAAGTTCTGCCCGATTTCGAGGTAGTTGGCTTGTTTGATAATGCCATTGATGGATTTATTTATCTGCAAAGCAACGAAGCTGATTTATTGTTTTTAGATATACAAATGCCCAGAATGTCAGGCTTTGAATTATTGAAGGCTTTACACAAAAAGCCTAAGGTGATTCTGACAACTGCCTTTCGGGAATATGCAGTCGAGGCATTTGATCTGGAGATATTCGATTATCTGGTGAAACCCATTAGTCAGGATCGTTTTTTAAAAGCTATTTCCAAGTTCCTGCATTTTCAGGAAATAACGAAGGCGATTAACCCTGAGTCGAATGCGTTCAATAATGCTTATCTGTTCTTAAAAGTAGATAAAGACCAGGTAAAGGTATTTCTGAATGATATTTTATATATAGAAGGGCTCAAGGATTATATCAAGGTTTTTACCAACGAGGGTTTATATGTGGTCTATGAGCGATTAGGGTATATGGAAGCCAAATTGCCTGAGTCGAAGTTTATCAGAGTACATAAATCGTTTATTGTAGCGCTGGATAAAATCAGTACCTATAATAATGATTCTCTGAAAATACAACAACAGGAAATACCTGTTGGCCGAATGTATAAGCAGGTGTTTCTGAATAAAATGGGAACTTAGGGTTTGGAGAAAGGAACAAGGAAAACGGAAAAGGAAAAGATTTTTCGATTTCCTTTCACCATTTTCCATTCTCCTTGTTCCTAAAAATAAGCATTTTTAATTTTAAATATTTATATGAAAAAAACAGTCTTAGTTTCATTAGTATTGGCTTCAATCACTTCTGTTTCATATGCACAAGAGTCAGCTCCTGTTGAAACAAAAGCACCCAATGCTACATACAAACCGGCTTTTGCGGGGCAAACCAGAGCCAACGGTATAAAAACCAAAACTCCTTATGGATTCAAGGTACTTACTGATAAATTAACTTCTCCGTGGGGTGTAAAAAGCTTGCCTGATGGCAGATTGATTATTACTGAAAAAGCAGGAAATCTACGTATTGTTAAAGCAACCGGAGAATTAAGCAAGGCTATCACAGGCTTACCTGCTGTAAACTCAGAAGGACAAGGTGGTTTATTGGGTATTACAATTGACCCGGCTTTTGAGAAAAATCGTATGGTTTACTGGACTTTCTCTGAGAACGTAGAAGGTGGAACACATACTTCGGTAGGTAAAGGAAAACTTTCGGCTGATGAGTCAAAAATTGAAGGTGCTACAATTATTTATCGTGCAACACCCGCTCACAAGGGTACATTACACTATGGCGGACGTATAGTATTTGATAAGAGTGGTAATTTGTTCATTAGCACAGGCGAGCGTTCAGATATGGTTACTCGTCCGCAGGCACAGGCACTTAATTCGAGCCTAGGAAAAGTGATTCATATTACAACTGATGGCAAACCTGTTGCTGGCAATCCGTTTGAAGGTAACGCTAATGCAAAACCTGAGTTATATTCTTATGGCCACAGAAACGTGCAGGGTTTAGCATTTCACCCGACTACTGGTGAGCTTTATTCAAATGAATTCGGCCCTAGAGGTGGTGATGAAATAAACCATGTGCGTGCAGGTAAAAATTATGGCTGGCCAACCATTACTTATGGCATTGAGTATAGTGGCAAAGCTATCGGCGATGTGATTCAACAAAAAGAAGGAATGGAGCAACCAGTTTATTACTGGGATCCGTCTGTATCACCAAGCGGCATGACTTTTTATAGTGGGAATATGATTCCTGAGTGGAAAAATAACCTTTTCGTTGGCTGTTTGAGCGGAATGCACATTGCGCGTCTGGTAATTGAAAATGATAAAGTAGTAGGTGAAGAGCGTTTACTTTCGGAAGAGTTCCAACGTTTCCGTGATGTAACACAGGGTAAAGATGGTGCGCTATACGCCATCACAGACCAGGGGAGATTATATAGAATCGCAAAAAAATGAGTTTTTTTTAGTTAAGTAAAATAAATTGTAATTAAAGTAGAAATCCCCTTATCATTAGGGGATTTTCTATTTATATACTATCATATACGACTCATTTTTTCCTTCTCAGTATTCCTTTCAACTTTTTCTAATCTTTTCTGCAAACTCTTTCAATGTAATAGTAGGTTTTCCCAATTCCTCCCAGGTTTGTTTAGCCTCAAATTTTTCAGGATATTTATTCAGCGCAGTTACAATGTGATAGCCATAATCAAACTTCTGGCTAAAGAGCCCCATTATTTTCATCATGAACATCGGAGCCCACATCACAAATAATTTCTCTTTTGTATAGTGTCTGGTAAAAAATTTAGCGGCTTTGTCTTGTGTAAAGGCTTCCGGGCCTTGTACTACATACTCTTTATTTTCATTGTGTAGAATCTTAAAAGAATTGGCTACCTGAAGGGCATAATCTTCAGCGGCTATATAGTATAACGGATATTCTGATTTTCCACCGATGGCAATCATGATCCCCTGTCTTGATTGGTAAGCAATACTTTCCATAAAAGTAGATGGGTAAAAGATAGTATAAGGTATGCCCGATTCCTTAATTTTCCTGACGGCTTCCTGCTTGATTCTGAATATCCACCAATCAAAACCATTCATGCCCTGATACAAATGCACTAAAGAAGAAAGATAAGCTATTCGTTCAATACCTTCTTGCTTAGCAATTTTTATAATAGTATCTAATCCTTCCTGCTCGGTATGAAATTCATTTTCTTTCTCGGTTTGAATAATTGAGAGGCTTAGAAAAATACCCCACTGGCCTTGAATGGCTTTTTCTATATCGGTTGCATTCTGTAAATCTCCTTTGATAATAGTAGCTTTAGGGAAGAGTTTTTGAGCAAGGGCTGCGTTTCTTACCATGACTGTCACGTCAAAACCCGCCTCGATTAATGCTTTGGTCACAGGTTTGCCTAGTAGGCCGGTCGAGCCAAAAACTACTATCTTTTTCATATATGTATCAGCTAAAATGAAGGGTAGTCAACTGATTTCAAAGGTATTATATTTCATGTCTCATGACAAACAAAATTTAGACGAAGGGAAAACTTTATTTATCTTTACCGCAGGAAAAACTAAAGAAAATAAGATGAACTACATTGCTTTTGATGACGCTCAGCTAAGAAATCAATTAAAGCCTTTTACTTTTACCAAACCCGTAGCCGGAATCAGATGTGGAATACTAACCATAGGCCAGAAATGGGAAAAAACCTTAGGTACTACTATCTCTTATCTGACAGAAACCTACTTACAAGAAAAATTCGAACAAATCAGCACAGAAACTAATCTATATATTAACGGAAGTGTCTGCCCTGATGCCCACATTTTAGCAGAAATTCAACAATTAAAAGACGAAGAAAAATTAATAAGTGGAACAATTGTTCTAGCCATTAAAACGGCTCAGGCATTAAGCTTCCCTATAGATTATAGTCAATTCAGTTCTAAAGAATTAACGGGTACTCCGCCTACCATTATCCAACGCTTACCGGATATTTACTTAAAAAATGGCGATCAGATAAAAGCTGATTTTCCATTAATTACTAAAGGCAGAGAATCACAAGCGGTTACTGACCCTTTTACACGTATTTATGCACCCGGGAATGTTTTTGTAGAAGCAGGTGCCAGTATCAGGGCTGCTATTATCAATGCTGAAAATGGCCCTGTATATATCGGCAAAAATGCCACTATTCAGGAGGGAGCTATTATCATTGGCCCTTTCTCTGCCGATGAGGGTAGCATTGTGGCGTGGGGAAGTAAAATGCGCGCAAATACCACAATTGGGCCTTTTTGTAGGGCTGGCGGAGAGGTTGGCAACTCTATTCTTTCGGCTTACAGTAATAAAGCACACGACGGCTTCTTGGGGAATTCGGTTATAGGAGAATGGTGTAATCTGGGCGCAAATACGAATAATTCGAACCTGAAAAACGATTATTCTGATGTAAAACTTTATAGTTATGTCACCAATAATCTGGAGAAAAGCGGTGAATTATTCTGCGGCCTTTTCATGGGTGATTATACCAAGGCAGGTATCAGCACTATGTTTAATACAGGTACGGTAACGGGTGTATGTTCTAATATTTTCGGCGCAGGTTTTCAGGATAAGCACATTCCTTCTTTTAAATGGGGAGGTACTGATACCGCTTATGAACCTTACCGTTTCGATAAAGCCATGCAGGTAATCAACGAAACCATGAAGCGGAGAGATAAACACTTAACTGAAACTGACCTGCAAATTCTTCGATACATTCACGATACAGAATCTTCTATTTAAACGCGAATGTCGTAACTTTGCATCATGCTTTTTCGTGAAATCACAGGTCTTCCCGATATTAAAGAATCGCTTATTGGTACAGTTGCCAATAACCATGTGGCGCATGCCCAGTTGTTTCATGGACGTGAAGGGACTGCTAATCTGGCATTGGCCCTGGCTTATGCAACCTATGTTAATTGCGAAGATAAACAGCCGGACGATGCCTGTGGCAGATGCCCGAGCTGTATAAAAATGAGCAAACTGGCGCATCCTGATGTAAATTATCTATTCCCGACAGCAGGAGGGAAGAGTGTGTTATCAGAAAATTTTATGCCGCAATGGCGTGATTTTGTAAAACAAACACCCTTTGGTAATTTGTCTGACTGGCTCGAGAAAATTGGGGTAAAACAAGGAAATATTCCGGCCGAAGAAGCCCGACAATTGATTCAGAAACTTTCTTTGAAATCATACGAAGGAGGCTATAAGATTGTGATTATCTGGCAGGCAGAATATTTGCATAATACCACAGCTAATGCGCTATTGAAAATTCTGGAAGAACCACCGGAACAGACCTTATTTCTGCTCGTGGTAAATAGCATGGAACGTTTGTTGACTACTATCATTTCGCGTACACAGAGAGTAGCTATCAGAAAGTTTTCGGAGTCGGAAATTATTAGTTTTTTGTCTAGATATCAGGATTTTTCTCAGGAAAGAGCGAAGCAGGTGGCTTTTTTGTCGGAAGGCAATATGCATCGGGCTTTAGAAATTGTTGATAAATCAGAAGACGACGACCATGCCTGGTTTGCCAACTGGATGCGGATGTGCTATGCCTTGAATCTGCAAAAACTGGTGCCGATGGCCGATGAATTTGATGCCAAAAGCAAAGAGCAGCAAAAAGGAATGCTGGAATATGGCTTAAGTATTTTCAGAGAGATTTTCTTGTATCGAAACGGAGGGCAATCGCTTATCAGATTAGAGAATGATGAACTGGTTTTTGTGCAGAAATTCTCGGCGGCTATCAACCTCAATAACTTAGAACAGATTACAGAAGTGTTCAGCGAATCGCATTTCCATATTGAGCGAAACGCCAGAGCTAAAATAGTGTTTTTGGACATCTCGTTAATCATTGCACGATTAATGATGAAAGGATAAATAGGATATGAAAATAAAAATCGGAACTCGTGGGAGTAAACTAGCTTTGTGGCAGGCTTATTACGTAGAAGATAAACTAAAAGCCAAGGGAGTAGATACGGAGATTGTGATTATCGAAACCAAAGGCGATAAAATACTGGATCGCTCTTTATCTAAAATCGGTAGCAAAGGGGTTTTTACAGAAGAACTGGAAGATCAGTTGCGCACAGGTGAGATTGATATAGCGGTGCATTCGGCTAAAGATTTGCAGTCTGAATTGGCTTCAGACCTTGAGATCATTGCTTTTACCGAGCGTGAGCAGGTGAATGATGTCATGGTGAGTTATAATAAAGACTTGTCTCTGCAAAGCGGTGAAAGCTTTGTGGTGGGTACTTCTTCAACCCGTCGGGTGGCTATGTTGAAGCATTATTATCCACACATTCAGATAGTGGATATGCGTGGTAATTTGCAGACACGTCTGCGCAAACTGGAAGAAAAACAATGTGATGCTTTGCTATTGGCTTATGCAGGTGTACACCGTATGCATTATGATGATCTGATAGTAGAACAACTTTCATTGGGTGAGTTTGTACCACCCGTAGGGCAGGGTTGCGTAGCGATTGAGGCGGCTAAAAATCTGGAAGAGGAAAAGAAACTGATGATAAAACTCTTAATTAATGATGCACAGACAGAAAAATGTTTGTTGGCCGAAAGAGCTTATCTGAAAAAACTACAAGGCGGTTGTTCGATACCATCTTTTGGTAAAGCTACGTTGGAAGAAAACGAGGACGGAGGGTTACATCTGAAAATGACAGCCGGATTGATTAGTCTGGATGGGCAAAAACTGATTAAAGTAATAGAACATAGTTCCGTAGATAATCCGGAAGAACTGGGTGTTAAAGTAGCCGAAAATGTATTGGCTAACGGAGGGACGGAGATTCTGAAAAATATTCGGGAAGGACTGGCGAATTAACCCCTCACCCTAAGTCCCTCTCCGCGCGGCGGACCGCCCCAACAATGGGGGAGAGGGACTTTTGTTGCCTTCTCCATTGTTGGGGAAGGGTCAGGGATGGGGTCACTTCTTCAAATAGTTCCTGACAAATTCAACCCAATCGGCTTCTTTTTCACTGATTTTAACATCGGGTGCAATACCTACGTTATCGATAGGATTTTGTGGCAAACGTGCACTTTTTGCCAGGGCAAAAGCTACCCGCCAACCATAACAAGGCATCCCCCAGTCTCTTACTTCTATATAATCGGCTAAACCTTTCGTGTTTTCGCCGAAAACTATGGTTTTCTTACTCTGTTTGGCTTCTAATATAAATTGTTCTGCCGTACTGGCTGTATTCTTATTGATAAGAAAAGCCACTTTTTTAGGATTAGGCGCTACGCTTGCCAACGGAAATTCTTTATCCGGGCCATTCACAAATCTGCCACTATTGGCTTGCATCAATGTTAATACCTGTTGTAATTTAGGCGAAAGACGCTCTTTATAGGCAGGATAACTCTGAATGGCCTCTAATTCATGTCTTACCGAAACCGTATTTTCGAAAGTTGCTCTGAAAACGCCACCTTTTCTGACAATACTACTGGTATTGATATAGGGAAATAATGATTCATAGGCTGCATCGTCACCACCGGGATTATTACGAAGGTCAATAATCAGATTCGGAGAGTTATCTAAAATCTGCTTGCTATTGCTAATCATTTCCTTGATGTATTCAGGACCATTTACCAGCGTAAAGGGTGGAAGTACAAACAAGGCAGTTTCATTATCTAATTGCTCAATTCTGAAATCCATGATTCTTTGCTTGATATCCTCCTCACTTACTTCTTCTTTCGGAATCGGAAATATCCTGGCAAATTTGTAGAGGTTTTCCATAATCAGGAAATTCTTCACCTCTCTCGTGAAACTCGTTTCTGTCGAAAAATCAGCATAATAGTATTTAGTTACAAAGCGCAGGGGTGAAACCTGAGTCATTTCAAACTTTACTTTTCCTGTTTTCCAGGTAGCATCTCTATCGGCTAATAAAAAACCTGTGTATTTCTTTGGGTCTTTTTTATCCTTTAAAATTCCCACTTTATATGCCTTATCGTCACTTTCCCAGATACCTTCTACATTGTCCAGTTTACCATTATTTTCTTTCAGGTATTGCGTAAAACTTATTTCGTTGAAAGATAGTACCGGAACTTTGCTGGCGCGGGTTGCCACTACTTCGGGGCTGTCGTCAATAGTATACGGAGTGATGGGGGTAATAAATACATGACCATCCTGAAAGAAGTCAAACCATTTTTTCAGTAGAAAAAAACATTCACGATCGTTGGTAATGCTTTTTGATTTTTCTTTGATTTCGGTAGATAGCTGGTCGAAAGCAGCCTGGTTATCAGGTCTTACTTTATCAGACCAACCGGCATAATTATCTTTTAATTTCTGATAGGCAAAATCGAAGTTCTGAGTGCATAGGCAGGTTTGCTGAGCAAAAACTGCATGACTACTCAGTAGCACAAAAAAGGCTAACAGTAATTGTTTCTTCATTGATTCTAGCAAGATAAAAGCACGTTTTTATGCCTTTAAAATGGGTTATTGATACAATATTCATCTTTGCTAAAATCGTGCCTAAAAATGATTACCAACTCGGAAATACTTTGCTACCCTCTTCTGTGTTCTCAATTTTTAGGAAAGTCTGTATTTCCTGTTGCAGTTCATCTACGTGCGAAATGATCCCTACAATGCGGTTTTCTTTGCGGAGCGATTTTAAAGTCTCGAAAACAATCAGCAAGGATTCCCGGTCGAGTGAGCCGAAACCCTCATCCAGAAAGAAGAAATTATGTCTGGATTGTACCCGGTTATGGATATTATCGGCTAAGGCCAAAGCCAAAGACAAAGCTGCCTGAAACTTCTGGCCGCCAGATAAAGTTTTAAGCAACCGGGTTTTGCCACCATTCAGCAAATCGCGTACTTCAAAATCATTATCGGCATTTACTTCCAGATGTAATTGGTGGCGAGTCATCCGATGGAAACGCTCATTAGCGGCGTGCGAAAGGTTTTTAAGATAGATACTGGAAACGAAATCTACGAAACCATTGGCTTTAAAAAGCTTATAGAGCGTATCCAGGTTCTCTTTTCTTATTTCCAGTCTTTTCTTTTCCGTTAATAGTCTTTGTTTATTTTTCAGATTCTCTTTTCCGCTTTCAATTTCTTTTTCCAGACTTCCTTCTTCTTTTTTTAATTCATTAAATCTGGCTTCATTGGTCTTGATAGCCTCTTTTGTTAACTCATGTTTTTCCGGCTCATATTGCTTGCCATCAGCATCTTTAGTCAATTGTTCCAAAGCTTGTTGAGTAGCCTGCAAATCAGTCTGGAATGCCTGTATTTCTTTTCGTTCTCTATCAATCGGTAGATTTTGCCTTAAAATAGCTGTTACTTCTTCTTCCGACTCAAAATCATCGGCTTTTAATTGTGCAACTATGTTTTTCTGAATCAATTCTAAGGCAGTAACATGATTTTGAAGGTTTGCCTGAAGTGTTTTCTGGCTACCCTCAATACCTTTGATACTTCCATCTATCGTACGATGTTCAGCATCTAAACGATTGAAAGTATCAACAATCTTTTTATTTTGTGTTTCTGTTTGCAAGCGTTGGGCTTCTATTTCTTCAAGCGTCTTTCCTTCAAAATCATTCCAGTTAAAGAGCATTAACTGGTTTAAAAGGGAGGTTCGTTGTCCTTCAAAGCCTGCCAATTGTTCGGTCAATAAATTCAGACCTCTTTCGAACTTATCAGTTTTCTCAGCAGTTTCTCTCTGAATCTCTAAACCTAATTTTTTGATGGTATCTTCGGCTGATTCCAGTTCTTTTCTTAAATTTTCCTTTTGCGTAGCTAACTGCTTGATTTTGGTTTCAAAATCTTCATTTGAACTTAAAACATCAGGATGATGTACAGACCCACAGAGCGGACAAGGCTCGCTATCCTTTAGCGCATCGGCAAATTGTTGCAGAGATTTCTGCACTCTCAGATGCAGTAACTCTTCATCAATTTTAAACTCAGTTTTTTGTTCTCTTAACTCTGATTTCCGTTTTTCAAAATTCTCCTCTATTATAGTTTTCTCATCAGTCCGCTTTTGAATCAATACCTCTTTCTCTCTTAGCATCTCCGACCCCTTGGTAATTCTACCTTGCAGATTACTTTTTTCTTTCTCCAGATTCTTTAAACTTTTCAGTACATGGAGTTCTTTTGCTTTTGCCTGATATTCCTCGCGCTTATCATACTCAGATTTGATGGTATTTAACTCATGAAGAATACTTTGCAAGCGAAGTTGGTTTTGAGATAATATGGCTTGATTCTTCTCTACTTCTGCTTTATCTCTTTTATAATCTATCTCTTTAGCCGCTTTTTGCTCAAATAAAGATTTGAAATTGATTACACATTTTTCGTAAAGTTTTAGCCGCTCGTCTCTTTGCGTAAACCATTTTTCCTGCTCTTGTAGTGTTTCTAATTTGTGTGTGGTATTACTGAGATTGGCAAAGAGCTTTAGTAGTTCCTCCTGTTGTTTTTCTTCTTTCCGTTGTTGTTGCAGCTCTATGTCTATACTTTTGCTGAATTCTCTTTTAAGTTTTAAATCATGTTCTTTCTGCTCAATGTCCTCTGGTGTTTCTTCTCCCAGACTTAGTAGTTGTCCATCTACGATGTTTAGTTCTGAGGTATTCCGCTCGATTAGTCGTTTGTTTTTTTCGAATAAATCAAACTTTTCAAGCCCAAAAAGCACTTTCATCATCTCTGAACGCTCTTTCCCTTTCAGTTCAATAAACTCCTGGAAATTACCTTGCGGAATAATTACCGTCCGACGGAAATTCTCATAGCTTAAGCCAATTACTTTTTCTGCTACACCATCTGTTGCGATCGGGATCCAGTTATCTTCCATCCACTGATAAGCCCTGCGCTCCATATTTACTTCTTTGAAATTCCTGCGATTCCTTTTGCCTTTGACGGTGAATCTATACTTATTATCTTCTTTTCCGGCCAGACAAATGAATTCAATATATAATTCGTCAGAGCTGAGATTAGTCATATTATAATACCGCTCATCGCCTGATTTATTCAGCCGTTCGGTATCCCCATAAAGTGCAAACATGATGGCTTCTAACACAGAAGACTTGCCACTTCCTACCGAGCCGAAGATGCCGAATAGAGAAGCGCTCGTCAGGTTGTTGAAGTCAATTACCTGTTGGGTTTTGTAAGAATAAAGCCCTTTTATAGTCAAATGTTGAGGAATCATCGTTGGATTAATTTTAAGCACTTATTGTTCATTCCCTTCAGCCAGCACTTCTTTCAGCAATAGCATGATTTCGTCAGACACTTCCTGCCCTTTTTTGTTTTTGAAATACTCTTCAAAGAGTTTTTCAACCCCCATCGATAGATCTATGGCCATGCCTTCGCTATCTACACCATTCAGGTTTTTGATTTCAGGAATAATCTGAATCAAGCCATCATGCGCATCTAACAAACGTTTTTTCTCACTAGCTTCCAGGTATTTATCCGAAACAATAGTTAACTGAATCAATGCATTGGGGTTTTCAGCAAGCCAGACTAAGGCGTCATCAATATTATCAAATTTCTTTTTCAATAATACTTTTCCTTTGGTCAGGGCAATTGGTTTATAATCAACCAGCCGGCCTGCTTCGGCTTCTATCAGCACCACATATTTGGTCTGATTAGCTTCTGAAAAACTATAAGCCAATGGGCTGCTTGAATAAATAACCGGACAGGGCACCTTATCTATTACCTGATAACGATGCAGATGACCTAAAGCAGTATAATGTATCTGTGAAGGAATGTTTTCTGAATAAATGACCGATGCCCCACCGATATGCAGAATTGGGCGTTCATCTTCTGGTTCTTCGGGCATTTCACCACCTTTTTTCATGAAAAAGAGATGAGCACTCAGCAGATTAAAGCCATTATTGTCGAGATATAAGTCAGCTAGACCTTGCCAATGGTTTTGTAGATGCACCCGCAAGGCATCGTCTGTTTCTTCAATACCCAGGAAGGTCTTTAGCCGTTGCTCGTTGGCATAGGGTGTCAATAAAATACGTAACGGGAAAGCACAGCCCGGTATTTTTATTTCTATGAAGCCTACATCAACGCTTGTCACCTCTAGACCTGCTTTGGTTTTGATAGGCTTTACAATAAAATTCGGGAAACCTGCGAAGACAATGCCACAGGCGCGGGCAAGGGCATCAGGAACTTCGATACGTTCGGGAGAATCATGATTGCCAGCAATGGCTACAACGGCGCGACTACCATTGGCAGAAAGCCGATGTAAGGTAGTATATAATAATTCCATCGCTTCTGATGAAGGATTGAAATTATCGAATAAATCTCCGGCTACTATTACTGCATCTACTTCCTCACGCTCAGCAATCTCACAGATTTCTTCAAGAACTTCTTTCTGTTCTTCCATCCGATGGTAATTATCGAGCCTTTTTCCTAAATGCCAGTCAGCAGTATGTAAGATTTTCATTGCACTTGTTATTTGTGAGACGAACCCCAGTTCGTCTACTTACTATCGATTACAGTAAATTAGCTTATTCAAAAACAAAAGCCACCAATTTCTGAAAATGAGTGGCTTATGGAAATACTATCAAAAAAAGCAGGCATCAGTTTTTCACCATCTCTAAAATATCATCTAAATACTCGCGCGAATTGCTCAGGCGGGGTACTTTGTTTTGCCCACCTAACTTGCCACGTTTCGACATCCACTGATAGAAGGTGCCATTCTCCATAAAATGTATTTTCGGTTCCAGCAAGGCCATGTTTTTGAACCGCTTGGCATCGTAATCTGAATTGACTTTGCGTAATGTATCATCTAAAACCTTGGTGAATACCTCTTCATCATCTGGTTTATTCGAAAACTCTATAACCCACTCGTGTCCACCTTTATTGCCTTCACTCATATAAACAGGCCCGGCGGTATAATCTACCATAGTGGCTCCGGTAGCCTTACAAGCTTCTGTGATAGCTACATCGGCATTTTCAATCACTACTTCTTCACCAAAAGCATTAATAAAATGCTTGGTACGCCCGCTTACTTTGATTCTGAACGGATATTTGGAAGTAAACTTAACGGTATCGCCGATTTTATATCTCCACAAACCTGCATTGGTCGAAATGACTAAGGCATAGTTCTTATCTAATTCAACTTCGTCGAGCAACAGGGTTTTAGGATGATCTTTTTCCCATTCTTCCATCGGAATGAATTCGTAGAAAACACCATAATCCAGCATCAATAACATTTCGCCTACACGCCCTAATTCATCCTGAATAGCAAAGAAGCCCTCTGATGCATTGTAAGTTTCAAGATAAGCTACCTTATCTGACGGAAAGAATTTCGTACGGAATAATTCACGATAAGGCTGGAAGGCTACGGCTCCATGCACAAAGACCTCGAAATTCTCCCATACTTCCAACATATTTTTCTTCCCTGTTCGTTCCAGAATATTCTCCAATAAAACGACTGTCCAGGTTGGTACGCCTAAGATACTCGTGACATTTTCCTGCGAGCAAATTTCAATCATCTGCTCCATTTTATCCTCCCAGCTTTCCATCAGGGCTACCTCAACAGGAGGGGTACGGATGAAATCTGCCCAAGCGGGTAAGTTTTTTGTAATAACTGCCGATATATCTCCTGCCTGAGTATTAGGGTTATAAGGGTTTTTATGTAAGGTACCACCAATTGACAGTCCTTTACCCTCATAAAGCTTGGCCTCGGGGCGGTTGTTGAGATATAAGGTCATCATATCTTTACCGCCTCTGTAATGGCAATCTTCCAATGATTCTTCAGACACCGGAAGAAATTTACTACGGGAATTGGTAGTGCCTGATGATTTTGAGAACCACTTAATATCAGAAGACCAGAGGATATTCTGCTCACCTTTCAAGACCCTTTCAATATAAGGAAATAGCTCTTCATAAGTAGAAATAGGAACTCTCTCCTGAAAATCTTTAATAGTTTCTATGCTTCCATAGCCATATTTCAATCCCCATTCGGTATAACGGGCATTTTCAATCAGCTCATGGAACATCCGGTGTTGCGTCTCGATGGGATATTGCAAAAACTCCTCGATACGCTCAATACGTCTCTTAAGAAAAAAACTAAGTATGTCGTTTAAAATGCTCACGCGTAGTAAAATCTGCTTAAAAACTACCTAAATTATATAAATTTCTTTATTCGTACACTATTTCAAAAAGCTTGTTTTCACTAACAGCAGTCAAAGCATTGATATTGAAGCGATTGCCCCGTTGTATTACAGCCCTTTTGCACGGTCAGGATAATCCGTAATCACGCCATCGCAACCCGTAGCCTTTACTTTCTCCATTTCCTCTCTTTTATTTACGGTCCATGGAATCACTCTGATCCCCAAATCATGTAATTGCTTTACACGTTCGGCAGTGGCTTGTGTATAATATGGGCTCCAGATGTCGGGTTTAAAGCCCAGTTTATCAATATTTACCTGCACATCATTGTTGGCTCTTGGCTCAATCAAAACAGCCATTTCTATTTTTTTATACTTACCTGCCTGCATTTGTGCATACCAGTATTTTAGTACATTATAATCGAAACTTTGCATATTTACACGCTCAAGAGGCAGTTCTTTTACGATGATGTTATAAACCAAATCTGAAAACTCATGATAATCAGGCTGAGTTTTGCCAATTTCCTTTTCGCTGCTCTTGATCTCTACGTTATATTTAACCGGAGGCAAGCCTTTTTGTTTAGTATACTTTTCAATCTCACGTATCATATCCTTAAATAAGGGTTTATAGACTTTCATTTTCTCCTGTTCAGGAAAACCCTTATTCCCACGCATACCTACATCATATTTCTTTATCTCTTTATAATCCAGCTCATAAAGATTTCCTTGTGTTTCTTTGGTAACCAATTCGCCTTTAGGGTCAGTTGTAATATCAGGATTAAAGTAGGTATCATGAGAAACCACTACTTTTTTGTCTTTTGAAATCACGACGTCTAACTCAATGACATGGGCACCCAAGTCAATGGCTTTTTTGAACGACGGAATGGTATTTTCTGGCACCAGACCACGTGCACCACGATGACCCTCAATCTGAAATGGCATAGTTTGAGCGAATGTTAAGATCGGAAGTAATAACAATACTAAGATTTTCATGTGTAATTATGGTTGAATAACAAAAAGAATTTAAATGAGAACTTGTTTAAATATTATATTTCGACCTTCAAAGGTATCCGCGCGGCGTCCGCTTTTTCAGCTATCCTGCGTTGTATTTTTTCGCCGTAGCTGCTGGCTACGTCTGCAAAATACGCCCGCGCGGCGTCCGCTTGTCTATCTGAAAAATCTATCCTCTTCGGTCAGAAAGACAATATTTAAACCAGTTCTAGACATTCCACCAATAGGTAAATTTCAACACCAGACTACGGTTTCTAACTTTAAAGGTATCAGAAAAATAGTTGTCTGTATAAACCAGAAATAAATCTGATGCCGGACTATAACGCCATTGCAGACGGGTATTGATATTAAAGTTGTTGTTCTGGTTGTTGAATTGTACGAAATTAGTCAGAAACAATTTATTTGTAAAGGTAACATCGATTTTTGGCCCTAATAGCCATAAATTATATTGTTTATTTATTAATTCTTTTGGCAGAATCGGATCTTCCTTAAAAGCCAGACGATTATAGTTGGCACTCATGGTAATGGCCACAAAAGGCTGGAAGCGATAGCCAATGTCGGCATTCAGGCGCAAGCGTGTGCCATTGGCATAATAACCACCGTAGCGTGTCGAAACCAGATAAGTTAATAAGGCTTGTGGTTTAGAGGTATAATCGAAGCCGAAAGAATTCCATTTATGTTCACTACCTGCTGGTAAAAGTGCTTTGGCATAATTGGTAGGGTCGAAAGGACTCAATAATTTTACATAATTATGTGCTGCCCATAGCAATAGTGTATTAGTCTTACGGAAATTAACTTTGTAGCCTATAAATTTTTCGTTTTCAGTTTCCTTTGAAAAATCTTTTGTGAAATAATGTGTCAGCATTACCTGTGGCCCATGACTTAACACTGCACCACCCGGTTTTGGAAAAAACAAATAAGCCACCTGTGGATTGATTTTACCATAATTAATACGGGGAACATAACCGACTTCTGCTGTATAGGTATAGCCTACTTGTTCTACTTGCACACCTGTAACCCATTTTTTTGAAGTATAAAGAATATTGCCGGCAAAAACGGCATCATTATATTTGGTACTAGGGCCGAAAGAGTTGAGGTATAAGAACTTGCCCGTCCAGTCATTTTTCTTGGAAGCAAGATTATATTCAATACCTATGTTTCTATTGAATTGAGAAAGATTATTCAGTCTGATTAAAGAATCAGACAAGCCACCATAATTTAATGTTTCTTTATTGACAAACATGATGGCTATATTAGAACGGGCAAACATACGGCGTTGTAAGGCAATTACCCCGAAATTTTGTGCCGGAATACCCGTTTCATTTTTCCCGGTCTGCATATCCATAAAGCCAATTCGCCAGTCTTTATTGAGTTTACCACTTAGCCTTGCACCGAAATTGATAGGCGCATTTAAACCGATACGACGCGAGAAAAACGGACGGATATTGGTATAACCAAAGTTGGAAAATAAATCTCCGTTTTCTAAGAAGAATTGTCTCTTTTCAGGAAACAATAGTTCAAAACGGTCGAGATTCGTTAGTTGCTGATCAACGTCTACCTGCGAGAAATCCGGATTAACTGTTAAGTCGAGGTTCAAAGATGAGGTAAGCCCTACTTTTGCATCAAAACCTATATCTCCTCTCAATTTAGTAGGTGAGTTCATTTCCTGATTCGACCTTACTCCTCCTAAAGCATAAGGGATAATAGAAATATTAGCACCTACCTGTGGGGGTGGTTGATCCCATACCAGTGAAGCCGCATAAGCCAATGAAGCCGTCGGGAATTGGCGGGGAACAGGTGCCCAGGCTGATTTCTCAGTAGTCTTTAAATCGAGGCGGCTGAAGTTTACACCCCAGCGGGTAATACCTTTTTTGTAACGGAGAGTCTTAAACGGAATGGCTGCTTCCCATACCCATTTATCATCATCATATTTTACTTCTGATGTCCACTTGTTTTCCCAGCTCAGATTGGCGGCACTTCCGTTATACAGTAAACCGTCCCATTGAGCTCCATGAGCATTGGCCCCGAAGGTAAATCCATTGGTCTGGTCGTCAAAAGTATCTATGAATAATAAGTCGTTGTCGTTTTTGCCAAAGGCAAAATCCCGTTTCAGAGATTCAACCATGTAAGGGCCGGGCGCATAGTCATAATTGATAAAAAGAACATAGAGATTTTTGTCGTCGTAAGTCATTTTAACTTCTGTTTTTACAAAGGCTTTGCTGGTGTCCATAGGCAAAACCTGAAAAAAATCAGTAGCTAGTTGGGCTTCTGCCCAGGCTCTTTCGTCAGGAATACCATCTACCTTGATAGGAGAGGTAGCTGGGTGTATACGGTACTCAATTTTGTCGTTTTTCTTTTGGGCATGGGTCGTAAGAGAGAGAAAAACAAAAAGGCATAGAGATAGAGTAAGATAAAAAGGTTTATCAAAAAAAGGTTTCAAAGTTTTTTATAGTTATAAGGTTGAGACAGTAAAGTTACAAAGCTAAAAAACAAAAACCTCACAAGTTTTTTAAAACTGTGAGGTTTTTACTTATTATTATCGTATAAATCTTTTGTCTTACTGGTTAGCTCCTTCTTCTGATGGGTCGCTTACTTTCTTCGATTGCATATCGAAAATCAAGGAGATACGCCATGTATTAGCGAGTGCGCTACCTTGTGAAACCGGAATCAGATATGCGAAATCTATACCATAACTATTTTTTAATCTTAAGCCTAAGCCGGTGGTTACATATTTATCACCGCCTTTGAAATTGCTTTGCATGAAATATCCACCACGAACAGCAAATACATTCTGATACCAGTATTCTACGCCTAGTGAAGCTGTGAATTCTCTTAATTCTTCTTTAAAACCATCAGGAGCATCAGCAAATGAAGAAAATATAGCCTGAATAGAGCCTACATCTGCCGGATTTTTACCTTTGATGATGTTTCCGTTAGTATCTCTCAACGGAGGTGTAGGAACTAATAATTTATTTACATCAGCCAAAAAATTAAACTGATTGTAGCTGTCTATTCTATAATTTAAATTACCACCTAATTTAAGATTGGTAGGTAAGAAATAACGCTCTTTACCATAGTTGATTTTACCACCCAGATTCTGGATCACGGCCCCCCAAGAGAATGCAGCACCTTTCTCACGGTTTCTCACAGTTGGCGAGTCATTCATATAGAAAAACGAAAGGTCACCGGCTACTGTATTACCTGGCTTACTGGCCACATTGTTAATTACCTGAGAGCCAATCAGATTAGAGTGAATATATTTGATATTCAGACCCATACCCATATCTCTGTTCAATTTGCGACTATATCCGGCAGTAATATTCAAGTCTCTTGACTGGAAAGTACCGGTAGTTTCGCCAAACATATTGGTAAATTCAAATTTACCCTGATTAAAATAGGTCATTGATAAACCTAAAACCTGATCTTTGGCAACTTTCTTGAAAAGAGCTGCATGAAGAAGCCCCATATCATCTACTAAATCTCTTAACCATGGAGTGTATGAAACGGTTGAGCCAAGGCTACGGTCAAGGAATGGTAATTTCGCTGAATTCCAATACATAGAGTTGGCGTCGGGTGTAGAAGCTGCCCCAGCATCACCTAAAGCTGCTCCTCTTGAATCGGGTGAAAAAGTAAGAAACGGAACAGCAGTAGATATGACTCTCTTTGCGGAAGAGGCATTTACTTGTGCTTGTGCCGAAAGAGAATTGATTAAAACTAAACTTGCCAAAATGGCCAATAATTTGCTTTTCATGAGAGCGTTTTTTTCATTCTACCCAAAAATGGGACAATAAATGTAATGTATGTATTGGATTCTGTTGATTTAAGGCATCAAATATAACAGATTTTATCATTTACTTCCAAAATACTAATTTTCCGGAGGAGTAAGTTTTTATTCTATGGTTTAATAATTTAGCAGTAATTCGGTAAAAATAAGTACCAACAACCCAATCCTGAGGGTCAATATTCATGCCAATATTCAGTGTGCTAAGGCATGAATAACATAACTCTGACTGCTCAAAAATTGTTCTGCCCGATTTGTCAAAAACCTTGATTTCAAACTCAATATCCTCCCCCTCAGCATTGTGTTCAATCAGAAAACTGGTTGCTCCCTGAAAAGGATTAGGGTAATTATATGCTTGCAATAACCTGAATTTCTGGTTCTCTACTATGAACTCTAACGATGCTTCCGAGGAATTATTATAGATGTCCCAGATTTTTAATTTAACGGTAAAGACCCCTGCCGGAAGCTTACCAAAGGCGTATTTCAGTATGCCTTTCGTATAATCCTCGTCACTCATAAAGTATTGATTAACAATAATTTGCAAAGTGTCGTTGAGCGTGAGTAACATTTCGTGACCGATTCCGGCCTGAGACAAATTTATGCCGCTTTCGTCAGAAATCCGAGCTTCCAGTACATTATTTCTATCTACAAATAATTCAATTTCAGGGCCTTTATTATCGGTACTTGTAATGGTCTCACTACCACCTACAAATATCCTTTCAAAACTCCCGATGGCATCACTACTACTATCCGCTAAAACCGCATAACAATTGATTTTCCCTTGTCCTATCTGATAATTAATGTCTTTAGGAACAATGAAATTGACCGAGAACGCTCCATTTTTAACTGCTACCTTACCCTCGAAAATTTTATTCTGATAAATCTGGTAAGTGAATTTATCGGTCTTTTGCCCTAAAGTAGTGACTGTTGAGGGTTTATCGAAAACAGAAACAATTACGTAACCATTAAAATCAGTTTTTGGTTTATCCGTACCTGCCTCTTGTATAATTCCTTCAATATTTACCTTTGCCAGGGCTTTCAGTATCTGGTTATCAGGGCTCTGGTTATTGATTTTTGTAATAGTTACTTTATCTGACGGATACGCTAACTTCATAGAAGGGTCGCCTAACAAAGAAAAATTACGGTTATTGACTCCGCTTAGCGAGTTATTCTTCGTATCTCTGAAAATATCTCCCAGCCGCCAGCTCAGCTTCTGTTTCTCTAAGACGAAAGCGGAGTAAAATGCGTTGTTTAGCAAAAAATTTGTATAAGAATAAACCGGTCGGGTAGTAGTCAATAAGCCAATGGCTCCACCCCTTGGGCTAAGCATGGCTATCTCAGCACCAGATACCACCGATGGGTCGTCGAAGCGTCCGAAAGAGCAGGTAGCTGTCAGAAACAAAGGCATATTGCCTAAATTTCTCCAGGTTTCTATCTGTTCAGTAGTCAGGATTTTTTCTTCTGTCCACCCATCCGGACCACCATGTCCGCTGTAATTTATTATCAGACTTCCCTCATTAACTGCCTGATTCAATGATTTATTTGCATCAGGTGCGATTGTGCCTGTGGATGTGGAAATCTGCTTGAAATTATCTACATAAATTTTATTGAGGAAGATATTCTGATCCTGTACGCCAATCAAATTCGCAATTCTATCTGCATCTTCCTGATGGATATTTCCGTCGCCATCATCCGCCACAAAACTTATTTTTCCACGCCAGCGGCCAATGGTTTTGGCATTATTCGCATAATAAATCAGCTTATCGACTACGTTTTTTGCATCTTCAACCGATTTTGCCGGAAGTCGGCCTACACTAATGTCTAAGGTATGGTTCCCTTGGTTATTCTCTATCCATTCGCCCTCATTGGTTTCAAGAAATCCTAAATAATCATCCGACGAAAAACTGAAAATCGGATTCAAAGATTCCCGGCTTTCGTAAGTAGGAATGTATAGGTTCGGATTAACGTATGAAAACTGGTTATTGTTTTTATAATCATAGGTAGCATCGGCAAATAAAAGCAGATACTTAAATTTAGCCGGATTTTTTAGCCATAAATAACGGGCAAAATCACGAATGGCACTTAAATCAGGCTTGCCGGAAGCAAATTCATTATAGACCTCGCCAATAGTAACTACTATTACCGACAGTTTATCATTTGTTCTTCTGAATTCTGCTAGTCTATCGGCCTGTGCTTTCCATTCGGGCAAGGTAATAATCAATAAATCGGGGACTTCCACCTCATGCAGATTCTGATTTGCTATTGCCTGAATCGTAGGGGGTTCTATTACGTTTTTATCCGAGAATAATACAAAGGTTTTTAAAATACCTTGTGTATTTACGCCAAAGCTGGCCTCCGAACCATTTGAGGTATAAGCTATATTATCAGGTACTTGTGTATTAGTAATATCCCATATTTTAGATTGGACATTTGCCTGCGTTATTTTAAATTGTGTACTGGCATTGTTTACACTCTCTAAAGACCTTATCAAGGTTTGGGACTCATAAAATTGCAAATTTCTCTTCGACTGAATCTCAAAATAATTGAGATATGCTGTCGCTGATGATTGATTCCCTTTGTTGAAAGTATAAGTTAGTTTAAGGGCAGTTGAGTTGGGGGCATTAGTCGTGAAAGAGGAAGTGTTTTCTGTGCCTTTCAGGTCATAAATACCCTTTGCATCATATTGTCCTGCTCTGATAGGGTCAAATGCCTGATTTCCTATTGCAGTATTATTCAGTTTCAAACCCATCTGTGTAGATACATAAGCTGTTCCGACGGCAGAGGAGGTAATTCTTATAGGCAAATCAGCCACTAAACCCTCAATTGTCTGGTCGAAAGATAATTCAGTATTGATGCCAAAGGCTTCGCCATACCATTCTCTACCTGAGCCACTCAACTCTTTTGCCCCTGAGCTTATCAGGTTTTTCTGGTCGATTTCATGAAATCTGAAATCATCAAATGTGGTGACGATTTGCGTAGACTGAAATGTTGAACCATTCTTTACTCTTAATCCTTTTGTATCGGCTATTGTCAGAAAATAGAAGGTTGAATCTGAGTAATAGTTGTTCTGATGCCTTAATCGTTGTGCGTTAGCATCATAAGATACTGTATGCGGGCTTTCGGCATAGAAAAGCACATAATCGTTATCATCAAACTTGCCGTCAGTCTCACCGACTACTTCAATAGCGTTTTCTATTAAATCGTTTGGTCGGGGTTGATTATTTGCCTGGGGTAATAAGGCACCCCCATTGCCATATAGTCGGATATTCTGCGGATTGATTTTGCTGACATCAATTCCTGCCTTTCTCAGAAAAGCAGCATTGATTTTATGAACACCTGTTTGGGTAGTAGCAATTCTGTACCAACTACCCTTGCTTAAAACCGAAGATTGTGCCTGAATGAATTGAGGGGATAACAAGCCAATAAAGCCAATAAAAAGCCATCTCCGATATTTTAGGGAGTTGGATAAAATGCTGAAAGTGACCTTATTTAAGTAGTAAAGATTCATTCATTTATTACATATCTACTAAATCGACCCTTGCGGTGGCCAGAATAGTATATCTTCGTTTGCTGCTACGCTCCATGCACAAAACACGCGTACGTCGTTTTTCTAGTCTTTGAAATACTGTGTTTCGGAAAGTAAACCATTGATTATCGCCGACTTCTGACAATAAGATGCCGCTTTTTTCTGCTAATTCAAAACCCTGCAAAGCTCTGGCCAATGGTGCATAACTCACTGACGATGCCGCAGGATTACTCATATAATGTGTCAAAGGAA
Organism: Emticicia fontis; assembly: GCF_054779675.1. NCBI lineage: Bacteria > Pseudomonadati > Bacteroidota > Cytophagia > Cytophagales > Leadbetterellaceae > Emticicia > Emticicia fontis. The sequence goes on from NZ_BAAGXU010000052.1 coordinate 23,994, forward strand.
CTAATACTGTTTCAGGAAAAACGTTTGGATTGAGGATTGGTGACATCAGCAACTGGAAATTTTTTTTCCATTCTTTGCCATGCGGCTGAATTTTCCGGCGTGATTTACCTAACCAGGCCCTTTGATGGGCAATCTCGTGAACATAGGTTATCACAAAAGCATATTGGCTCAGGTCGTTATTAACCGTGATTTTATGTTGACCGTCTTTAAATATATAATTACCAAAACAAGTACTGCGTGAGCGTGAAATCTTGAACGAAAAAGGCTGTTCTTTCCACAAAGTAAAACAATAGTCTACCGCATGAGCAGGTACGTGCCTGGTGAGCATTTCGTGCATTTTTTGAGCTACCTGCGGTGTATAAGTATTCACCGGAGGAGTTGCCGCAACAGGCGGAGGTGCTGGTTCCTGAAAATTCTTTTTAACTATCTTAAATAACTGGGAAAGGGACATGGAAAACACTTTTTATCAAAATTAGCAGATAAAATCTATAATTCACTCTTTTGTCTAACAACAAAAACTAGTAGATTTCTAGTATTCAGGTTTATCTTATTTAGGAAACAAAAATAAGCCAATAATTATTTCATCAGTGCTATTAAAATATGATTTTACGGTTAATTAATCCGATTTAGCTGATTCTGCTCCAGTTGGTTTCGTTGCTACGCAGGTTTTGTATATGATGCCTGATAGGTGCATTTTCGACACTTTGAATGTCGGGGTCATGTTCCAGTATTTCCATCGCTGCTTCGCGGGCATATTTCAATATCTCGCCATCTTTGGCAAGGTCGGCTACTTTTAAATCTAACATACCACTTTGTTGGGTGCCCGCCATATCACCCGGCCCTCTCAATGACAAATCAACCTCCGAAATCTCAAACCCATTATTGGTGCGCACCATGGTTTCTATGCGGGTACGGGTTTCTTTGGCTATTTTATAATCGGTCATCAGAATACAATACGATTGCTCAGCACCTCGGCCTACACGTCCTCTTAACTGATGTAGCTGCGATAAGCCGAAACGGTTGGCACTTTCAATCACCATTACTGAGGCATTGGGTACATCGACACCCACTTCAATAACCGTAGTGGCCACCAATATCTGAGTTTCTTTATTTTTAAAGCGCTGCATTTCGTAATCTTTCTCTTTCCAACCCATTTTGCCGTGTACGATGCTCAGCATATATTCGGGGAAAGCTCTGGCGATACTCTCATAGCCATCCATCAGGTTCTTAAAAGAAAGTGTTTCAGATTCTTCAATGAGCGGATATACAATGTAAACCTGTCGGCCTTTGATGATTTCACTTCTCAGGAATTCGAATACCCGCAAACGGTCAGAATCATATCTATGAGTGGTTTGGATAGGTTTGCGACCCACAGGCAGCTCATCAATCATCGAAACATCTAAATCTCCGTAGAGTGTCATTGCCAGAGTCCGGGGGATTGGCGTGGCTGTCATTACCAGAATATGCGGTCTGAAATTCTGGTTTTTCTCCCATAATTTGGCTCTTTGTGCTACACCAAAACGGTGTTGTTCGTCGATAATACACAAGCCCAGATTCTTGAATTGTACGTAATCTTCTAACAAAGCGTGTGTGCCTACCAGAATATTGATACTACCATCTTCTAAACCCGCTGCAATGATTCGTCTCGCTTTTTTGCCCACAGAACCTGTCAGTTCGGCAATTTTTATCCCTATCAGATCTGCAAACCGTTTGAGATTCGTATAGTGCTGGTCGGATAGAATTTCGGTTGGAGCCATTAAACAAGCCTGTGCATTATTATCAATCGCTAATAGCATGGTAATAAAAGCTACAATCGTTTTCCCACTTCCTACGTCTCCTTGTAATAAGCGGTTCATCTGCTTACCTGACTTCAAATCCTCAAAAATCTCACGGATTACCCTTTTTTGCGCCCCTGTTAAATCAAAGGGTAGGTGATGCTGATAAAATTCGGTAAGTAGTTGGGTTTTGGTAAATATCTGTCCGGCATAATTCTCTCGTCTAATCAGCTTTTGCTTAATGAGGCGAAACTGGTTGTAGAATAATTCCTCAAATTTTAGCCGTCTTTTAGCTTGCTTGAGTGCTTCTGCATTTAATGGGATATGGATATGATAGATAGCCTCCTGCTTGGAGATCAGACGAAACTTCTGAATCAAAGACTTCGGTAGTGTTTCGTGGATATGCTGTACTGCCGATTCCAACAGGGTTTTCATCCATCGGCTTATCTGCTTGCTGTCTACATATCGTCTGCGGATTTTGTCGGTTAAAGAATACACCGGTTGGAAATAGCCCCCTCGTGCATTTTCTGGTGTCAGCACATCCATTTCGGGGTGACCAATCTGCCACCTGCCATTAAAACTGGTCGGCTTGCCATAAACAATATAATCTCCTTGCAGGTGTAAGGTTTTTTCCAGGAAATTAATACCCTGAAACCAGGTCAGTTCCAGAATTCCTGTACCATCCGTAAACTGGGCGACTAATCTTTCTTTAGAGCCCTCGCCCATGCGTTCCCAGGAGCGTAAACGGCCTTTAATCTGGGCGCCGGGCATGGCCTCGTTGAGTTCGCTGATGCGATGAAATTCTGTGCGGTCTTCGTGTCGGAAGGGGTAATATTCTATTAAATCACCAAAAGTAAAGATATTCAGTTCCTTGTTGAGGAGTTCGGCTTTTACACTACCTACACCCTTCAGGAATTCGATTTTTGTATCAAAAAAAGATGTTCTTCGCTCGCTCATAATCCCTAATTTAGTAGTAAGGGCAAAATTGAGCAAATTTTTTTTGATTTTTCATAAAAAAGCCTTTACATTTGCAGTCTTAATACAGGACGGAGGTCTTAGCTCAGTCGGTTAGAGCGTCGGATTGTGGTTCCGAAGGTCGTGGGTTCGAGCCCCATATTCCTCCCTTAATGATTCCCCTTGAAACTTTGGTTTTGAGGGGATTTTGTTTTTATCTGCTCTTCAAATAAGCTTTAATAGGTCGGATTCTTTTCTCTGCTTACCGTTTAGTAAATAATTGAGTTGCCCTTTGTCCAAAGGTTTGCATTTAGCTATTTTCGTTTTTTGCAATCAGAACTCCTGCATAAATCATCTCATTTCTAAACGCAAGTCCTTCCTTAAAGGAGACTGGAAGGCAAACACACATGAAAAATTATACTTTTTTACTATTCTTTATCAGCTGTACAATTACTCATGCACAAATTTTTACAGAAGGAGCCAACGACGGAGCAATTACTATTACGCCTAAAGGTTTGCGTGGAAAAACCAATAGTGCTTCGGAGGCTTCGAATGTTGCTGTAGGAAATAACGCTCTTTTAGTTAATACAATAGGTTATTATAATGTGGCTATAGGAGAATTGGCACTTTCGGGCAATTTAGATGGATATTTGAATACAGCTGTTGGAAGTAATACGCTTTTAAACAATACTTCAGGTCATCATAACAGTGCATATGGGGCTGGCGCTCTTAAGCTTAATACAACAGGTATTTATAATACAGCCATTGGTGAAAGGGCCTTAGAAAATACCTCTGAAGGATACTTCAATACCTCTCTTGGTTCAGCGGCACTTTATAATAATACTACAGGAGTATCTAATACAGCCAATGGTACTTTTGCATTATATAGCAATAAAATTGGCAGTTATAATACTGGCATTGGCGAAAGAGCTCTTTTTAAGAATATAAGTAGCTTAAATACAGCAGTAGGGTATTACTCTCTCTATGAAAATACTTCTGGCGGGAGTAATACAGGTACCGGTTATTATGCATTAAATAATAATACTACAGGAGCTGGTAATACGGCATCAGGATATTCGGCCGGATCAAATAATACGGCTGGAAACTATAATACATTTATTGGATATCAGGCCAATTCTTCTGTCACTGTTAGTAATTCCACCGCCATAGGCAGTGGGGCTAATGTAGATGCTTCTAACAAGGTGCGTATTGGTAATAGCTCGGTTACAGTAATAGAAGGGCAGGTGGCTTATACTTATCCATCAGACAGACGTCTGAAAGAGAATATTGTTTATACTGACCGATTGGGGCTTGATTTCATTTCACGATTAAAAACGGTTTCATATTCGTATATCAGTGATAAAACCAAGGTGCGCCATGATGGATTTATTGCTCAGGATATTGAGCAAGTAATGAAAGACCTGGGAGTGCCGTTTAGTGGACTTAAGAAAACAGAAGAGGGGACTTATTCATTGGCTTACTCGGATTTTATTATGCCATTGGTTAATTCGGTGAAAGAATTAAAACAGCAGAATCAAAAACTGGAGCAACAAAACGCTAGTATATTAAAACAACTAGACGAACTCAAAGCAATGGTTCTACAAGTACAAAATGATAAACAAACCAGTGCTAGTAAATAAAGATATAGGGGCGGGGTTATAGCAATATAGCCTCGTTTTATATATATGCTATTAGGCTTTCTTAACTCTAAGATTCCTGCATTCACTTCTACTCTACAAAAAAGTAAGGCCATAAACACAATAAAGAGGGGCTTGATTCAATTATTGAATTTTAGCTACTACCTATTATGCACTTCAAAGCCACCCAAGTCCATTTAAAAGATATTCTGCCCTATCGCGATTTATATCTGCAGGAAATGAACCGACAAATCAGATATAATGCCTGCCATGAACGTGGCTGGTCAGATTCTTATCTTTTGTATGCGGACGAAGCGGTGATTGGCTATGGCTCTATAAAAGGACAGGAGATTGCAGATAGAGATACCATTTTTGAATTTTACCTGCTTCCCTTACATCAACATCTGGCTAGCCGTGTTTTTTCTGTTTTATTAGAAATTTCCCATGCGAAATATATCGAGCCGCAGAGTAATGCCTTATTGCTTACTACGATGCTTTATGAATTTGCTACCAATATACGGGCTGATGTGATTTTGTTTGAAGAAGATAGAGTCACTTCTTTATCAGTTCCTGGGGTAGTTTTTCGTTCAAAAGAAGCGTATGAAGCAACCTTTGGTAAAAAGGTAGAAGATGGGAGTGGCTATGTATTGGAGTCTGAGGGGACTATTGTAGGTTCAGGAGATTTTCTATTGCATTATAACAAACCTTTTGCAGATTTGTATATGGAAGTAGCTGAAAGCCACAGAAACAAAGGCTTAGGTTCCTACCTGATACAAGAATTAAAAAAAGTATGTTATCTGGCAGGCAGAATTCCGGCAGCCCGATGCAATATTCAGAACAGAGCTTCTAAAGCAACTTTATTGAAAGGCGGTTTAAGAGTAGCTGGTTGTATGTTGCTTGGGGAGGTAAAAAGAGAAGAAAATAATAAAAGTAATCACTAAATCGCTCATTCACTCAATAGATTATGACATACAACATTCTAAACGGCGATGCCTTAGCAAATTCTTTCGGGGAGGCCGACATTGCAGGCGAAATTGTCAGTACAAGAGAGGCTTTAATTGATGGAAGCCTGGCAGGAGATACTTTGGCTGAATTCTGGCAAAACAGAGCTGATAGCTTGGGCGTTAGTTTAGCGGAATATCAATCTTATTCGGTTAGCGAGTTTAATAAAATATTGCATGCGCCAGATGGCTCAATATTCAACCTTTGGTTTGGATATGATTTGTTTTGTCAGGCCAATGTCTGGTTTGTGTTGTCGTTGATTGATAGTTTACAGATTCAGAAAGAGGTATATATGGTTTATCCGACTTTTTTGGCGGAAGCCGACATCTGGAAAGAATTTGGACGTGCTGACGCTGACGATTTAAGGGTAAGTTTTTCAAATAAAGTTCGTTTTGAGGAAGAAGATTTTCAATTAGCGAGAGAATTGTGGCAAGCTTATAGGAATCAGGATTTGCTTACTTTGTCAAAACTTTCAGAAAGAAAATCGATTTGTTTTCCGCATTTACTAGAGGCTTGTCAGGCACATATTGAGCGTTTTGCAGTAGATGGCGCCCTAAGCCGACCGGAACGTGTGTTGACTGATATTCTTCAAAAAGGAGAAACGGACTTCTATAAAGTGTTTAGTCAGTTTAGCGAGCAAGAGGGAGTATATGGCTTTGGAGATTCACAGCTAAAACCTATTTATGATAAACTGGTGGCTCAATAAGGAATGGTTTTAAACAAAAAAATCAGCCTGTTTATGCCGATTTTTTGCTGTTTTTATTAATTTCGTTTACAAAATTTATCTGTATGCTTAAGACTTTGTTTTTGGTTTGTTTGTCGTCGGTGGCTTTTGCGCAAAACATCAGGCAGAATGTAATTGGAGATTGGATAAAAGAAAATATTCAATTAAGGGATGGAAGTCCGATTTTAGATAAGAGTGTAAAGGATATTCAACTGCGCTATATTTTTGATAAAAGCGGCACTTCGCGCGTAGTATATGATGGAAAAGCCGGAGACCGATCTTATCGGATAAAGCATGATACGCTCATCGTAGGCAATGATACTTTCTATAAAGTAGAGCAAGCCAGCGATATTAAACTGGTTTTACAACAAATCACTTCTGATTCGGCAAGTGCTTTAAAAATTACTTTTACGCCAGCGCATTTATATAATATCGGGTTTGTACCAGAGAAATATCGCACCAAAGGTGGAGATACTATCTACGTGTATAAGCCTAATTATCTGGAGCCTTTCTTTATGGATGCGGAGATGAATGCCAGCCAATACATTTCAGAAATCTTCGATTTTCCCGAATTCAGAACGGGTGATTTTTATACAAGATTCATTATCACTGCCGTCGGAGAGGTAAAAGGGATTGAGATTCTAAGAACAACCAATGACCGCTATAATAATAAACTGATTGCAGCCATTAAGCGAACAGAGGGGAAATGGAAACCTGCCATATGGGAAGGAAAACCAGTAAATGTGGAGGTAATGATGGGCTTTGATTTCGGATGGACAGAAAAACAGGCAGGGCAAAATTCTTCATCCACACAGGAAACGGAACAGGAAAAAATACAGGAATCAAATGAGTTTCTGGCAGAAGGGAAATATAATCTGACTTTGAAGAATTATAATGAAGCCATCAAAAACTATACGTGGAGCTTGGATAAAAATCCTTTAAATATTGATGCTTATTATGGCAGAGCCAGTGCCTATGCCATGAAAAAAGATACGAAAAAGATGTGTGAAGACTTATTGCAATTAAAGAACCTGCAACAAGCCAAGGGCACAGAGTTATGGAATAAATTTTGTAATAAATGAGTGATTGAGCGAATGAGTGATTTAGTTATTGAAAAATGAGTTATAAAAAACTAATCACTCATTCACTAAATCGCTCATTCACTCAATGATATTTACGAGGCTATCCAGCTGAATTCGTATTCTAAAGTAGGTACTTTTGTGCGTTCTGCTACTCTTCTTAAACGGGCTGGTAAAGCCATCAGATAATCTCTGGCTTTTTCGCCTGCATCATTCAGGCTGCTTATGCTGGCTATTTTCCATTCGTCTAATAAAGAATCCATGATTTCGATATAGTCCATCGTGGTATAAACACCCAGACGTTGCGCTGCATCAGAGAAGTGCGAGAATGTTTGCCCGATTTTTACGCCTGATTCACGCAAAAAGTGCGCCGGCATTACAATTTTCTTTTTCATCATATCTTCAAAGGCTAACATCATTTCTGATGGATCTACTTCAAAAATATTGCTGATAAAAGTCTTATAGGCTTTGGCATGACGCATCTCGTCAGAAGCAATCACTCCGCACATTTTAGACAATAAATTATTGCTGTATTTTTTGGCTAAAGTAGCCGTACGGCGGTGCGAAATATTGGTGGCTAATTCCTGAAAAGACGTATAAACGAAGTTACGGTAAGGGTCACGGCCTGTGCCAATATCAAAGCCATCGGCAATCAGATATTGAGTTGAGGTTTCCATGGCGCGCATATTTACCCGGCCTGACAGGTACAAGAATTTATTCAATAAATCTCCATGGCGGTTCTCTTCGGCTGTCCATCCACGCACCCATTTTGCCCAACCGTTTGGTTCATCTACCTGATCAATTCCGACTACATCTACTAACCATGATTCGTAGGTTGGCAAGGCTTCTTCAGTGATGGTGTCGCCGATTAATACCGCTATATAGTCGTATGGCAATTCTCTGGCATTTTCTTGTATCAGTTTTACTTCTTGAAAAAAGTTTTCGTTTGTTGCGTCAGGAAGAAAGTCTGATGGCTGCCAATTAGTCTCGATAGGTTTCAGGAATTCGTCAAAAAAATAGTCAATTTTTTGTCCGACAAACTTCATTACCTCTAATCTTGAATTGGATAATTCCATGATAATATCTTTTAAAGCTCTGTTATTTATAAAAACGACACAAGTTAAATCTTATTTAGCTAAAAACAGTAAAATATTGAGTCAATTTGTGATAGAAACCTTTTTCTGCCTATTTTTGCACAAAAAGAAAATTGCATGAAAAAGATTCTTGATTACATATTGAGTGTTGTTTATTTACTCTATTTTGGACTATTATTAGTTATTTTTCATGTGGTTCAGGTGATTGCTTTTAATGTTTTTGGCAAGAAAGCCCATAAAAAATCAGTTGACATCTTTAATCTGGCGCTTAATACGAGTTATTATTTAACGGGTTCAACTGTTCATTTCAAACAATTAGAAGAATATCCGACCGACCGACCTATTATCTTTATAGCCAATCATCAAAGCACTTTTGACATTCCGGGCATTATCTGGTACCTCAGAAAACACCAACCCATTTTTGTATCTAAACAAGAATTAGCCAGAGGGATTCCGGCTATCTCCTATAACCTACGCAAAAGTGGTGCCGCCCTTATTGACCGTAAAGATGGCAAGCAGGCAGTGTCTGAAATTCTACGATTAAGTAAGTATATTCATGAGAATAATTTCTCGGCTGTTATCTTCCCGGAAGGAACCCGTTCGAGAACAGATGAAATGAAAGCGTTTGCCGAAGGCGGTATTTCAGCCTTGTTAAAAAGGGCACCTAACGCTTTGGTAGTACCTGTAGCTATTCAAGGTTCTCGTAGGTTTAATCCTACTAATGGAATGTTTCCATTAACTTCTTTTTCAAGATTATCATGGACAGCTTTGAAAAGTATAGAACCTAAAGGAAAGACTACTAAGGAAGTAGCTGATGAGGCGCGAGCGGCGATACAGGCCGTTTTGGATGGGAAGATTGGGTAGTTTGTAAGGGTTAAGCTATAAAGAAAGAGACGCAGGGAGCCTACGTCTCTTTTATATTTATAAATGGTTTCCCACCTCGCCTGCCTGTGACGGTGAATAAATTCACCGGCTAAGATAACAAAGGTATTTTTTCTTACATATGCGGACTCAAGTCTGCATTATGTTACAATAATAATTATTCCTTTGTTAATTTGGAGCACTTTGGTCGGTTCTATGCTACAATTTATAACGCCGCCCCAGCAGTCTCCACCTCTGGTGCAATTTTCTTTACTAATCCTTGCAAAACCTTGCCCGGGCCGCATTCTACGAATTTGGTGGCGCCATCTTCTACCATGTTTCTAACAGATTGTGTCCAGCGTACAGGTGCTGTTAATTGAGCAATCAGATTCGCTTTGATTGTACCAATATCTGTTGATGGCAATGCATTGACATTCTGATAGATTGGGCAGGTAGGGGTTGAGAATGTTGTGTTCTCAATGGCTTTTGCTAATTCTTCGCGAGCTGGTTCCATTAAAGGTGAATGGAAGGCTCCTCCAACCTGTAAAACTAAGGCTCTTTTTGCTCCGGCAGCTTTTAGTTCTTCGCAAGCAATATTGATTCCTTCAATACTTCCTGAAATAACCAATTGTCCCGGACAGTTATAGTTAGCGGCTACCACTACATTATCTGCTGATTTTTCGGTGATAGCGGCACAAATATCTTCTACTACTTTATCGTCTAAATTCAGAATAGCAGCCATTGTTGATGGGTTCAATTCACAGGCACGTTGCATGGCATCGGCTCTTTGCGCTACTAATCTTAAGCCATCTTCGAAAGACAAAGCTCCTGCGGCAACTAAAGCTGAAAACTCTCCTAAAGAGTGACCCGCTACCATATCAGGCTTGAAATCAGGGAGATTCAAGGCTAAGATAACCGAGTGAAGAAAGACAGCCGGTTGTGTAACGTTGGTTTGTTTCAGGTCTTCGTCTGAGCCCTCAAACATGATTTTAGTGATGTCAAAACCGAGTATTTCGTTGGCTTTATCGAAAAGCGCTTTGGCTTGAGGAAAATTTTCGTACAAGTCTTTGCCCATTCCACTGAATTGAGCGCCTTGTCCCGGAAAAACGTAAGCTGTCATAATAAGATTTATATATGGTCTGTTGGTTTATTATTTTGTCTGCATACTCTTGCGAATATCAATCCGCTCGGGCACAATCATCGCCATTGAATAGCGTTGACGAATAGTATTGTAGTATCTTTCAGCATCCATCCGGCTCGTGAAATCACCTGCTTTCAATCGATAAGTAGGCTGACTGAATGTAAGATATGTATTCATATCAGGGAAGTTCTGATAGATATACGATTTGGCCTCATCTACTTCTCGGCGTTCATTGCCTACATATACCTGAATTCTGTATCCGGCTGAATAGCGGATATTTTTATTATGCACCGACATAGAATCTAATGCCTTGTCAACTTGTTTGTTGACATTCATCGGAATCTCGTCTTTCACGGCATTATAAACATTGTCTCGGTTTATCTTGCCATCTTTGCTATCAATATCAGGTTTTTTATCGTAGGTCAGGCGCACGGCAGATAAATCTTCTTCGTATTCGCCAACTATGCCGCCTTTAGTAGGTGTGGCAGCTCTTTTACAAGAATAAAAAACGCCCGTCAGAAAAAGACAAAATACTACTTTGGTGAGAATCTTCATAGGTTTTTGTTTTTAATTGGGGTTTATTTTAAGAGAATGTATCAATCTGCTTTACTAGAAATTTCGTCAAAATTATAAAAATATTCTTTTTACAAGATATAACCCATTTAAACTTATTTCTGTTTGCTAAAAAACGCCTGATAAGAACTAATATTTCAGGCAGAGGCTAGAAGCATAAAAAAATGCCCCGTTTCAGCGGGGCATTTTTATTAGAAAATATATTTTGTAGACAAGAAATGGGAACTGTGGTCTTCTACAATTTCGTTGAAAATCTTTTTATTTTCAGCCGTTTCTTTGGTGGCTACTACTGTTCTGATTGAGAATGCTCTTAGTGCATCTTCTACCGAAAGCGTACCTTCTGCCGAGTCTTTTCGTCCGGTGAATGGGAAGGTATCAGGCCCTCTCTGGCATTGGGCGTTTATATTTACACGGCTTACCTGATTTACCAAAGGGTCTATCAGATTGGCAATCTGGTCTGAGTGTGTGCCAAAGATACTTACTTGCTGGCCATGCGAAGAATTTATCAAATACTGAATCGGCTCTTCTACGTCATCAAACGGTACTACCGGAATCAACGGGCCAAATTGTTCTTCTGAGTAGACTTTCATTTTATCATTAACCGGATATAAAACTGCAGGGTAGAAGAATGAATTAACTACTGTGCCACCGCTTTCGTTTATAACATCAGCACCATTGGCTTTGGCATCTGCAATACATTCGGTCAGATAAGCTGGTTTGTTAGGCTCTGGTAAAGGAGTAAGATTTACGCCTGCTTCCCAGGGCATACCAAATTTCAGTTTCTCTAGTTCTTCTGTAAATCTGTTCAGGAATTTCTTCGCGATAGAGCGGTGTACCCAGATAATTTTGATAGCCGTACAACGTTGACCATTGAATGATAACGAGCCCAGGATACATTCTTTAACGGCTAATTCTACATCGGCATTTTTTAATACGATCCCTGCGTTTTTAGCATCCAAGCCTAAAACTGCTCTCAAACGATTAAGTTTAGGGTGCATTTTCTTTAAGTCATTCGCTACTTTGCTTGAGCCAATCAGGGTAAGAATATTGATTTTGCCACTTTGCATAATGGGCGGGATTACATTTGCCCCACGACCATAGATCGTATTAACCACCCCTTTAGGGAAACATTCTTTAAATGCCTGCAGCATCGGGTAATGCAAAAGCGTACCATGTTTTGGTGGCTTGAAAAGAATGGTATTGCCCATCAGAATAGCCGGAATAAGGGTAGTATAGGTTTCGTTTAATGGATAGTTGAATGGACCCATACAAAGCACTACGCCAAACGGTGAACGACGGATTTGTCCGATAATACCCTGCTCAATCTTGAATCTTGAAGAGGTACGGTCTATGTCTTTCAGGCAATCGATGGTATCGTATATATATTCAACAGTTCGGTCAAATTCTTTGATTGAATCAGCCAAAGACTTTCCGATTTCGAACATCAGCAGGTTTACGATGGCTGTTTTCTTTTCCAACATCTTCTTTACGAAGTTCTCCATGCAGGCAATGCGCTCAGCTACACTCATAGTTGGCCATTCACCACGGCCACTGTCAAACGCTTTAATGGCAGCGTCCAGGGCTTCCATAGCTTCGGCGGTATCACCAATCGGAAAACTACCGATGTACTTGCTTTCGAATTGGCCGTCTGCTCCTTTCACATATACAGGTGAGTACACATCCTGCGTTGCACCTGTCCATTGGCGCATTTCACCACCGACTAAATACTCTCTCTGGTGAACTGGTTCAATCTGATAAGCTTCCGGAATCTGGTCGGCAGTAGGAAAAATCGCCGTGATTTTCTCTTGTAGGTTATTCATGTTGTTTCTTTGGCTTATGAGTAGTTTTAAATAATAGAATCCGACGCTTGTAAGGGTATCTTCAGTCAGAAAAACACTATCTAAACATCCTCTGGTGAAGTTTTGTTGTAAAACTGCGACGAAATTACAGCCCTCAATAACAAAACCAAAGAGAATTTAATTTTTATGAAATATTGGACAAAATACTACTAGTCTATGTTAATCCAATACTAATCTGCCTGAATACTTGGAGATAACCGTATTTCTTCGGAATTTTGAAGGATTTTATGAAGATTCACGAGATAAACTCTCATTTTATTTGTAGCTATAATAAAAACCTAAAGATAGGTATGCATAGAGACAGGGCATTGCCCTGTCTCTACAAACCAAATAGGGCGTTTGCTAAAGAATATTTATTTTGCGAATCTTACTAAAATACGCTTACATAATTCTGTTGTATTACCTAAATAGACTCAAACATTGTTTTACGATTTTCTGAGAATCTTTTCTCCATTTCTTTTAAAGTTCTTTATCAAACGTATTGAATGGACTGGTTTAGAAAATATACCCAAAAAGGGAGCTGTAATGTTAGCTTCCAATCACTTCAATTCATTCTTTGATGCAGTAGTGCTTTGCGGGCATTATGAGCGCAGAATCTGGTCTCTGGCACGTGGGGATGTATTTAAGAAACCATTAGCAAAAAAAATATTGAATAGCCTTTATATGATGCCTATGTACAGGTTATCGGAGGGAAAGGAATATCTGGGGGATAATGACGACACTTTCAGAAAATGTATTGAATTGTTCAGAGATGGCGAGATTGTCTTGATATTTTCGGAAGGGCTATGTACCAACCAGACCAAATTATTACCCTTGAAAAAAGGTACAGGCAGATTGGCGCAAAAGGCCTGGGGTGATAATATGGATGTGACTGTGGTTCCAGTTGGAATTACCTACAATAACTATAATAAATTTGGTAAAATAGTTAAAGTAAATATCGGTGAGCCTTTACAAAAAGAAGAATTGCCGGAAGATGCGTCTGAGGGCTTATTCCTGAAAGAGTTCAACCGCATCTTAAGTGAGAAGTTAACCAAATTGATTGAAGTGCCATTGCCAAAGGCTAGCTTCTGGAAAAATCCTTTCTACTATATCGGTCGGGTTGTTAATTTTCCGGTTAATTTTCTGGCTGAGTCGGTTTCAAGAAAGGTTACCCGTGGCTCGGTTTTCTTTGATTCGATAACTGGTGGAATAGTGATGTTTGTTTTGCCTGTTTACTGGATTTTAGTGGCATTAATCCTTTATTTTGTGTTATAAATTGTGTAAATTTGTTAGAAAATACACACAATCTAATGACAGAAAATATAGTCAAACAGCTTAAGAATATTCTATTTATAGATATTGAGACAGTATCTCAGGAAGCCCATTTCGATGCACTGGATACCCGGTTAAAACCGTTGTGGCTTAAGAAAGCAAGTTATTTTCAGAATACGGATAATCTTCCGGATGAAGATGTCTATTTCAAACGTGCATCTATCTACGCCGAGTTTGGTAAAATTATTTGTATTGGTATCGGTGGCATTTATTTTGATGATAATGATGAGCCAACGCTTCGTGTAAAGATGATTCGTGGAGAATCAGAAGCTGAGATTTTAAAGCAATTCAAAACGATTGTTGAGAAACATAAAGCAGGCTCTCACCTGATGCTTTGTGCGCACAATGGCAAAGAGTTTGACTTCCCGTACATTTGCCGCCGTATGCTGGTTCATGGCATGGCATTGCCTAAGGTTTTGCAGGTATCAGGCAAGAAACCCTGGGAAATACCTCATCTTGACACCCTAGACCTTTGGAAATTCGGTGATTACAAGCATTATGTATCATTAGATTTACTGGCCCTGATTTTTGATATTCCTGATAGTGAAAATGAAGCAAGTGGCGACCAGATTAATCAGATTTATTATATAGAAAAAGACATGGCCAGAATTGAACGATATTGCGCAAATGATGTTAAAGTATTAGCCCAGCTATATATGAAAATGAATAATTGGTCGTTAATCAATGAAAACAACATAGAAGTAATTTTATAGTATCCATATTTTTTAAACGCATGAAAAAAGCCCTTTTTATATTGTTATTTGCCTCTTCACTGGCAGCCTCGGCACAGATTCTTAAACCTGCTAAATGGACATTTACTCCATCAAAAACTTCTGCTAAAGTAGGCGAAACTATTGATTTGGTTTTTACGGCAAAGATTGACGAAAACTGGTATATGTATTCGTCTGAACTAAAAGTAGATGGGCCATTGCCAACTACTGCTAATTTTACCAAAAACGATACTTATACTTTGGTTGGCAAATTGGTGCCTGTGAAACCGAAAGAGAAATTTGATGATATCTGGGGTGGTAAAGTGCAATACTTTGAGCATGAAGCCAAATTTATTCAGAAAGTTAAAGTTATGAAGGCTAATCCGGTAATTGAGGGCAAAATCGAATGCCAGACTTGTACAACCAAAGATGGCAAATGTGTGCCGAATAAAGATAAATTCAAGTTTGACGTAAAAACGATTTAAATTGAATCAAATATATCAATGAAAAATGCGCTTGATTGTGAAATCAAGCGCATTTTTCATTGATATACTACTAAGAATTAAAACTTCCATCTCACAAAAGCTTCCATTGCTTCGTATTCTGCAAGACCTAATTTGTTATAAAGGCCTGCTGTACCTCTGTTGCGCTCTTCAGCACGTTGCCAGAACTCGCGGGCATCAGTTCCCTGGAATACCACACCATCTTTTTGTGACTGGTGTTTGAAGATACCCATACGTTTTTGGAGCACCTGATCTGGCGACATTGGTACTGCCATTTCGATTTCATGAATATCCCACTCAGCCCAGGCACCACGGTATAACCATACCCAACAATCTTTCATAAAGTTCTTGTGTTTCAAGCCTTCGATAGCGGCAAAAATAGCATCCAGACAAACTTTATGTGTGCCATGAGGATCGGCTAAGTCTCCGGCAGCGTATAGCTGATGTGGTTTTACTTCTTCTATCAGTTCAGCTACTACCTTAATATCGTCTGCTCCTAAAGGTTTTTTCTCAATACGACCTGTTTCATAAAAAGGCATATCCAGGAAGTGTACATTTGACTCAGGAATACCTACAAAACGGCAGGTAGCTTTCGCCTCACCTCTACGTATCAAGCCTTTTACATATCTTACGGCAGCGGTATCAACATCACTGTCTTTCTTGTTTTTCAAGAACTCTTGTGCCTCACTAAATAAAGCCTGTGTTTCTTTATTTTCGATGCCGAATTTATGGTTAAAGTCAACCACGAAATCAATAAAGCGGATAGCTTCGTCGTCAGCTACGGCAATATTACCCGAAGTCTGGTAGCCAATGTGTACATCGTGCCCCTGGTCAACCAGACGTTGGAATGTGCCACCCATTGAGATAATGTCATCGTCTGGGTGAGGGCTAAAGATAATCACACGTTTTTTGGCAGGTAAAGCTCTTTCCGGACGATTGGTGTCGTCAGCATTTGGTTTACCACCCGGCCAGCCCGAAATCGTATGTTGTAGTTGGTTAAATACATCAATGTTGATTTCGTAGGCTTGTCCGTGTTGCGCCAACAAATCACTTAAACCATTATCGTTATAATCTTTATTCGTTAATTTCAGGATAGGGATACCTAATGAAAGCGAAAGCGTAGTAACGGCCTTTTTCACCATTTTGCTTGTCCACTCTACATCTTCAACCATCCAAGGCGCTTTCATACGAGTCAACTCCGATGCTGCTCTTTCGTCAATCACAAACATCGCATTCGGATGTGTCTGTAAGTACGAAGCAGGTACCGATTCTGTTACTCTGCCCTCTACGGCTTCTGCAATCACCGGTGCTTTTCTTTCACCCCAGGCTAGTAGCACTACTCTTTTCGCATTCAGAATTTTAGATACTCCAAGGGTAATGGCTTTTTTAGGAACTTTTACCAGACTACCGCCGAAATCTGAGGCTGCTGCCACACGTGTTGAGTGGTCGAGCATCATCAGACGAGTTCTTGAATTAATCAATGAACCCGGCTCATTGAAACCGATATGGCCATTGGCACCGATACCCAACAACTGAAAATCAAGACCGCCCATGGCATCTATTTTTCTCTCATATTCATCACTAAAATCTTTTACCTTACTGGCTGGAACAGTGCCATCGGGGATGAAATAGTTTTCTTTCGGAATATCAACCTTATCAAAAAGTTGCTCTTTCATGAAACGAACATAACTTTGCAAAGAGTCAGGCTCCATCGGAAAGTATTCGTCAAGGTTAAAAGAGACTACGTTTTTAAAGCTCAGATTTTCTTCTTTGTGCATACGCACTAATTCGGCATATACTGATTTAGGAGACGAGCCCGTAGCTAAACCCAACACACATTGTTTTCCTTGTTTTTGTTTTTCGCGAATCAAATCGGCAATTTCCTGGGCTACTGCCTTTGACGCTTCTTTTGAATCTTTGAAAATCTTGGTTGGAATCTTCTCGTAAGCAATAGGTTCATTTGTGATAATCTGCTGTTCCATTATGATTGTAGTTTTGTTTTAGCGGCACTAAACATGGAGAATTTTAGCAAATTTAAGGCTTTTCTGCTTACCATTGCACTTTTTTATGCGCCAAAGAGATTAATTTTTAAATTTTTTTAAAAATGTAAAACAGACACTTATTCAGTAAAACGGTTTACTATCAGCAAATCTACCTATTTAGTAGGGAAACCGCTGCTCTTCAATTGTTCAAAAAAAGCCCGGGTCTTCTCAATGCTCTGTGCCCCATTGATTTCAAAATACCAGAATGTCTCCAATTCACCTTTGTGCATGGCAGCGTTCATATCTCCACTCTGCGATTTATGGCAGGCCTTTACCCAATCAGCTACTATCATATAGCTATGTTTGTTGTTTTCGCCAAAGCCATAAGAGCGGTCGAAATAATACACAGGTGCTTTTTCAAGAATATTGGTTTCGGGATAATTATCCAGGCCCATAAACTTATAATCAGAGTCTTTACCGGCCGATCTGCCACCTAAGACTATCGGTTTATTGGCGCCTTTATATCTTTGAGCTGCCCGTAATGCCATGATACTGGCAGTTTTATGATGGGCGTGCTGGCCGGCATCAGGTACTAAACAGAAAATAAAGTCGTATTTGCCTTGCTCTAATATTTTATCCAGTTTTTTCTCAATATAGCCTACATCCCAGCGCTCGCCTGATAAGAAAGGTTCGGGGTTCATCTGGTAGAAATCATCTATCTGGTCGAAGAAGTAAAAATTTCTGATGCCCATTACCTCACCTGAACAAAGCAATTCTTTTTTTCTGATTAAAGGCAGATAAGTTCTTCCGGTGGCCGAATCTGTCATGTTCTTTCCATAATAGCTTGAGGCCACTAAACCATTATATCCGCCTGATCCGTCGGTTATCAAAGCCACATCGGCGGTTCCTTTCATTTCATGCGTTACTTTAAAAACTGTTACCGGAAACATGGTTTCATCATCCGGGTGAGCGGTTATGATTAAGACTTTTGGGCCTTGACTATAGGTCTGGTAGCAAAAAAAGACAAGCGAAAGAGCAAAGCATAAGGCATGAGTAGCTTTTTTCATAGGTTAATACGTTAAATCTGGTTGAAAAGACTATTGATTAATTGTGAAACCGTATTTGAGTCAAAACCTGCCACATCTATATTCTTTCTGTCCACGAATCAATTCTGACTTTTGAAGACGGTGGCGAACAACTAATTTTGAATCATCAAACACAAACAATTAACAATCAAGTATAGCCAAATATTTTTTAAAAGCCATAAAAACTAATTACAAAAATCTTTACCAGCAGCTTTATTCTCAATAATTATTTGACAACATTCACTTGGCGCAAGAAATCACAGGCGTAAGATTACAAATATTCATTCTCATATTTTGTTTAGGTTAGGGGTTTGGAAACCTCCTGTAGCTTTGCCGCAGGAGGTTTTGGTTTTTATCGGCTTGTTCGAATTTAAGCTGAGAATGGCTGAGGTAAATAAGCCCAGAAAGTCGGCTGTGTTTCTAATTCCCGCCATTCTTCATCATAAAATAAATCGTCTTCGGTAGAATAATTTGCGAAGCAGGGTAGTTTACTTGTACCAAATTCTTCTGTATCAAATGATATAACAATAATGCGGTCTGGATCAGGATATGTTTCCTGGACACTATTCCATTCAATAGTTTTTGTAATCATCGAATAATTGCTTTTAAGTTCTAAGAAAATATTATTTAACACCAAAATCTCAAGCTACATTCACTATCAATTAATTTTGTAAACCTGCTTAGTTATAGTTCCCCAGTATTTCTTATTTGGAAGGCTTTTACTTTTTTTACCTGAAAAAAAGTAAACAAAAAAGCAGGCATCATTTAAACTCGTACAATTAAAAACCTATTATATCTCTTATTATAGCACAAACTCTCTCTCGGTTTTTAATCTTACTCAAACAGAAAATGATGTTTTAAGGTTACAATTTTTAGTTGTTATTTTAATTTTCGGAATGTATGAATAATAGCCGTGAATATACCGCATAATATATGTATTACAAAAGTTAATGGATAGGGTGATAAAATTGGAACAGAGCCTTGTATTATATTTGTAAAAAATGCTCCCTATGCTTATACGTTATGTAAGAATGACCTTTCAGGAAGATAAGGTGGAAGATTTCTTAAAGGTTTTTGAGAATTCGAGAGAACAGATAAGAGCCATGCAAGGTTGCCGGTATCTTGAATTAATGCGGGATATTAACCAGCCTGCTGTTTTCATGACCCATAGCCACTGGCTTTCGGAAGAAGATTTGAACAACTATCGCGATTCGGCGCTTTTTAAGACCGTATGGGCGCAAACAAAACCTCTATTTGCCGATAAACCAATGGCTTTTTCGGTGGAAAGTGTTGTGGTGGTGTAATTTTTGTTGTAAATTTTACGTTCCAATTGAAAACATACTGACCAAATGAAAAAAGTAGCTATTCTTGGTATCGTAGCTCTACTGGCTATCACCCCTGAATTTTCGCAAGCAGCAAGCATCGACACTAAAACTTCTGTTAGTGTCAAAAAAGAACTGGGCAAAGGCCGCAGAAAAAAAAGTGGCGCTTACAAAAAGAAAAAGGGCTTTATGTGGGGCTTGTTCAAAGGCAAAAACCAATGCGATTGCCCTAAGCATTAATCTATTCCAGGAACTTGGTTCTATACGTCAGCGGAGTTATCTTTTTGATAGCCTTAAACTGTCTGTTAAAGTTTGAAAGGTTATTAAAGCCACTTTCGAACGAAATCTCGGCTACACTCATTTTATCAGCCATCAATAATTTACAGGCGTGTTCGATACGTATTTCGGCAAGAAATTGCGAGAAGGTACGGCGTGTGCGTTTCTTGAAATAACGGCTAAAGGCCGACTCACTCATATTGGCCAGTTCGGCTACATCGCTTAGCTGAATTTCTTCCTGATATTTCAACATCACATATTCAAATACCTTATTCATCCGTGCCGAATCTACTTCGTTACGCAGTGAGATAGGGTTAGTTGTTAAATCCTGTTTATCTTCACTTTCTGCCAGAATGGTCAGAATCGAAATCATTTCCAACAAACGGCTCATGCCTTTCAGATTGGGCAGGTTCTTGAATTTTGGTTCAACTTTTTTTACTGTGTTTTCACCAAATGTTAAACCACGTTTAGAGCGCTCAAGCAAAGCTTTGATAGCCTGACTTTCAGGAACCTCCAGAAACTTATCTCCTAAAAAATCTTCCAGAAAATGAATAACTAATGAACGGGCTTTTAAACCTGAGTCTTTCACATAAAATTCTTCATCGTTCCGGTAATAATGCGGCAGATAAGAGCCAATCATACACAAGTCACCCGGGCCATAATCTGTAATGCTGCTACCAATAAACTTCTTACCCGTGCTTTCTAAGATTAGTACAATTTCATACTCCGGATGATAGTGCCACGGAGTAGGGAAAAAGGGGCATTCCTGCACATAGAGATTAAATGAATAATCGGCCGGATTGGATATTTTAAGTAATTGAGGTTTCATTTCTTTGGTCGCTATTAATGCCTGTTCAGTCTATGCTCTATCACTTTTGATAGCTACTGATAAAAATCATGTAAATATAGTAGCAAAATTCATTTACGCTAGATTTATTTCCTAAATGTTGAGACTATTAGTCAAAAAAATATTAGAAAATGACTAAATTTTAGTGGTAAAAGCCTATATCTATTCCTAATTTTGTAATTATTCCAATAATAAATTTTCATTTTTTTAGCGGAAGCCTAATTTTATATTAACCTTAATTATTTGTATGAAACAACTACTACAAAGAATGTTGCTTGTGTTTGCTGTGCTTCTCAGCTGGCAGTTCGCACAAGCCCAAAGCCGGACTGTCTCAGGAAAAGTTTCTGATGTAGGTGGCGGCGCCCTTCCGGGTGTTAGTGTTACGGTGAAAGGTACTACACAAGGTGCAATCACAGATGCTTCAGGTAAGTTTTCAGTTCAGGCCGCAAATAATGCGGTTTTGGTGTTTAGTTACATTGGGTTTAAACCTATGGAGGTAAGCATCGGTACTAAAACAACAGTTGATGTTGCTTTAGAAGAAGATGCAGCTGCTTTGAACGAGGTGGTTGTAGTTGGTTATGGTTCTCAAAAGAAAAGCCAGACAACGGGTGCGATTTCGTCGGTAAGTGCGAAACAAATTCAGGAGATGCCAATTACCAGTTTAGGTCAGGCTATGCAAGGCCGTGTTGCCGGGGTTGATGTTTCTCAATCAGGCTCAAGACCAGGTTCGGTACCTAAAATCCTGATTCGTGGTCGTCGGTCATTCAATGCAGGAAACGATCCATTATATGTAGTAGACGGTATTCCGTTATCTGCAGGATACGAAGATTTAAACCCAAGCGATGTTCAGTCAATGGAGGTTCTGAAAGATGCCACTGCAACAGCCATCTATGGTGCCAGAGGTGCCAATGGGGTTGTATTGGTAACTACCAAAAGAGGTGCGGTTAAAGGAAAAACCACAGTAAGCTATGATGCTTATGGCGGGGTTTCAACACCATTAGATAAAATCAAATTATTTAGTGGTTCTGAATTCCTTGAGTATGTAAGAGAGGCTTACAGAGCTACAAATAATTATAAAGATGCGAACGGTAACCCAGTACCAACAGGTGTGGGCGACCCTGCCGCTGATGCTAAAGTAGCTGTATTAGGTGGTGACCCTGCTGTAGCAAGAGGTATTGCTAATGGTACAAACACCGACTGGCAGGATTTGATTTTACGTAATGGCGTAATGCAAAACCACTCGTTGGGTGTACAAGGTGGAAATGATAAAACCCAGTTTTATATTTCAGGAGGTTATTTTCAGGACAAAGGGATTTCTGCGGGTTTAGATTATACTCGTATGTCTTTGAGAATTAATATTGATCACAATATCAATAGCCGTCTGAAAGTGGGTATCTCTTCTTATACCATGTATAGCATCAGAAACGGAGAGAACCTGAACCCGTATGGGATGACTATTCAGCAAAACCCGTTGGCTGTACCGTATGATGATAAAGGAAACATTATTTTCTCACCTACCAATGATGCTTTGTTGACTAACCCCTTAGCAGAGATTGTTCCGGGTGCACAGGTGGATGAAACTAAAAAATACCGCTTGTTTAATAGCCTTTACGCTGAGGTGAAAATCATTGAAGGTTTAAAATACCGTGTAAACTTCGGCCCGGATTTTACTATTCAGAGATGGGGTAGATTTATAGGTGCCGCTACCAATGCTCGTAAATATGGTGACCCTCAGGCTTCTGTTCAGAATAACAATGGCTTTAACTGGACACTTGAAAATATCATTAACTATAATAAAACATTTAACGGTAAGCATAATCTGGGTGTTACTTTATTACACTCTATTCAAAGAGATAATTTTGAAGTATTCAGAACTGAGGTTCAGGGTGTTCCGGCAGAAACGCAACAGTTTTATAACTTAGGTAATGCCAGTTCAGTATTATTAGTAGGTAGTGGATTGACTCAGTGGACTATCAACTCTTATATGGCTCGTGTAAACTACGACTTCAATGACAAGTATCTTTTGACGGCTACTTTGCGCCGTGATGGTTCAAGCCGTTTTGGTACTAATACCAAGTATGGTAATTTCCCTGGTGTGGCTTTAGGATGGAACATTAGTAATGAGCAATTTATGAAGCAGATTACCTGGGTAGACTTATTGAAACTGAGAGTAGGTTGGGGTGTGGTAGGTAACCAAGGGGTGGCTCCTTACCAAACACAAGGGTTGTTGACAAGAACAGCTTACGCATGGGGTAGTGTTGCGGCATTCGGTTATAGACCAAATACTATCGGAAATCCTGATTTGAAATGGGAATCTTCGGCTACTGCCAATATTGGTTTAGATTTCAGCTTCCTGAGAGGAAGAATCCAAGGTTCATTAGAGTTTTATGAAACCAATACTACTGACCTGTTATTATCTGACCAGTTACCTGGCTCAACCGGATTCTTATCTGTGACAAGAAACGTAGGACAGACACGTAATAGAGGTGTAGAGTTGGGCTTTACAACTGTAAACGTAAATTCTCCAAGTGGTTTCAAATGGACAACAGACTTTACATTTACTAAAAACACTGAGGCTATCATCTCTCTATACAATGGTAAAGTTGATGACATAGGAAACCGTTGGTTTATCGGACAACCATTGAATTCATATTTCGATTTCAAGAAAGTAGGTATCTGGCAAAGCAATGAGGCTGACTTAGCAAAATCTTTTGGTAGTGAGGTTGGTCAGATTAAAGTACAGGATACAAATGGTGATGGCAAGATTACATCTGCCGACCGCGTATTACTTGGTTCAGATATACCTAATTTCAGCGCCGGATTCACAACCAGATTTGAATACAAAGGCTTTGACTTATCTGCTTTCTTGTTTGGCCGTTTCGGAAACATGATTGTGAGTGGTTTCCATCAGAACAGAAACCAGTTAGCGGGTCGTTACCAACAAATCAAAGTTGATTACTGGACACCAAATAATCCGACTAATGAATTCCCTCGTCCTAAGAGCAATCAGGAGTTCCCGGTTTATAATACTACTTTGATTTACTACGATGGTACTTTTGTTAAATTAAGAAATATCAACTTCGGCTATACTTTCTCTCCAAAAATTGCTAAGAAATTAGGTATGGAGTCACTTCGCCTGTACACAAGTATCCAACAGCCTAAAATCTGGTCTGTATACCGCGATAAATACAATGGTATTGACCCAGAGGCAACTATTACCTCTTCTGGTAACGGAACAACATCAGTTAGTGAAAACGTTGTGCCTGCTACATCGGTTACTACCTTTGGTTTGAATGTGAGATTCTAGTCGGAAAAATTTAAAAGGTATTTTTAATTATTAAGAAAATGAAACTAAAAAATATATTAAAACCAATCAAAGTCTTAGGAGTAATGTCAATGCTTTTGGCAACTCAGTCGTGTAAAGATTTATTGGATGAAAAAGTAGTATCAGGTATCGGTAACGATTATATGAATACTGCTAAAGGGTTTGAAGATGCTGTAAAGTCAGCTTATTCCCCTCTCAGATATTTCTACGGAACTCAGCAAGGGTTGACATTAACTGAATATGGTACTGATATTTATGCTACCGGTGCAGATGGTGGTTATAAAGGGTTCCACTTCTATGATACGCAAATGCAGCCTACAGTAGATTATCTGATTAATACCTGGGATGAACTGTATCGTGGTATAAATACCTGTAATGCCGTTATTGAAAGAGCTCCAAAAGCAGCCGTATCTGATGCTACTAAAAAACTAAGAGTAGCAGAAGCCAAATTTTTGAGAGCGCACTACTATTATATTCTGTTCATGCAATGGGGTGGCGTAGATTTAAGGTTGAACGAAACATTGGTGCCTACTAAGGAAACTTCAAGAGCAACAGATGCGCAGATGTATACTGCAATCATTAATGATTTGAACGATGCAGTGGCTGATCTGGAAGCTAAGGGTCATTCTTCTGACTATGGTCGTGCTACAAAGGCTTCAGCTGAAGCACTTTTAGCGAAAGTTTATTTAGTAAAAGCTTATTCTGCTCAGAAAGCGGCTGATGATTTCTCAAAAGCGGCAACACTTTGCAATAACATTATAAAAAATTACGGCTTTAAATTGTTGGATGATTATGCACAGGTGCATGATGAGAATAATCAGCAAAACAGTGAGGTAGTATATGCAGTACAATATACAACAGACCCATTAACTAACTTGACTAACAATACTGGTGCTGTAAATGGTGGTAATAACCTGCACTTGTTCTTTGGTATGCAATATGACGTACAACCGGGCATGAAACGTGACGTATTCTATGGTCGTCCATTCAAACGTCTGCGCCCTACTGCCTACTTATTGAATACTGTTTTCGCAGACAGAACCAATGACTCTCGTTATAAAAAGACTTTCAGAGATACCTGGTTGAGCAATAACCCAGGTAGTAATCTAAATGCTTCTTTTGATAACTCTAAAAGCAAGCTTAATTTCGCAGCCGGAGATACTGCTATCTTTATTCCTGGTTATGAAATGTCTCAGGAAGAACGTGCCAAGAAAAAATATCAGGTTTTAGTGCCAAGTGCTTATAGCGAAGCTCTGTTCCCAACCCTGACGAAATTCTTTGATACTAAACGCCCTGACTTAACGTATGAAGCAGGTAGCCGCGATTTCTTTGTATTCCGTCTGGCAGATATTTATCTGATGTTGGCTGAAGCACAGTTAAAAACAGGCAACATAGCAGAGGCAACAGCAGCAATAAATGCAGTACGCTACAGAGCTGGCTGGCCTGGTAAAAAAGATGCCATGTTGATTACGGATGCTCAAATGAATTTCGAGATGATTATCGAAGAAAGAGCAAGAGAGCTGGCTGGTGAACAAATGCGTTGGTTGGATTTGAAACGTTGGGGATTATTGGTAGAAAGAGTAAAACTATATAACCCACAAGCAGCGGTTAATATTACAGATAAACACTATGTGCGCCCTATACCGCAGACACAAATTGACCGATCTGCGAACGGTAAGTTTGCACAAAATCCAGGATTTTAATTAGTTTTGTTTCATCATAGTTCATTGGAGAGGCTCCTTCGTTTTAAGGAGTCCTCTCTTTTTAGGTTTTGAGCCTGTTTAGATATTGTCTTTCTGACCGAAAAGGATAGATTTTTCAGTTAGACAAGGCGTATTTTGCAGGCGTAGCCAGCAGCTACGACGAAAAAATACAACGCAGTATAAGTGAAAAAGCGGACGCCGCGCGGATACCTTTGAAGGTCGAATTATAATATTTAAACAGGCTCTTTTAAATTCATTTTTTACATAATAAACAATATCAACCCCATGAACCGCAGAGACTTCCTCACTCAGGCGTCGCTACTGACCGCATCTTCACTGATTTCACTTGAAAGCCTGGCTGCTGCTAAAGGCGGCAAACACAAAATGGCTTATTCGGCAATTACCTGGGGCGGCAACGACCTCGTGGCTATTAAAGATATTGCTGCTTTAGGTTTCAAAGGAATACAGTTAAGAGCGAATACCTATGCACCTTTTAAAGATAAACCACAGGACTTAAAAGACACTATAGAAAAGAATGGCCTCGTACTAGCTATGTTTTCGAGTGGAAACGTAGGGATAGACGATGATATTTCGAAAGATCTGGAAACGCACATGAACCATGCCCGTTTCGTAAAGGCCTTAGGAGGAAAATCACTACAAATTACGAATAACGCCCGTCCGAAAGACAGAATGCCGACAACGGAAGAGTTGAAAAAATATGCGAAGAATATGTCGGAAATCGCTAAACAGATATTAGGAGAAACAGGTGTTCAACCAGCGTGGCACAACCACATGCACCAGTTAGGCGAAACACCTGAAGAAGTAGATATTGTGATCAACGCAATGGATACCAAATACATTAAGCTAGAGCTCGATGTAGCGCATTATACTCAAGGTGGTGGAACCCCAGCTGATGCTATTATCAAATATAAAGATATTCTGTATGCTACACATATCAAAGATACGAAGCCGGTCGAAAGCAAATCAGGCTATCAGTTTGTGGAATTAGGACAAGGACGCGTAGATTTCCCATCTATCTTCAAAGCATTAGATAAAGTTAAATTTGATGGCTGGAATATAATAGAACTGGATTCGGTACCTGTAAAAGGAAGAACAGCCCTTGAGTGCGGACAAACCAGCAAGAAATACTTAGAGTCGATAAATATCAAATTTGCCTGATGAGAGTAGATTCTTTATCAAATTTTAGGAATTTTTAGCCAAATAGGTATTAGACTGGTATATACATAAAGTGTAATTTTGAATAAAAATTATTCAATCCCTATTCATACCTAAATGAAAAAAATACTAATCGTATTTCTGGCTGTAAACTCGTTTGTCTACACAGCTACAGCGCAGAAATGGACGAATCTTTTCAATGGAAAAGACCTGAAAGGTTGGAAGCAACTGAATGGTAAGGCGAAGTACACCATTGAGAATGGAGAAATAGTAGGTACTACTGTTTCGGACACTCCGAATTCTTTTCTGGCAACTGAGCAGGATTATGGCGATTTCATCCTTGAATTAGAGCTGAAAGTCGATAACTCGATGAATTCAGGCATACAATTCCGTAGTTTGTCGAAAGCTGATTACAAAGATGGACGTGTGCATGGCTACCAGATGGAAATTGACCCGTCAGACCGTGCATGGTCGGGTGGGATTTATGATGAAGCCCGTCGCGACTGGTTGTACATTCCAAACTCAAATCCGGAGGGTAAAAAGGCTTTCAAGAAAGATGCCTGGAATAAATACCGCATCGAGGCTATTGGAAATATCATCCGTACCTGGGTAAATGGTGTGCCTGTCGCGTATCTGGTTGATGATATAACGCCTAAAGGCTTTATTGCCCTGCAAGTGCATGCCATTGGCAAAAACGATACACCGGGCAAACAGATTCGTTGGAGAAACATCAAGATACAGACCACTGATTTAAAACCAAGCCCGACTGATAATACACCTGTTGTGAACTTGTTGTTGAATAACTTATCACCACAAGAAAAAGCGCAGGGTTTCAAGATGCTTTTCAATGGAAAGGATTTTACTGGTTGGAGAGGTGTTCACCAAACCAAAATGCCTGAGAAACACTGGAGCGTGGTGGATGGTGCTATCAACGTGAGTCCGTCTGACGGTTCTGAAACAGGAAATGATATTGTAACAGACGAGCAATTTGGCGCTTTTGAATTGACTTTTGAGTTTAAACTAACCGAAGGAGCTAACTCTGGTTTGAAATACTTTGTAAACGAAGATTTTGATTCGGGCGGAAAATCGGGTATTGGCCTGGAATATCAGGTATTAGACGATGAACGCCACCCTGATGCAAAAATGGGTGTAGTAGGCAACCGTACATTGGCGAGTTTATATGATTTGATACCATCTTACAAACTGGATAAACGATTCCAACGTAAGATTGGCGACTGGAATCAGGCTCGTCTGGTAGTATATCCTAATAACATTGTACAACACTGGCTCAATGGCTTTAAAGTATTAGAATATGAAAGAAAAAGTAATATTTTTAATGCGCTAGTAGCCCGAAGTAAATATGCGAAGTATAATAACTTTGGAGCAGGTGATAAAGGCAATATATTGTTGCAAGATCATGGCAATAATGTATCGTTTAAAAACCTGAAAATCCGGGAATTAAAATAATTATTCAATTACTAACATCTGTCAATCATATTCAATCCAAATAAAACTATGACAACCCGCAGAGATTTTATTATTAAATCAGTGTTGGCTACAGCAGCTACTGGTTTTTCGGCAAAAAGTTATGGCAAAATCATCGGAGCAAACGACCGTGTGCGTGTGGGCTGTGTTGGTTTCTCTGACCGTCACCGTTCGTCTCACGTAGGCCCGTTCAAAGCCATGCAAAAAGAAATGAACTTTGAAATGGTTGCCCTTTCAGATTTGTGGAATCGCCGTCGTGAAGAAGGAAAAGCCTTTTTAGATAAACAATTAGGTAGCGATGTAAAAGTTTTCCGTAACAACGAAGAGCTTTATTCATCTAAAATGGTAGATGCGGTTTTCATTTCAACTGCCGACTTCCAACATGCATTACATACAATTGAAGCGGTAAAAGCTGGTTGCGATACTTACACAGAAAAACCATTGGCTGAAACCATGGAAGATAACCGTGCGGTATTGAAAGCAGTAAAAGAATCAGGTAAAATTGTTCAGATAGGTTCACAACGCAGAAGTGGTGAAAACTACTTTGCGGCTGAAGATTTCATTAAATCAGGCAAATTCGGCCCGATTGTAATGGTTGAATTGATGTGGAACGTAAACCAGCCGGGTCGTTGGAGAAGACCGGAATTAACTAAAGATCTGAAAGAATCTGATGTTGACTGGAAACGCTATATCATGAACCGCCCGATGACGGCGTTTGACCCTCGTAAATATTTGGAGTATCGTTTATTCTGGCCTTTCTCGTCTGGTATTCCTGGCCAATGGATGAGCCACCAGATTGATACTGTACACTGGTTCTCTGGTTTGCCACACCCACGTTCGGTAGTTGCCAATGGTGGTATCTATCAGTGGAAAGATGGCAGAACCAATGCCGATACGTTAACCGTAGTATTTGATTACGGCCCGTTAAACGATATGTCAACTGGCTTCCAGGTACAATTTACTTCTCGTTTCTCAAACTCAGCAGGTGAAACGAAAGAATTATACTACTCAAATGGCGGTATGATTAACCTGGATACGAACGAAATTTCTCCAACCGGAGGTTTACGTGAGCGCGAAGCAAAAGCGATGGGCTTACAACCAAACTTGTTGCCAACAGTGAAACTGGAAGGTGCAAAAGTAGAATCAGGAGCCAATACAGGCGGAGACCCGTTGACATTTGCTCACATCAAGAACTGGATGGAATGTGTACGCAGCCGTAAAACGCCTCATGCACCAATTGAAGCGGGTTACTCGCACTCAATTGCTACTATCATGTCGAATGCTGCTTACCGTACAGGTTTAAAAGTTACTTTCGATGAGAAAACACAAGAGGTATTAGCCGGTGGCAAGCCGTTTAAGTATTAATTTCTTGTATTGATACATAAAAAGGTCTGGAAGATGTTTCTTTCAGACCTTTTTGTTTTGTTTTATGGGGGCTCAAGTTATTAATAATGTAATGGATAAGGGAGAAAAATAGTCTTTAAAAATTTGATAGAGTTTAATGATTAAGATTCAAGCTCACAAATCCTAGTTTTGGCTAAAGCCAATAAGGATGATTGTTTTTCCAGTTACCCCCATTTAAAAATGGGGGCTATTGAATCAATTGCCTCCGCGCGGCGGCCGCCAGCTTTAGCTGGAGATTCTAAATTAACAAAATCAAATTGGCTTTAGCCAAAATATACCTCTTCTCAACATTGTATCTTTTCTAAAAAATTACTTCACTCTCAACTCCCGCTTCAATATCTTGCCAGATGCACCCATTGGCAGGCTACTCATAAATTCTATCTGCCTTGGATATTTATAAGAAGCTATCTTTTCCTTTGTCCAGTTAATGAGTTCTTTATCTGTGATAGTGGCATTTGGTTTCAGAACCACACAAGCCTTTATTTCTTCGCCATATTCCTGACATGGAATCCCAATTACAGCTACCATCGAGACAGCAGGGTGTTGCATCATCAATTCTTCAATCTCACGTGGGTAGACATTGTATCCGCCACGGATAATCATATCTTTGGTACGGTCAACAATGAAGTAAAAGCCATCGTCATCTCTGATGCCTATATCACCAGAGTGCATCCAGCCATTAATGATGCTTTCTGCGGTTGCTTCGGGGCGTTTATAGTAGCCTTTCATCACATTGTGGCCTCTATAACAGATTTCTCCTTTTTCATTATTGCCTAGTTGGTTGCCGTTTTCATCCATAATGCATATCTCAACACCCCATACCGGAATGCCTACTGAACCTGGTTTGCGCAATTGGCCTTTGTGATTAAATGATACAACCGGAGAACCCTCTGACATACCGTATCCCTCCAGAATTTCTACCTCAAATTTCTTCTCAAAATCGTGTAGAACCTGTACGGGTAATGCTGCTCCGCCTGACATACATAGTTTGAGGTTGTTTTTGATGGCTACCATATCAAACTTATGGGTATCAGGATAATTTAATAATCCCCAGTACATGGTGGGCACCCCTGCAAAATGGGTGATTTTTTCGTTTTGCATGAGCGTAAGCACCATTTCAGCATCAAAGCGTGGGACTAATACAGATGTTGCACCTTTATAGATACTGGCTAACATACAGACAGTTTGTCCGAAAATATGGAATAACGGTAGTACCAGCATTGATTTATCGTCTGGCCCTAAATCCTGTAAATCTTTGCTCAGGCAGGCATTCAGGAATAAGTTGGAATGAGTGAGTTCAGCACCTTTTGGTCGGCCTGTGGTACCTGAAGTATAAATAATAACTGCGGTGTCGTCAGGAGAGGTAAAATGGCTTTGGAATGTGGGTGATTGCCCTGCCATGAACATACCCAGGGTTTTAGTACCTTCTATAGGAGAGACATCTGTAAATGCAGGGGTAATCATGAAGAAATCTTTGCAGGTATCTGTCATTTCAAAACCAGCGTGGCCTTCTTGTCCCATTGGCATTTCAGGGCTACCAACAAAGCAGAAATAAGCTTTGGCATCTGAATCTTGAAGATGGAAGGCTATTTCGTGGCGTTTTAATAGTACGCTTAGAGGAACAACAGTAGCACCTGTTTTCAGAATCCCGAAGTAAATCATCGGGAAATAAGGTAGATTGGGGCAAGTAAGGGCAACTTTATCGCCGTGCCCAATACCTAGAGATTTCAGGCCATTGGCAATCTGGTTGGCAACGGCATCGAATTGACCGAATGTAATTCTTTTATCAGCAAAAATAAGGGCTTCTTTGGCGGGTGAGATGCGAGCATGGTGCTCCAGAATGGTTGACAGATTGAACATTTTTAACAGGCGTTTTTTTGTTTGTGCAATTTAAAGATTATGTTGTACTATTAAAAGGCATTTTTTGTGTAAATTAGCTTATATGGACTCGTGCTTTTTTTCAATGAAAAGGGAATAGTTTATAAGGTTTTTCGATACTAATACTAAAAAACTAGCCAAAAAGCACACGCCAACGGAAGATAAATCTTAACTTCGCATCTGAAACTAATATCAGAGACAAAAACCAATGAAACATTTAAACCTAAAGCTATTTGTTGCTTGTACACTTATATCTATTTCTAGTTTTGCCCAAATCAATACGCCTGCTGCCAGCCCATCAGCTACTGTTACACAAGGCATTGGTTTGACAAAAATTACGATCGATTATAGCCGTCCGTCAGTGAAAGGACGTAAGATATTTGGTGATTTAGTGCCTTTCGGAAAAATCTGGAGAACAGGTGCAAACAAAATCACTTCAATCAAGTTTGATGATGATGTAGTGATAAACGGAACACCCGTAAAAGCAGGTAGCTATGGACTTTATACCATCCCAACTGCTACGGAGTGGACGGTAATTCTGAATACAGACGATAAGCAATGGGGTTCTTATGGATACGATGACAAGAAAGATGTATATCGTTTCAAAGTGAAACCGATGAAGACTAAAGCTTTTGTAGAACAAATGGAGATTGACATTGAGGGCATTAACCCAACTACATCAGACATAGCTATTAAATGGGAAAACACAGAAGCGAAATTTAGAGTAGAGCAACCGGTTGATGCTAAAATCATGGCAGAGATTGAAGAGAAAACATCAAAAGCAGATGCTACAATCGATACTTATTTCGCGGCTGCTGATTATTATTACCAAAAGGGTATTCACTTAGATAAAGCTTTGGTTTGGGCTAATAAAGTAATTGAGCAAAACAAAGAATACTGGGCGTATCAGTTGGTAGCCCGTGTAGCAGCTAAACAAGGAAATTGCGCCGTAGCTTTACCAAATGCTGAGAAATCAATGGAATTGGCGAAGAAAGCAGGAGATGACGCTTATATCAAGCTGAATCAGATTGTTTTTGCACAATGTAAGAAATAAACAAGCCTATCCGGCAATTCTCCCAAGTTTATTACGTAAATAACTTGGGAGTTTTTTTAATTTGTTAAACGTATGTTAGAGCAGTTAGAAGCCATCAGAGAAAGATTTGAAGAGGTCTCTCAACAAATTACGATGCCCGAAGTGGTATCAGACATGGCGAAATTTAAGCGATTAAGCAAAGAGTATAAAGACCTGGAAAAGATAGTCAACCAACTCAATGCCTACAAAAATATCCTGTCTAATTTAGAAGGAGCCAAAGATATTATTGCCAATGAAAAAGACGAGGAGATGCGTGAGATGGCAAAAGAAGAATTGGATATTCTGACACCTCAGAAAGAAGAAGCTGAGGCTGTATTGAAAGAGATGCTGATACCAAAAGACCCGAACGACAGTAAAAACGTGATTCTGGAGATACGTGCGGGAACAGGTGGCGATGAAGCCTCTATCTTTGCCGGAGACTTATTCAGAATGTATCAGCGCTATATTGAAAGACAAGAGGGTTGGACAATGACGCTTTTAGACCATAATGAAGGAACCTCTGGTGGATATAAGGAAATCATTGTGCAGGTTGAGGGGGAAGATGTATATGGCAAACTAAAGTTTGAATCGGGCGTGCATCGTGTACAACGTGTACCAGCTACCGAATCTCAAGGACGTGTACATACTTCTGCGGCATCTGTCGCCGCTATGCCCGAGGCCGATGAAGTGGATGTGCAAATAAATATGAACGATATAAGAGTAGATACATTCAACTCGTCAGGTGCGGGTGGACAGTCGGTTAATACAACTTATTCAGCCGTTCGTTTAACACATATGCCGTCGGGGTTGGTAGTTTCCTGTCAGGATGAGCGTTCACAGATTAAAAACAAGGAGAAAGCGCTTTCTGTATTGCGTTCAAGATTGTATGATATGGAAATGGCTAAACACAATGCCATGATTGCCGATGCTCGTAAAACATTGGTTGGTAGTGGTGACCGTTCTGATAAAATACGCACCTACAACTACCCACAAAGCCGTGTAACTGACCATCGCATAGGTTTAACAGTTTATAACCTCCCAAGCGTAATGGATGGAGCCATAGACGATTTCATTGAACAACTCCGCATTGCTGACAATGCCGAGAAAATGAAAGAAGGGCTAGGCGCTTAGGCTTTGCTTTGGAGAAAAGAACATGGAGAACGGAAAAAGGAAAATACAAATATTTGATGCCTTTTTCCGTTTCTCTTTCTCCAATTTCCAAATAAATTTTTTCCGTTTTCCTTTCTCCATTCTCCTTTTTTCCAACAAATATCTAACCTCCCCCAATACCTATGGTGTTATGCCTCGCCACTAATAATCAACATAAAGTAGAAGAATTACAAGCCTTGTTAGGTGACAAGTATCAGTTAAAAACATTGGCTGATATTGGCTGTTATGATGACATTCCTGAGACTGAAAATACCTTTCAAGGTAATTCGCGTCAGAAAGCCTTGTTTGTTCGGGAAAGATTTGGAGTGAATTGTATTGCTGATGATTCAGGTCTGGAAGTAGATGCCTTGAATGGCGAACCGGGTGTTTTCTCGGCGCGCTATGCGGGAGAACATGGGAACCATGTTAAAAATAATGCCTTATTACTTAAAAATCTGGATGGTATTGAAGACCGTGGAGCACAGTTCAGATGTGTGATTACTCTGATTCTGGGCGATGATATTCATCAGTTTGATGGCCTTATCAGAGGGAGTATTATAGATGAAAAGCGAGGTGTTCTGGGATTTGGATACGACCCGCTTTTTGTGCCTGACGGATATGACCGGACTTTCGCAGAAATGAGTATCGAAGAAAAGAATCCTATCAGCCACCGTGGTTTGGCCGTAGCAAAACTGATTGATTTTCTGGATAGTCTGCCTGAAAATAATGGGTAAAACTAAGATGAGCTGAGAGCGTTTGTTCAGAATTAGCTGAAATGCCTATTAACAAAAAAGCGAAGCCTTGGCTTCGCTAATTCAATTATCATAGGTAAAGTATATTTGTCAAAAGAAAGGCTAAATACTAGTGCTTTAGAGTTACAAAATTCAGCTATTTTTCTACAATAAACTATTCCATCATTATCAAATACTTGTACTTTATTAACATATTTTATAAATTTGTTTTACTGATAATGATAATAAAGCATGAAAGTAGAATACGAGAAAATCTCCCCTGATACGGGTAGTTCTTTCCGTCTTATCCACTGGAAATCAGAAAATGACCGATTCTTCTGGCACTATCACCCTGAGTATGAAATCGTTTTTGTGCGTAAAGGTTCAGGCAAATTACACATCGGCCAGCACCTGACTAACTATGAAGAAGGTGAACTGGTTTTCATTGGCCCAAATCTGCCGCATACAGGTTTTGGCTATGGGGTTATTGGAGAGCATGAAGAGATTGTAGTACAACTCAGAGAAGATTTTCTGGGCGAAAGCTTTATGTATACACCTGAAATGCAACAGGTTAAGCATTTGTTTGAAAAAGCGAAGCAAGGGCTTTCTTTTCATGGAAAGGCAAAAAAAATAGTGGCAACCAAATTGCAAAAAATGCTGAATCTCTCACATTTTGATAGATTGGTAGAGCTATTGAATATCTTTCAGACCCTTGCTACTACTACCGAATACGCTGCATTGAATACGCCTGAGACACTGTTTGATTTCAGCCATAAAGACGAGAATCGTATTAATAAAGTATATGAGTATGTAGAGCATCATTACCGTGAGCCCCTGGATATTCAGGTAGTAGCTGATCTGATTAGTCTTACTGTTCCATCGTTCTGTCGGTATTTCAAGAAAATTACGCATCTGACTTATACCGATTTTGTGAATGAATATCGGGTAAATCAGGCTTGCCGGCTATTATTCGACAATCATTCTATTGCCGATATTTGTTTTGAGGTAGGCTTCAATAATATTTCGCATTTCAATAAAACTTTTAAGCAGCTTAAGGGCAAAAGCCCCCGGGAGTACAGGCTATCTCTAACCAAATGATTGAATTAAACAAAGTATCCGTACAAAAAGGAGACCGGACGGTCTTGCACAACTTAAACTGGCAAATCAAAGAAAATGAAAACTGGGCTATTATTGGGGGCAACGGCGCCGGGAAAAGCACTTTGCTGGAGGCGATAGCCGGAAAGATATTCCCGTTTAAAGGTACTGCTCATATACCTCACTACTCAGCAATTGCTTTTGTAGCCAAAGATTATAGTTTCAACCGGATTGTTCAATCGGCTACACAATACTACCAACAGCGATTCAACTCAATGGATGCAGAGATTGCACCAACAGTGATTGAGATTCTGCAAAACAGAATAAAGCCTTTGGGGACAGTGAATGAAAATTCTATCAAATTGCCTCCGCCAGAGTTTTCAGATGAAGAAGTAGCCCGTGTAGCGAGTTTGCTAAAGATTAATCATTTATTAGATCGTAGTATAGTTACACTTTCGAACGGAGAAACCCGTCGGACATTGATTACTTTGTCTTTATTAAGAAAACCCAAGTACCTGCTATTAGATAACCCTTTTATTGGCTTAGATGTAGAAAGTCGGCATACATTACATGAGGTAATGAATCAGGTAGCGCAATCAGGTATTCAGATAATTATTGTGAGTTCATCCAAAGAAATACCTGATTGTATTACAAACATCATTGAATTGGAAGAGGGTGAAGTGAAAAAGCTCTATACCAAACCTTTTCAGTTTACAGATGAGCGTATAGCTAAAGAAAAGATACTATATCCTGAAATCCTAGAAAAAATAGAAAGTAATCCGCCGAAACATACGTTTTCGTATGCAATCAATATGCGCAATATTGTAGTTAAGTATAAAAACAAGAATGTAGTAGATGGCGTAAACTGGCAGGTAAAAAAGGGCGAAAAATGGGCTTTGATGGGGCCCAATGGCTCGGGTAAAAGTACATTATTAAGCCTGATTACGGCTGATAATCCGCAAGGGTATCAGAATGATTATGAGTTGTTTGACTGGAAACGTGGCACAGGCGAAAGCATCTGGGATATTAAACAGCGCATCGGCTATGTTTCGCCGGAATTACATCTCTATTTCAATCGTCATACCGAAGTATGGAAAGCGGTTGCTTCTGGCTTATTTGATTCAGCCGGCTTATTTAAAAAACTGACACCTGAAGAACACACTACCGTAGAAGACTACCTGAAATTATTGAATATCTATCACCTTGCCAATCGACAAATTACTCAACTATCTTCTGGTGAGCAGCGGCAGGTGTTTTTAGCCAGAGCCTTAGTCAAAAATCCATCATTGCTGCTATTGGATGAACCTTGCCAGGGGCTAGATTATAACCACATGGTTTATTTCAGAGATTTGGTTGATGAACTGGTGTTGGCTCTTGATAAAACGCTGGTATATGTTACGCATTACCCAGATGAGATTCCTGCTTGTGTGGATAAGATAATCAGGTTGGAGAATGGGAAGACTGTGGAAATGGGGGAGAGGAAGGTGTAGATTTTTTAGTTGCAATTGGGGATTTACTTGCTATACATAGAATGCTTGCGTGTGCCTTCGACTTCGCTCACGCACCGAGAGGTCTTTGTTTGCTTCATTAACCATTTACCTTAAACACCGTTTTTGTGCCGAAAAATTATTGGTCTTTCAGTGCCTGAGCGGAGTCGAAGGCACACACTAAGGTATATGAGCTTTAAAAAATAAAATCAAATTTCTCTTGTAAAATGAATTTTTATTCATTTATATTTGTACTGTAATTAGAGATGAGAACAAAAGACGAAAATAAGGAGATACTGATATTAGAAGCAGCATTAAAAATGATTGCCCGCATTGGTCTGGCCGGATTGAAGATGTCTGATTTGGCCAAAGAAGCGCATCTGGCAACCGGAACAGTATATATTTATTTCAGAGATAAAGAAGAGTTAATCAGAAAACTGTATGTATACTTATTAAGAAAATCCTCTAATGAAGTAATAAAAGGTATTCCAGCAAACGAACCGCTCAAAAAGAGAGTGAACAAAATATGTTATAATTTTCTGATTAATAATGTATTACATCCCGAAAATGGGGCTTTTTTTGAACAATATTTTCGCTCGCCTTTTTTTCATGAAACCGAAAGTGTGCTTGAAGAAGAGAGTTTAGTTATGCGACCTTTCTATGAATTAATTATAGAAGGACAGCAACAAGGAATCGTTAAAGAAACCGACCCTGAATTATTAGTGACCTTGATATGCGGTATGCTTGAGGCAGTTGCGAAAGTAGCCTTTTATTCGCAGAAAAGCGTTTCGTCGGAAGAATGGGAAACAATTTTCAGTGTTATCTGGGACGGTATGAAGAGCTAAGATTATTTGGCTATTTTTTTAATCTATAAATGAATAAATATTCACTTTAAATAACAATATCATGAATAAGCAAACCATTTTAATTACCGGAGCCTCTTCCGGCATTGGTAAAATAACCGCAAAATACTTTGCTGAACGCGGCTGGAATGTTGCCGCTACTATGCGTACACCTGAGAAAGAAACAGAACTGAAACAGATAGCCAATATCAGATTGTATCAACTAGATGTAACTGATGATAATAGCATCGCAAAGGCAATTGATAGTACAATCAAAGACTTTGGTAAAATTGATGTATTGCTCAACAATGCCGGATATGGAGCAGTAGGTGTTTTTGAAAAGGCTACCAGAGAGCAAATCCAAAAACAGTTTGATACCAATGTATTTGGCGTGATGAATGTAACCAGACAGATTCTACCTTATTTCAGAACTCAGAAGGGTGGAACAATCATCAATGTAAGTTCAATGGGTGGGAGAATTACTTTTCCGCTTTATAGCGTGTATCATGCTACTAAATGGGCTTTAGAGGGTTGGGCAGAATCTTTGCAGTTTGAAGTGCGCCAGTTTGGAATTAAGATTAAGAATATTGAGCCTGGTGCTATTAAAACCGATTTCTTAGGTCGCTCGATGGAGGTATTCAAAAAAGAAAGCCTGAAAGATTATGATAGATATGAAGAGATTGCCACCAGAAATACAGATGAATCATATAAAAGCGCGCCTGATGGCTTAGTGGTAGCAAAAACGATTTTTAAGGCAGCTAATGATAGTTCTTATAAATTGCGCTATCCCGCCAGTGGACAGGCTTCGATGTTTTTGTTTTTACGTCGACTTTTACCAGTAGGAATTTTTAATGGAATTGTAGGTTCAGTTGTAGAGAAAGGGTTTAAAAACTAAACCCTTTCTCTATTACGAAATCTTATTTCACCGTAAAAGTCTTTTTATCTACGCCCACTCCTTTAATCGTCAATGATTTCCAGTGGCCTGGTAGTTTGGTTTTTAGCTGAATGATACCTGCATCGGTAATGTCCAGACCTGCCCAGCCATTGATTAGGGTTTGTAGATAACCACCTGCTCCGGTCGCAAAATAAGGGTTAGTGCCTCCTGCGGTTTCGGCTAATACGCCAAATGGTGGTACTTCATTTGGTTTATAGCTATCCAGGTATTGTTTATAAGCCGTTTCAGTATCGCCTAAGCGTACATTCAGGATAGAGAAAACACCATGAGCCATCGCAGGGCTTTGGCCTTTTCCTCCCGGTTGGTTGTCACCCAAAGCTTTCCAGTAGAAATCTAAATCTTTTTTGATGATTTTAGGGTCAGTTATCTGTTTCATCGGGTAAGCTAAGAGGTTTACATCGCCTTGCTTGATCGGCTCACCATTATAGCTGGCGTGTTCACGGGTAACACCATCCGGGAATTTAAGGATAATGATTCCCTCCTGTACTTCTTTCCACATCGGATTTTCAGGTAACCCTAATTCTTTAGCAGCCTGATTGGCAAAACCTAATACTTCTTTGGCCATCCCATTAGTATAAGCGTTATCATCCACATTCTCAGCCCACTCGTCAGCGCATACTACGTTGATGATATGATATTTTCCATCAGTTCCTTTTTCAACCCGGCTTACCCAGAAATCCGCTACTTCTTTCAGCATAGGATAACCCCTGTCTCTCAACCAGCCTTTGTCTTTAGTCACCTGATAGTACTTCCAGAAGGCGAAACCAATATCGCCCGTAATATGGTGCTGAAAAGGCCCTGTTAATGCCCATACAGGCGTAGCTTCCTGTCCCGAATCATCTGATTCCCATGGAAACATGGCTCCTTTAAAACCATGTTCTTTGGCATTGGCTTGTGCCGCAGCCAGGCGCTCAAAGCGATACTCTAAAATAGACTTTGCTAACTCAGGTTTCATGACCAATAAAGGAGGGTACATCCATATCTCGGTATCCCAGAAAACGTGTCCATTATAACCTAAACCAGAAAGACCCATTGGTGAAAGGCTATACGCTTGTCCTTCCCGGCAAAAAGAATATAAATGATAGAGTGAGAAATGTGCTGCTCTTTGTGCTTCAGCATCACCTTCGATGATAATATCTGACTCCCAGATTTTTGCCCAGGCTTCTTTGTGTTTTTTCAGTAAACGTTCTCTTTTTTCGAGGGCCGCAAAGATGGTTAAGCGTTCGGCTTCGTTGTGTGGATCGGCTACGTGAGCCGTTGAAATTACTGAACCTACTACCGAAAATTTATAGGTTTCACCTGCTTTTAGTTTTCTGGTAAATTTCATGCGATGCATACCATTATCCCACTCTTCATGGATTATCTGAGGCTCTTTGCCACGTTCTTCTTCAAATAAGAAAGAATTAGAAGCTGCAATGGTATGTTTACCTGTTGGCGTTTTTGCTACTGATGTCATTAAGGGAATCAATGAGTGCGGGCGGTCAATCAGGTGATAGTAGTTTTCTACGTCTCTTAACATATCCGGTGTTTGCATGATGCTGATGGGTGTGATTTCCACATCTTGTTTGGCCGTAATTTCCATCTCAATCATGGCAGAATGGGGCAGGTGACGCAAAGCAAGCACATTAGATTTGACTGATACTTTATTACCCAAATCGAAAGTAGTAGTAAAGATGGCATTCTGCATATCTAGGGTCTGGGCAAAGTTGCTGATATTCTTTTTATCAATCAGTTTGCCATCTACATTCAGCTCCATATTGGCAAATTCAAATACCTTCATGATATTTGATACCCGTCCACGGCCATAGGTATCAAAAGCGCCATTTAATACAATATCTTTTACTTTCAAGGGCTCTGGAGATGAGATAATGCCCACCATTCCGTTGGCTACTGTTACACCATAATAATTGTTAGGGTCGAAGTTCTTAGCGGTTATCTGCCATTGCGCAAAAGAGAGGTGCGTAAGCAGACATAGGAAGAGAATTTTCCCGATTGTGATTTTGTTCATAGGTAAAGTTTTAAAATATGGCTAAAAGTAATGCTTTTATAAAAAAAATCAAATTTGATTTTTAGGTCGGATATTTTAGGCTAATTTTAAATTCTGTTACCAAACCATCCCTATTTTGACCGATGAAAAAGGTTTTGTTGTTTTTGCTACTACCTCTTATTTATCTTTCTTGTAGTCAATCAGAATCTTCAAAAGGTGATTCATTACAGGTAGCTAAACCTGAGCCTATTCTGTTAAGTTCTACCGACTCTGTTTCTATTGATTTATTGGAATTGAAGGAAAAAGGGTTGCTGGAAAAAACGCAGGTAGTGACAGTAAATGAAGACCCGGTTTATTTCAAGAAGAAACGCTATAATGCGATTTCACTAAAGGAAATATTAGAAAATTACTCATCGGCTAAAAATCAGAACCCGGCAGAAACCAAAGTGGTATTTGAATGTGAAGATGGCTATAAACCGGAAATGCCCCTTGAAAAACTATTGTCAGCAAAAGCTTATCTGGCAGTAGACGATGTAGATGCACCTAAAGGTAAAGAATGGGAAACACTTTTGAAAAACGGAGAAGAAGTAAAGATTGCGCCATTTTATGTGGTATACGAGGGCGTTTCAGCGACTGATGCAGATTATAAATGGCCGTATAACTTAGTGAAAATTCATTTGGCTCCTTTGCATGAAAATGATGCGGCTTTAGTACCAAAGGTGGAAACAGCCAAAGCAGGTTATGACCTGTTTAAGAAGTATTGCCAGACTTGCCATAGTCTTAATAAAATTGGAGGTAAAATGGGGCCAGAATTGAACTTCCCGAAGAGTGTAACAGAGTATTGGAATGTGGAAGATTTAAAAGCCTTTATTCAGAAACCGGAGAGCTATCGTAATGAAGTGAAAATGCCAAATCTGGGTATAAAACCTAAAGAAGCTGAAGAGATTGTGAAATATCTGGAATATATGAGTAAGAATAAGGTTAATTAAATAAAAAACGCCGTTCTCATCGAGAGCGGCGTTTCCGTCTAATTAAAACCGATAATTAAAGCCGTAATTAATTCCAAACATTTGTAATCGCATATTCAGATCTACCGACGAGTTCATACCCGAGAACAAGGCTCGCTGATACGAAGTGCCGATATTTGCCTGCCAGTGTTTGCTGAGCATATAACTCGCTCTCACCCCACCCAATCCACTGAAATTGACAGGCTTATAAATTTTACTATCGCTACTAATGGTATTTTTCCCTCTTACCAGACCATTGTCTGTAAAAATGCTGTTTTGTAAAAAGATGTCAGTTGAGATACCTGCTAATACGTTCAGTCCTAGTTTTTTGGTCAATCCTATTTCATAACCCACCTGCATCGGTACCATCAGATATTCATATCTGTTCCCAAATTGAGAAGCATCTGCTACTACTGTATTACTGGCACCGGCAAAAGCATAGTCTTTGGCCGAGTTTTGGAGTAGATAGTCGCCTAAGAAAGTATTTACATAGCCATTGTTCTGAAACGCATACGTATTGGTTTCTAAAGTAGAATTACCTCTCAGGTATTTAATTCCACTTTCTACCGACCATTTCTTCGCAATTTTATAACCTACTGCTATTCCGCTATTGATAGCCAAACCAGCCTTTATTGCATTTTGTGGTCTTGACACCTGCACATTCTTATCTGGACTAGCCGCTGAACCATTTGCCAATTGCGCATATTCATTAGCTGAGCTATAAGCCATACTATTCAGGCTTCCGAATTTCATATTCGGGTCAAATGGGGCAACACCTGACTGTAATCCTACCCATACTTTAGACTTATGGGAAGCAAGATCAGCTGTTTCTGTGTTTTCTAATGCTTCTGCATCAAAAGCCAGCTTGTTTCTATTCATGGTATATCTGCTACCGAAATAGCGGTACTTTTTACCTTCAATATTACCCACATTTGCAAGTGTTGACTTGCTATCGTCGGCTATTGCTGGCGTTATCGCAAGAGACTCTTTATTTTGCCCTGTATTCTCTACACTTGTAGGGATAGTAGCCGTATTGTTAGAAGTAATTGTTGGGTGATTAAGGGCGATAACTGGTAAATCACTATTTCTAAGCTCAATCTTACGGGCATTTAGCGGCACAGTGCTTTCTGAACCAATAATGATTGGTTGAGTGCTTGCTTTCGTTTGAGCGCTTCTTGAAACAATATTCCCTGCATTAGGCGATGTGTCTGCCGAAGCCAAAGCCGTTTGTCCTTCTGTTGGGGTGGCAGTAGTTTTTGGTGTATTGTCAGATTCTGGGGCATTTACTCTGGTGTCTCCTTGTGCTGGCTTGGCTGAACCTTGCGCTACATCACTTGTTTTTACTTCTCTGTTAAAAAATAAAATACCTCCCAGCACCAGGGCTAAGGCTGCTGCCAGGCCTGTTGCCATGAATGACGGTTTAAGGAAAAATAAAAAAGGACTTCTTTTCTTCTTCTTATCTAGCTCCGACTCAATACGTCCCCACAATTCATCTGAGGGAGGTACTGAGGCATCATCAAATGCCTTTCTCCATTCTTCTTCAAAATTGTTTTGTCTTTGAAATTCCATTTGATTTTATCACGAACTTATGGCGTTCGTGTACTCATGAGTGTTTATTCTTAAATTTTGTTTACCGGGCTCTTGCTCTCTGTTTTTCTTGCACTGCTCCCCAGTTTTTGTTGCAAGAGTGTTCTCGCTCGCGAGTATTGAGACTTTGAAGTACCTTCAGAAATCCCCAATAACTCTGCTATTTCGTTATGTTGATACCCTTCTATGGCATACAGGTTGAAAATTGTTCTGCAACCATCGGGAAGGCTATTGACCATTTCCATCAATTGTGCAAACTGGAAGTTTGAAAGTGTAAAGTCTGCGTCTTCTACCGTATCACTTACATTTTCACTATCTGTATGATTCATCCAGTTGGGCTGATTCTGCAATTCTTTTAAGGCCGTATTTACTACTATTTTCCGAAGCCAGGCCTCTAGCGGACAATCAAACCGAAAGGTGGGTAGTTTCTGGTAAATCTTAATAAACGCATCCTGTAAAACATCCTCCGCATCAGCTCTATTTTTCATGTACCGCATAGACGTGACCAGCAACTTACCCGCAAACATCTCATAGAGTTGTCGCTGCGCCATCCGTTCTTGCCGAATGCAAGCCTGCACTAATTCATAATCACGGTGCATGAAAAGGGTAAGTTTTTAATCCAGCCTTATGGATTGAAAAGGGAGTTTATCTAAAGAGACCCTGATATTTCCGAAATGGTTGGAAGTTGTAATAAATATTTTGTTTTATCGTATAATCGACAAGCTTTTGCTGTCGGCATAATTATGATAATAAACGAATATGTACCGACTTGAGTCGGTACTGTATGCAAAAAATACCCGCGCGGCGTCCGCTTTGTTGTCTTAGACGGCGAATTCA
This sequence comes from Emticicia fontis, assembly GCF_054779675.1. Lineage (NCBI taxonomy): Bacteria > Pseudomonadati > Bacteroidota > Cytophagia > Cytophagales > Leadbetterellaceae > Emticicia > Emticicia fontis. The sequence goes on from NZ_BAAGXU010000052.1 coordinate 68,449, forward strand.
ATTCGCTGTTACTATGGGATAGGTCTGAAATGCAACTAAATCCCAAAAATACAAGAATCCTGCCGCTAATAGCCGTAATTCAGCTAAATATCTTCCGCCACTTGATAAAAAAAAACTATAAATTCTTGTATTTTGTTCCGATTTCATAACTTTGTATATTACCCATTTAGTATAGACTGATGACAACTGATACAATGGCCGCACCGATGATGTTTGATTTGTGGCGTCAGAATCATTATATATATAAAGATAAATATACCTCGCACCAGACTTCGTATATTGAAAACCTCCTGCCTGAAATAGCCGTTCAGCTCAATGTGTATGAAATTCTGGATATTCTCCAGAGACGTTTGGGTGCTGAAACCCTGCAAAGAGCCTTAGATACCAATCAACGGATTCAAAGCCCTGTGAGCCATTATAAAGATGGAAGCTGGTTGAAGAAAGCCAATATGGTAGGTATTAATGTGCGTACCATCGGCAATTTCTTCAATGTCATTAAATATGCACTGACGATTCCAAAGTCGCAGGATTCGATTCATCTGCTGCCTATCTGGGAGCCGGGGGTAGTCGGAAGCCTCTATGGCATGACAAGCTTTAATATTAATCCACAGTTTTTCAGTCAAGAACTGGCTACAGCCATCCCACAATTGAATAGTGTAGAAAAACAATTGGTGTTTGTGGTGAATGTGCTTCATGCAATGGGCAAAAGCGTGGGGATGGATGTGATACCTCATACAGATCGGTTTTCAGAAATGGTGATTGCTAATCCCCGCTTTTTTGAGTGGGTGAAAAGAGTGGGAGGCAGGATTATGAGCCATTCAGAAACCCTTTATCGGGAAATAGAGGAAATTGTCTGGTTATATCTCCATAGGCATGGCACAGCTAATGGCTCGCCTTTATCTTATTCAAGAAATGTGTTCTTCTCGCCGGAAATCCCGATTCTGACTGACGAGCAGCGTTTAGAGATTCTATTCGGTCATAAAAACGATTATCAGGGACGCTTACGCCGAAGAATTGAATTGCTGCAAGACATTGTGTATCAGGGATATGAAACCCTTCCGATGACCATGGCACCGCCTTACAGGGGCTTGCACATCAACAATGAGGAGTTTATTCTGGATGATAATGGTAATCGCTGGTATACCTATGAATTTGATGAACCACAGGCCATGTCAAGGGTATTCGGGCCACTGGCGCGTTATAAGTTCTATCATTCAAAAGACGATAATTCTGATTGGAAATTAGATTTCAATAATCCGAATAAACCAGTGTGGAGTTTCTTCTGCCAGAAAGTATTTGAATGCCAGAAAGCCTACAATTTCGATTTTATGAGGGGCGATATGGCGCACGTGCAACCACGTGCAGAAGGTGTACCACAGCAAATTGACGAGTATTATGACCCATTGAGGGCTGTCAAGAAATTTGTTCAGAAACAAGGCGTACCTTATTTTGGCTTTTTTGCAGAGACTTTTCTGGTAGAGCCTGATTTTATGGGCTATGGTAATGAATTAGACCATCTGGAAGCCATCGAAGCTGATTCTACTCTGGGCGATTTGCAATCAACCGTAGTGGGTTCAGCAGAATATATGGAGAAAATCACCCAATACCACCATTGGCTGAAGACCAGAAGATTTGCGCCTAATTATACACTCATTACTGCCGATAAAGACGATCCGCGTTTTGATAGTTTTTACCAGACAGGCAATCACCTGCGTTTCTTCATCGCTTTGTTTCTGACTGATATGCCAAGCTATATGAGCCTGGGATTTGAAACCCGGAATCTGCACATAGAAAGAGGTGCAAATGAAGAATATACCAAGCTATACGTTTTTGAAATTCAGGACGATAAGCAGCCGGATAAAGTAACCCACGGTGTTTTTAACTGGGGTAAAAACTTTGAACAGTTTGCGATATTCGAACAACTAAGAGCATTGGCCGAAAATATCTGGGATGAAATCAAGGAAAGAGAGGTCAGATGGCTGCTGGAGCCCAACGAAAATCAGAAACTGATGGTCTGGACATTGCAGGACCACGCCCGATATATATTTGTAGCAAACCTTGATACAAACAATTCGATCGATGAAAACGTTTTAAAAGAGGTGACCTTCAATCACCCACTTAGCTTGCTGTTTGATACCGCACAGTATTCGTCACAACAGGAGTGCCGGGTATATGTGTTAAATTAAAATCATTATACTAGATACACATAACATAGGCGAAAGCCGCTATAAAAATTAACACCAATGGATTTCGGAAAACTACCGGATGTGTCGGGAGTAGATTTTACGCTCCCACCAGATAATCCGCTGACAGACAAAATATTATCATCGAAAAATACCGACCAGCCTGTTGAAGCCTATCTTGGCCCACCGATATGGGCCTTGAAAGACTGGGTAGGCAAAATCTATCCGAATAGCGCCAAAGAAAAAGACTTTCTGCATTATTATACCCGCCAGTTTAATACCATAGAATTGAATGTAACCCATTATCAGATTCCTACGGCAGCGATGATTAGTCGCTGGAAGGAGGAAGCCGTGAAAGGTTTTAAATTCTGTCCTAAATTCCCACAAGCTATCAGTCATGACCGCCAGTTGATAGGGGCAGAAGCCTTAACTGAAGAATTCTGTAATGCGGTATTACAATTAGGAGATAATCTGGGCAGAACATTTCTGCAATTGGCTCCCACTTTCGAACCCAAGCAAATGAAGAATCTGGAGAGCTATTTGAAAGCTTTACCGGCTGGTTTTCCGGTATCAGTTGAGTTCAGGCATGAAAGATGGTTTTCTGATAAACGTATATGGGAAGACACTTGCGCCATGCTTGAAGCCCTGGGGGTAGGTACGGTAATGTCTGACGTAGCAGGTAGAAGAGATGTATTGCATATGACATTGACCACTAACGACCTGATGCTAAGGTTTGTAGGGAATGAATTACACCCGACAGATTATACAAGAACCGATGAATGGTGCCGCCGGATAACAGAGTGGATACAAAAGGGACTAAAAAATATTTATATTTTTATACACTGCGGAGAGAATAGATTTGCCCCGGAACTGACACATTATTGGATAAAAAACCTGAATAAATTAAATAATTTACGTATACGCGAACCTAAGATTACTCCACAAGTTGTGCAAGGCAGTCTCTTCTGAAATATTTCTTGCTTTATTACATTGAAGTCTATAAATTGCAGAAAATTATACTAAAGTCTTGAGTCAAATTTTATATTGTTTCAAAAAGATTTTAGGAAGAAAAAGGCCAATGAAAACTCAAAGATTTTTTTTCCTGACAAATTTAGCGAACAAATAAGCCCAACAGATTGTTGGGTTTTATTTTTATATAGGTACCTATTAATAACCCAATAGTATTTAAAGCAAGAGAATGAAAAGCATTTTAGTGTATTGTGGTGCCAATGTTGGTAAGAACCCAGCTTTTAAAGAGGCTGCCGAAGCATTAGGAGCGAGATTCGCCAAAGATAATATCAGATTAGTATATGGTGCCGGAAGTGTAGGCTTGATGGGTGTAGTAGCGGATGCTGTACTAGCCAATGGTGGACAAGTAACAGGCGTAATTCCTGATTTTTTGGTGAAGATGGAAGTAGGGCACAAGGGCTTAACCGAAATACACGTAGTAGAGTCGATGCATGAGCGCAAGGCATTGATGGAGAAATTGTGTGATGGCATTATCACCTTACCGGGTGGCTATGGCAGCATTGACGAATTGTTTGAGATATTAACCTGGGCACAACTGGGTCTACATCAAAAACCCATTGGCATCCTTAATGTCAACGGGTTTTATGATTTCCTTTTACGACAATTAGAAGTAATGGTACGAGAGGGTTTTCTGAAACAAGAGAGCCTTGACTTATTATTAGTATCAGATAATATTGAACATTTGCTGCAACAGATGGAAAACTTTCAACCTACCCCACATCATAAATGGTTGAAAAGAGGTGATACCTGATTATTGTTTATTCTGCCTGGTTTCATCAAAAAATATGGTTGGTGACTCTTTTACACTTTTCATATATACATTATCATAATAATCGTTAGTCATTATATCTAACTGATGTTTATGTTTGCCATAGTTAATCGCATTTTTTAACACTCTACTACTTGAAAAGCTTGCTATATCACTTGGCTTATATTTGGATATTGCGCTATTGGGTACTCTTTTATCATCAATCCAAACGCCATATTCTTTCGGGTCTTTCCACTTATCCATCATTTCTTTAGTAACCACCATTCTCTCCCAATATAAAACCTGGAAATCCTTTTTTTTCTCTTCTTCGGTTAGCTCTTTATATGATTTATTCGTTGCCTTACCATCTTTACCTCTCATAAATACCGTTGCATGCTGATAATTAACATCCTCTTTCTTTATTTTTTTAGTTTCTGGAGCCTCAATTATTCTTGGTGGGTTCAGTTTTAAAGTTTTAGGTTCCTGAATCTGCGCAATTGATTTAAAATTGGCAAGACAAAAAGCAAGTGCCGCAAACAGTGGAATGCACACAACTTTTCTGATAAAAGCTGTTGGTTCGGAAGTGATTTTAGTCATCATCAATAATCGTTTTTTAGTTATCTGAAAATTTAAGTTGCTTGTTAGAGATAATCCGCTGGTTTGCGCAGCCTTACTGAGCAGTAAATATTGATAGGCTGATACATCTTGATAAGTTTTATTGACAGCCTCATCAGCCAGAAACTCATGATTCAGTTGAATAGCTTGTTTATAGAGATAAAGTAGTGGATTAAACCAGAAGATAATCCGCATTAATTCAACAAAAAGTACATCGAATGAATGCCTTTGGCGTACATGAGCCAGTTCATGGCTGAATAACTCAGGTTCAATGTGAGCATTATCGTAATACGCTTTACTGATAAAGATATAGTTCAAAAAAGTATAAGGGAGGGTTTTCTGCTCTAATAAAACCAGCTTTGCTTCCTGCCATTTTATTGTAGGATTACTTCGAATGCTTCTGAATATTGTAACCAGATTATTGAGAAAGCGTATAAGAAAGAAAAGGGAAATCAAACTACTGAATAGAATAAAATATTCCTGCCACGAAATTGATTGCTGGGTTTTAATGGATTGTTCTACAGGATTGATAGCCTGAACGATAACAGGCGGGTCTAAGGTCTTTTTCAATAGGACCAGATTATTTTCCGCTACCGTAGTGGGCAGTTCGATACTTATCAGAGGAGTTGTGAAAGCAAATACAAGACTTCCGAGGAGATAGAATCTGTTGAAGATGTGCAATTTTTCAGATTCTAATATAAGCTTATAAATACCCCAGAGTATCAACAAGCATACAATCGATTTGAAAAGATAGAGTATCATGAGTTTTTCTTTTTTTGAATTTCCTTTTCAATGATGGCTTTCAATTCATCTAATTCAGAACCCGATAAGTTGGTTTCGGTCGTAAAAAACGAAGCAAATTGTGAGGCCGAATTATTAAAAAAATTCTTGATCAAGCCGTTCACATGATTTGCGAAATAATCAGTTTTACTTATTAAAGGATAATACTCTCTCGAATTACCATATTCTTTATAGCCTACAAAACCTTTCTCAATCATGCGTTTCAATAAAGTAGCAATTGTGGTAACGGCGGGTTTAGGTTCGGGATAAACCTCCAGTAAGTCTTTCATAAATGCTTTTTCGGCTGTCCACAAGTATTGCATCAGGTTTTCTTCAGTTGCTGATAATTTCATATTCTACAATATTAGAGATTGTTCTACAAATGTAGAGATAAGAAACTAATATCCAAATATTATTAACTAATTTTTTAGTTTAATTTTTTGGATTGAGTTAACTCGAAGTGCATTTGGATAAAGTAATTCAAGAAATAAACGTTCTTAGCCAAGATACTATGACAAAATCGGACTAATGTCTGAGAACGCTTATTTCTTGAAACTTAATAAGTCCGGCATTGTAATAAAAGACATTTGTTATCTTAGACGGCGACTTCAGTCGCTAACACTCTCGCCGTTAAAAATATATTGTTTCGGATTCTAACAGAGAGTAAGATTTAGAACCGACGCTACGCGTAATAAAATGACTAAGGTACGAAGAATACCACAACAGTATGATTTGACAAGAAACTATCCCAATTAGTTTGAAAACAGCTTGTTATGTCAGAAATTTATTGCATTAAAATCCACAACTGGTCGTCCACAACTGGTCGTCCACAACTGGTCGTCCACATAACAATTACTGCAATGAAAGAAGAAAAAAGTATTGTCAATATAGGTGGCAGAGGCATTACCACCTATCTACCGGAGTATGACGAGCAAGCCTACAAGATTTGTCTGCTAGGTGCAACCAATGAGACGCTGGCCGAGTTTTTTGGGGTCTGTCGGGCAACTTTAAATAAATGGATGAAAAAATATCCGGGTTTTCGGGAGGCTATTAAAAAGGCTAAATTG
>NZ_BAAGXU010000052.1:74880-229788 GCF_054779675.1 Emticicia fontis
TTATAAAAGGGCGGTTGGTTATAATTATCAGCAAGTAGTTCTGGAGCCGATACAAGAATCATCTAGTGAAATGACATCAGAAAAGGTAGTCGCTACGGTGACTACCTTTTTGCCAGAAGATATCGATGGTTTCCGGATTACCAAAGTAACTACCAGAGAGGTAATGCCAAGTGTAAGGGCACAGATATTCTGGCTTAAGAATCGTCAGCCTGAATTGTGGCGTGATAAACAGGAGATTAATCACAAGTCTGACAGTAAAAAAGTTTCGACCATCACCATCTTTGAATTACCGAATGATGGGCGAAACGATCCGGAACCCTAAAATAGAGGATTTCATTTTATCGTAATTTATTTAGATAAAATCTTCCATTGGTTTCACCGACTGAAGTCGGTGTCTAAGATAACAAAGGAACAGTTCATGCCAGACTTAAGTCTGGCATTGTAATAATAGACCTTAGACGGTGACCGCACAGCGGACCGTTTCAGTCGCTCTAAAGTTTCTATGAATAAATCCTAAATGCATTATGGGTTAATTTAAATGACACTGCCAGACGATTTCAACGAGCTGCTATTCATCCCATCAATTTTTACGCGTATAGAACTGACGTTCATCATCGAAAAATTCTGCTTTATCAATTAAAACTTTCAGGCATGAGTAAACGTTAATAGTTTTGCAGCCAACTTCCTTTTGTTTTATTATTTCCACATAAAACATTTATTATCAACGGTAATTGCTTGAAAAAATACAATTTATGAAAAGAATACTCCTATTTATTTTGAGTTCGTTTTTGTTTACTCATCTACACGCCCAAGAAAAAGCTACTGTGAGTGGTTATATCAAAGATGCAGCCAACGGCGAGGGCCTGATTGGCGTTTCTGTGTATGTACAAGAGATAAAAACGGGTACTACTACCAATGCTTACGGCTTTTATTCGCTCACGCTTCCCAAAGGCCAGTACAATTTAGTGTTTACGTATGTAGGTTATGAAAAAGTGCTGAAAGCTGTTGATTTGTCAGCTCAGGATCAAAAACTGGATATTGAATTAAAAGATGATTCGAAGGTTTTGCAAGAGGTGGTAGTAACTACCAAAAAAGCAGATGAGAATGTAAAGAGTCTGGAAATGTCGGTCAATAAAGTAGACATCAAGACCATTCAGAAAATGCCTGCCTTATTAGGCGAAGTAGATATTATTAAGAGTATCCAGTATCTGCCAGGTGTTACTTCTGTTGGAGAAGGAACTTCTGGTTTCAATGTTCGTGGTGGTGGAATTGACCAGAACCTTGTATTATTGGATGAAGCGCCTGTTTATAATTCCTCTCACTTATTTGGTTTCTTTTCAGTTTTTAATCCTGATGCCGTAAAAGATGTGAAATTGATTAAGGGAGGTATTCCAGCACAATATGGTGGGCGTGTTTCGTCTATATTAGATGTGCGGATGAAAGAGGGAAATGCCAAGAAACCACAGTTTTCGGGTGGCATTGGTAGTATTTTCTCCCGTTTTACTTATGAACGACCTATCTTTAAAGATAAGGGTTCTTTTATTGTGGCGCTTCGTCGCTCATATATCGACATTCTGGCGAAACCTTTCCTGAAAGACGATTTAAAAGGGTCACGTTTCTATTTCTATGATTTCACAGCGAAAGGCAATGTGCGGATAAATGATAAAAACACGCTCTTTCTGTCTGGTTATTTTGGAAGAGATACTTTCGGAGCGGATTTTGGATTTAATTGGGGAAATGCTACCACCAGTCTACGTTGGAATCACGTATTCAATAATAAATTATTCCTGAACAATACCATTTTCTATAGTAACTACGATTATGCGTTGCAGTCTGATTTAAAAAAGAAGAATACGCAAGACGCCTTCCGTTGGAAATCGAATATTATTACCTATAGTATCAAGCCAGATTTTACCTATTACCCGAATGCCAACAATACCATCACTTTTGGTGGACAATTAACTTATTATACCTTTAATCCGGGACAGGCGGTAGCTATTTCAGGAGGGATTGAAAGAGCTATTGGTTTAGATGATAAATTTGCATCAGAATCAGCTTTGTATATAGGCAATGAGCAGAAAATCAATTCTAAGATTTCCTTACAATATGGTTTGCGTTATTCTCTATATGATTATCTGGGAAAAGGGAATGCCTTGGAATTAGGAGAAGCACCAGCCGAAGGAGAGCGCCGGCCAGTGGTAAACAGTACACCTTTTAACTGGGGGAAATCAATCAAGAAATATGGCAATTTTGAGCCTCGTTTTGCAGCCAATATAGGTTTGGGCGAGAATAATTCCATTAAGCTGAGCTATAATCGCTTAGCTCAATACCTGCATTTATTATCTAATACCACCGCATCCTCTCCATTAGATGTCTGGACACCGAGTAGTAATAACATTAAACCTCAGCTAGCCGATCAGTTTGCCTTAGGTTATTTCCATAATTTTGATGATAATATGTATGAAACCTCGGTTGAGGTTTATTATAAAAAGCTCTATAATCAGATTGATTATATCCGTAATGCAGATTTATTGCTGAATCCGAGTGTGGAGGGAGATTTATTGTTTGGTGATGGCAGAGCCTATGGCGCAGAGTTTTATGCCAAGAAAACCAAAGGTAAATTTAATGGCTGGATAAGCTATACGCTGGCTCGCACCGAAAGAAAAATCGCCGGATTGAATCTGAATCAATGGTTTCCGAGCAGAATTGATAAGACTCATAATATTGCCATTGTTGGTATCTATGATTTGAACAAAACATGGACTTTCTCGACCAACTTTACCTTTAGTACGGGTACTCCGGCTAGCTTCCCGACCAATAAGTTTGTGTGGCAGGATATAGCATTACCACATAATTATTACGACACCCGCAACACCTACCGTATTCCGGCTTCGCACCGTTTGGATATATCAGCTACCCGACAAAACAAACACGCTTTCTTTAAGCGCGGAACGAGTGAATGGGTTTTCTCGATTTATAATGTCTATAATCGTCGTAATCCTTTCTCGGTATTCGTTCGTCAGAATGAAAATGACCAGACCAAGACGGAGGCAGTTCGCTATGCCGTTTTCGGAACAATTATTCCGGCGGTAACCTATAATTTCAAATTCTGACAAATCCGACACTATAACATGATACAAGCAATGAAAAATAGATTTTTAAGTATATTTATTACTCTTTTTGTCTCTGTCTCGCTTTTTTCGTGCGAAGATGTGGTAGATATTAATGTGCAGGAGGGTGTTTCACAATTAGCGGTTGATGCCCTGATTACCAGTAAAGCTGAAAAGCAAACGATCAAACTTACGCTCTCGCAAGCCTATTTTGATAATACTCCTGTAAAACCTGCCCTGGGTGCAACCGTAACCGTATTTGATGAAGACAGCGTGGCGCATGATTTTGTAGACATCAAGAATGATGGCAACTATATCTATGACGGCACAACTAAACCTTTGGCTAAAGTAGGCAAGCAGTATGTACTATATGTTAAATATGCGGGAGAAGAATATGTATCCTTGTCAAAGCTCAATAGAGTACCTAAAATCGACTCGATTAATTATGCAGTAGAGAAGTTTCCGATAAAACCTGATAATGGCCCACAAGAGGGTTTTCAGCCGCAATTCTATGCGCATGATTTTGAAGGAGAAGGCGATTGCTACTGGATAAAATCGGCTAAGAATCATAAATACTTCAATAAATCGACTCAGATTAGTGTGGCCTATGATGCCGGCTTCAGTCCGGGTTCAAAAACAGATGGTTTACTCTTTATTTTGCCAATCCGCCAGTCTTTAGGTGGCGAATTATATTCTGATAAAGATACCCTTACAGTCGATTTATATTCAATTACCAAAGAGCAGTTTTATTATTTGCAGATTGTACAGCAGGTGTCATCAAACGGTGGGCTTTTTGCCACGCCACTGTCTAATTTGCCAACTAATATTCTGAATTATAATTCCCAATCAACGAAGAAGGCGGTAGGTTTCTTTGGGATTATGGCGGTGAGTTCGGCTGAGGCGGTTATTGATAAGGCGAAGGCGAAGCCTAAGGAGTAGCATTTTCGCTGATTTACAGATTCGCCGATTCACCCAATAGAATTGGATGTCTAAGAAAACAACGGATATTTTTTTCATACACGCCCGACTTAAGTCGGGCTTTAAATTAAAAACCTTTGTTTTCTTAGGCGGTGATTGCGATGGCGAACCGTTGCATTCACCGAACACGGGTACAAGCAAATCTGTTTTAATTTTGAACAGAAAGGCATTATTTAATATAAAATTACCATCATACTCCGTGCGCCATGTGCACCAATCACTAATGCTTGCTCAATATCTGCTGTTTTAGAAGGGCCGGCGATAAAGGCGCCGTAATTGCCGATGGTATCCAGTTTTTTATAGGCCTCGTGCATATTGGCTACCAGATTCTTTTTGTCAAGAACCAGAACCAGATGTTGGGTAATAAAAGGTAGGGCGCGGTTAATCATATTCGTTTCCGGTACCCAGATGGCACCGTTTTCGGCTACGCCGATTAAACCATCAATTACTGCCAAATCTACTTGCTCTAATACTTCTTTGGAAGTAGTAGTATCTATGGTAACACTTGCTTTTACGAGTTTTGAAGCCACATTCTTTAAATCAGAATAATGCGTATCAATTACTTGCTGGCAATCGGCTTTGCTTTCTACCTCAACGGCATGGCCACCGATACCTGTTAAAACCGTTTTGAATCGTTCAATGCTGCTGTCTCCTTCAAATACCGGAATCACGGGCATTTCAATCAAAGCAGGTTTATTGGCTTTGACACTGGCTAATATTTTTTCTCTGCTACTCATCGGCTATCAGGACTTTTTGTTTTTACTATACCACTCCTTAAAGCTTTGTTTGGGAGCATCGGGTAATTCTCGTGCAATGGCCCAGGGATTCAGGCTTTTAGCGTGTGTCATACCATGGGGCAAGATACGCAAAGCTTTTCTGGCTAGTTTTCCGCCTATATTATATACTCGCGGCATAGCCAGCATTTTGGCTAAGCCCTTCATTCCCCATTTCTTGGCTGCGGGTAGTTCGTTTTCTTTCGATACCACCTGACGCCATTTATAGAGCTGAACATGAATATCAATCTTCACCGGACATACATCAGAGCAGGAGCCACAAAGCGTGCTGGCAAATGGAAGAGAGCTATATTTATGTAAATCAATATTAGGCGATAAAATAGCCCCAATTGGCCCCGGCACTGTAAAATCATAACTATGCCCACCACTACGGCGGTAGACAGGACACGTATTCATACAAGCTCCGCAACGAATGCATTTCAACGAGTTTCTGAAATCAGGGCGGCCTAATTGTTGGGTACGGCCATTGTCTACTATCACAATATGCATTTCTTTGCCATCAGCTGGCTTCGTAAAATGTGAAGTATAGGTAGTAACGGGCTGCCCGGTAGCACTACGCGCCAGCATTCGAATAAAGACTGACAAATGCTCTACCTTGGGAATGAGTTTTTCCATACCCATACAGGCAATATGTACATTGGCCAGATTGACACCTAAATCAGCATTGCCCTCATTGGTACAGACCACAAAGCTGCCTGTTTCAGCTACTGCAAAGTTTACACCCGTCAGGGCAATATCAGCTTCTACGAATTTTTGTCTGAGATGTTGGCGGGCCGCTTCTGTAAGAGCCTGCGGGTCTTTCTCTCCTTTAGGTGTGCCTAAATGCTCGTGAAAGGTTTCGCCCACGTCTTCCTTTTTAAGGTGGATGGCAGGCATTACAATATGACTAGGGGGCTCGTTTCTGAACTGTACAATGCGCTCGCCTAAATCTGTATCTACTACCTCAACGCCATTTTTTTGTAGAAACGGATTCAGATGGCATTCTTCTGTCAGCATCGACTTACTTTTTACCATCCTGATTGGCCCCGTTTTGCCTTTTATGTGAGGCGCATTCCGGATAATATCCAATACGATTCTGTTATGCTCATCGCCATCAGCTGCCCAGTGTACTGTCACGCCGTTTTTCTTAGCGTTTTCTTCAAACTGAATCAGGTAATTATCCAGATTACTTAGCGTATGGTCTTTGATTTGAGAAGCAAGCAGACGCAATTCCTGAAACTCAGGAATAGGGTAGACCGCTCTATCTCTTTTCTGACGGACAAACCAAAGTGTTTCGTCATGCCAGGTAGTTCTATTAAAATCTTTGGCAAATTTTTCGGCCAGGGCAGGGTGGTTCATGGTTGGCTTCCGTTCAAAATTTCTGCAATGTGCATCACTCTTATCGGCACTTGTTGCCGTTTTACAATTCCTTCCAGGTGCATCAGGCAAGACATATCTCCTCCTGTCAGTACTTTCGTTCCGTGGCGCACATGATCGGAAATTCTATCTTGTCCCATACGGGCCGACACGGCTTCTTCTGTGATACAAAAAGAACCACCGAAGCCACAGCACTCATCATTGCGTTCCAGTTGAGTAATTTCTATGCCTCTCAGTTTTTTGAGTAAGGTCAGAATCTGTCCGCCCTTATCGCCTGTTATTTCAGAGGCATTGGCTTGGCGAAGCCCTCTTTGTCCATGGCAACTTAAATGCAAACCTACTTTATGAGGGAAATCGACAGGTATCTCTTCTACTTTCAATACGTTTTCCAGAAAATCAACCAGTTCATAAACACCTTTACGTACCTTTTGTACGGCAGGTGTCTGGTCGATTATATCGTAGTGTTTGCGCACATGATAGGTACAACTGCCTGAGGGTGTCACGATATAATCATAATCTGCAAAGGTATCTACAAAATGATGATACACTTCTTTAGAGTCCTGTTCACAGCCACTATTCGCCATCGGTTGCCCGCAACAGGTTTGCTGGGTCGGATAAGCTACTTCTACACCCAGTTTTTCCAGCAACTGTAAGGTATTAATCCCTACATTCGGGTAAAACTGATCAACATAACATGGAACAAACAGGGCTACTTTCATGATTTAAAAAGTGATATTCAGAATAACCCCATCCCTAACCCTTCCCCAACAGTGGGGAAGGGGACTTTAACTCCCTCCCCATTGTTGGGGAGGGTTGGGGCGGGGTCTAGTTAATCTATTTCTTTCTTTTCTTCTTATACTCGCAAGTCTTATTGTCCGATTTCACGTAGTAAGACTTATAATTGCTTGCTTTAGGGTCTGTACAACCGCAAAGATTCAATAATTCTACTTTACGGAAATCAACCGGATGGCTTTCGCTTTGGAGTGAGATATAACCTTCACTTAACGATTTGCCTTCTACCATTAGGCTTGGGTCGTGTCCACTGACATTTCCACCACCGGTTTGAGTTTTAGTATATTCCAATACCTTCTCACCATTTATAAAGTGCTGAATCAACGAATCTCCTAAAACTAATACTTCTGCGCGAACCCATTGGTCGCCATTATAAGTTTGTGAGGTAGAGTTAATACAGTGGCGTTTATCAAGTTTATCCTGATAAAATACGTTTGTACCTGGTGTACAAAGGTTACAGGTAGTACGTTTACCTTTATCTAGACCTCCCAACAACTGTACTTCAATTGAGATCGGGAAATCCTGATCTTTGCCCATTGTTTCAGGTGCCTGGCAATGAATCATGATACCGCTATTGCGTGTTGCCCAACCCGGACCATCAGTGGCTTGTTCGCCTACAAAACGATATTCGGTAGCTATTCGGTAATAAGAGTATTTGTCTTTGTAGAAAATATGTCCGAACATCTCGTTGAAGGAAGTGTAGCCATCATAACGCACTTGCATCATTCCATCGGCTACTCTGAAGGTGTTGGCGAAATTATCATTCAAAGCATGGTTTCTGATTTTTGGCTGCCAGCCATCAAGGTTTTTTCCATTAAATAATTGCTTCCATTCTTTCTGGTCTACTGTCTGCAATTGTGAGAAAGCCAGTACTGGGAAACATAATACAATAAAAAGGGTCAGGAGTTTTTTCATCAGATGAATAGTCGGGTGAGTAGATTAAACTGTCCATGCAAAATAACATCAAGTTTTGCAAAGAAAGACAAGACCAGATGATATTTTACATGAAAAATTTAGATATCAATTTTACAGACCTGTAGCTACGCTGAATTTACCTCTTTTCTCCACCAGACCCTCACGTACTTTGGTATGGCGGAAAGTAGCTACCGGGTCAAGCGCGCCACCTACCTGACGGCTCGCTTCTGATACCAAGGCTCTCACATCGGTAAAGAAAATATCTCTTAGCAATTCCTCAGCCTTTACAACATCATTATTTTCTTGTGCATCAGCTAAGGCAACTCTATCTACCAATAAAGCTTTGGCATAGGTAAATAAAATAGCATTAACTGACTGTAATAAGTCTTCGATAGGGTCTTTAGTATTATGACTGGCGTCAATCATCCAGGCTAATGGCGGATTTTTTACATTCGGGTCTTGCATACCATCTACCAGTTCATTGAAAATCAGGAAGAACTGATAAGGTTTGATGCTTCCGGTTGTCAAATCATCATCGCCATACATAGAGCCATTGAAGTGGAAGCCGCCCAGACGTCCGAAGTGCATGAGTCGTCCCACAATTTGCTCGATATTAGTATTTGGTAAATGATGACCTAAATCGACCAATACCTGTGCATTTTTGCCGATTTGCTGGCACAGCGAATAGGAGGTACCCCAATCAGGAATCACCATTGAGTAGAAAAACGGCTCGTAAGGCTTGTATTCAATCAACATGGTCCAGTCAGAAGGCATGGCTTCATAAATAGTCGCCAATGAATCTGCTGTACGTTGGTATGCTTTACGGAAGTGGGACTGACCCGGGAAGTTTGAGCCATCTGCTAACCAGACTGTCAATACTTTTGAGTCCAGTTGCTTGCCGTATTCAACGCATTGAATGTTATGCTCAATAGCCAGATTTCTGCTATCGGCTTGGGTATGAGACAATGAGCCGAATTTATAAGAAAAAGGCTGGTCTTTCTGGTCTTGGAAAGTATTAGAATTAACTGAGTCAATTGTCAGTTGATTCGCTTTCAATAATTGTTTGATGGCAGTGGCATCAGACGGAATATCCCAGGGAATATGTAAAGAGATTGAGTTAGACGAACCGTTTAGTTTGTGAATTAAACCTACATCCTCAATTTTTTCTTCCAGATTGCGAGGCTCGCCACCACTTGGAAAACGTGCGAAGCGTGTACCTCCTGTACCCAAAGCCCAGCTTGGGATAGCTACCTGAAAAGCCTTTATTTTCTCGATGATGCTTTGGGCATCAATACCTTTACGGTCGAGTAGTTCGCTGATATAAGCTAATTTAAACTGATGGTCAGCCTCTAAGGTTTTATTATGGTCTTGAATAATATCAGTAGTGAGCATGTTTGTATAGGTTTTAGGGTTAAAGGCTCTTTCGCCTGATAATATAGAACGGATTTTTTACCTTGATCTGTTTTTTATCCAACAACAAAGCTGCGGCTGTGCGCCCCATTGTTTCAAAGTCGGTGGTAATAACCGTTATTTCAAGTAATTCTTTTAAAGTAGTTTCATTGAAAGAGACGATGCCGATATCCTGCCCTATTTCGTAGTTAGTCTGTCGGGTTTTTTTGATTAACTCGGCAAGGTCTGTTTCTTCTACTACAACATAAGCTGTTTTAGGCTGCGGGATTTCGTCGAAAGCGTTTTCTTTAATGGTATATTCTTTATTAGAATTTATACAGAAAAAGCGAAAACCTTTTACAATTTCTTTGGGATAGTTGCCATCACTCGGAAAAATCAACACCATTCGTTCATACTTTTCGAGCAGATCATTGGCAGACTCTAATGCATCAAAAATATCATTTTCAAAATCCTGATAAACACTCAATACAGGCTTTTGATAGTCGGGTAAATCTTTGTCCAGAATAACTAACTCTTCAGCAGGAATTTTCTCTATTGTTTTTAAGGCTGCGGGCTTTTCAGTTTCAGGAAAAAAATGGGGCATAATTACATAATAATTATATTTGCCTAAGCTTTGATCAATGATTTCGTCGAAAATGCGGGCATTATAATGATGAATCTGCAAATCAACCGAAGCCTTATCGCCTAATCCTCTTAGAAAAGCGTAATAAATTAATTTCTTGTAAGAGCTTAATTTATTGAAAATCAGTAAGATTCTCATTTTATTATGCTCTTTGCCGTTGATATAAAAGCCTTTACCCTGTACTGCCGTAATGAACCCTTGCTCTTTTAATTCCCGATAGGCTTTTTCTACTGTATCACGAGCCAGATAGTACTCCTCGCTCAACTCACTGATAGAGGGCAACTGCTCGTTTTTCTTTAAAACTACCCGATCTATATCCGTAATGATAGACCGCACAATCTGCTTGTACTTGGGTGTCTTGTCATTGGGGTTAAGTTGTAACTTGTACATTTTTTCGAATAATATTAAAGGGCAAAAACCTTTTCAGACTTTCTTCAATTACTACTGCGCAGCGTCACATTGAGCAGTAGTACCTCAAAACAATTTTTCATTGTTTTGAGGTGAAGTGGTTAAAGGTTTCGTAAAGTATTTTTAAACCATTTAACCACCCCCGTCAAAATCCTACTTTATCAGGATTTTGCTTCCCCTCCTTGAAAATGAGGGGACAAGTAAAAAAACTTTTATGTCTAATAGAAGATTCTACTACCTTACAAAAGCCACAGCTACACCACCATCAACATTCAGGATATTTCCGGTTGATTTGGATAGGCTGCCGTCTACAAATACTCTTACGGCTTTGGCAATGTCTTCTGTTAATATTTCTTCGTTCAGCAACGTACGGGCAGCGTACATTTTAGGCAGGTCTTCTACCTTAATGCCATACGCTTTGGCGCGACCTTCTGCCCATTCGCCTTCCCATATTTTGCTACCACGCAATACAGCATCAGGATTAACCGTATTGACACGTATTTTATCTTTACCTAATTCAGCAGCTAATAAGCGGCTCATGTGTGCCTGCGCTGCTTTGGCAGTACCATAACCTACATTGTTTGGCCCTGCAAAGAGTGCGTTTTTACTGGCGATGTTTACAATATCTCCATCCAGGCCTTGTTGGCGCATAATCTTAACAGACTCCTGCGATACCAGGAATTGACCTTTTACTAATACATCTTGCAGAATATTCCAGTCAGCTAGAGTATGGTCTTCCAATGGTTTAGAAATAGATAATCCTGCACAATTGACTACGATATCTACCCCGCCAAATTGTAGCACACCTTGTTTAAGAGCTTCGGCAATTGGCTCTGATTGGGTAACATCAATGCCTACTGTAAGCACCACATCTTTGCCAAATTGTTTGCGTAGTTCTGTTTGAGTTTCTTCCAGACGGTCACGGTCAGCCGCTATGATACATGCACCTTCTCTCAATAATTCTTCACAAATCGCTTTGCCGATACCACCTGTTCCACCTGTAACAAAAGCAATTTTGCCAGATAATGATTTAGGTTTAGGCATTCTTTGTAGTTTGGCTTCTTCCAACAACCAGTATTCAATATTAAAGGCTTCCTGCTCACTCAGACCTACGTATTCAGAGATAGCCTCTGCACCTTTCATTACGTTGATGGCATTGGTGTAAAATTCTGCTGCTACGCGAGCTGTTTGTTTGTCTTTCGCAAAAGAGAACATACCTACACCCGGATATAAGATTACTACAGGATTGGTATCTCTTACGGCAGGGCTATTCGAGTGCTTGCAACGCTCATAATAAGCCACATAATCAGCTCTATAATCTTCAAACTGTTTCTCTATTTCTTCTTTTGTAGTTCCTTTTAAAACCAATGGACGGATTTTAGTGCGTAGGAAGTGGTCTGGGCAGCTAGTGCCTTTTTGCGCCAGTCTTTCCAAATCAGCTGAGTTAACAAATTCCAGCACTCGGGCATCATCAGTGAAATGACCTACCATTCTTCTATAACTTGAGGCCAGACCTCGAAGCGTAGGCATTACCTCAGCAGCGGCAGTTTTTCGATCAGCTTCAGCCTTTGATTCTCTTACCGCACCACCAAAAACAGGGCGTTTTTTGCCATAGTTTTGTTCCAAATATACCGAAGCCATTTCTATGACTTCTAGCGTATTGATATAAGATTCATAAGAAGTGTCGCCCCAGGTAAACAAGCCATGACCACCTAAAATTACCCCTCTTAGATTCGGATTGCTTTTAACAGTTTCTTCCAGCTTCAAGCCCAAGTCAAAACCCGGACGCTGCCAAGGCAACCAGGCAATGGTATCTCCCCAGATTTCTTTCATGATCTGCTCGCCATCTTTGCTGGCAGCAATGGCAATCAAGGCATCAGGGTGTAGGTGATCAATATGTTTGAATGGAAGTAAGCCATGTAGAGGTGTATCAATAGAAGGGGCCGCGCATTTCGGGTCAAACAAGCAATGGTCAAATAAACCTACCATTTCGTCTTCAAAGGCTAAGCCGCGATAACGTTTTTTCAAGGCGTGCAATCTGTCGACGTACAAGTTAGCGCACCCTTTTTTGGTAAGTGTACCAATATCACCACCAGAACCTTTTACCCACATCACTTCAACAGGCTCGCCTGTTAATGGGTCAGTTTCTGTGATTTTACAAGATGTATTTCCACCGGCGTAGTTGGTCAATCTTAAGTCGGCTCCTAAAAGATTAGAGCGATAGATAAATAAATCAACTTCATTATTGGCTAATTCTGCGGCTTTGTTGTCATCCCATAGGTAGCTAACATGTTTGAATGTTAGGGTATTTTCCATGCTTTTATAGAATAATTTGTTACGGTATAATGTGTAAGAGTAGCTTTCAATTGTATCTTTTGACGCGGGAAGACATCCGTGCGGTCGGTATAGAAATATTTATATCTACTCTGGTATCGATACAAAATTCAACAATTTTTTATAAAAATCCTCATGTACTCTCCTGTAAGATGTTGTTTTCGCAGAAAGATTTTAGAGCGTAGAAAAGTTTGACAGGCCTATAAAAAAATAAAGTGCCAGATTAGCCAGCACTCTATTATCGTAACCCAAAAAGTAAAAAATATTCTTGCGAAGGCACTTAGGCCATTCGTATTGTTGTCTTCAGTTTAATTGTAGAAGTAACATTCTGTCCGGTGGTACGTAAGAATCTTCTGTACTTACGACGGAACTCGGCAGCCTTTCTTCTTGAAATAATAATTTTCTCATCATGAATCAGAACCTCACCTCCACGGCAATTGAAATATAAATCCTTTACGTGTTCTAAATTGATGATGTACGAACGGTGTAGTCTTACAAAATTAGTTATCTCGTCAAGCTCTTCTTCAAAGATTCTCAACGTTTTAGAACTAATAATCTCTCTACCATCAGCAAGCTTAAAAATTGTATAATTTTTTGCACTCTTCAAGTATAAGATATCACCGAGCTTAACCATGTTACGCTTGCCAGCAACCCGCATGGACATATTAGCTCCGGTAGCTTGGCTTTCCACATTTTGGACGACCGTAAACCCTTCCGGGCTGAACGGAGTCTTGTAAATCAGCTTATTCATTATAAGGAAAGCTTTAAAATTGTTGAATTTTATAGCAAGTTAATTTCGACGTATAACTATTACAACTACGATTCGGTAAGTGGCAGGATAAATTAGATAAGTGGCAGATAAACTTAAATAATCGAACTTTTTGCGAAGTTAGAAAAGTGATACGAGAAATTACATTTGCATAAATGGGTGTTTTTTTTTGATAATTCCAAGAAAAAATGATTAAACGGATACGTTTAAAAATAGAAAATTTGGAAAGAAATTGCGAAAAAAAAGGTGCAGAAACGGTTGCCTCTGCACCTGAAATAGGTATAAAAAGTATGCCAGATTTTAATTCGTTGTCAATAAAATTAATAATAATTTAGAAACATTTATGCTAATAAAGAAAAGGGCTTGTGCTCCAGAAACTAAATATTACTTAACCACTCAAGAAACTCCGACTTACGACGGCGTGAAACCGGTAACTCTGTACCCTGTTCGGTGGTGATAGTTCCGCCTTCCCCTTTAGTATATCTCTTTATATAATCCCGGTTGACAAGGAAAGAATGGTGAATACGGAAGAAATCGTAATTAGCCAATAGGTCTTCAAAGTCTTTGATGCTCTTAGAGACGGTTATTTTAGTATTATCATTCAGATAAATATGCGTATAATCTTCGTCTGCCTCGCAATAAATGATATTATTAACAGGCACAAACTGAAAACCATTGAGTATAGGAAGAGGTATTTTATTCGTTTTGTCGCGTGGATTACGCAGATTCTGAATCAGATGGTCAAAATTCTGCTGGCTGTTTTTCTTTTCAATACGTTCTTTGGCTTTGGCAATTGCTTGCTTAAGCTCTTCAATATTTATCGGTTTTAACAGATAATCTAAAGCACTGAATTTAATGGCCGTAACGGCATAATGGTCGAATCCGGTAGTAAAAATAACTTCAAATTTCGGGTTGGTGAATTTCTCTAACAGGTCAAAACCGCTGCCGTGAGGCATCTCCACATCTAAAAAAACAATATCGGGCGATTTTTCCTGAATCAGTTGATAAGCCTCTTGTATTGAATTAGCCGTACCAATCACCTCGATTTCTGTAGAACAGAACAGGTAAATAATACTGCTTAAGGTTTCAACACTTCGATTTTCGTCATCAACTATAATAGCCTTATACATAAAAAGGATTTGTTTACAAGTTTACTCTACTGTCAATAAGATTGGCACCAGCCATAGCAACCATGCCAATAGCCACACAAATTTTTATTACTACTATTTTATATGTATAGGGAGAGGGATATTTACTCGGTACAAAAGAAAAGAAACATTCCAAATTAACCAAATTTTGGAAATTTAATTTCAATTGTAGTGCCAATATCGACTCCCGGTTCATAAGGCGGTTTTAAACGGTCTTCAACAAGAAAATGGATGTCTGCATCATTAATCAAATTAAAGGTTTGCAGGCGCTCTTCCGTAATTTTCAGACCCTGTGATTTGTAGCCCTTCCTTGATTTTGACTGAATCTGTTTGGCCTTTTCACGGCCTACACCATCGTCTTCTATTCTGCATACCAGGTATTTTCCCTGAGTAAAAAAACTCATGTATAAATTCCCCTTGGTTTCTTTATACCGCAAGCCATGATTAATCGCATTTTCGATAAAAGGCTGTAAAATCATGGTCGGAATTTCAACAAAACGATTTACATCAGAGGCCACGTTGAGATGAAACTCAAATTTATTCTCAAAACGTAACATCTCTATTTCAATGTACAGGCTCAATAGCTTTATCTCATCGGCAATGGTAATATATTTACTACGCGACGAATCGAGAAAGAGCCTAATCAGATTGGCGAATTTTGATAAATAATTATTGGCAGAAATGGTATCACGGTTCAGGATAAAACTTTGTACGGCATTTAGTGCATTAAATACAAAGTGCGGGTTCATCTGTAACTGCAAGGTACGTAATTCAAGTTCTGTCACCTGGCGGTGGTGTCTCTGTTCTTCATCCGACCAGAATTTCAGGAAACGCTCGCGACCATAAAACAGACCAAACAAGGTAATAAAACACGAACCCCAGAACCACCAAGAGCGCCACCAGGGATACTCTATTTTAAACTCAACAATGGCGGGCTGGCTTTCTTTCTTTGTTGCATCCAGCGCTACCAGTTCAAAGTGATATACCGCAGGTTTTAGGCTATCAACTTTTACCGTTGTTTTAGGTGTATAAAACCAGGCTGAAGGTTTAGCCCCTTCAAAACTATTTTCAATAATACGATACTTATAGCTTAGATTAGGTTGTAAAGGAGTGGCTGAAAATTCAAATTCCAGTACGTTATTATCATAATCAACATGATAATTTTCCTGTGGAGGCATATCACGACCAGCAATTTCGATACGGGCAATTTTTGCTTTGAAGTTGTTTATTTTTTGTGGAGTATCTGTCTTTTGACTATAAGTAGTAGTATTGACGAATAAACCTATCAAAACAATTATTAAAAGTGGCTTTGGCATCAGCGAAATTAGTAGATTAAAATAGGTTAACCTTGTGATGTAAAAATACATTTTAAAATGAAAGTCTGAAAGCAGTACCTACTATTTGTTAATCGTTTACCCTCTTGACGTAGCAATTTATGTACCAATTGACCTGAATGGAGATAAAGAAGTAGAGAAATAAATCAAAGAGTGTACTTATAAAAGAAAAACGTCCGGTTTATTAATAAACCGGACGTCCTGTGCTCTTTCTCAGTTACACCAGATTCAGTTCTGCCTGAATGGTTTTTACTTTTTCTTTTAAAGAGGCTAATGTGGCATCAAATTCGTCTTTCTTTTTCAATTTGGCTCTTACCCCTACATAGAATTTGATTTTAGGCTCAGTTCCTGATGGGCGACAGGTAAACTTGGTGCCATCGGCCGTGAAGAATTGCAATACATTTGATGATTCAATTCCCATCTTGCCTGATGGAATATCCTTGGTTTCGCCCGTTTTCAAGTCGGTAGTTGTCAAAGCCTTATAATCATCCATGCGGATAACTTTTGAACCTGCCAGACTCTTCGGCGGCTTCGCTCTGAAATCAACCATCATCTGTTGGATTTCTTCTGCTCCGGTTTTGCCTTTTTTGGTCAACGAAATCAAGCCTTCATAATAGAAACCGTTTTTCTGATACATTTCTGCTAAGAAATCGAACAAGCTAATGCCCTGATCTTTGGCAAAGGCTGTCAATTCAGCAATCATAGCACAACTGGCAATGGCATCTTTATCACGCACTTTATCACCAATCAGGTAGCCATAACTTTCTTCACCACCACCGATAAAGGTTTGCTGACCTTCCAATTCACGGATAACCTGTGCAATATATTTGAAGCCTGTCAGAGTATTATAGCAATTTACTCCTGCTTTAGCTGCCATTTCATCAATCAAATCTGTGGTAACAATGGTTTTGGCTACAAACTCTTTACCTGTCAGTTTTTTAGCTTTTTTCCACGCTTTCAACAAATAATAAATAATCAAACTTGCCGCCTGATTCCCATTTAATAACTGCCATTCGCCTTTCGGATCTTTTACTGCCATACCCACACGGTCGGCATCAGGGTCGGTAGCAATTACTAAATCTGCATTGGTTGCCTGTGCTTTTTTCAATGCCAGACTCATCGCTTCCTGTTCTTCAGGGTTTGGATAAACCACAGTCGGGAAGTTTCCATCTGGTGTTGCCTGTTCTTCCACAATATTCACATTGGTAAAGCCTAATTGTGCCAATGCTTTTGGCACCATCGTGATTCCTGTACCATGAATAGAAGAGAAAACAATGTTCAGGTCAGACTGGCGCTTAATCATGCGCGGATTCACCGAAATGCTTTTTACTGCTTTCAGATAAGCCTTATCCAGCACTTCACCAATCATTTTGATGCGTTTCTTTACACCTTTAAACTTGATGTCTTTTACATTCGTAATCGCATTTACTTCTGCTACAATGTTTTTATCGTGTGGCGCTACAACTTGTGAGCCATCTACCCAATACACCTTATAACCATTATATTCTCTCGGATTATGTGAAGCCGTGATAACGATACCGCTCTGGCAGCCCAACTGACGCACCGTAAATGACAGTTGTGGCGTAGGGCGAAGTTCTTTATACAAATAAACTGTAATGCCATTGGCTGAAAGAATATCGGCTGCTACACGTGCAAATTCTGGTGAAAAATTACGGCTATCGTGTGCAATGGCTACTTTTATCTCCTGATCCGGAAACGCTTTGTTCAGATAATTTGCTAAACCTTGCGTAGCCGCGCCAACGGTATATTTGTTCATACGGTTAGACCCTACACCAATTTCGCCACGCATACCGCCTGTTCCGAACTCCAGATTTTTGTAGAAAGAATCTGTCAATTGCGTAGCATTATTATCAGCAATAAGTTTCTGAATAGCAGTTTTGGTTTCTTCATCATACCTGCCTTTCAGCCAGGTTTTGATATTCTTTTCTGCCGTTGTATCTAGTTTAAGATTTTGTAGCATGACTATCCGAATGAGTTTAATTGAAAAAGTTTTGGGCAAATTAAAACAAGTTTTTGATGTTTTTCAAGAATGATTTAGATTTTACTAATATTTCTTTAAATCATGCTTTATGAATGCACAAGAATAAAAAATTAATGGCTTATAGCGTCTTTTTTTCTGTAAAAAAGGAGCGGGCGCCAAGAACTATACAATAGTATGATTTTACCAGAAACCTTCCTGATTACTTTCAAAACACAATTCTAAGTCGGAAATTTAGGGGATGCTTAGTCGGGATATAAAATTACTGAAATGGAAGAATGGAAAAAGTGGTATCCGGGTTTTTGGGGATTTGTTAGAAGAGACAAAGAACCAGCCACAGAAACGGCATCAGAAAAGGTAGACGCTACGGTGACTACCTTTTTGCCAGAGGATAGTGCGATGGTTTCCGGATACCAAGATTCAGACAATCTGGCTCAACAACCGTCAGCCTGAGCTTTGGTGGCATTAGTCTATTCAGTTTTTCTGTTTTAAAAATTTGTTATAATTTTATAAACTCATAACAATACCTCTCTTACTCAATGAAAAAATACTTCATCACCTATTTACTACTCTGCTCGCTTGCAGCACTGGCGCAAGATAAACCTAAACCCCCGCTTACCTGGAAAGACGTTGGTGCATGGAAGGCGATTCCGGCCTTTAATGGTACTCAACTCTCGTCTGATGGTGCCTGGTTTGCCTATGTATTAAACCCTAATGAAGGAGATGCAGAACTGATTCTCAGAAAAACGGGCGATACTACCAAAATTAAATATCCGCTTGGCTCAAGCACTTCTTTTTCGATGAACTTCTCTGATGATGCCAAATGGTTTGCTTTCAAGGTTTATCCGAAAGATAAAGATAAAAAAGCGGCTGCCAAACCGGGTGGCAAACCTGTAACTGACAAAGTATTTCTGATTAATCTGACAAACAAAAAGAAAACCGAATTCGAAAGAGTAAGGTCTTTTGCTTTCAATGGCGAAAAATCTTCGGTATTAGCTTTGCAATTGACTCCTGCTAATGCCCCAGGTGGCCCCAATGCAGATGGCCCTAAAGGTTCGGATTTACTATTATATGACTTAGCTGGTGGTAAAACGCAGAACATCGGGAATATTTCAGAATATTCATTTAACAAACAAGGCGATTGGCTGGCATTGACAGTAGATGCCGCTGAAAAAGCGGGTAATGGCTTATGGCTGCGCAATATGAATACCAACGTAGTGATGATTCTGGATAATGATAAGGCCGCCTACAAATCATTGAACTGGACAGAAAAAGGTGATGGCTTAGCTTTGCTGAAAGGCATAAAAGATGATAAGTATAAAACCGAATTGAATAGTGTAATAGGGGTAAAGAATTTTAGCGCCGTGCCTGAATTGAGTATCTATGAGCCTAAAAAAGACTCTGTGGCTTTCCCGAAAGGTATGACGATTAGTGCAAACAGAACGCCTTACTGGTCTGAAGACTTAGGCCGTTTATTCTTTGGAATCACTAAAACGGAATTGACAAAGAAAGAAACGCCAAAAGCCGATGCTAAAAAAGACTCTACGAAAAAGGAAACAGATGCTGAAAAATTAGCTAAAATAAAGGCTGATACCAGCATTAAAACGATTGAAGATTTAACCAAAGCTATTGCGAAAGTAAAAACTGACTCAACGAAGAAAGTAGCGGCTGCGCCAGATACGGATAAAGAAAAACCTGATATGACCATCTGGCATTGGCAGGATAAACGCTTACAGTCTCGTCAGCAAGTGCAGGAAACACAGGATAAGAATTTCAGCTTTATTGCGAATTATGATGTAAGCAGCAAGAAATTCTTGCGATTGGCTGATAGTAGTCTTAAAAATCTGAACATCGCGCCGAAACAATTGTATGGCGTAGGGCAGGATATTACCAATTATGAATTGGATAATAACCTTGACGGGCAAAACTACACCGATGTATATGTGGTTGACCTGAAAACTGGAAAGCGCACGAAAGTGATAGAGAAACATTATGTGCCGAATTTCTATTCTAATCCAAGTGCATCGCCTGATGGAACTAAGTTCTTATACTGGAAAGATGGTAACTGGATGGTGTATGATTTAAATGGGCAGTCTTCGCGCAATATTTCTGATAAAGCAGGCACTTCATTCATTGACGTAGAAGACGACCATAATGTGCGTAAACCTCCTTATGATGTAGTAGGCTGGACAAGCGACAGTCGCTCAGTGCTTGTAGGCGATGGCTGGGACATCTGGCAATTATCAGCGGATGGTTCTGCTACACCAAAGAATCTGACGAAGAATGGAAAAGCGGAACAACTCCGTTACCAGAACCGATATGTACTTGACCCCGAAGAAAAAGGTATTGATTTAGCCAAAACACAATACTTTAAAACTTATGGCGAATGGACGAAGAAGAGTGGTTTTGTAGCTTTGGAAAACGGACATATAAAAGGTTTGCTTTGGGAAGATACTTCTTTAGGTGGCCTGACTAAAGCAAAAAAGGCTGATGCGTATGTATATACCCGCCAGACTTTCCAAACCTCGCCTGATTATTACCTGACCAATTCAGCCAACCTTGAAAATGGGCAGAAGCTTACGCAGAATACGCCATCGTTAGAAAAATACGCCTGGTCTCCATCAGTGAGATTGATTGATTATAAAAGTGATAAGGGTGATAAACTACAAGGTGCATTATTCCTGCCGGCTGGTTATGAAGCTG
The DNA here is from genome assembly GCF_054779675.1 of Emticicia fontis. Classification (NCBI taxonomy): domain Bacteria; kingdom Pseudomonadati; phylum Bacteroidota; class Cytophagia; order Cytophagales; family Leadbetterellaceae; genus Emticicia; species Emticicia fontis. The sequence continues at coordinate 95,553 of NZ_BAAGXU010000052.1, forward strand.
GTAAAAAATACCCGACTATCATTTATTATTACGAAAAACTCTCTCAGACCATCAACAATTTTGCGAACCCATCTTACCCTGGTGGTGGCTGGAATCCGAGTGTATATACTTCAAATGGGTATGCGGTATTTATTCCGGACATTGTGTATAAACTGAATGACCCGGGTATGTCGGCTGTATGGTGTGTGATTCCGGGTGTAAAAGCGGCCATTAAAACAGGCATTATCGATGAAACCAAAATGGGTATTCATGGGCATAGCTGGGGTGGTTATCAGACCAGCTTCCTGATTACGCAAACCAATATGTTCAAAGCCGCTGCCGCAGGAGCTCCTTTGACAGATATGATTTCGATGTATAATCTGATTTATAAAAACAGTGGTTCGTCAAATGGCGCTATCTTCGAAGCCTCACAGGGACGTTTATTACCACCGTGGGAAAACTGGGAAGCTTATAACCGTAACTCACCCTTGTATCATGTAAAGAAAGTAAATACACCGCTATTGTTATTGCATAATGATGCGGACGGGGCTGTAGACTTTACCCAAGGCATTGAGTACTATAATGCACTTCGCCGTCTGAAAAAGCCTGTGGTATTAATCCAATACAAAGGAGAAAATCATGGTCTGGTAAAATTGCCTAACCGTAAGGATTATGCGGTTCGTATGATGGAATTCTTTGATTACCATCTGAAAGGCAAACCAGCCCCGGATTGGTTAGAAAAAGGTATCGACCGATTGACTTTAGATGAGCATCTGGATAAGCGTGTGATGGGAGTGGAATAGTAGATATTGTGTATCACGATTTTTCAAATCGTCTTTTCATTTTTTTAACGATTTGAAAAATCGTGATACATTAAAAAAGATTACTTGATCTTAAAAGCCGCTTTCATTTTATAGCTTAGCTTTATTTTCTGATATTCCAGACTGCTGTCTTCCATCGGAGCAGCATCGCCACTGGCTTTCATCATCCGCATATTAGCCATCATCGGTTGCGGGGTGTAGAACTGGTCGTCTAGTTCCTCAATCAGCAGCACATCACCTACTTTTTCGTTGATAGATTCCAAAAGATAAGTGGCTTTTTCTTTGGCTGCCTTTAAAGCATTAATCTTGATCTCTTTTCTGAATTCTTTGATTTGCGAATGGTCTACATGATCGATATTCACAAATTCAATCCCTTTATCATCCACTTCATCCAGAATCACGTCGGTTTTATAGAGATTATTCATTTTCAGAAGATAGCGTTTGCTTTCCAGAAAATTCTGAGGTTTTTTCTTGCCTGTCCAGTTTCTATAACCCGTTATGGCTTTGATAGTCAGGTTATCTCTAGGAAATCCGGCTTTGATTACGGCAGCAATCAATTGTTTCTCCAGTACATCAATCGTAACCTTATCTTTCTGATTTTTCTCGTCTTTAAAATATTCTTTGAGCGAAATCGAAAAATAGATTTCATCAGGAACAATCTCCATTTCTGCCGAGCCTGTTACCTCAATTTTCTTGATGGGGTCTTTTGCCATATTGTCTTGTGCGTGAGTAGTAAATGTGTAGCCTAATAAGAGAAAGGCCAGGAATAATCTGTTCATTGTGTCTCAATTTTACGTTTAGAAATAAAAGTCATGTTTCGGAAGCATAACGCTATACTTCTCACATTTGTTACAAATCGCTCTCCGTAAAACTGTTAATGATGCGTTAATGGATTAACGCGCAAATCTCAGTCTTTGTCCTTTTTTACTCTCATCAAACTTGCCATTTGCATAGACAATATTCCCCGAAACAATGGTATGCGTCACTTTTGAATGGAATTCTGTCCCTTCAAATGGCGACCATGCGCACTTGCTATATAAGCTGTTTTTATCAACCAGAGTAGTTTCATTCAAATCAACTAATGTTAAATCAGCCCAGTAGCCTTCTCTGATATATCCACGACGCTCAATCTGAAAACAGTCGGCTACAGCGTGCGACATCTTCTGCACAATCTTTTCGAGGGATATTTTACCTTGTTTATAGAACTCAAGCATCACATTCAAAGAGTGTTGTACCAACGGTAAGCCTGACGGTGCCTGCCAGTAAGGTTGCTGTTTTTCTTCCCATGTATGAGGCGCATGGTCAGTAGCAATTACATCGAAATGGTCATCCAATAAGGCTTTTAAGAGATTCTCTCTATGGTCATGCTTAATCGCAGGATTACATTTAATCTGATTGCCCAATCGCTTATAATCTTCGGCATCAAACCATAAGTGATGCACACATACTTCAGAGGTAATATGTTTTTCTGAAATAGGACCGTTAGCAAATAAAGGTATCTCTTCACTGCTCGAAATATGCAGAATATGTAAGCGCGTTTTATGCTTTTTCGCTAATTCGACGGCCATTGAAGAAGATTTATAACAAGCCTCCTCATTTCTGATAATGGCGTGAATATCATAAGGCGGGTTATCACCATATAAGGTTTTAAATTCTTCGAGTCTGGCTTTTACAGTTGCTTCATCTTCACAATGGGTTGCAATCAAGGCTGGGAAATTGGCAAATACTTTCGATAATACGTGCTCGTCATCGACCAACATATTCCCCGTAGAACTTCCCATAAATATCTTCAAACCACATACATTCTGAATATCTGTACGCATTACTTCATCGTAATTATCGTTTGATGTTCCCATGTAAAAAGAGTAGTTCGCTAATGAGGTCTCGGCACCTATCTGATATTTATCGGCTAATAATTCCTGCGTAAGCGCGTTCGGAACAGTATTGGGCATTTCCATAAAACTGGTGGTGCCACCTGCCACAGCTGCTTTGGCTTCTGTGTAGATGTTAGCTTTATGCGTAAGACCCGGCTCACGGAAGTGTACCTGGTCGTCAATTATGCCTGGAAGTAGGTATTTGCCAGTTGCATCAATGATACGGTTGGCTTTCAGGCTAGATAAATCTGAACCAATCTGGTCAATAAAGCCATCTTTAATGAATACATCGCGTGGTTCAATTTTTCCTTCATTTACCACCAGGGCGTTTAATATAAGAATAGTCATGGAGTACTAAAGATAAAGTCCGGCACGAAATTAATAAATAAAACTAGCAAGGTCTTTATAAGAAAGATATAAGTTGAAGTATAGTAGAAAATTGAATATGATTTTTTGTTATTGCGGTACTGCCCACACGCGCCTAAAACAAGGGTTTCCCCCTATTTCTCACCATACTTACTTATTTTACTTTTGTGATGTTGATACTACTTCAATCAGCATTGCTTATAATGAAGCTTCTGAATTGCTGAAGTATAAACTAACCTAATATTTAACCCAACAAGTACAAACTGTATGTTCACGCCTATTATTAGAAATTCAAGGATTTTAACTCCTACTGAAAAAAGTGCCATTATCTACATTAAGCATTTGGGTAATCAACCTTATAATGAAGTAAAATTTGACTGTGGAAAAAAAGTAATTGTTAGCTATAGTCTTAGCTACTGGCATAGTGTATTTCAGGACTTTAAGCGGATTAACAAGGGAGTTCTGATAAATCCGCAGAAAATCATTAGCCCTATCACAAGCGTTGAGGTTGAACTCATTGATAATTCCCGGTTTACTTATTCACGTCGTAAATACAAAACTCTCTCATAAATTTTAGTCCCTCTTTAATCATGAAAAAAACATGTACTTACCTATTATTGCCTTTTCTTTTGGGCATTTCCCTATCAGTGAAAGCACAAACTGAAGAAGAAAGACAAAAAATAGTTCAATCATATACTAATGGCAATGCCCGTGTGAGTATTGCTGCTTTGGTGCAACAATCACAAAGAAAATTTGAGCAGGAAGAAAAGAAAGTGGAAGCGTTTTTAGTAAAGAATCCACTACAAAGCCGAAGTTTCGTTAAAAATAACTCTTTATATTATCTGAAATATATTGATACCAAAGGTAATCCTGTGTACATCAATACAAAAAACAGGGCCTCGGGCGAATTGATTAAAGCCAATCAGTTATATAGTGGGGGGGCTGTTGGTGTAAATATTACAGGAACTAATATGGTTGCTGGTATATGGGATGGGGGACAAGTGAGAGCAACTCATGAGCTGCTGTCAGGGAAAGTAGCCATGCAGCCAGGACAAACAATGGATGGAAGTGGAGATAATTATAAAGGGAATAATCACCAGACTCACGTGTCAGGTACTATAGTTGGAAAAGATATTGCTAACCAACCATCGGCACGTGGGATTGCTTATGGGGCAACCGCCAAAAACTATGACTGGGATAATGATTATACAGAGATGACCACGTTTGCAGGCCAAGGATACCTGATTTCTAACCATTCCTATGGCTATACCAATGGCGAGGGAGACCCAATCTGGCGGTTCGGTGCTTATGATGCGTCGTCTATAGCCATAGATGCTGTTGTAAAAAACGCGCCAAATTATTTACCATTTATAGCCGTAGGGAATGAGCAAGACCCTAATGCTATGGACGACAATAATAAACATATGAACGGTAACTGGACAAAATTGGGCTTTGATATGGTCACGGGGACCTCTGCTGCCAAAAACGTGGTAACAGTAGGAGCCGTAAATGGCGATAAAACTATGTCGAGTTATAGTAACTGGGGTCCAACCGATGATGGACGTGTAAAACCTGATATAGTAGCTAAAGGTACAGGGATTAACTCTTCTTTATTTGCTGATGAAACCACCAATATGCCTTCTGATAATGCCTATAGTGGCAATGGTGAGGGATCGAGTGGTACTTCTTATGCTACACCTGCAGTAGCAGCTTCAGGTTTATTATTACAGCAATATTACAATAGCCTTAATAGTGCTTATATGAAGGCATCTACACTAAAAGCCCTGTTGCTAGGTACTGCAGAAGATTTAGGGCAACCCGGCCCTGACTCTAAATTTGGTTGGGGATTAGTAAATGTGGAGAAGGCTGCCAATGCGATTAAATACAGAAGCTCGTCAGTAAGTCCAGCTAGTCAGTCATTTACAGATGCTTCCAGCAAAGGAGCTTATATCGAAGAAATTACTTATAATCCGACTAATAACTCTACGGCTGAAATGTATAGAAGTGTAAGAGCAAGCGGTTGTGAGCCACTAATTGTATCAATTGCCTGGACAGATGATGAGGGTACAGAACAAATGGAAGAAAATGGAGTAGACCCAACAGCTAGCAGAATGGTATATGATTTTGATATGTTGGTAAAAAACATAGGTACCAATGCCGAATCTCGCACATGGAAGCCAGTCACGATGGCTAATAGAACAGCGGCTGCTACTATTTCAACTACGTGGTTTGATGGTAATGGCAATAATTATAAACAGGTTAAAATCACTAATCCAACACCAAATCAAGTATATCGGATTGCTATCAGAAAAAAAACGGGTTCTCCATCAGATGCAAGAATGGTTTCATTGGTGGTTACCGGAACAATGATGGCTGCACCAGCTGGTAATGCCAGTCAAACACTAGCTGACGGTTCTACGCTTGCAGATATTGTGATTACTGGCACAGGTATTAAATGGTATAATGCAGCTACAGATGGTACTTTGCTAGACAATTCAACACCATTAGTAGATGGCACTACTTATTATTCTTCACAGACTATTAATGGTTGTGAGAGTGCCAGATTGGCTGTAACGGTTACCATTAATGGCGAGGGTACACCTTGTCCGGCAACACTTACCCTGGTAAACCCAACAGATAATGTGTTTACCGGTACGAATACTTTAAGAGCAAGTAATTCTATTACAGCCAGCAATGTTATTTCTGGTACTGCCAAAATAACAATGACGGCAGGTAATAAAATCGAATTGAAACCAAGTACAAATGGTGGAGGTAACACTTTTGAAGTAGCTAATGGAGCAGTATTTCAAGCGAGTATCGGTGGTTGTGCGAATTAATGAGTAGATGTTATTTCCTTTTAGAAATACCATCTTGTTTGTTAATATCTGATAGGGGTTCAAAATTTTGAACCCCTACATTTTGTCATTTAAAATGCTTGGTCGCCCATATCAGCAGAATATTCTTCTCTTTAGGCAATTCCAATTTTTGAATAATATTAGTGCGATGTCCTTCAACTGTTTTCTCTGAAATAAAGAGCATGTCGGCTATTTGTTTAGAGGTTTTTTGTTGGGCTATCAGTTCCAGAATTTTCTTCTCCGTAAAAGTAAGTTTCTCAAGGGCATAATTTTGCCCGGAAGAATGGTTGTCAATCACTAAATCATTTGCTAGATTCTTGCTGATATACTGTTCTCCTTTTTTTACTATTTCCAGGCATTTCTGTAATTCATCATGGGCATTTTCTTTCAGAATATAACCAGATACGCCCCATTGATTGGCTTTTTTGAAAATTGTCATTTCTTTATGCATGGTCAGAAGAATGACTTTTGTGGGTAGTTTCTGGCGATAGACTTTTTCCAAAACTTCAAGTCCATCCATTCCAGGCATATTAATATCTAAAATAGCAATAGTAGGTCGATGTGCTAGAATCAGATTGAAGGCTGTTATTCCATTTGAGCAGACGTCTTCTATTTTGTATCCTAAAGTCTCAACAAAAACTTTGGTACCCATCAATGTCAATGGGTGGTCGTCAGCAATGAGTATTCTCATATTTTCGTAGAGATGTTGATTGTAATAATTGTACCATCAGTCGAAGAATTAATTTGCGCCTCTCCGCCAATTACACGGCTCCTTTCAATTATATTGTGCAACCCAAAAGCTTTACCGCCATTAAGAGCTTCTTTTACATTAAATCCCTTACCATTATCTTTTATTTCTATCAATATATTTTTGGGGTTTTCATCAATCGTAATTTTGGCTGCGTAGGCATTAGCATATTTAATAATATTGCTCAGCGATTCCTGAATAATCCGATAAATCTGTAACTCATTAGCCGAAGTAAGTGAGCCACTATAATTCATTTCGGTACTTACGAAAAAATTGTTCTGGTTTTGAATCCTTTCAACTAGTTGCTCGATATTAGGTATTAAGCCAATTTTATCAAACATAACTGGATGTAAATTCCGGCTGATGCCTCTGATATCATTAATAATTGTATCAATTTTATTACTAACGGCCTTAATATCCTGACTTAAAGCTGATTTCAGATTCAGTAGTTCGTGACTGATACTATCATGCAAATCTCCGGCAATACGTTTACGTTCTTCTTCTGTATTTTCAAGAAGTTGCTTGGTAAAATTAGCACTGCTTTCTTTTTCTTGTTTTAGTATTTTTTGCCTTTGCCATAAACTATAGGCTGCTGCTGCTGTTACTAGGCTAATGATAGAGGCAATCAGTAGTGCAATAAAAGTATTTTTCTGAGTCAATTCTTTTTTCTGTAACTCTATCTGTTGCTCTTTTTTTTCAGTCTGATACTTCCTGTCAAACTCTTTTACTTTTATTCTTAGAGTTTTATTGGTGAGGCTATCGTTTGCTACTTTTTCGCCTTCCAGATATTTTTGGGCTGCTTTATAGTCTTTTTTCAACAGAGCGTCGCTGCGCAATATCTGATTAAAAAGTATAAGTCTTAAATAGTCTTCATTTTCTTGAAGTTCGGGGATTTTTTTAATATAAAAATCAATACTTTCAGACGGCTTTCCTGTTTTTTCATCATATTCGGCCACAGCATTGTAATAATAATCGGTTGTAGCTCTATTAACTATTTTTAAGGCTAGAGGCCTTAATTTATCAATTATTTTCTTAGCTTCTGGAAGCTTACTATCATGAACTAACTTAAATGCATACCAGCTATCGACCGATAGTATATCATTTTCTGTTTTCTTACTCCATTTTCTGAATATCTTGACGGTTGAATCTATAAATGGATATAGATTCGGATGTTCCATCTGATTATAAAGAGTAATTTTATTTAAACAAATTGTCATTAAGGCATTGGTATCCCGCGTCATTTTTACAATTTTAAAGCCTTTATTTTCATATTTTTCTGCTTCTGAATAATCATCCTGATAACGATAAATACAGGCAATTCCGGAGTAAGTGGCAGCTTGAAAAGCACTGTCTTTTTGATTCTCAAACATTTCAAGTGCTTTGAAAGCGGAGTTAAGCGATTGTTCGAGTTTTCCATTACTAAGATAACAGAACAATAGATAATAGTTTAGCTGCGCCACATTCTGATGCGTATAATAATCTTTAGATGGAATAATACCTTTATTGAGGTAAAATATACTGCTATCATATTGGCCAATATCGCAATAGCTATTGCCTATATTTGAATAAATACCGGAGATGTAGCGGCTCGAAATTTTCGAGCTATATTTGTTTAAAAAATTAATTGAAACCCTGACAAACGCAGAATCGTAAATCGCATTTTTATAGAAGTTTTTACCAGTTAAAAATACTATCTGAGCTGCTGAATCAATTTTATCCTGAGAAATCAGGTGATTAAAGCGCTTATAAAAAAATGGCATAAAAGTGCTATCGGCAAAATTTTCCTGATTACTCAAATATTTAGCATATGTATCGAGCTTTTCTTCTGGGAGTTGTCGGTATTGGACATTATATGTTTCTTGTTCCGAACAAGAAATAAAACTTATAGTAATTATGAGTAATGAAATAAATAATCTCAGCATAGGGTATATATAATAGGTCAGAGCTTATATAAGGATAATTAAAAGGTCTTTAAAAGAAGTGCTCAATCAAAATTAAAATATTTTTTTTAAATATTTCTTTGTGGTCTGAAATCGGGGGTTTCCCCTTATTTAGCTTTACTCAATTCTGCCGAGCAGATACACTTAGTTAAAAATAAATAAGGTTATATATTAGACAAAACGGGATAATTGCGACGCAATTATCCCGTTTATAAGTTCTTATGTCAATACGTTTAAATCATTCTTCGTAGCTTAAAGCTGGCAAATTTCAGTTCTCCTTTACGTCTGATAAATAATTCAACATCTTTCCCTTCTTTTCTTGACAGGATTTTGTAAATCTCGCTGATAGCCATCTCTTTTACATTCTGGTTATTCACGAAAATAATCTCATCGCCTTCCTTTAAACCCGCGTCATAAGCCGGAGAGTTTTCAATTATTTTGTTAATGTAATACTGATTAAAATTGTCTCCTCTGGCACGAACATCCATGCCGCTCATATCATGTTCAAAGGTTTCTTTGATGCGATTCTTGATAGGTTTCAGAATCATATAGCCATCTCTATAATTGAGCGTTACAGTGAAACGTCTTAACAATTCGCAACCGATACTTCCTTGCCTGCCTTGGTTACTCGGAGGGAATTTCATACTGAAAGAAAGGCTATCAGGGAATGAAGCCAGAATATCTTTCATTTCAAGCGTACCCAGACGAATTTTATCAACTCTACCAATGTGGCCGTTTATTTCGCCATTCAGTCCTCTACCTAAGTTGGCTCTCATGACCTTGCCTGGTAATTGGATGGGGTCATTTTCTTTGGTGCTTAGTAGAAGCGCGTGCCCTGCTCCGGTATCAATCACCAATCGCATTGGTATTTCCTTATTATCGTTACTCACCATTGCGATGGCATCGGTATAAGGTTTTGATTGGGTTAAAACGATTGGATAAATAGTACCCATTGACCTCTTGTACTTAAACTTGTTAGGGTCTGTAAGCGAAAGCATTTTGTGCTCGAAGTCAATAGTAACTACAAAATTGCTAAAAATGTCGTGCCCGAAAATACCATGGATAGGTACACCCAAAAATTCTGATAGTTTCAGCACATCTTCATCTAACACAACAATGTTTTGCTGTGTTGCCACTATATCTCCCATTCTAATCGTATGCCCTACCGATACATTCGCCATTAAATCTCCTCCTTCGCCTGCGCCTGTTACTTTCACTCTACGTACATATTTCACGTCTAGTGTGAGGGCTCGTTTGGGGTCAGTTACAATGGTTGAAGTTACCCCCGTATCTAGTATAAATCGTAGGGTATCTGAATCGTCAAGTGTAGCTTTTAAAACGATAAGATTAGCATGTAGGTCAAACGGGAATTTGGCAAATTTCTGTTTTTTCCCTCTAAAATGATACCCATATCTGGTATCTTTCTTCCTGTCTTTTTGAGCAAAAGCCAACTGGCTAGTAATCAAGAAGATAGCTATTATGCAGAGTTTATAAAACTTTTCCATAGCTATAGCCTTTTCTAAAAATATAGGTATTAAAATTCTAAGGAAATTTAGAACATATTTTAGAGAAACAAAAGATTTTTCAAAAGAGTTTTCACATTTGAACTAATTTTGAACGCCTTTTGAACGCTTTTTTGAGGAAAAAGGCTAAAAAATGAATATGTTACTCTAAATTTCCTTGTACTCAACCTATTTTTACAGATTTTATGTATTCTACCACATCAGTTTTGATGTCTGAGGCTGCTTGTAAAACACGAATAAACTGGCTACCGATGATGGCTCCTGCGGCATATTCTGAGGCTTTTGAGAAGGTTTCGTGGTCTTTTATACCAAAACCGATTAATCTTGGGTTTTTCAGATTCATGGCATTTACACGGTTGAAGTAAGCTTCCATTTCTTCAGAAATACCCGAAGTTTTTCCGGTTACACTGGCGCTGCTTACCATATAAATAAAGCCATCTGAAATCTCGTCGATACGGCGTATACGAGCCTCTGTGGTCTGTGGGGTAATCAGGAAGATATTCAGCAAACCATATTTATCAAAAACAGGCTTATACTCTTCATAATATTCGTCCATTGGTAAGTCTGGAAGAATCATTCCATCCACGCCAACTTCCTGACATTTCTGACAGAAGTTCTCGATACCAAATTGTAAAACCGGATTGATATAACCCATCAGAATAACTGGTATCTGCACCTTTTCGCGCATACCTTCTAGTTGCTCAAAAAGTACTTTCAGGCTCATACCATTATCCAGGGCAACCTGGTTTGATTGCTGGATAGTTTCACCATCTGCCACAGGATCAGAGTAAGGCATACCGATTTCAGCAATATCTGCTCCCGCTTCCTGCAATGCTTCCAATATTGGCATTGTATCGTTTAGCGTTGGATAGCCTGCCGTGAAATAGAGATTCAATACGCTATGAAGCTTAGTTTGAAAAAGCGCTGTAATACGATTCATAAGTAAAATGAGATAAAATAATGCGAAGAGAAGAACCAGGCGAGCATAACCTGTTCGATATACTATTGCTCGCCTGATAGAAGATATTATTTACTAGCCCAATAATCAAGTACCAGAACTTTGTCTAAATGTGGCCCTAAAACGCCAACAAAAGCTTTATGTGCCGGATGAGGCAGATATACTTCACGGTCTTTTTCTGATTTGAAACTTACGAAGAATAGGTGAGTAAAGCCTTGGTTCAGGTTTTCAGGGCTGTTATTAGTTCCCCATTCGAAATCAGCAATTTCTTTAATCTGGCTTGGTAAAGCCTTGAAAGCCTCTTCTACTTTCTTGATGTCCTCTGGACTACTTGTATCTTTAAATTTGAATAAAACAGCGTGGCGAAGCATTTTCGCTGGCTCTTTTTTTTGTGCATTTGCCATGTAACTGAATGAAAATAAAGCGATGATTAATAGGAGGTTTTTCATTATTTATTTTGGATATTTATTTGATTGAATTAAATCTTGAATTATAGATATTTCATATAAGTAGCCAAGTCCTTATCACCACGACCAGAAAGATTGACAACTACTGTTTCGTTTGCTCCGGCATTCAGGTATTTCAAGACACTAAGTGCATGAGCTGATTCTATGGCAGGAATAATTCCCTCTAATTTGGTTAATTCAAAACCTGCTTCAATAGATTCGTCGTCAGTAATAGCATAGAATTTTGCTCTGCCTGAATCCCATAGATGGGCATGCAATGGGCCAATACCCGGATAATCTAATCCGGCAGAGATACTATGTGGTTCTACTACCTGACCGTCTTCGGTTTGCATCAGAATACTCTTGCTACCATGCAAAACACCCGGCTTGCCTAAGAATGTAGTAGCTGCCGACATACCCGAATGAATCCCATGTCCACCTGCTTCGGCTGCAATCAGTTTTACATCTAATTCATCCAGGAAATGATAGAATGCTCCGGCAGCATTAGAGCCACCACCCACACAGGCAATTACGTAATCAGGATTTTCTTTGCCTGTTTTTTCTAAGAGCTGAGCGCGCATTTCTTCTGAAATAACCGATTGGAATCTGGCAACCATATCAGGATATGGATGAGGGCCTACCACGCTTCCGATAATATAATGTGTATCTACCGGGTTATTAATCCAATGTCTTAGTGCTTCGTTTGTAGCGTCTTTCAATGTTTTTGAACCACTGGTGGCAGGACGAACCTCTGCACCTAACATTTTCATACGAGCCACGTTTGGTGCCTGACGTTGAATGTCAATTTCTCCCATGTAGACGATACACTCTAAGCCCATCAAGGCACAAACAGTTGCTGTAGCTACGCCATGCTGACCTGCACCTGTTTCGGCTACTATTTTGTGTTTGCCTAAACGTTTGGCTAATAATATCTGGCCGATGGTATTATTTACCTTATGAGCTCCTGTATGGCACAGGTCTTCACGTTTCAGGTAAACATTGGTTTTATATTTTTCCGACAAGCGAGTAGCATAATATAGAGGAGTTGGACGACCCACATAATTCTTCAACAAATCCTGAAATTCTTCCTGAAAATCAGCCTGATGAATAATCTGAAGATAGTTCTGTTGCAATTCTTCTACATTCGGATGTAACATTTCAGGAATATAGGCTCCACCAAATTTTCCGTAATAGCCTTTTGCATTTACTGCAAAGGCTGTTTCTTGTCCTTTATGCTGTTCTGTACTCGTCATCTTTTTAATTATTTTTCTATAGTAAATTTTCTGTCATACCTGCACACTTTTTCGCTCTTTCAATTTTGCAATCAGTTCCGCTATTTTGTCAATGTCTTTCACACCCGGTTCAACCTCAAATTTGCTGTTTACATCAAGCGAGTAAGGTTTAGGCGTAATGCTTGCCAGTTCGTCCAGATTATCAAGGCTGATACCTCCGGCTAAGAAATAAGGCTTCTGGTTATCATACTTTTTCAGAACGCTCCAATCGAATGGTACTCCGTTGCCACCGTAACCGTCTCCTTTGGCATCAAACAAAAAGAAATCAACTTGTGGTTTGTAGTTGTTCAACTGGCTGAAAATAAATGATTCATCTAAACGGAATGCCTTGATAATATTCACACCCTTGGTACGTAGGCTTTTGCAGAAATCAGGCGTTTCGTTGCCGTGCAATTGCACATAATTAAGCCCGTATTTTTTGACATTCTGCAAGATGTAGTCAACCGTTGGGTTGACAAACACACCTACTTTTCTGATTTCTCTGGGAATTGACTGAAGCAATTCAGCATCTAAAGTATTACCGACGAATCGCGGAGACTTATCGTAAAAAATAAAGCCGATAAAGTCAGGTTTTAATTCAACAAGTGCTTTAATGTTTTCGGCATCACGCATGCCACATACTTTCAGTTTCATAAAAAATATTTCCTTGCCCCCAAAGGAAATTTAATTTTACTCATACTCGGGACAAAAGCATGAATTTTAGAAAAACCTATAAAAAAGACGTCAAAATTAACATTTTTTCTTAGATTTTAGCAATAAATTCAGCGAGTTTTGCACCCGGATTCTCGTCTTTCATAAAGGTTTCACCAATCAGAAAACCTTTGTAGCCGACTGCCTTCAATTGGTTAATAGTTTCAGGCTGACTGATGCAGCTTTCTGAAATCTTCACAATCCTTGCCGGAATTTTATCCGCCAATACCAAAGAAGCATTCACATTATTCTCTGCAAAGTTTTTCAGATTTCTGTTATTCACCCCAATAATATCTACATTCTCCAGTGGACTTCCCTCTAATTCTTCTTGATCATGAATCTCCAACAATACTTCCAGACCCAATTCATGTGCTTTCTGGCTTAGTTCTTCTATCTGAGCAGGGCTTAGACAAGCGGCTATCAAAAGAATAACATCAGCGCCCCAAGCTTTGGCTTCATACAATTGATAAGTATCAATCATGAAGTCTTTTCTGAGGATAGGTATATCTGGATTAGCTGCTCTGGCTTTAAGAATATCTTCTTTTGCACCACCGAAAAAATCAGTATCTGTCAGCACCGATAAGCCTGATGCGCCTGCTGTGGCATAGCCAGTGGTTACAAATTCAACTGTTAGTTGGTCGTTGATAATTCCTTTTGATGGTGATTTGCGCTTATGCTCAGCTATAATTCCGGAAGAGCCATTAGCTTTTAATCTCTCACTCAATGAAATGGTTTTTCTTGAAAAAAGCGGTTCTTTAGCTAAATCTTCAATCGAAATATTTGATTTGGCTTCGGCTACTTCTATGGCTTTTTGTGCAACTATTTTATCTAAAATGGTCATGTCTTAGGTATTCAATGGGTAGTTTTATGGCTTATTCTTCAACTAATTTTTTTAAGGCATTCAGGGCTTTTTTACTCTCTAACGATTCTTTGGCTTGCGCAATACCTTCGGCAATACTGATTCCTCTGGCTACGCTCAAGGCTACTCCGGCATTGGCTAATACTACATTGGTCTGTGCTTTGGTGCCTTTATTATTCAATATATTTACCAGAATGTTGGCTGAATCTTCTAAGGTATTACCTCCGTGCAAATCTGATTGATCGGTTAAATCAAAGCTGAAATGCGAAGGGGAGTGTACGAATACACCGTGACGAGTACCTATATTAAAATCGTTAGTAAAAGAAATCTCGTCGTACCCCCCTAAATCATGGATGATGCCAAACTGTGCTGCTGTACGGTTGAATAATTGGGTATATAAATCAAATACTTTCATATCATATACACCCGTCAACTGTTTTTGCACTTTGGCAGGATTCAATAAAGGCCCTAACATATTGAAAAAGGTCTTCATCGCTAATTCTTTACGGATAGGCCCAACGAAACGCATAGCCGGATGAAACAAAGGTGCGTGCATATAGCAGAGGCCTGCTGTTTCGATTTTGCGTTTCAGGAAATCGGTATCATTGGTGAATTTTACGCCTAAATATTCCAGAACAGTACTTGAACCTACTGCAGAAGAAACTCCATGATTCCCATGTTTGGCAATGGCTTGTCCGGCTCCGGCTACTACAAACGCCGAAGTGGTTGAAATATTGAATGTATCTTTACCATCGCCACCTGTGCCACATACATCCATTGGGTCAAAATCAGATAAATCAATCGGTACGGCTAGTTCTAGCATAGCTTGTTGGAAGCCCTCTAATTCTTCTACTGTAACGTCACGCATCTGAATACCCATCAGAAAAGCCGCAATCTGTGAATTATTGATTTCTCCTCGTCCGACTTTCAATAAAGCTTCCTTCGCTTCTTCGCTGGATAGTGTTTGATTATGTAATAAAATCTGCAAATACTGTTTCATTGGAATAATAGGTATTAATTTCTTAACCAGTTTTCAACCATTTTTACCCCATGTTGTGTGAGGTAGGCTTCCGGGTGGAATTGTACGCCTCTGACATCATATTTGGTATGGGCTTCTGCCATTACAAAGCCTTTTTCGTCTATGGCTGTTACTTTTAGTTCGTCAGGCATAGTTTCTGGTACAACCGTCCATGAGTGGTAGCGGCATACTTCTATTTTTTCCGGTACGCCTTGAAAAAGCTTTTCGTTTGTATCGGTGATGATACAAGAGGTTGTGACGCCATGCAGTACGTCACCCATATTATGTAGCTTAGCGCCAAAAGCTTCTCCAATCGCCTGATGACCTAAGCATACACCAAAAATGCTTTTCTTAGGCGCGTATTCTTTAATTAAATCAAGCATAATCCCTGCTTCCTCCGGTATGCCCGGCCCTGGTGAAAGCAGAATTTTATCATACTGAGCAACGTCTTCTAAAGCTATTTTATCATTTCTGAATACATCTACGTTTCCACCCAGGTCTTTCAGGATATAGACCAGGTTATAAACGAATGAATCATAATTATCAAGAACCAGAATTTTCATTTTATTATCAAATAATTTAGTGAATGAGTGATTTAGCGATTGAGTGATTAATCTTTTCTGTTCTCCATCCTCTATATTTCGCTTGCCATTTCAATAGCTTTTCTCAAAGCAGCCAGTTTCAGATGAATTTCTTTCATTTCCAATTCAACGTCTGATTTTGCTACTACACCCATACCTGCCTGATAGAATAATGTATTGTTCTTGCTCAGGAATGTACGGATAGCAATGGCATGATTGAAATTACCTTTGAAATCCATAAAACCAATGGCACCTCCGTAAATACTACGATTAGTTGGTTCGAATCGGTTAATGATTGTCATGGCATTGTGTTTAGGTGCGCCTGAGAGCGTGCCAGCCGGAAACGTATCGGCTACTAATTGTAGTGGATTCGTTCCTTTGTGCATTTTTCCGGTTACTTTTGAAACCAGGTGGATTACGTGGCTGTAAAACTGTACTTCTTTAAAAATATCTACTTTAACCGAATCTGAGCTTCTGGATAAATCATTGCGGGCTAAATCTACCAGCATCACGTGTTCTGCTGATTCTTTAGGGTCGGCATGTAATTGACGGGCTAATTCTGCATCGCTTTCGTCGTCGCCTGTGCGTCTGAAAGTACCTGCAATCGGGTGAATTTCGGCCTGACCATCTTTGATATAAATCTGTTTTTCGGGTGAGCTTCCGAAGATATGATAATCGCCACCGTCGAAATAGAATAGATAAGGAGAAGGATTAATAGAACGAAGGGCACGATAAACATTGAAATCATCACCTTCAAATTTTCTTGAAAAACGTCTGGAAGGAACTATCTGGAAAACATCGCCGCGTAAACAATGACCGATACATTTATTGATGATGTCTCGCATATCATCGTCGTTGATATTGGTCGTTTCTTCACTATCTGCTTTAAATTTCGAATTAGTAACTTTTGGATTTTTTACAAAGAACTCTAGTGTTTCCAATCCATCCTTGGCAGGTTGAGGCTCTTGCCCTTCCGGTGTATAAGTATGTTCAAAAATATATAATTCGTCTTTGAAATGGTTGATGGCAATCACATATCGGTAAACACGATACAGGATTTGTGGAATGGTCGTTTCGGCACTTTTTTCCTGTATTTCAATATCTTCAAAATATTCAACCGAATCGTAAGTGATGTGTCCGAATAAACCATTGGTGATAAAATTGAAATCACTTTTAGGCATTTCGAACTGGGAAGCAAAACTCTGCAAAACGCCTACTGCTTCTTTGTGATTGGCTAATGGAAACTCGTTTTTGGTGCCATCCGGGAATTTCTGAGTAACAATGTCATTATCCAGAACGAAACTGGCTACTTCGTCGCAGGCAATATAGCTGAAACTATTGTGCATGGCGTGGTAATCGGCACTTTCGAGAATAACCGAATGCGGAAAGTGATTGCGGATTCTTTGAAAAATCCCGACCGGAGTAAGCATATCGGCCAATAAACGTTTGTGACGGGTGGTTATACCAAACTTTTGCATTTCTATCAGAGGTTTGTGCTAATATTTTTGTTAATCAATTTCATTGCTTGAATGAATTCTGCTTGCCTTTCAGGCGAAATAATGACAGAATCATAGGTATTATAAAAAACTTCAATTCTATGCTTTATTGATAAAGCCGGAGAACTAAGTGGACTATTAGTCTTTTCTATTTTCCGGATTTTCATGATATCAATTTTCTGGTTAATTATGAATCCACAGACAATCTTTAAAGTATTCCCCTCAATCTGGTAATAAGTTCTAAATAATAAACTCAGAATTAAAGCTATTACTATTAAGAGAATAATTGCCCCTCCCCAGAGTTGCTTTATGGCCATCATCACCAGTAATACCACCAGAAAACCTAGTAGCGGGGCGAAAAGCCAATAACTTATTTTTGAGTTAAATCTTTGCATAATGGCATAAAAAAAGCGGCTCACAGGATGAACTGTAAGCCGCTGAATATATTTTGATTTCTCAATACATAGCTACGCTGTTCATCCTTTGTCGGAAGAACGCCACCACCAGATGTTAGCTATGATATTGTGTTGAGTCATTGTCTTTGTTTACTATCTTGTTACAAAAGTATTGAGTAATTTTTTAAAACAAAATTTTTTGAGATTTTTTTTATTTGGTGGATTGATGTAAAATCTCACAACTTAGAAGCCTAGTTTATTTATACGTATCAATAATCCCCCCATTCTGAAAAGACACTTCTTTTACCAGACTGGCAGCATTAAAATACAGCAACATAGACCGAGAATTGGTCGGATTCTGAATATGTTCGCATTGGGGGCCTTTTTCCAGAAAATAGACAAACACTTTTTCGTTTCGTCGGCTCAGAATCTGATAATCGTATCGGCCGAAGTTTTCAATAATCTGGTTTTCGGTTAAGCCTAATATTTTAGGTCTTAGCGCTTTTAGAGGGTCAATCAACTTTACTCTTTTATCTTCACACCCCCCTCTGTCAGTCTTGAAGCTCTGTAAATCAAAATTACCCAAATCTGCTTTCTTATTTTTACAGGCACCTAGTGCCAACAAAGCAATTATTAATAGTTTACGCATTTTATTTAAATTTTTACTTCTACCATCTGTTTACCTAAACGACTTTTTTCAGCCATAAAACCCATGACATGACTTTCGATAGAGGCATCAATGGTTGATGTTAATAATTCTGGTTTATTCTGGGCTACTGCCTGCACAAAATTGCGGGCTAAGCCATAGTCTCCTCCGGCATGGCCTGATGCCTGACTTTTATATTCGGGCAATTCGCTGGCTCGCCATTTAGTATTTTGCTTGGTACGAAAATCATAAGTCTGAATCTCATCCATGTCTCCCCAAACTTCACCCTGCGAAAACATCAGGCGGGTTTTACGTGCTTCAAAAGAAGTAAAAGCTTCCATCGCAAAATTAACCGTCACGCCTCCCTCAAATTCCATCGAAGTTGTGTAATGATCGGGTTGGTCATTATCCATTCTATAAACGCAACGACCATAGGGAGAAGTTTTCAACTTCTCTAAAATTTCATCGCCTTGCTTAGCTGGGTCATCAGTTACATCCAATACTCGTACACGCAGGCGTTGTTTATGATAAATGTTAAGAGCCGAGAATGCACAGGTTGGTTCTGCCTTACAACCATCCGTACAGCGCTCGGTACTGCCTTCAGGAGCATTTTCTTTTTTAAACCAGGTCAAAGAACCATAGGCTGCCACACTTTTACAAGGCTTACCGATAATCCAACGGAGAATGTCTAGATCATGACAAGATTTTGCCAGAATAATTGGATTGGTATCTTTTGCTACGTGCCAGTTGCCCCGAACATACGAGTGTGCCATGTGCTGGTATTCAATACCCTCTAAGTGATTGACACTGATTAATTGGCCGAACTGTCCGCTCTGTGCAATTTCTTTCAGTTTTCTGAAATAAGGTGTATAGCGCAATACATGACAAACAGCAATGATTCTTTTAGTTTTTTTAGCCATAGCCAATATATCCATACATTCCTGATAGGAGGGAGAAATCGGTTTCTCGAGTAATACATGATAACCCATTTCCAGCGCTTTCATGGCTGGGCCATAGTGCAGCGTATCAGGTGTTGAGATAATGATGGCATCGGCAAATTTCGGAACCTTAAAAACATCTTCCCAGGTTTTAAAGCGATTTTGCTCGGCTATATTATGGTCTTTGGTAAACTTATCATTTCTGAACGGGATTGGCTCTGCTACCCCAACTATATCTAATTCATTCGGAAAAGCCAGCGCAAAACGGCCATATACATTACCTCGGTTGCCCGCCCCTAAAACAATAGCAGTCACAGGTTTTTCGAGTGTAATATATCGGTCATCATGAGGTATTTCGCTCAATTCTTCCGAATGATTTTCTGCCAGAGAATCTGTACTCATGAAAGACAAACCGCCCGCAGTCAAGCCAAAGGTTTTAAGTATATCGCGTCTTGAAAAACTGTCCATAGTAGGGTAGAATCGTTAAAACTTGTTACATTTGCAAATATAGTACAAACACAAATACTTAGATTGATGCAAGGGAAATTAGCAAAAATATTACCTGTTGTAATGTTGATTAGCATGATATTGATTACAGCTGCTGTGCTGGTAACGTATTATACGGGCAAGCCGGAACTGGCACTTCGAATCCAGAAAATTCAATTCTATGCGGTGGGTATAGGAACAATAGTAAGTTTGTTTTTACTATTTAAGCAACGCCAGCAAAAGAAAAAAAGCTGAATAAACCATCTCGTTTATTCAGCTTCTCTTTTTAGAATCATTAATTATTCTGCCATTCCCATACTTTCAGCTTTGTTACTTTGGCCCTGCCGTCTCTGCTGAATAATTGCCAGTTGCCGTTACTTCCATCCGGATAGACAAGGCTTGTTACAACTGCCTGTCCATCATTGCCAAATACTTCTATCGAAGACTGGTCAACAAAAATCAATAGTCTTACAGTGCCTCTGTCAACTTTCATAGGGCTGGCATCCATTGATGCAAAATTAGGTGCTATGACTTTACCCGAATTGATACGGTTAACATACAATTGTTCACTGTCTTTCTGGTAGCCTATCAAAGTTTCCTGATTACTTGCCGGATTCTTCATTACTTTCACACCTACTTCTCTGGCATTGCCTAATTCAAATTCTACATCAATCATATAAGAACTAGGCTGGTTGTTCCACATCATACCATTATCTTCTTCAATACCCATTTCTTCCATCTGTACAATGCCTCGCCAGTTTTTGGCTTTTAATACTTCCTCAGCAGGTTTTTGTATCAATCTTAATCCTTCCCGTGTTCTTTTTAATGAAATCTCTCTCGGGATACTCATTTGCCCTTTCCAGGGGAAAGTTGGTAGGGCATCGGTATAATTCCAGCTTGCCATCCAGCCTAGCATAGTTTTTTTAGGGGCATTGTTGAAAGGAATGGCCGCATAAAAGTCCTTGCCATAATCTACATAAAGCTTTGTGTCAGCCGGATTATCGTTCGTAAAGGTTTTTCCATCAAAACTGCCAACAAAGTATTGCATCCCTATAAAATCCTGATGCGGGCCGTTGGATGATAACATTAATACCCACTTTGTGCCTTGTTCTCCTTCGATTGGTAATTCTGTAAATGAGGGACACTCCCACATTTTTCTTAAGTCACCCTGTTTGCTGAATTCGCTTAATAGAGTCCAGTCAATCAGGTTTTTTGAGCCGTAGAATTGTGCTTTAAATTCAAGCGGCAATACCACAACCATGACCCATTGCTTACTTGGCTCATGCCAGAACATATTCGGGTCACGGAAATCTTTGATGGGCTTTTTATCCGGGTGGGGAGCTGGAATAATAGGATTGCCCTGATATTTTGTCCAGGTTCTGCCTTTATCGATAGAGTAAGCCAGATGTTGATTTTCTTTTTTGCCATGATAGTCGGCGGTATAAATAGCCACCATGCTGTTTTTGCCAAAGCCGCTTGTATTGTCTTTGTCAATCACAACACCACCCGAAAAAATCCATACGGAATCTTCAGGAATGGCTACTGGCAGATGCTCCCAGTTTACCAGATCTTTGCTTATGGCGTGCCCCCAACTCATATGTCCCCACTTATTCTCAAACGGGTTGTGTTGATAAAAAATATGCCATTCTCCATCATGATACACTAGCCCATTCGGGTCGTTTGTCCAGTTTTTAGCAGGTGAAAAATGAAAATTCGGCCTCCATTGTTCGGTGGGTGTTTGTTGTGCGCAAGCTACATAAGAGCCAAGCATGCACAAGGCAAGGATAAGGTTTTTCATAGGAAAAAGATTAAGGAAATCTATTTTACAAACATAAAAGAAATAATCAATCATTAGGTATCCAATAGCTTAATTATCTTATTTTCATTAAATATTGAAAATTCAGAATATTTTAATTGTTCTATTTTTTAAGATAATATTGAAGTTTCTATAAAAAATATATAATCAGGCGTTTACATTATTTTCGGCTTGTTTGTTTTCCCGTCATTACTTTGTACCTTTGCGCCGCTATGCAAGAGTTTTTCACAGATTCAGTACAAAAATTACAAGAATTTAACGATTTATTGGCGTCACCCCGAAAAATTGTTATCACTACTCATCAAAACCCAGATGCCGACGCACTTGGTTCATCGTTGGGTTTAGCTTCCTATTTAAAGAAAAAAAATCATGCTGTAACGGTTATTACACCTACCGATTACCCGGAATTTCTGGAATGGATGTCGGGTGAGGAAGATGTAATTAATTTCGAAAGTGATAAACAAGAGCTTGCCAAGCAATTAATAGCTGATGCAGAGATTATCTTTTGCCTTGATTTTTCGGCTTTAGGGCGCATCAAGAGCATGGAAGAATATGTAAAGAAAGCATCTGCCCAAAAAGTATTGATAGACCATCATCAACAACCGGAAAGTTTCGCTGATTTCATTTTCTGGAATGAGAAGGCGGCGGCTACCTGTGAGTTAATCTATCAATTAATAGAAATTCTTGGCGATAAAGCATTGATTGATGTTCCTTGTGCTGAATGTTTGTATGCAGGTCTGGTAACTGATACCGGTTCTTTCCGATTTGATAGTACCACCAAAGATTTGCACAGAGTAGCGGGAGAACTGATTGAAATAGGTGTGGAAACTAACAGCATACACCGAAAAATATTTGATAATAATTCTTTAGATCGGATTCAGTTTTTAGGATTTGCCATCAGCCAAAAATTAGTCTATTTACCTGAATATAGAGTCTCTTATATGACTATTTCTAGCGAAGAATTAGCAAGATATGGTTCTAAAAATGGCGATACTGAAGGAATTGTGAATTATGGGCTGTCAATTAAAGGTGTAGAAATGACAGCCATGATGGTAGAGAAAGATGGCATGATACGTATTTCTTTCCGCTCAGTAAAGGATTTTTCGGTAAGTGAATTTGCCCGAAATCATTTTAATGGCGGTGGGCACAAAAATGCGGCAGGCGGGCGTTCTTACGAGAGTCTGGCTAAAACACTTGAAAAATTTCTTAGTCTTTTGCCTCAATACAAAGCGCAGTTATTAAGCGGCGAATAAGTAGATAACTAAACAGCGAATAAATATCTGATTACGTAATATATTATAACAATAAATTTCATGACAAAATTTTTGAAACCTACATTGGGTATTGCGGTAGCAACAAGTTTGCTTTTTTCTTGCGGTGATTTTAAAGTAACCCAAGAGGCCGATGGCTCAAAATATCAGATCCATGAAGCAGGAGATGGTAAAACAAAAGCAAAAGAAGGTGATATCGTAACTTTTGATTTAGTAATAAAAGCGCCTAACGATACAGTATTTACAGACACATATAAAAGAAAAGAGCCGATTACGATGCCTATTCAAAAAGGTGCGTTCAAAGGTTCATTCGAAAATTCATTGACACACTTAACCGTAGGTGATAGTGCAACAGTTTTAGTAAGTGCCGATTCATTATTTATGCGTGTGCAACAACCATTACCTCCTGGCGTACCAAAAGGTTCAGATATGAAATTTATCGTCAAAATTAAAGCGATTCAGACGATGGCTCAATTCCAGAAAGCACAGGAAGAGAAGAAAAATAATGAAGTAAAATTGATGGAAAATTTTGCTAAGAAAAACTTCCCTACGGCTACTAAAACGCAATATGGTATGTATTATGTCGTTTTAAAAGAGGGTACCGGTGCAACCATTCCTAGTGGAAAAACCGTCAAAGTACATTATACAGGAAAATTGATGAACGGAACTGTTTTTGACAGTTCAATTGGCAAACAACCAATTGAAGTTCCGATAGGTCAGGGTGCGGTAATACCAGGCTGGGAGCAAGCATTGATGATGATGAAAAATGGAGAAAAGAGTATTTTCTTTATTCCGTCAAACTTAGCTTATGGTGAGCAAGGTAGTGGCCCGATTCCACCATTCAGCCCATTGATTTTTGAAATGGAAGTTATCGATGTGAAATAAATAATATAATTGTAAATGAAAAAGATAGTACTCGGACTAGTTGTATGTTGCGCTGTTTTATTGGCTTCTTGTAATAGTTTTTTGTCCAATGATCTGGAAGAAACTACTAAGCTGAATGATCAGCAGATGTTGACGTATATCAACGCCAAAAATCTCAAGATGACCAAAGCAGACAACGGAATGTATTACCAGATTACCCAGACAAATCCTACAGGGCAAACTGTAAATGTGGGAGATGAGGTAAAAGTACATTATGTGATGTCTTTATTGGATGGTACAAAAATCGATAGTACACAAAGATTAAAAAATGCTCCTTTATCGGCTATTTTCGGTGGTACTATTGGTATACAAGGCGTACTAGAAGCGCTTCTTAAACTGAGAGAAGGGGAGAGAGGCTTATTCTTACTTCCATCTTATCTGGCTTTTGGTTCTAGCACTCAAGGTATTGTGCCTGGTAAGTCAGTCATTGCTTTAGACCTGGAAGTAATGAGATACCGGACGGAGGCACAACAGATAGACGAATATATTGCCACTGGTACTAACACTACTTTTCTATCAAGCGATACCACGGCATCTGGTGTGAAAGTCCTTAAAATGGTAGCAGGAACAGGTACTAAACTAGCCGCGGGCCAGACAGCTACTGTAAAATATACGGGATACCTGGCCAGTACTATTAAACAGTTCGATACAGGTCAGTTAGATGTTTATCTGGCTGGTGGTAGTGTTGTTAAAGGTTTTGATGAAGGTTTGCAGGCACTAAGCGTAGGTGATAAAGCTGTTCTGGTTTTCAAGTCGGCTCTGGGCTATGGTGCGCAAGGTTCTCAAAATCAGTCAACAGGAGCGTATGTTATACCGCCTTATTCGCCTCTGATATTTGTAGTAGAGATCAAGAGCACAAGATAAAAATCATTATTTTTTGTAAATTTAAAGCCCCTGAACTTTTCGGGGGCTTTATCGTTTAATAGTATCAATATATGTTTACTGTTATTATCTATGGGAAAAATACCTAAGGAACTGGAAAAAGCAATTCTGTTGCTTCCGGCCAAGGAAAAAGACAAGATGCTTTTAAAACTCATCGCAAAGAGTGATTTATTGATAGAACAATTGCATTATCAATTGCTCGAAAACGAATCGTTTTTAGGGGATAGACGTGATGAAATTAAAAAGAGTATTCAGCGGGTATCGAAGATGTATCATGATACCCCCGGTTGGATGATGATGGATATGCGGGACCTGAATAGTAGAATCACGCAACATGTAAAAGTAACCAAAGATAAATATGGTGAGATAGAATTGACACTCAACCTTCTGAATAGTTTCTTCGATAATCAAATGAAATTATTAGAGAAATATAACAGTAAATCTGATACAGTAGCTTTGTATATAGCTAAACGGACAGAGTTTGTTCTAAAAAAATTGCCCAAACTCCATGAAGATTATTATATAGAATTTGAGCGGGATGTAAATAAATTACTGGAAAGAGTGCATAAGTATGCGCCTGCTTATTATGCCAAACAAATGGGCATACCTACAAGCTGGGAGTATTAATCTTTTTCATAAGTTCGGATACCTGAAAGGCAATAGGGTCAGACGATTGTTGTAATTGCTCAACTACCCGCTGATAATCTTCGGCATTCCGGTTTTGTGAAAGTTTGTATTTGGCCTGAATATCCGTAATTTCAATCTCGAAACCTACAATTGCCCGCATCTGATTTTCTACCATTTTTTCTGACATAGTTTCCAGACTAACCGGATTTTCAGAAGCTTTTTCGTATTTATCTACCAGTTTCTTTAACGATTGCCATAATTCCGGCCCTTCAATAATCCTGATTTTTCCATACACGTGTACAGCTATATAGTTCCAGGTTGGCACGCTTTCGTTTGTGTACCAGGAAGACGAAATATAGGCGTGTGGGCCTGTAAAAATGACTAGTACTTCTTTATTCTCTTCAAAACTGCGCCATTGCCCATTTGCCCTTGCCAAATGTCCACAAAGCACTTTTTTACCTTCTCTTTCTTCTAATTCAATCGGAATATGGCTAGCAAGTGGTATCCCGTTTTCTGTACTCACCAAAATCCCGAAGCTATTCTGACTAATAAATGCCTCTATCTCTTCAGGATTTTCATTTCTGAATATCTTAGGTATATACATGCCTACTCAAAACTTCTGATAGTGTCTGAAATAATATCAATACAATCCCATAATTGAGATTCTGTCATGACCAATGGTGGAGCCAAACGTATTTTATTGCCATGGGTAGGTTTCGCTAATACTCCATTATCTTTTAGTTTGTTACAAATATCCCAGGCTAAATCAGAATCTTCTTCAGTATCTATCAAAATAGCATTCAGTAAGCCTTTACCACGGACTTGCGTAACAATAGAAGTTTCATTCACCAGCTTCTGCATTTCCTGGCGGAAGATATTGCCCAAATATTCAGCATTTTGTGCCAGATTCTCCTCTTTTACAACTTTCAAAGCTTCCATTGCTACAGCACAGGCAAGTGGGTTCCCACCATAAGTAGAGCCATGTTCACCAGGTTTCAGGGTAAGCATAATTTCATCATCTGCCAATACTGCTGATACCGGTAAAACTCCTCCTGAAAGGGCTTTGCCTAAGATTAACATATCAGGGCGGATATTATAATGGTCGGTTGCGAGTAACTTACCTGTACGGGCGATACCTGTCTGAATCTCATCCGCAATGAAAAGAACATTGCTGGCTTTACATAAGCGATAAGCCTCTGGTAAATACTGGTCGTCAGGTACTACCACACCTGCTTCTCCCTGGATAGGTTCCACAATAAAACCCGCCACATATGGGTCGTTGATTAGGGCTTCTTCCAGCGCTTCTATATTGTTATATGGCACCAATTCAATGCCTGTCATATATGGGCCAAAATCTTTTTTAGCTGTTGGATCAGAAGAGGCCGAAATAACTGATAAAGTACGACCATGAAAATTACCTCCGGCAAAAATAATTTTTGCCTTATTTTCAGGAATACCCTTTACCTGATAACCCCATTTACGGCATAATTTCATGGCAGTTTCAACAGCCTCTACGCCTGTATTCATAGGCAATACTCTGTCATAGCCAAAGTATTGCGTGATATATTCTTCAAAACGCCCGAGCACTGAATTATAAAATGCCCTTGAGGTCAATGTCAGTTTTTGTGATTGTTCAATTAAAGCATTGATAATTCGTGGATGACAATGTCCCTGATTAACTGCAGAATAAGCTGATAAAAAATCGTAGTAACGTTTCCCTTCAATATCCCATACATACACGCCTTTCCCTTTATCTAAAACTACCGAAAGCGGATGATAATTATGAGCTCCGTAGCGTTCTTCTAATTCAATTAGTTGTTCGCTTAGTTGAGTATCTACTAACATATCTGTAGTGTTTTAATTTTCTCTGGATATATATACGACAAAAATGTTAAAATGACTTTTAATAAACAATAATTAAGTTATATTTACTTTAATAATAAAATATAAAGATAATAATGTTGATTTTGTGATTGATAAAATTTATTTTGACTTATGTTAAATGAAACTTTTTTAGATGATTTTGATAAACAGATTCTGATTCAATTAGAAAAAGATGGGCGCAAACCTTATTCGGAAATTGCCAAAAATCTGAACATTTCCAATACAATGGTACACCAACGCATAGCCCGTATGAAGAAAGTAGGAATTCTGAAAGGCGCAGGAATTATTTTAGACGAACGGAAGTTAGGATATGAATGGAGCGCCTTTACAGGCATTATTCTAAAAGAAGATTCAGACTCAAAACTGATTATTGAAGAACTGAGAAAAATACCTGAAGTAACCGAATGTTATTATATTACAGGTGAGTACACTTTGTATGCGCGTATTGTCGCTAAGTCGAGTGAGCATATGCGGAAGGTACTATATGATAAAATCGATAACATCAGTGGGGTACTCAAAACAGAATCAATGATTGACTTTGGAGCAGCTTTCAAAAGAAATGTGAGTGTAGAGCTCTAGCCTTAGATAAGTAAGTTTTGCCAAATAAAATTTGCTTAGTCTATTGGTTTTGTGGGTTGTACAATACAAAAACAAATATTAATTTTGCAGAAACCAAATAAAAAATGCCTCGTATATATCTTGATAATGCCGCTACTACTCGTCTTGACGACGAAGTTTTGCAGGCCATGTTACCTCTGATGACGGAAAATTTTGGGAACCCATCTTCTATTCATGCACATGGGCGCCAGGTGCGTTCGGCCATTGAAAGAGCGCGTAAAAGTATCGCTACTTTGCTGGGTGCATCACCGTCAGAAATCTTCTTTACCTCAGGCGGTACCGAGGCAGACAATACTGCTATTACCTGTAGTATTGATACCTATCAACTCAAACACGCTATCACTTCTCCAACCGAGCATCATGCGGTTTTGCATACCTTAGAGCATCTCGCCAAACAAGGCATTATTGAGCTGAGTTATGTAAAATTGAACGAAAAAGGTCAGGTAGATCTTACACATTTGGAGGAGTTACTAAGTACCAAACCCCGGACATTGGTTTCTTTGATGCATGGAAATAATGAGATTGGTAACTTATTGGATTTGAAGCAGGTTAGCGAAATATGTAAAAAATATAATGCCATTTTCCACTCTGATACAGTGCAGACAATGGGACATTATACCCATAATTTACAAGATTTAAACATAGATTTCATTGTAGGAGCAGCGCATAAGTTTCATGGACCTAAGGGGGTAGGTTTCTTGTATATCAATGCCAACAACAAGATTCACCCATTCATTCATGGAGGCTCGCAAGAGCGCAATATGCGTGGCGGTACCGAGAATGTATACGGAATTGTAGGCATGGCAAAGGCTTTGGAAATCGCCTATCGTGAAATGGAAGCACACCAAAATCATATCAAAGGGCTGAAAACCAGAATGATTGAGAAGCTGACCGCTAATATTCCGGGTGTAACTTTCAATGGAGATTCGGCAGATGTGGAGAATAGCCTTTATACAGTATTAAGTGTAAGTTTCCCACCAAGTGCAGATAACGATATGTTGCTGTTTAATCTGGATATTGCGCAGATTTCCTGTTCGGGAGGGAGCGCCTGTTCAAGCGGTACTGATGTAGGTTCTCATGTTTTAGGCGCTTTAAATGTACATCCTGACAGAGGCAATGTTCGTTTCTCTTTTGGCAAGTACAATACAGAAGAAGAGATTGATAAAGTGATAGAAGTGTTGACAGAAATATATGCCAAGAAGGTTTTGGTGTAAAAATCCCTAGCCGCAGCGGCGGACCGTCCCTAAAGGGGAAAAAAAAGACATATACTAGAAAAAATTAGGTTAGTATAAGGGGCTAAAAAGCCCCTTATACGTTTAC
Source organism: Emticicia fontis (assembly GCF_054779675.1). Classification (NCBI taxonomy): domain Bacteria; kingdom Pseudomonadati; phylum Bacteroidota; class Cytophagia; order Cytophagales; family Leadbetterellaceae; genus Emticicia; species Emticicia fontis. The sequence goes on from NZ_BAAGXU010000052.1 coordinate 124,806, forward strand.
AAAGTATTATAATAATTTACCAAGGCGGCGATAGAAGCGTCTTCTTTGAAGTTTGTTTTATTGTCTTTAATGTACTGTTCTACTTCTGCCGATTTATCGTTTAATATGCTCGTAATTGCTTTTTTATCTTTCTTTACTTTAGTATAAGTACTATCTGTTTTTAATAGATAATAAGCAGTATTTTCAGAAAACTTCTTTGTTACGGTGGCTGAGCCATAACCACTTCCTTCTCTGATTACCTTCATGGTTTTCTTCAAAAACTTCACTTTTTTGCCATCACTCAGTACTTCAAAATAAGGGTCTTTTTCAGCCTCTTTTTCTTTTATTTCTGGCACCATAATAAAGCTCATTGCCACATTGTTAGGATACAGAATAAAAGATTTTACAGTTGAGGTAAAGCCTAAATCAGCACCGTTTTTGCCTTTAAAGAATACAATCCCCTCTATCTGGTCATACTTCAAATCAAGATCTTTGTGGTTTTTTCCATTATCTAAAGTGACTTCACCTTTTGTCCAGTTTTCAAAAAGATAAGGAGAACCGACTATGTCCATATACTTCCCAGACATCAAAGGCTTACCGTTAACATCCTGCATATATTGCGCTTGTGTAGTCAGAGCAGCCAGAAAAAGAGCCGTGTACAAAATAGTTTTTTTCATAATGGAATAGTTTTAGCAAATAATATGATACAACGACAAATAGGTAGTTATGGTATAAAAAAGCCCGACTTATGACTAAGCCGGGCTTTTTTATAGAAAATAGGATTAATACCCGGGATTTTGAGAAATATTCGGATTCGCGTTTCTTTCAGTTTGCGGGATTGGCCCGATTCTGAAATTACTTGTGAATGGAACAGTTCTCACAGAATATTTACCACCTACTCGAACAATGTCTCTCTTCAGACGATTCAAGTCAAAGAATCTATCGCCTTCAAAAGCCAGTTCTTTTCTACGTTCTGTAATGATATCTTCAAGCAAAGTAGCGCCTGTTGAAGCGTAAACAAAGCCAGGGTCTCTTTGTGCAACCAAAGTATTCAGATATTTCAAGGCATCTGCTTCTTTGTTTGTACGAGCGGCCGATTCTGCTGCAATCAGGTATACTTCCGAGATACGAAGTACTTTTTTATCATCTCTGTCACCTGCTACGTTCTGATATTTATTTACAATATAAGCAGGGTTTTCAGCTTGTGCTCTTGAACCAATGATGATTAGTTTTTTTCTAACGTCAGTATCTGCGTATAATTTGTATAACTCTTCATTTGCCAATAAATCGCCATAACCAGCCTGATTGTAGATATAACCTAGCTCATCAGTACCTGCATTCAAAGTAGCATCTGCTGATACTTCAAATAACGTTTCAACTTTGGTAGAGGTAGATGCCGGATTAGCCCAATAGGCTGCTACTGCGTCTGATGTCAGTAAAGTGAAACCGCCGTTAGTAATTACATCTTGTGAATAGGTCAATGCTTTTTCGTAATCACCTTGGTAGAAGCTAACTTTCGCTGCTAAAGCACGAGCGGCAAATTTAGAGAATCTGGCAGAACCATTATATGCACTCATTGAGGTATAAGCCTTGTCTAAGTCCGCCTGAATCTGCGTATATACTTCCTGAACAGTATTGCGTTTTGGTTTCAAGGTTGGGTCATAATGCAATACAATAGGTACTCCTTCTGTTGCTGGTTCGCCAGCTTTTGAGAAACTGCGGAGCAAATTGAAATACAACAAAGCTCTCAATGCATAAGCTTCACCTTTAATCTGGCTTACATTGGCGTTATCAGTCAATTTTGCATCAATAATGTTGTTAGCTCTTAAAATACCTGAATAGGCATTATTCCAGTAACCTTCATAATCGGCACTATTAATCGTAATTACATATTGGTCAAAGGCAAAATATCTACCAGAGTTTCTTGAAGAAAGATATACGTTATCAGCACCTAAATCTCCGATAACCTGAATCGTACGACCAAACAAATTGGCATTTCTTAACTGTGAGTAAGCTCCTCTTAAAGCTACAATTAAATCGGCTTCAGTGGCAACAGCTGCCTCATTCGGAACCTGGGTATATGGAGATAGTTCGAGGAAAGATTCTTTACAAGAAGAAAGAAAACTTGTAATAAGAACTCCCAGGACTACAATTTTATAATTGAATCTTTTCATGATAATTCTTTAGAAATTTTGTGTTAAAACGCGACTTGTAAACCACCTGTAAACGTTTTTGGAAGATAGATATCTAAGTTAGTCGAACTGTTGATAGCAGTCTCAGGGTCATAAGGTAAGTTTTTGTCTTTTACCCAAGTCCAAAGATTACTTCCTCTCACATATATTTTTACATTGCTCAATTTCACTTTCGAAACGATGTTTGATGGCAATGTATAACCTAATGATACATCTCTCAGACGGATATAATCTCCTTCATACAAATATCTGCTTGAAAAAGAGTTTGATGCATTTGCACCACCGTATACATATTTTGGAACATTGGTAATGTCACCTGGTTTTTGCCATCTATTCAACTGTGCAGCCACTCTGTTGAAGGTAGCGTTATACCCATCACTTTGTGTATAATTAGCCCAGGTATCACGTACTAAATTCCCGAAATTATAATAGAACAAGAAGTCAAGACTTATGCCTTTATAAGAAAATGTAGAACCAAAACTACCAAATGCCTTAGGGGTAGCTGAACCTACAATTTGTTGTTTTGCGCTATTATATGTTCCTGTTTTTTCGGCATGTGTATTGTCAATCCACCATTGTGGAGCACCAGTCTGAGGGTTAACACCTGCCCATTCTCTCACATAAAATGATTGATAATCCTGGCCTACTCTTCTGATAAACGCACCATCTACTTGGTCGGCATTGTTTACAAGCGATAAAATTTTGTTTTTATTCAATGCGATATTGAAACTGGCATCCCAGGTGAAATCTCCGGCAATTACAGGTGTTCCTGAAAGAGCGATTTCAATCCCTTGGTTTTGCATTGAACCCAGGTTGTTTTTGAAACTGGTAAATCCGGTTGTTCTTGATAATGGCTCATTTAACAACAAATTGTTTGTTTTTCTGGTATACCACTCAAACGTAACATTCAATCGTTTTTTCAATAACGTTGCATCAAAACCTATATCAAACGGACGGTTTTCTTCCCAGGTTAGGTTTATATTTCCTACAGCGCTAGGGCCACTACCTGTTAAGCCTTGATAGTTGTAGTTGGTAGTAAGTGTGGCACCGTAAGAATAAGTTGGTTGCCAGTCATAGTCACCAATAGCAGCATTACCATTTACACCATAAGAAGCTCTTAATTTCAAGGCATCAATCCAGGTCAGGTCAGTCATAAAAGATTCTTTGTGGATATTCCATGCACCACCTACTGACCAGAAATTACCATATCTGTTGTTGCTACCAAATCTTGAAGAACCATCTCTACGGAAACTACCCGATAAAACATATTTGTTTTGTACTGAAAAGTTAGCCATTGCCAAAGCTGAAGAGAACGAATAATCGCTGTTTGTACCAACGGCTGAGTTATAAACCGAACCCGCCGACGGAACAATTACATTGGTATTTGAAGGTAAACCATAGGCTATTACATTTGAGTTAAGCATTTGAGATTTTTGTGCCTCATAACCTGCAATTACGTTTAATACGTAATCATCATTTTTGGTAATATCCCATGTATAATCAGCTAAGTTTGTCCAAACCCAGTTGAAATAACGGGTATAATATCTATACGAACGACCACCATCATTTCTACCGTCACCATAGAATGGGTTGTTGTAGACATCTTCTTCGTAGTTATTGTAATCAATACCGATTTTTGTAGAGATTTTCAAATCTTTTAAAACCTGGTATTCCAGTGCCGTAGTAGTAATACCTTTCAAGCCATTGGTTTTTCTTTTATCCATTGATGCAATAGCAAGCGGATTGTAAAGCCCACCAGCTGGGAAATCAGGAGCAGAAATATTTGGTGTACCATCGGCATTTCTTGGATTATAAGAAGGCAATAAGAAATACGCATTCAATACAGGATTAGCAAATAAACCTCCTGTGCCAGGGCCTTTCTGACCAGTAGAAGAAAGCATTAGGTTCACTTTCAATGTCAATCTATCTGTAATTTTATTAGTCAGGTTCATGTTACCTGTGTAACGATTGAACAAAGACTGAATAACGGTACCCTCTTGTTTGAAGTATCCACCCGAAAAATAGAACTGTGTTTTTTCATTACCACCACTCGCCGAAAGGTTGTATTGTTGTTGTGTACCTGTGCGGGTTACTTCATCAAGCCAGTTGGTATTTACGCCCTTATCAGTTCTGAAGTTTCCATCTACTAGTGTCAGGGCTTGTGCTTTATCTGTAGCCTGACCGCTATTTACAAGACCTTCTGCTGTTAAATCACGCCATTCTGAAGTAGTTAATGGGCGGTTCGCATCGCTTAAGTAAGCAATGTTAGCTACCCCGATTTCAGTATCGAAACGGATTTTTGTTTTTCCGGCTTTACCTTTTTTCGTAGTAATCAGGATAACGCCATTGGCTGCACGAGAACCATAAATAGAAGCAGAAGCGGCATCTTTCAATACAGTTACGCTCTCAATGTCGTTAGGGTTAATACCTGCCAGCGCATTGGCAGTAGTAGTAGTTCTTGTTAAGTCGCCTGAGTTAATCGGAATACCATCAACCACGTATAACGGATCTGAACCCGCTGTCATTGAACCAATACCGCGGATACGGATATTCTGGATTGAACCAGGTTGGCCAGAACCACCGGCCGATTGCAAACCTGCCACACGTCCCTGAATTGCTTTGTCGACAGAGGTAAATGGTGAGTTTTCAATTTTTTCAGAGCCAACTACACCTACTGCACCCGTTTTTTTGATGGTAGAAGTAGTACCGTAACCTACTACAATCGCTTCGGCCAGTTCCTGAGCGTCAGAAGCTAATTGTAAATCAATTACTGCGCGGTTGTTTACCTGAACTTGTTGTGTAACAAAACCGATAAAACTAAATGTAAGCGTGGCGTTGCCAGGTACCGTGATGCTGTAAACACCTTCTGCGTTTGTTGTTGTACCTTTTGTAGAGCCCTTTACGGTGACACTTACACCCGGAAGGGTAGAACCATCGTCTGATGATGTTACCTTTCCGGATACAGTTCTGTCTTGTGCAAATACTTGCACACTCCAAAACAACACCAATAAAAGACTTGGTAGAAGAGATTTCCTCATAATCGTTTGTTTGGTTTTTAGTTTGTTTTATTAGAAAAAATACCCCTTTTAGAGTAATCTTTCTACAAAAATAATGGAGAGAAAATTCAAAAAACAACAGTTTTTTTCTAAAAAAACAAAGAAAAAGTTTGAATATTTTCAATAAAATATAAAAAAGTCTTTTCGTATTTTATTGATTTTCAGGCGATTATGAAATTGAAATTGTGTATTTTTTTTAGTTAGAATATTTGTGCATTAAAGACATTAATTTTTTTTAAGTCGAGGCTAAAAAAACAAAAAAGGCAGCCTAATGACTGCCTCTTTGCGATATATGTGTTTCGGTAATTATGCTTATTTTTTATCCCACCACACGCGTGTATCCTGAGTATCAGCTCCTTGAGTGGATACTGCTTTGTCGTAGTTAACTTTGTTCAGAGTCTGCTCTGTAACAGGGTATGCATTACGACGAGGAATCTGGCCGCTTGGGTTTAGCGCGTTAGATGCCGGAGTCAATGCAGGGTATCCAGTACGACGCCATTCTGCCCATGCTTCGTTGCCTTGGTAGAACAATGCTATCCATTTTTGCGTACCTATTTGCTCTAATGCTTTGGCATCATCATATTTTACATCAGGCTGTGCTAAATATGCCTCTACTACTGCATCAGTACCAGCTGCGCCAATCCATTGTTGAATGGATGCTTTAATTGCGCTTTCATATAAAGCCTTCGCATCACCTTGAATCCATCCCAATTTAGCAGCTTCTGCTTCAGAGAATAATACCTGTGCATAAGTTACTACGTTTGCAGGTGAATTTTGCTGACGAATTGAACTAGCTGCCAACGAAACATCCTGTGCTTTCCAGGTAGGAGGGAATACACCATAAGGAACACCTACATATTTTTGTAGGATATTTTGATCGGCCATGCCAGGAATACGAGGGTCATTTACTTTAACCAGATAGTTCATAAATGTACTACTTACGGCAAAATCCTTACGGTTGGTCGTAATATAGTTGTTATACAATGGGTTTTCATTGTTTGCTTCTGCCAGATAACCATATTTTACGTTATCAGCGTTTGATGCCAACGGACCATCAGCCATAGCTGCAGCAAACTCAGTCTTACCTTTTGCCGGGTCTACTTTAGATAGGCGAAGTGCCATAATCATACGTAAAGTATTAGCAAATTTCTTCCAGCGTGTAGCATTACCGCTTAAAAGAATATCACCTTTTACAGTCGCACCACCATCAAACTGTGCCTGTGCTTCTTTCAACTCTTTAAACAAATCGGTATAGATTGATTGTTGAGTGTCATACGCAGGGCTAAAATTTTCTTTGCCTTTCAATGCCTGAGAGTAAGGAATATCTCCCCATTTATCAGTCATCCACATAAACGTATACGCCTTGGCTATACGCGCAATGGCAATCTGATTGGCGTTTGAGCCATTGGCAGCTGCCGTAACTTTAGTAGCCTCGTTGGTATTTAAATCAATAATATTCTGATATGTTACCAATGGGCCGGTATAGTAACCATTGAAGTTGAAATTGATGGTTTTATAACGAGAATCCTCAATATAGGTTACATCACCGAATTGTTGCGTATATAATGCCGGAACCATTTCAGTAACCATAGTTCCTATATTACGCAAAGCCCCTGTAAGGAAGGCAGAAGTATTAGGTGTCGACGGGTTATTGGGGCTGAGATTCATATTATCAAAATCACCCGGATCGCACGAAGTAGTGGCAATTGCTAAACCAAGCGCCACTGCTAATGATTTGTATGTTGTTATTTTTGTCATTTTTTTAATAGTATTTAACGGCAGTAATACTTAACGGGAAAATAAAGCATTTATTGCCGAGTCTCTAATGATTAGAATCCTAAATTAAGGTTGATACCATATGAGCGAACCGGAGGTAACTGACCACCTTCTGTCCAGTAAAGCTCAGCTTCTGAAATATCAATACCACCACCAGCTGCACTATAAATCAAGACAGGATTACGTACGATTAAACCAACTCTAGCTGATTTGAATACTTTTCCGTTGAATAATGATTTAGGAACATTGTAGTTTAAAGCAACCTCTCTCAATTTTACATAGGTCTGATCATAAATCCAGGCTTCGTTAAAACCAAACATTTTATCTTCGTAGAATGACTGTGTTTCTACACGAACCGTATTTGGTTTGCCGTCAGCTGTTACACCAGGTAATAAGATACCCCCACCGTCTGCTACTGCGTCACGTTTTGGTTTACCCAGTTCGTTTAAGCCTGCTGTTTCTGCTGCCAGACCTGCATAAGCGTTAAACATACGGGTAGTAGAGAAGAATTTACCACCAACAATGAAGTCGATATTCGCACGTAACGAAATGTTTTTATAAGTAAATACGTTCAGGAATCCACCTTTGAATTTAGGAAGTACAGAGCCTAATGGCTTAGTATCTTTTACTAAATAATGTCCGTCCGGGCCAATTACTCTTTCGCCTTTATCATTGGTTACATAGCCTTTGCCTTCCAGAAGACCCCATTGCTCACCTACGCGAGCATTTACTGTTAAGGTTCTCCAGGTAGGGCCACCTAATTGATAGTTACTTAAACCGGAAGCCAATTCAACAATTTTTGAAGTGCTGCGGTCGAAGTTAATATCCAAATCCCATGTAAAACCAGATGCAGTTTTTACTGGAGTTGCACCAATGTGTAACTCAAAGCCTTTTGTCTGAATCAAACCTGCGTTAATTAACGTAGAGCCATATCCACTGGCAGCAGGAACTGTCAGAGGAAGAATCTGGTTTTTGTTATCGTTTTTATAGGCAGTAAACTCTAAGCTAATACGATTATTCAGGAATTTCAAGTCGATACCCCCTTCATAAGCAGAAGAAAGACCTGGTTTCAAATCAGCATTTGGTAATTGTGTTGGCAGGTATTGCGTTGGGTTTGAGCCAAATGGATTACCGGTTGTATATACCTGATAGATATTATAAGGACCTACGTCAGTACCTACTTGCGCATAACTACCTCTGATTTTTGCAAACGATAATACACTGTTTTTAGGTATCCACTCAGAAACTACGATACTACCACCAATTGATGGGTAAATGTATGAATTGTGAGCAACTGGAAGTGTTGATGACCAGTCATTACGAACAGTACCTTCCAGGAAGTAAGTATTGTCGTATCCTAGACTTAAGCTACCATACAAACTATTTACTTGTCTTTCAAACAAGTTGTTTGAAACAGCTGGACGGTCTTTTGAAGCGGCTATGTTATAAAAACCAGGTGTAGTAAGACCCCCTACAGTTGCCTGAGAAACGACAGTAGTTTTAGAATATCTGATGTTACCACCGGCATTAGCTACTACTGAAATTTTACCAAAAGTTTTGTCAAGTGCCAATAAAGCTTCGTGGTTGTTCTCATATCCTGTAGTAGCATAGTTGGCATACGCACCTAAACCACCAGCATTTAATGTACCCGAAGCAATTCTACCTTCTCCATAATAATTTCTCCAGTCTCTACGGGTAGTAACTGATGCGGTTAAGAAGTCAAAGATTTTATAGCTTAAGCCGAAGCTACCGTAAATACGGTCGTTGTTGTTCAGGTTAGTACTTTCGTACATCTGTGTGTAAGGGCTATCCCAGTATTTTGGTTTTGAATCAAGCGGACCACCAATGTTCCAGCTTCTGAAAGTACCATCCGGGTTTTTGTAATTCCTTAAATCTTCAATTTTGATCTGGCGTTGGAACCATTGGTTGAATGATCCAACTGTCTGGTTATAACCAACAGCCGCTACCGGAACTCCGGTTGGAAGACCTACACCACCTGAGGTGCCACCTGAAGAACCGTAGTTATCGGCCGGTACGTTTCTTGCGCGGGTAGCCGAATACGTAATATCAAGGGTTGCCGAGAATTTCTTTGTGAAATTAAAGGTATTTTTAGCACTGATATAATCTTTTATTTGCTTACTGTTGGGGATAATACCGTTGTTATCCAGGTGTGTAAATGACACACGGCTCTGGAAATTATCTCCGCCTTTTGCGAACGAAAGGTTAGTATTGTGGCTAAAAGGCTTATTGAAGAAATCTCTAACGTTGTTAGGAGATGGTGAGAACGGAGTTAATTGTCCGAACTCAGGGCCTTGCTGCCAAGAGAATGCTGAGCGGTGAGGTGAACCATCTAAGCGTGGTCCCCAGCTTTCGTCAGCTGAATAGTCTAATATTTTTTGACCGTTAAACGATGCCCAAGAAGCAGGGTGAATTGCCGGATTATAAGCAAAAGTATCCCACTCTTGTGAATAACCACCACCATACTCGTTCTGATATTTTGGTAGAAGACCAACTCTATCCATCGTTGTGCTATGGTTGATAGTGAATGTAGTTTCACCTGCTTTGGCACGTTTGGTAGTGATTACGATTACCCCACCAGAAGCACGGTTACCATAAAGTGCCGTAGCTGAAGGTCCTTTCAATACAGTAAGGTTTTCAACATCATCCATGTTTACGTCTGAAATATTGCCTACTGGAGTACCGTCTACTACATAAAGTGGGTCGCCACCCGTCAATGAGTTTACCCCACGGATGCGGATATTAGGTGAACCGAATTTTGCGCCAGATTGGCCTAATACCTGAACCCCCGCAATTTTACCAGCTAGTGCATTACCTACGTTTGCATCACGAGATACGGTTAGTTTTTCTGAACCAATACTTTGCGCAGTGTAAGTCAACGATTTTTTCTCACGCGAGATACCCAAAGCCGTTACTACAACCTCATTTAACTGAGCCGCGTCGCTCTTTAAAGTTACATTAACTACTGACATATTGCCTATGGCAACAGTTTGTGTTTCAAAGCCGATAAAACTGAATAAAAGAGAGCTTCCTTTAGTAGCGGCAATTTTGTAATTACCGTCAGCATCAGTTTGTGTACCTTTGTTTGTACCCTTTAGTACAACACTTACACCAGGTAGAGCAGATCCGTCATCAGCAGTAACCTTTCCGGTTACATTTACATCTTGGGCAAAAGCGTAACCTGCCCAGGCCAGCATGAAGCAGGCGAGTAGAAGTTTCCTCATACAGTTCGTTAGTTTGTTTTAATTAATTTTTACGTACTTTTAATTGTACTTTAATGCTAAGTTAGATTGTTTTTCTGAGAAAAAGGAAACTTTTTAAAAAAATTTAAATAAGATGTGAGATGAACATAGAATTTCCTGCGACCGCTCTCTCACAATTTTCGACAATCGTAGAGGAAATAAATGCCTTTAAACCAGGCGATTTCAAGGGAAATTTTGTTAAAATCGGATTATTTTTTGTTTCTAACTCATCAAAGAAATTGAGTAAAACAGTTAAGCTATTATTAATGACTGAGAGAATATAAGCAAAAAAAAAAGGGTTTCCGAAGAAACCCTTTTTTGAAATATGATTGAGAGTTAATTAGTCAACATCCCAGAATAACTTCGTAGCAAACACGTCGATTGTACCTTGTGCTTTTACATTATCTCCGTTTGAACCCATCTCAGTATTAGGATAGAAGAAACGAAGTGGACGTTTGGTTTCTCCAACTAACTGGATACTTTGAGGTGTCACAGGAAGATTTGTTCTTCTGTATTCAGCCCAAGCTTCCAAACCGTTGAAGTTTACGAATGAAATCCATTTTTGTATAGCAATCGCCGTTAATTTATCAGGAGAAGCAGCCCAGTCGTAATTAACAACACCGCTACCTTTGTATGCATCAGCATTTGCAGCACCAGCACCTAATACGCGGAACGATTGTCTCATACCTTCTTCAAAATACTCTTGTGAAGTTTTTGTGAAAGCAATATCAGCATATCTTTCTTTTGCTTCTGCCAATAAGAATTGAACTTCAGAAGCTGTCATCAGGATATATGGTCTGTTGTATTCGCCTTTTACCAATAAGCTTGGCCCTAGAGGTACAGTGTTCGCTGGTAAATAACCAGAGCTCACGCCAAACGGTGTGCCCGAATAGTTAGCAGAAACTTCTTTCTGCACACTTGTACCCGGCGTATTACCATTCTCACCACTATTTGCATAAGCGATTCTCTTCATACGTAGTGTATCTCCATTAGCTTTTAATGTGTTAATCAAAAACTGAGTTGGACGAGGATAGTTATTCAAAGCTCTTTTTGCACCATTTGCATCATAACCCCAACGATCATATACAGGATTCAATTTACCCGCAGTAGCCAGATAGAAGAAAGAACCACCTACACCAACGTCTTCACCAGCGATAACACCAGCGGCATCTGCTGCAACTTTATTGATTTCAGGTTTAATATATGCCTCTCTTCCGGCGATTTTAGACTGACGAATCAAAATACGCAGTTTAAGAGAGTTAGCAAACTGATTCCATTTAGTAGTATTACCTCTGAAAACAATATCAGAACCATTGAATGCACTGGCAAATGTATTAGCTTTCAAATCAGCTATGGCTTCGTCCAATAATTTGATTAAGCCTTCATAAACCGTTTTCTGATCATCAAATTTAGGGGCCAAAGAAGCCGTACCTTTCAATGCATCAGAGAAAGGGATGTTTCCATACATATCAACCAATTGTTGAAACAACATAGCCTTCATTACTTTAGCAGGCCCTTTCAGGAATTTCTGATTGTTTGCATCAGCATTCTGAATTACATACTCATAATCTTCCAGGTTATTATAATAAGCATCCCAGTAGTTGAAATCACCATTGGTGAAGTTATAAGCAAACTGAGCTGTATTGATAATGTAACCGTTTCCTTGTGTCCATTGGCCAGACCAATAGAAGCCGATTTCACTAGAACCACCGGCAGCACTCGTTCCGGCGATATTAGTTGAAGTTGTATTTAAGGCACCTGTAAATACATAACTTGGCAGGGCAGTAGGCAGGGAGTTAGGGTTAGTATTGATATCAAAGAATGATTCTTTACAGCTACTTCCAAACAAAACCACCAGCGCTGATAGTAATATTGATTTTAATTTCATGTTCGGTTAATTGTAATGTTGATTAAAATGTAAGATTGAGGTTTACACCATATTGACGTACAGGAGGTGTCTGGCTGGTATTGTTGATACCCAAACCGTTACCTGTTGTAAAGCTGTACTCAGGGTCAGTGTAATAGTTCATTTTGTCTACGATTGTAATCAGGTTACGTCCATATAAAGCGATGCTTGCACCAGAGAAAATCTTGGTTTTTGTCAGGAAGCTTTGAGGAATGGTATAAGATAGGTTAATATCACGTAATTTGATAAACCATGCTTTGTTAACAAAGTTTTCAGAAATCAAACGATACTGGTCTACCCATAGCGCGTACTCAGGCTCACGAACTTTAACTGCTGTACTACCTGAGTTATCAACCAATTTGCCGTCTGTTCCTATGTACGCAGAGTTAGGGAAGACCTGGTCTGTTCTGTTTTCAGTCCATTTACCAGAACCTGTGAAGGTCATTTGTTTCCCTAAGTCACTATACATATAGTTTCCACCACGATACTCGAAGTTGAATGTGAAGGCAAAGGCACCATAGCTCATTCTTGAACCTAAACCAACAATGTTACGAGGTAAAGTACCACCTCTTGCTGAAAGCGTTGCATCACGTAAAGGATAGCCTGTAGTAGCACTAACTAAACGACGACCTGAACCGTCATTAGCATATTGATAACCATCCGTTTTTAACATTGGGAAACGTGAACCTTTAATAACGTTTGTAGAGGCATAAGAATAACCACTTACGAAGAACTCGTTGATACCTGGGTAAAGTTCAACAACTTTGTTGTCGTTATATGAATATCTAATGCTTGCATCCCAAGAGAATTTATTTCCTCTGGCAATCAGATATTTCAATTCAGCCTCATATCCCCAGTTTTTAGTTTCACCTACGTTGATTAATAAGTTAGGGAAACCAGTAGAGTTAGGAACTTTTACTGTAATAACCTGTCCTTTTGAGGTCTGTGTATAAGCAGATACATCAATGTTGATTCTATTATCGAACATCTGTAACTCAGCACCAATCTCACCAGAAGTTACACTTTCAGGTTTCAGGTTGGCATCAGGTAATTTATCACCTACTGTCAAACCTACTGTATTACCAAACGGGAAGTTAGAAGCGTTAGGATACGTTAAATCCAAGCCATAGAAGTCAATATTATCATTCGCGTTTTTGTTGTAGTTCACACGTAATTTAGCGAAGTTCAGCACATTACTTTTCAAAGACGGGAATGCATCTGTCGGGATGAACGACAAGGCAACACCATAGTAAGGATATGACCACAAGTTTTTCGGACGAGTTGGTTTGTAGAACAAAGAAGTCTGGTCATAACGGAAAGTACCATTCAGAATCAACCAGTTTTTGAAGTTCGATGTTAAGTCAGCATAATAACCAACACGACGTTGTAAGTAAGTATTTTCACTACCTGTTAACTCACCCTGACGGTTTGATACATTGTATACATCTGGCACAACGATTGAGCTAGAACCAACCGTTACTTCTTTGATATAACGTTGATAAACGCTATTACCTAAGATTAATTTATTAGCAAACGGGCCGAAATCTTTCTCTAACAATAACTGGAACTCGTTGTTAACTACGTTTTCAGTTTTTGTAAAATCTTCTACACTTCCAAGAATGTCGGTAATCGCGCGGTAAATACCGGTACCATCACCATCACGGAAGAATGGCTCAGCAATAAATGCCTGATTTTTAGCGTAGTCAGAATACAAGAATTTACCGGTAGTTTTCTTCTGAGTACGAGAGTTGTTCATAATACCCAAGCGGTTGGTCAATGTAGCCCAAGGTGTTACTTTATAAGTAGCGCTTAGGTTACCGCTGACATTTGCATCTTTATATACCTGACGTTGGTTATCTGCATTGAAGTAAGGGTTATTATAATAATCATTATAGTAACCATTAGGGTTTGCAAATTTATCTGTTTGCCAGTCACGGTATTGTGTATAGTCAAGGTTACCTGGCTGGTTGATTACGTCGTTATAAAAGTCAGAAGACGTTCTGTCATATTTTGCTTGTGTATAACTTGCATTGAAACCAACTGATAATTTGTTGAACTCTCTGGTTGAAGACAAACGTGCACCTGTTCTTTCACTTTTATCATTAGGAACGATACCTTGAATCTTTTGATTTTCTAATGACATATAGAAAGTGCCGTTGTCATCACCACCCTGGAAATTCACCTGGTTGTTCATTGAAACTCCAGTATCAAAAGCATTATAACGACCGTTTTTAACAGCTGCATAAGGAACCATATTTGTAGTGCCATCTGAAGCACTACGACCTAACTGACGGATTGAGCCATCGAAAGGATCTCCGAATTGTTGGTTTTCATAGGCACGCCAGTTTCCTTTCATACGTACCAATGGGTCAGAGCTATAACCTGCTGAACCGAAAGAAGGGTAGTAGTGAGAACCTGAACCATATTTTTCCTGAAACTGCGGCAAGAAGCTGATTTGCTCAAAGTTTGTACTGTTTGAATAACCAACTTTGATTTTACCTTTTGTACCTTTTTTGGTAGTGATTACCATCGCACCGTTGATACCTGCTGAACCGTACAATGTTGCCGCCTGACCACCTTTCAGGATAGAGATATTATCAATATCGTTAGGGTTAATCAAAGCCAACATGGTAGAAGTAGTTTGCATACCATCAATAACAATCAACGCTTCGTTGTTACCAGTTAATGAACGGAAACCACGTAATACGATTTTAACAGAAGGGTCAACGCTATTGTTAACGTTATAAACTGCCATACCTGTTACTTTTCCAGAAAGGGCTTGAGCTAATTGAGGAGAACGACCTACTGTTACATCTTCAGTAGTTACTTTAGAATACGCATAACCAACTTCTCTCAGGTTTTTACGGATACCCTGAGCCGTTACAACCACCTCGTTTAATTGAGCCGCATCACTTTTCAGAACGATGTCAATTGTTGTAGCATTAGCAACTGTTGCGTTTTGTGTTTCAAAACCGATAAAGCTGAATAAAAGTGTTGCGCCTTTTTTTGCGGCAATTTTGTAGATACCATTTGCGTCTGTTTGTACACCTTGATTTGTGCCTTTTACCACGACACTCACACCAGGAAGAACTGAGCCATCATCAGCAGTAACTTTTCCAGTTACATTGACATTTTGGGCATAAGCATAGCTACCCCATACCAGCATCATGCAGGCAAGTAGAAGTTTCCTCATACAGTTTGTTTAGTTTGTTTTTAAGTTAATTTAGTTTAGAATACGTGTGTTAGGCCACATATTTGAACCGTTAAGTTAATAACTTTTTTATTTACTGCATAATTTCAAATAAAAAAAAAATAAAATTTTAATTTTTTTTACAAAGAAATGCACTAAAGGGTTAGAAATATAGGACTATTCTTAGAAAATGCACATTCCGAATAGTAAAATCAACTTAAAAAAATTCTCCTAAAACTGTTTTTGACAGAATATTATTTGGGCATTTGGTTTCTCATAATCTTAGAAAGTAAGGCTGGAAAAAAACGTTTTAGATAAACGCCTAATACCTCTTTTCGGCCAATATAGACTTCTTGCTTGTTTTGGGCAATGGCATTTACGATACTTTTGGCACAGTCTTCCGGTGATATTCCCTGCGCCTGGTTCTGATCCATCTTGCCATGTTTACCTCCATCGCCTGAAATAGCATTAATAGAAATATTGGTATGAATATAGCCTGGACATAAGATAGTTACATTGATATTTTCTTTCCAAACCTCTGCTCTCAGTGAGTCAAAGAAACCATGGAGGGCGTGTTTGGTAGCACAATAGCCTGAGCGCATGGGGGTTCCTAATTTACCTGATACGCTACTTGTGACTGCGATATTTCCGCTTTTCTGCTTTAACATAACAGGTAATACTGCTTTGGTAAGGGCTACTACACCAAAGAAATTTATATCCATAATCTTATGATATACTTCCATCTCACTTTCTATGACCGAACTTCTCTGCGAAATACCTGCATTATTAAACAATACATCTATAGTACCGAAATGCTTCACTACTTCTTGTACTTTAGCAGGAAACTCGGCTTGTTTTTCTACATCAATCGGCAATACTAATACATCCGTATCAGGCAGGCCAGTGTTTTTCTTTACGCGTTGCAGTTCTTCTTCTCTTCTGGCGGAGATAACCAGTTTGGCACCTTCTTTGGCAAATTCATAAACGGTAGCTTCGCCAATTCCTGAAGAAGCACCTGTAATCCAGACAACCTTATTTAAAAATCTTTTCATTAGTTTATTAATTCTTTCAAGCGACTAAACTTCTATTCAAACTTTATTGTTTATCTTAACTAGGGTTTTAGAATGATAATTCCTGAGATTTTGGTAAAAACCCCAAATATTTCAGAACTTTGCAAAATAGTTGAAGAAAACATGGAAAAACAAGATATAAGAAAGCTTTCTGTAGACCAGCTGAAAACATGGCTTTCAGAGAATGGTGAGCAGGGCTTTCGCGCAAAACAGATTTCGGAATGGTTGTGGAAGAAGTCAGCAAGGAGTATTGATGAAATGACCAATCTTTCATTAAAAACACGAGAACTGTTAAAAGAGAAATTTGAAATCAGACCAGTATCCGTACTTAGAAAACAAGTATCGAACGATAAAACCATTAAGTCTGGTTTCCGTTTATTTGATGGTAATCTGGTGGAAGGTGTACTCATTCCAGCCGACGACCGTATGACTGCCTGCGTGTCTTCACAGGTAGGGTGTTCGCTTACCTGTAAGTTCTGCGCTACGGGTTACATGCCACGTAAGAGGAATCTGGATGCAGCAGAGATTTATGACCAGGTTGTATTAATCAAAGAACAGGCCGAACAACATTATCAGGCTCCATTGACTAATATAGTATATATGGGGATGGGTGAACCCTTGCTTAATTATGCCAGTACATTAGAATCTATCAATCGTATTACCTCCCCTGATGGCTTGGGATGGTCGCCTAAACGTATTACTGTTAGTACAGCTGGTATTGCCAAAATGATTCAGAAACTAGGTGACGATGAAGTGAAGTTTAATCTGGCCTTATCACTCCATGCGGCTAATGATGTGAAGCGTAATGAAATTATGCCTATCAATGAAACCAACTCATTGAAGAATCTTGCAACAGCGCTTAATTACTTCTATAAAAAGACGGGCAACCGTATTACTTTTGAGTACATCGTTTTTAAAGATTTTAATGATTCGTTGCAGGATGCGAAAGAGTTGTGGGAGTTTACGAAGAAAGTACCTGCTAAAGTAAATATCATCGAATATAACCCGATTGCAGAAGCCGATTTTATTAATACTACAGAAGATAAACTTGGCCAGTTTGCCAAGTTCTTAGAAGATAGAGGAGTTGTGGTAAATGTGCGGAGAAGCAGAGGGAAAGACATTGACGCAGCCTGTGGGCAATTGGCCATAAAAGAGCCAAATGTTGCGGCTTAAATTTGGAACAAGGAGAATGGAGAAAGGAACACGGAGGGAGTAAAAGTAAAATTTCTTTTATTCTTTCTCCATGTTCCTTTCTGCTTTTATCCAAAGATGATGTGTGGATTAATGGATTTATTTGATAGTTGTGTTTAGCCAGACATTCAAAGCCAGAATCAGCATTAAATGCGCCAGCACTGTTAGTTGCGTCAATAACTCCTTTTTGGGTTCACGATGAATTATATTAGTAAAAACCGCTCCTGTTAATATCACTGCCCAGATAGCAATGCCAAACAGGCGAAGCTCTGGGAAAAGAATGGATACAGCCCCGATAATCTCAACCACACCAATCACTTGTATTATTTTTAATGAGTATCCCCATGCGGCAAATTTTCTGAGTTTAGCTGGTTCTGCAACCATTTTTACATAACCATAATAAAAAGTAGGTCCTACAAAAAGCGCTACTAAAATCCATTGAAGAGTTGTTAATAGTTCCATAATTAAGATCGTTTATTGTTTCTTTAACAAAGGTAATACCCCCCATTGACAACCCTATGTCAGCAATGTTTGAGTTTTTTTCAATTATTTTCTTCTTTTTTCAATGTTAGATTTCTGCTATGTATCAAATGCGGTAATTGGGATACGAGGTGTGAAGAAAATAATATTTTAAACGTATAAACGGGCAGTTCTAGGCTCAAAAATTAAAATTACGGAAGCCCTTTCAGGCTTGTTAAAGGATAATTATATTTGTTGAAGCTATCTTTCAGATTAATCTTAAAAGAAATAGCCTAAAAAAACATACGTGCTTATACCTTATAAAAACAATTGAATGGAAACGCAAAACAGACGGGATTTTGGTAAACAAATGCTGGGTACAGCCCTTAACTACTTCCTTTTAGAAAGCCTTTTTAGCTCACAGGCTTTCGGAAAACCGATAGTACCTATTGCCAATCATTGGGCGAAGCAATTGAGCGAGATGTGTAATGATTTAAAACTGGATAAGATTTCTCCGGCGCTATGGCAAAACAATGTAGAGAAACTATTCAATCATATCGAATTAGAAGAACTTCTGAAATTTATTGATTTTGAGAAATTAACTAAAAACTTTGAGTACCCCGATTTAGGCGTTAGTACCAAAATGATTACTTTTCCGAAACTGGATGGATTGCCAGAAAAGACGGTTTTCTTGAAGAAAATCTTTGGCATGAAAAAAGACCGCGCTATTATTCCCCACGGACATTCTAATATGTCGTCGGCGCATCTGGTATTAAAAGGAGAGTTTGCTTTGAAACATTATGATAAAGTGCATGAAGACGAGAAGTATCTGTTTATTAAACCTACGATTGAGAAAACGGCTAAACTAGGTAGCAGTTCATCTATTTCAGATGAAAAGAATAATATCCACTGGTTTATTGCGAATACCGAAACTGCGTTTACTTTTGATGTAATTATGCTTGATTTAGGCGGAAAGGAATACGATATTCACAATATAGATATTGAAGCCGGTGAAAAAACAAGTAATGGCTTGATTCGAGCCCCGAAAATGGATGTGCAAACGGCTTTGAAAAAGTATGGTAAGCAGCACCATTAACAGACAATAAATTACACTAAACTAAACTCCCATGAAGAAAAATCTCATTTGGGCTTTTCTGCTTTTATCGGCGACTAGCTATGCACAAACCCAGTTTTCCATTACAGCACCTAACCAGAAGGACTTATTAGATGGTCGGTTATTGGTAATGCTTTCGACCAATGCAGAAAGAGAGCCGCGCTTTGATGTAACCGACGGACTCAATACTCAATTAGTATTTGGCATTGATGCAGAAAACTGGAAAGGCGCTCAGGCTAAGGTAATCAATAATGCCAATGGTTTTGGTTATCCGAAAAGATATATGAAAGAAGTGCCTGCCGGAGAATATTATGTGCAGGTGTTATTACATAAATATGAAACTTTCCATCGCAAAGACGGGCATACAGTAAAAATGCCGATGGACCGAGGAGAAGGCCAACAATGGAATAGAGCGCCTGGTAATCTGTACTCAAAACCTATCAAGATAAAATTTGACCCTAAAGGCACTTCGGTAGTAAAATTAAGTCTTGACCAGATTATACCACCTATTGAAGAGCCTAAAGATACCAAGTACATTAAGCATATCAAGATTCAAAGTAAACTATTGACGGAATTCTGGGGTAGACCTATGTATTTAGGCGCTCACGTTTTGTTGCCGGAAGGCTTTGATGAACACCCGAATGTAAAATATCCCTTAGCGATTTTTCACGGTCATTTTCCTGATGATTTTGATGGCTTCCGTACAATTCCACCGGATGCAAACCTGCCAACTGATGATTATAATGCCCGTTTTAAAATGTATGGCTATAATAAAATAGTACAGCAGGAGGCATATGATTTTTATAAAATGTGGACGGGAAAAGATTTTCCGCGTGTGTTAGCGATTGAAATTCAACACGCTTGTCCGTTTTATGACGATTCTTATGCAGTCAATTCAGAAAATATTGGGCCTTATGGTGATGCAATCACCTATGAACTGATTCCTGAAATTGAAAAACAATTCAGAGGGATTGGAGAAGGTTGGGCAAGATTTACTTATGGCGGTTCGACAGGTGGTTGGGAGGCATTGGCAGTACAGGTAAAATATCCTGACCAATATAATGGTTGCTATGCCGCCTGCCCTGACCCGATAGATTTCAGAGCTTTTACGACAGTGAACATTTACGAAGATAAAAATGCTTATTGGTACGAAAGTCAGTTTAAAAAATTGCCTAAGCCTGGCCATCGAGATTATCTAGGGCAAGTATCAGCTACAGTTCAAGAGATGAATATGCGAGAACTGGCATTAGGCACTAAAACACGTAGTGGGCAACAGTTTGACATCTGGGAAGCAGTTTATTCACCTGTGGATAAAGATGGCTATCCGAAGCGAATATGGGATAAAGAAACAGGGGTGATAGATAAGGAAGTAGCCAACTATTGGAAAGAAAACTATGACTTAGCTTATATTCTGAAAAGAGACTGGGCTAAGAACGGTGATAAATGGAAAGGCAGAATTCATATTTATTGTGGGGATATGGATAATTACTACCTGAATAATGCCGTATATCTGGCAGAAGATATGCTGAAAGAATTAAAGAACCCATCGTATGACGGAGAAGTTGATTATGGCGATAGAGCCGAGCACTGCTGGAATGGCGACCATACGCAACCTAATGCTATTTCAAGATTACGCTATCACCGGATGTTTGTGCCTAAATGGGCAGAAGAAGTCAAGAAAACCGCTCCTAAAGGTGCTGATTTGAAAAGCTGGAGATATTAATCTGAAACTTCTACTCTACTATTGTTAATCGGGTTCTCAGCCCGATTAACAATATTTAATATACCCACCTCATAAATTTTTCTTACTTTTGACGTTCTATCTAAAATAGAGTGAAGTCTAATCAAAAAGTAAAGAAACTAAAGTGATAAAATTAGAAGGCAAACTGGCCAAATATAAAGAACTGATTTCATATTTCCTGATTGCCTGTTCGGGTGTGGTTATACAGTTGATTGTAAGTTCTCTTACACAAAACTTCCTCGCATTTTCTTTCGAATTATCAATTGCCGTAGGCTATATAATCGCTTTCATTGTCGGGTTTTTCCTTACCAAATATTTTGCATTTAATCAGCGTCATTCAAAAAACTCTTTCAGAGAAGGTATCAAGTTTCTCATAGTTTCGTTCTTCTCAGGTTTAATTACCGTAAAGGGAGCTTACTATTGTAAGGTTTTTTTAGATGAATGGGGTATTTTTGGTAAAGAGCAATTAATCTTTGGTAAAAGCATTGATATAGCTGGGCTGTTTTCTCACTTCTTTGGAATGGGTATGAGCTTTGTAGTCAATTTCGTTTCACATAAGCACTTCACTTTTAAAAATACCGGCCTCTATCACAATTTCAAATTGTTTTTTTCAAAGGGTTAAAATGCTAAGACGATTTGAAAAATCGTGATACATAAAAAGGCGAACTGGCGTCTGCCCACAATTAGAATTCATCTTTCAGCTTATCATAGAGCCTTTCAAACTTCTGGTGTAGTTGGCTGTATCTTTCTGCAACGGCCGTATTTGGTAAAAATTCTTTTCCTTTGGCTACTGTATTGATGGCTTCTTTCATGTTCAGTGCTTTCATAGCTACTAATGCCGCTCCCCAAGCTGAGCCTTCGACCGTTTCACAGATAACCACTTTTTTCTGGAAAATATCAGCTACCAGTTGTAACCAGAAATCACTTTTGGCGAAACCTCCGCTGGCACATATTTCATGAATATCCTGTTGTTCCATCAATATCTTACCAATCGAATACATATTCAGAATTAAGCCTTCCATTACTGCCCTTACGATATGCGCTTGAGTATGTGTGATACTTAAACCAAAAAATACACCTCTGGCTTCTGCATTCCAGACAGGTGCGCGCTCACCTAATATATAAGGGAGGAATAAAAGATTCTCACTACCTATTTCTAATTTCTGTGCTTCTTCTATCAGCTTGGCAATGGAGTTTTTAGAAATTAGTACCTGTTCTTCTAACCATTGTAACACTATCCCGCCATTATTAGTGGCACCACCGATGATATATTGATTTTCAAATAGGAAGAAATTGAAAGTCCGCATCTTTGGATCGGTGTATGGTTGGTCCACGCACATTCTTACAGCTCCACTCGTGCCCATTGTAAAAGCCATTTGTCCGGGCTTCATAGCACCTGAGCCTAAATTGGCCAAAGGTCCGTCACCCGCGCCAATTACATAGTTAACTAAAGGCAGATTCGGATTCTTATCGTTTTTCTGAATATGTGTAGTAGAAACCAATCGGGGCAATTGCGCTTCCGAAATTCCCAATGTTTCCAAAGCTAATGTATCCCAGTTAGATTCTCTGAAATTGAATAATCCGCTTCCTGAGGCCAACGAGTAATCAATCGTATATTCACCAAATAACCTGAACCATAGATATTCTTTAATGCCTATGAATTGATGCGTTTTATTGAATATCTCAGGCTCGTTTTCTTTCAACCATAAGATTTTGCTGAAAACTGAAAAGGGATGAATCGGGATACCCGTGCGATTATAGAGTTCTTGCCCTAAATCTGTAGCCTTTAATTGCTTGGCTATATCAGTAGCACGGTTATCAGCCCATAGTATCAGGTTGGTAAGTGGTTTCCCATTAGCATCTAAAGCTATCAGCCCATGCATAGCCGATGAGAAAGATATAATACTTTTATCAGCTAAAGATGGGGTAACAATAACATTTAAACACTTCTGAAACGCCTCATAGATTTCTTCCGGATTCTGTTCGCTCCAGTTAGGGTGTGGGTGTGTCATTCCATAGCCACTACTAAACTGGCTCTGTACATTCCCGTTTTTATCAAAGGCAACGGCTTTGGTTGTAGTAGTACCAATATCGATGCCTACAAAATATTCATACAATACCTCTTCCATGTACCTTGCCTAGTTCGCTTTTTCTACTGCGTGTCCACCAAATTCATTTCTTAACGCCGCCACCACTTTACCCGAAAAAGTATCTTCATGTTGCGAACGATAACGCATCAATAAAGATAAGGCGATTACCGGCGTAGGCACACCTAAATCAAGCGCTGTCTCCAATGTCCACTTACCTTCGCCAGACGAGTGCATAATGCCTTTGATAGAATCCAGATGTGGGTCTTTTCTGAACGCATTTTCTGTCAGTTCCATCAGCCAACTTCTTACTACTGAACCATTATTAAAGAGTTTAGCTACTGCTTCGAAATTAATATCATATTCCGAACGGTCGAAAACCTCAAATCCTTCGGCAATGGCCTGCATCATGCCATATTCGATGCCGTTGTGTACCATCTTCACAAAGTGCCCGCTTCCTGATGCTCCGGTATAGAGATAACCATTTTCTAACGAAATATCTTTAAATACACTTTCTACATATCCAAATGCTTCTTTATCTCCACCAATCATGGTACAAGCACCATGTAAAGCACCGCTCGTGCCACCACTGGTTCCGCAGTCTAAGAAATTAATCTGTTTTGATTGCAGGTAGTTGTAACGTCTGACAGATTCTTTATAATGAGAGTTGCCGCCGTCAATTACAATATCATCTGGTGACAGGTAATTCAATAATTCTTCAATCACACTATCTACAATATTACCTGCAGGAACCATTAACCAGATGGCTTTTCTGCCTGTCAGTTTTTCGCTTAATTCTTTAAGGGTATTCACAGCAGTAATGCCGCCTTCTTCTCCCAGTTTTTTAACCGATTCGGCATTTACATCTTGTGCAACAACCTCATAATTATGATTACGTAAATTAAGGGCTAGATTATAACCCATTTTACCAAGACCAACGATTCCTATTTGCATATTAATATTCCCTAAGAGGGAAGGTTTGAATGGTTGAATATTTATTTAGAAAATAATTCAGGAATATCAGGCATTGAATTTTGCTGATACACAATGATGACAGGCCGTATTTCGCTGCTGTCGTTTCAAAACTACAAAAATTTCTTTGTTTGCAGGAGTCGGAATTCATTAAAAGACCTTTAATGCAGCAAAATCAATCAGATAATTATTAAATTGCTACCAAAATAATCCTAACCAGAAATGAAGCAACGCCTGACGTCTTTAGACGTTCTCAGAGGCATGACTATCATGCTAATGACTATTGTGAACAATCCGGGTGATTGGGGCAATATTTATCCACCACTTGAACACGCCGAATGGCATGGTTGTACACTCACAGATTTGGTATTTCCCACCTTTTTGTTCATTGTCGGTATCTCTAGTGTTCTGGCAATGCCTATTAAAAGATTCGATGCTTCTACTTTCGAACGGATAATTACCCGTACTTTACGGATTTTCCTGTTGGGACTATTTCTGAATTTCTTTTCCAAAATACATATAGGTCCGCTCGTGGGAATACCATTAATGCTCGTTCGTCTGGTTTTTACGGCTCTCATTACAATGGCATTATTAGGTGATTATGATAAACGCAGACAATTCTTTATAGCCGTTGGTCTGTTTATATTGATGATGATTCTGGCCTTTGCAGTTGAAGATTTCAGAGAAGTACGTATTCCGGGAGTATTGCAACGCATCGCCCTAGTGTATATGATTGTGTCGATTTTGTATGCTACTACCAATACTACTACTCAGATTATTATTGGTCTGGTATGTTTATTTGGCTATTGGGCTTTGATGGCACTTGTGCCTGTGCCGGGTGTCG
The DNA here is from genome assembly GCF_054779675.1 of Emticicia fontis. NCBI lineage: Bacteria > Pseudomonadati > Bacteroidota > Cytophagia > Cytophagales > Leadbetterellaceae > Emticicia > Emticicia fontis. The sequence goes on from NZ_BAAGXU010000052.1 coordinate 149,643, forward strand.
GAGCAGCTAATTTCGAGAAAGGTACAAATCTGGCAGCGTGGCTGGATAATTTCTTGTTGCCGGGGCATCTATGGGCTACTTCAAAAACATGGGACCCTGAGGGAATTTTAAGTACAATTCCTGCCATTGGAACAGGAATAGCTGGAGTACTGACAGGAACCTTACTCACGAATAAATCTGATAAGAATAAAAAAGTTATGTATCTGCTGATAGCCGGAGTAGCGAGCTTAATAGTAGGTTATTTGTGGGGTATGGTGTTCCCTATCAACAAGGCACTCTGGACAAGCTCTTTTGTGTTATTTACTGCCGGTTGGGCATTATTGGTATTAGGGGCTTTGTATTTTCTGATAGATGTAATCCGCTTTGATTTCTGGACTAAACCTTTTGTCATTTTCGGAGTAAACCCGATGGTGGTATTCTTTTTCTCTGGTATCATTCCTCGTGCATTGAATGCCATTAAGATTCCGGTAGCGGATAAGGCACCGGAAGAAAGTCCGGGTCTGATCTCGTGGATCTATGAATATGGCATTGCACCACATTTCAATGAGCCTAAAAATGCGTCACTGGCAGGGGCATTGGTATATCTGCTAATCTGGTTTATTATTCTGTGGGTTTTTTATAGACGAAAATTAATTTTTAAAGTATAGAATTTGTTTCTTAGTATAAATTTTCACCTAGAACCTGTTCGTGCAGGTTCTCTATCAACCTAATATTTGAAAATGAAAAAATTATTGATTTCTGCTTTAGCTATTTGTGCCATCAATGCCTCGGCACAGACAGGCAAATGGGTAAAATTATTTGATGGAAAAACCACTACAGGCTGGCATACATGGAAAGCAAAAGAGGTGAAAGGCTGGCATGTAATGAACGGCGTATTGATGACACACGGTGGCAGTGGCGACCTGGTATCAGATAAAGAATATGAAAACTATGAACTGGAATTTGATTTCAAAGCTGCTCCCAAAGGTAACAGTGGTGTCATTTACAAAGTAATTGAAACTCCTGAGCAAGAGTCAAGCTATATGTCGGGGCCTGAGTATCAGATTATTGATGATGCAAATTATCCGGCTAAATTGAAAGATGTGCAGAAAACAGCGGCTAACTACGATTTACAACCGCCAAAAGACTTTAAGATAGTGAAACCTGCCGGACAATGGAACAAAGGTAAAATCATTATTAAAGACGGCCATATTGAGCACTGGCTGAATGGTGAGAAAGTAGTGGAATATGAATATGGTAGCACAGACTGGCACTCAATGGTAGCCAAAAGTAAATTTCCAACCTGGGAGTATGCTAAACCTCATGCCAAAGGTAAAATTGCTTTACAAGACCACGGCGATATGGTATCGTTCAGAAATATCAGAATCAGAGAATTATAATTTTTAGATAGATGCTAAAACGAAAGAGGAGGGTTTTAAGCCCTCCTCTTTCGTTTATATCCAGACCGATATTTAACTCTTAAAATTTGAATGTAATCCCTACCGAAGTATAAGGGAAACCTAATTCGGCATAAGCGCCTAGTCTTTCTTTAAAATAATAACGAGCACCTGCATAACCTCCATACAATACGCCTGCGCTTGCTCCGCCGTAGTATTGAGAATAAGCATCGCTGTATTTAACCATTCTGAAACCAAGGGCTATCCCTACATAAGGATCAAATTTATTGTCGTCTAAACTTAGGGCTTCATTTACAAATTTACCTAAGTGTACAGCTCCTCTACCAGCAAGGCCAATATAAGTTACGCGGTAATTATCGGCTAGGTAATAGCTATAATTTCTTGAAGAGAAAGCGCCAATAGCACCGATACTTACTAATTCGTGGATACCTACATCAACAGAAGCATTTAAGCCTACTCCGTATCCTAATCCTAGACCTACGTTCAGATTTTTTGTTCCTTTTTGAAATGCCTGAGCTTGTGTGTTTTCTGCAAAAATGCAACATAGAATTGCAACTGCAGTTAATCTAAGTAAATTTTTCATAACAACGTTTTTTAATTTGAAAGCCGAAAATTAGCTAATGTGGAATATTCGAGCACTATTTTTTGGCATGAATTGCTCGAAAAATATATTGAACGGTTGGATATATAGTTTAAACTGTCAACGGCTGAAAATGTTTCTTATTGAAGTTGTTTAGGATTATTTCTTTCATTTAAAAATGTGTTGTTTTGGCTACGTCTTCATCAAATAATTTCAAACATAGCTCTGCTATGGAATTCCATTCGGGTTTTCATCATTTGATTTGACTCGCTCAAAATACCCCTATTTTTAAAAAGTAACGAAAATCCTAAACAACTTCATTGCGAAACTTCATCCAGTATCTTGTTATAGACTTTCGATCGGCGTTTCTTTTTCTGGTTTTCGGCAATCACTTCGGCTTTTTTGTATCCCCCCATGTAATATCTCTGGAACCAGGGTACCATTGTTATAAAAATATCTAAAGGAGCAGGGCTGCCAATCGCAGCCAGAATACCCCATGTAACGATACCACCTGTTAGTAAGAACGAGTTAAAGCCATTCTTCACATCTCCGGCATAAAACTGACCTAGCCCCGGCATAAGGATACTCAATACCTTCGCTTTCTTAGGATTCAGCCGGCTTATTTTATCATTTTTGACAAATAGTTCTTCTATCGTTTGTTTAGCCGCTACATTATTAGAATCAACTAGGGCTAAGAATTCTTTTTTTGATTCTGCGTATTTCTCAGTTGAGAAATGCAGGATAGCCGAGTAAAAAGTTTTACGCCTTTGCTGTTCTGGAGTGAGGTTGTCCGGAATATTGACTAACTCTACTTCACCATATTCAAAATTGCCTGTTATCAAGAAACAGGATAGTTTGCGAAGTAAAACTTCTGTTTTGGTACTATCTGTTTTTTGTTGGTAGAATGCTAATTCATAATAATCAGCCGCTTCTTCAAAGTTCTGAGTCGCGTATAAGCAGTCGGCAATGTTTTTATAACAAAGCTTTCGAAATTCTTCTTTTTTATCAAAAAAAATCACTCTTCTATAAGTGTTGGCCGCACCTGCATAATCTTTCTTTTCATAGAGTTCGTTAGCAAAATCAAAGGTTTGCTTAAGGTCTTGTGCCTGAACCAGAAAAGGGAAAAACAGAAAGAGTATCTTGAAATATCGTAACATAAGTTCCAATGAAATATACTTAGTAAGAACCGTTTTGAATGAAAATATCAGAAGTAACTATTGAATAAATTATCTATTCTGTTTCTGATATTCTGGTGACTTTTTTTGTTGTAGTTCTTTGCCGACCTTACTGAGCCATGAATATTACCTAAATAAAAACCAAAGCCTATACCGCCAAATATCCAGCCACGGGTACTATGTACACCACTTTTGCTAAACCCTCTGATAGACTGAAAAGCCATAGAGCCCACAAAAACCATAGAAACCAGACCATCTTTCCAGTCTTTGGTATAGAAACGTCCTGTACCTGGTACAATGGTAGACATAATACCTGCTAAGGCAGGGCTTTTCCTTTTAATATTAACTGCTTGGTCCGCCAGAGCTTTATAATCTGCTGCCAATTTATGGTCTTCGGGCTTTATGACAGATAAAATCTCATTGGCTGATTTATAATTGTCTTGCAGAATTTCAGACGTAGCCGATAAAATCACTTTATCGGGTTGAGATAATTGCGTATTGGTCGACCAGAAATCTCTGGCGGCCTTATAGTCTGTTTTTAGCAATAAACTACGGCTATATTCTACGGCTGATGGAGACGACATCAATGTAATATCAGGATATAGTTGTCTGCCGCGCAATAAGGCATCATCTAGCTTACCTGAACGGCGATACATCGATAAAAGTGAAGTTTTCAAACTATCGTTTTGCGGAAGCATGAAAATCAAACGTTCATACTCGCGGGTAGCTAATTCATATTGACCGGATTTGGAAAGATACTCGGCAAATTTTTTAGAATTATCGTAGTTATATAGGTCTTGTGCTGAAGAATTTATGAATTTGAATAGAACTAAAAGTAATAATAACGTTTTTTTCATCAGGGTTAGGGTTTATCAATCAACAACTTGGCCTTTATGTCAATCTCGTAATTCATCGGACTTAATCCATTGCAACGGGTGAGTCTATCCATTGTTCTGATACCACCCATCACTACACCATATTTTTTGACAGATAAAATGCCGTATTCAGAACAAGAGGGGGTAAAAGTACAAACCGTTAAATCCTGCGACGAGAAGAAGGTTTTGTAAAACAAGAAAAGACCTGAGAAGACATACTGCACCTCATTCTTATTGCCCTTTGCTTCTTTATAGACTAACTTAGGGGCTTGTTGTATCACATTTCTATGAAGGCTTATTTCGTCTTTACTTTGGGCTTGTGCCTGATTTAGGCAAAGTAACGACAGGGACAGGATGATTGTAGATATTATCTTCGCCGTTTTCATCGATAGTAATGTTTTTATAGGTTGTCTGCTGGATATTCTGTGTGCCGTCAGTATTATAAGAAATCTGGGTGACCTGCAATGGAAAAACAACTCCTTTCACGTTTGTGTAATCTTTAAAAAACTGTTGGCTTAAGAGTTTATCCGACACATCATAAAACGCTATGGCATCCAGTTTTTTGTCAATATTAGCCATTTTTATTTTACCCAAAACCTTCAATAACCGTTTTTCGGTTACTTTCCAAGTAGTAATCACCCGTCCGTTTGCATCTTTTTCTACTTTTTCAATCTTGTATACCCCATTTACTTTTCCTGAGTTGATCCCATAATCAGCCAATTTGCCTGATAATGCTAAATGGAATATCGAAAACTCATTCATGATAGTCACGGTCTGTGAAGCCAGCAATGAGTCTTTTTTATCTAATCTGTAGAGCGTGGTGTCTTTAATGATAATGGTTTCTGGTTGTGGGAAACTAAGCTTATAAGTTAAGCCTAGTGTAGGTTTATCGTAATAGACTTTTCCAACGGTAAGGCGGTAGTCGCCTGTGGCTAATTTGTCTTTGATAGATACATCAGCTTTCAGACGGAAGAACTCTTGCCCGAAACTGTATTGAAAACTCAAAAGAAAGACTAAAAATGCAAGTTTTTTCATTATTCAAAAGGTACTTAAACAAAGAAAGCCCAACAAGGGGTTGGGCTTTCCAATATCGATTTTATATTAATTAAAAGAAGAATCTTCCGCCACCAATTAATACAACGAAAATCCACCACAATAACCATACACCAACCCAAACTAAACAGCCATAAAGTGCTTTTTTAGTTTGATCTTTGTCTTGGTCGGTTACGATATAAACTACTAATACACCAACTAAGCCTAATACACAACCCCACCAGAATGCCGGGATGTTTAAAGGAAGATCACCTCTTGCAACTGTAGAAGTTACGTTAGTATCCAATTTCAAGTCTTTAGCTAATTCTGTTTCTTGAACGTCAGCCAATGTAGTACCTTCGTTGGTATTTACATATGCTTCTAATTTGTTCAATTTTTCGAACTCAGCATTGATAGTTTTTTCATCATATTTCAATGCTTCAACTTGAGGAGTAGAAACATCGTTAGATGCTGTCAATGATTCTGTAGGGTTTGCGATAGCTGCTGCAGCAAATTCTTCAGAAGCGATAACTGCTGTAGCTTCAGCTGCAGTTGGAGCAGCCTCTACTGCCTTTGCTTTTGGCGCTTGAACAGTTGCATAAGTTTCAACTTTTCCTTGTTGAACGTAAGCATATTGTTTCTTTTGGCAAGCTACAAAGAAGAAAGAAATAGCTGTTGCGAAGATAATAGATAATTTTCCTTTCATTTACTTAAATGGTTTTAAAAATGGTCAAAAGAATAGTTTTTTATTATGTTCGCAATATACTATGCTATTTTAAAAAAAAGCGCTTTTTGACAAATATTTTTTATTAAAATTTACTAAATGGGGGTTATTGAGCGTAGACATATACTGTATTTTTGTAGATAAACTGGCCTTTTTGTAGATGTACGAAACAAATGCTACAAAATAATTTACCTGTTTCAGATAATAGGAAACAATAAAGGTATATCTGTCACTTATGCAGGTTTTTCTGAAACATGGAGTAAGACGAGAGTAAAAATAAGGTTTTTAGAAATAACTTGAATCATGACAGGCGCTTTTCAGGAAGCTATTTGCCTGGTTATAATTGGAGAATAAGCTAACATTTTGATCCCAATATTGTTGTTAGTAAAATCTAATATAATCTTTGCAACTAAAACCTATTGCCAATTATGAAGCAAACTTTCCTTTTCCTTTTTAGCTTTTGTTTACTTTCATTGACCTCATGCCAGAAAAAACAATATGCTACTTTTCAAAACGGTTTCCAGACCGATTATTCTCACAATCTTAAAAAATCTGAAGTAAAATCAGTTGATATAACTACAAGCGATGAAATAGTATTACCCAATCCTCCCGAAGAAAATGTTTCTGCGGATAATACACCGGTTATCAGCATAGAAGCCCAATCAACACCAAAAGTAGAAAAACCGGCCTTGTATGAAACAAAACCGCTCAATCTGGACTTCTCAGGTAAGAAAAAGCTGACATTAATTGAGAAAGTACAGACCATCCGGCAGCTTAATAAATTATCTAAATACGTCTCCAAAAAATCAGCTGCCTCATCAGGTTCTAATAAAGCCAAATCAAATTCAGATGATACCTTAGCCGTCGTTTCTTTGATTCTGGGCCTGGTGGGTATAGTGGCATTGCTCTTTGGTGGTTGGATAGGGATTTTAGTAGGCTTAGCGGCCATGATTACAGGTATTATTAGTTTAAGAAGTACCTCTAAAAGAATACTGGCTGTTATTGGGATTGTTTTAGGTGCTGCGCTTCTATTACTGGGTATTATTGTTGTAGTATTTATAGCTACGCTTTTATCGAATTTGTGATAAAATTCAGCAACGCCACTTCCTAGCATTTCACCGAATAAAATTCGGTGTCTAAGAAAACAGCGGTATTTTTTTTATATAAACGCCCGACTTAAGTCGGGCTCATGTAAGAATAGTTCTTCTTAGTGTCCGCCTTTGTTATCTTAGGGGGATTTGTCTGCTATCATCTGCGAATTGTTGTGGATAATAATTTCGCAACGATATTATGAATATATAAAATCTTTTTCTAAAAAGATTACACTTTGGTTTTACCAAAAAATCTTGTAATTTTGCACCCCGAATAGAAGCCTTTACGGCTTTTTTATGAAAAATCAATGGAAAACGTTGATTAAATCTTTTTAGAAACTCTTTATATTTTATAAAAACATGAATATTACAGCAGCAGATGTAAATAAACTCCGTCAGATGACAGGAGCTGGTATGATGGACTGCAAAAAAGCTTTAACAGAAGCTGAAGGCGATTTCGAAAAAGCCGTAGAGATTCTTCGTAAAGCAGGTCAGAAAGTAGCAGCTAAACGTGCTGACAACGAGACCAAAGAAGGTATTGTATTAACAAACGTTAGCGCAGACGGCAAAACCGCTACTATTTTAGCGCTTGCTTGTGAAACTGAACCAGTTTCTAAAGTAGAGGCTTTCCGTACATTGGCCGATGATATTTTGGCGGCTGGTGTGGCTAACAACATAAAAGATAAAGAAACTTTATTGGCTTTTGCTTTAGCAGATGGCCGTACAGTAGAAGAAAGCATTACTGAATTGGTTGGTAAAATCGGTGAGAAATTAGTAATCACTGAGTATACACAAGTAGAAGCAGATCAAGTTGTTGCTTACAACCACTCGACAGGTAAATTAGGAGTATTAGTAGCATTTGGCAATACGCAAGGTAACGATGTAACAGAAGTAGGTAAAGATATCGCTATGCAAATTGCTGCTATGAAACCAGTAGGTTTAGATAAAGACGATGTAGATCCTGCAGTTGTTCAAAAAGAAATTGAAATCGGTATGGATATCGCTCGTCAGGAAGGTAAACCAGAAGCGATGTTAGAAAAAATTGCAATGGGTAAATTGGGTAAATTCTACAAAGAAAATACTTTGTTGAACCAGGAGTTCGTAAAAGATAGCTCTATCAACATTGCTCAATTACTTGAAAATACACAAAAAGGTTTGAAAGTTACAGCATTCAAACGTGTACAAATCTAATTTGTATCCGATTTTGAAACGTTGTTTTAAGATAAGCCCCTCTGGCAAGAGGGGCTTTCTTGTTTAATCAGGTGCTTATTCTCGGTACCCAATCGGGAATGAGAAACCTGCTGAAATACCTGCCGTACGGTTGCGAACAGGCAATTCTACCAAAGGAAGGTCTAAGACTCTTGAAAACCCATGTTGGTATCTGCCCTCAATAAATATATTGCCATTACCGACAGGAACTTCAAAGCCTAAAGCCCCCACACCACTCAATTCGAATCGATTAAAGAAATCGGTGCCGATTGACGGACGTAATGGGAAAAGACCCAAGACACGAATAATGGCCTTGGCATCGGTCATATAACCCACTGATGGTCCTAAAATCAAATAAGCATGCGGCATAGAAGGGTCGCCGAGTTTGAGTTTGGCTAAAACGGGTAGTTCAACATAATTGGTCTTAAAAGCCAAAGTTCCACCTATTGGGATATCAACGCCAAGAAATTCAGAGCCACTCATGTTCAATGATTCCTTTACGAGAAAACCTTTCTGGGTATAGGCAAATTCGGGTCTGATAGAAAACTGTTCAGTGATGGGTATTTCAGTGAAAATAGCTGCGCCTGCCGAAGGCATCAGCCTGAAAGTTGGGGTAATGTTTTCGATCAGATCAAATTTAGTCATGGTCGACCAGTTGGCGCCGCCTCTTACGCCTAACTGAATGCCCTGACCGAACGATAGGTGAGCAAAAAACAACAATGCAAGTGTTTTGAAAATGGTTCTCATTTTTAATTCAGGTTTTGTAAATTTGTGTAAAAAATGAGTATTGGTCTGCAATAGGCTGATGCGCTTAATATTTTAGAAATAATGACTTTGTAAGCAAGATGTCATTTAGACTGGCAGCGTTGCAGAATTATTGTTAACAAGAAGTTAATGAAATTACCGGAAGCATTTTCGCTGCAAATGCAGCACATTTTAGGGGAAGAGTATCAGACTTTTGTAGAAAGCCTAGCTGAACCAACACCTGTTACTATCCGACTCAACAACAGAAAAAAGACAGCGGAGCCTGTCATCACGCAAGGTGATGTCTTATGGAACGCTGATGCCCATTATCTGGCTGAAAGACCAGTCTTCACACTTGACCCTGCCTTTCATGCTGGAGCTTATTATGTACAAGAGGCATCTTCTATGTTTGTGGCAGAAGCTATCAGGCAGACAACAGATCTCAACAAATCATTGAGAGTAATGGATTTGTGCGCTGCTCCTGGAGGTAAAAGCACGCTTTTGGCATCCTTATTAAATGATAATAGCCTGTTAGTTGCCAACGAGGTAATCAAAAGCAGAGTAGGGGTATTGAAAGAGAATTTAGAAAAGTGGGGCTTCCCGAATTATATTGTGAGTAATCATGACCCTGAGGAAATGATTGATTTGGAGGGATTTTTTGATGTAGTATTGACCGATGCGCCATGCTCAGGTGAAGGACTATTCAGAAAAGACCCTAATGCTATGAATGAGTGGTCGGAGAATAGCGTGCAGTTATGCTGTGCCCGTCAGAAAAGAATTTTACAGGCGGCAGCTATGTTGGTAGCTCCGGGAGGAATTCTGTGTTACTCGACCTGCACTTATAATGAAAAAGAAAATGAATTAAATGCCCAATGGCTGACACAAGTAGCAGATTTTGAGCATATAAAATTAGAAGTACCTGCCGATTGGGGTATTGTTGAAAAGAAATTTGGTTATCAGTTCTTCCCGCATAAGGTGCGAGGAGAAGGTTTTTATCTATCAGTTTTCAGAAAAACCAGAGGGGAAAAACAGGAGGCAAGAGGAAAAATTAAACTCAACCGATTGCCTCAGAAAAAAGTAGAAGTATTGAAGGAATGGTTAGAAACACCAAACGCCTTTGAATATTATGAAAAACCTGATGGGCAGATAGTGGCTATTCCGGCTAATTTAAGCAATGAGTATGCAGTAATTTTCAGAGCATTACATAAGCGTTCCTCAGGTTTAGAAATCGGACAGTTTAAAGGCAATGATTTTATCCCAAGCCATGATCTGGCTTTGAGTACAGCAATTGCTAAAGATTTACCTGCCGTCGAATTATCGAAAGAAGATGCCTTGAAATTTCTTAAAAGAGAAAATCTAGGCGTTGATTTGTCCAGCCAACCTAAAGGTTGGCTATTGGCTTGTTATCAGGGATTGAATTTAGGATTTATGAAAGTAATTGGCGATAGGATTAATAATTATCTGCCTAAAGAGTGGAGGATAAGGATGGAGATACCGGAGTAGCGTATAAACGAAAGGTATGATGCTATAAAATTCTAGTAGCATTAAATTGCCACAATGTACACGATAGAACACAAAGTTTCACAATTGTGCATTTAGTGTACATTGTGGCAAAATTTCATATCCTCCTCTTCATCACATAATCCGTCTGCACGTCATCGCCTAGTGTAAAGGTATGTTCTCCGAAACGGACATAACCCATCTTTTCATAGAATTTGATGGCATTAGGGTTATGTTCCCAAACGCCCAGCCATATTACCTCGAAACCCTGTTCTTTGGCCCAATCTGTACAGAAGTCTATCAGTTTTCTGCCTAATTGTTGCCCATGAAATTCCTTTCTTACATAAATCCGCTCTATTTCAATTACTTTTTCTTCGGTTAAGCCAGTAGTTGAATGGTTTTTTACTAATTTAACAAAGGCTATTAGTTCCTGGTCATTTTCATATACTACGTATTGATTGGTTGAATCCTGTAATTCTTTTTCTATTTGTTGCAAAGAAAAGTGCTTTGCTACATGTCCCTCCATATTTTCAGGAGTATTATAGGTTGTATAAGTATCCCTGAAAGTTGTTTCTGAAAGTTCCCGCAGGCGAGTGGCATCGGCTAAAGTGGCAAGTCTGATTAGCATGGAGTAAATAATAGTTTTTACAAATAAAGGCTATATCGGGCTTTCATGCAATGGATAAAATACTAAAAACAGAATGCAGCAGTACTTTCATATTATTCTTAAATTATTCTGATAATTAATCTACTAAATTAGTAGTCAGAAATATAGTTTTTAATGTATAAGAATAGGTTAAAATGTTTACATTTAAGTTTTAAACCTAAGCCCTAAAAAAATGAGTGAAAGTTCCTCTTCACAAAGACTCTATTCGTTAGATGCACTACGCGGTTTTGATATGTTCTGGATTATGGGTGCAGAAGATTTTTTCCACGAACTGGCAGAAGCCACCCATCACCCTGCCACTACCTGGATAGCAACACAGCTCTCGCACGTTGACTGGAATGGCTTTCGTTTTTATGACCTTATTTTTCCGCTATTCCTGTTTATGTCGGGCGTGTCTACTCCTTATTCAGTAGGGAGGGATTTAGAAAAAGGAACTGATAAGTCTAAATTATTGATGCGGATTGTAAAACGTGGGCTTATCTTAGTGCTATTTGGGATTATCTATAATAATGGCTTGCATCTCAAGCCACTAGCAGAGGTACGTTTCCCGAGTGTATTAGGACGTATAGGGATAGCGTATATGTTTGCTTCTATCATTTATTTATATGCCAGCCAGCGGTTTCAGTATGTCTGGTTTGCGGTTGTCTTAATTGGGTATTGGTTATTATTACGATTTACTTCTGCACCGGGCTTCCCGATGGGAGATTTAACGATGGAGGGTAACTTTGCTTCATGGATTGATAGAAGTATTCTTCCCGGACGTTTGCATAGAGAAATTCATGACCCTGAGGGGCTGGTTTCTGCCCTCCCTGCCATAGGCACAGGTTTATTGGGTATTTTTGCAGGTAATTTTCTGAAAAATAATCCAATGGATAAATTCAGAAAAGCACCAACCTTAGCTATTGCCGGAATCGTTTGCTTAATCATTGGAGGCTTATGGGATTTGGTTTTCCCAATCAATAAAAACCTCTGGACAAGTTCATTTGTGCTATATGTTGGGGGGTGTAGCTTATTACTTTTAGCTATTTTCTACTATGTGATAGATGTACTGGGCTTCCGTCGTTGGGCTTATTTCTTTATGATTATCGGTACAAACTCTATTCTGATTTATATGTCGGGCAGATTCATTAACTGGTATTATACCTCTAAAGGATTCTTTCAATGGCTGGGTGATATTGTTGGGGAGAATTATTACGGTGTAGTCATTGCCGCGGGAGTAATAGTAGTTAAGTGGGTATTTTTGAAATTTATGTATGATAAGAAGATATTTTTGAGGGTATAGAGCTACCTCTTATATAAAATACAAAAGCGCCCAATGTCTAAAACACATTGGGCGCTTTTGTATTTTAACACAGCACCTCTAATTAACAAAGGGCTCAATAAAATCTATACCCTCTTCAACACCATTGCCAACAAGAAACTCCCAATTAATATCGCAAAGAAAATAAGTGCCAGCATTGGGTTATAAATAGCCATGGCTAGTAAAGCGATAGAAGCAATGACTAAAGCTATAATTGGAGAAAGGGGATATAATGGCACATGAAAAGGTCTGTTCAATTCAGGTTCTTTTTTGCGTAAAACCAATAAAGAAACTACTGAAAAAATATACATCGTCAAGGCACCAAAAGCCGAGAGAATAATAATATCCGCAGTAGAATTACTCAATAAAGCGGCAATTCCTAAAACCATATTCAATAATAAAGCATTGGCAGGAGTTTTGAATTTCGGATGCACTTTGCCTAAAAATTGTGGCGCATTTCCTACACGTCCAAACTCAAACGTCGAGCGTCCGGCTGCTAAAACCAAGCCGTGAAAAGAGGCAATCAAGCCACAGGTACCAATGCCTACAATTACCTGATATATTACACTACTATCACCAATCACCTTACTCATGGCCATCGGAAGTGGTGAATCAGAAGTGCTTCCATCGGCTTTAAAAACAATGGCTTCCCAACCATTAACCCCAACAGCAGCAAGAAAAGTGAATAAACATAGTATGACCAGGGTTGTCATGGCAGAACCAAAACCCCAGGTAATATCCTTTTGGGGATGAACCGATTCTTCGGCTACATTGGCTAGTCCCTCAATACCTAAGAAAAACCAGATAGCAAAAGGTAGAGCGGCAAAAGCTCCAGCCCAACCATTAGGAAGAGGATTAATGTTAAGGTTTTTTACTTCAAAATCAGGAAAAACCACTATCCAGAAGATAATCAAGCCTAGGACGGCCAGCACTGTAATTACTAACTCGAAAGTAGAGGCTAATTTGGTGCCTAATATATTCAATGTGGTAAAAAGCACATAGGCAGTAATAGCAATCGCAGTAACCGGGAGTTGAGGAAAAATAACATTGAAATAAGAGCCAATGCCTACTGCAATGGCAGGAGGCGCAAAAAGAAATTCAATATTCTGCGACATACCTGCCAGAAAACCCCATTTTTTGCCCAGTGCCCGATTGGCATAATCAAATGCTCCACCGGCTTTCGGGATAGCGCAGGCCAGTTCGGCGTAGCTTAACGAAAAGGTAATGTACAAAATAACTACTACTATGGTGGCTACAGCCATCCCTAGTGTACCGCCCTTTTCGAGCCCTAAATTCCAGCCGAAATACATGCCGGATATAACATAACCTACGCCTAAACCCCATAGGAGAGTGGGTGTGAGGCTTTTCTGTAATTTTTCTTCTTGTGATTGTGCCATATGTAAATGTATTAAATCTATTGAAGAAATAAAATTTAGGCATTTAAAAAATACAATTTATTTTGGCAGTTTGGATTCATGAACTTAAATTTGTGCAAATTTAAAGAACATCATTTTTAACATGAGAAAGTTAAGCGTGTTAGTATTTGCAGTTGTAGCGGTTTCGTTAGCATCATGCCAGTATCAAAAAGGTAATACAATCGAACAAAAGGATGTCCGTAAAGGAGATTCATGGGTTTACGGTGCAGGCCTTGACTCTTCGGCGAGACAATTAAAGAATAAATATACGGCCAAACCAGAACTTGAAGCGGAAGCAAACAAGATTCGTGAGATTTTGTATGGAAAAACCGGAGCTTAATTCATAGCTCATCAGATAGGCAAATTACAATCATGATAGCATTCTGGCTATTGCGTGCTTGTAATATGCCTATTTTTATTTTTCACACTTTCATAAATAAAACAAAAAACCCAAAATGAACATAGCATTAGTAACAGGTTCGGCAGGTTTGATTGGTAGTGAGTCGGTAGCCTTTTTTGCAGAAAAGTTTGATCTGGTTATAGGTATTGATAATAATCTTCGCTCTTATTTCTTCGGTTCAGAAGCTTCAACAGATTGGAATCGTAATCGTTTGGAAGAAAAATTCAGCAATTACAAGCACTACAACGCAGATATTCGTTCGGAAGAACAAATCGGAAAGATATTCGCAGAGTATGGTAAAGATATTAAGCTAATTGTGCATACAGCTGCTCAACCGAGCCACGACTGGGCTGCCCGTGAGCCTTTTACAGATTTTACTGTAAATGCGAATGGTACTTTAGTAATGCTTGAAATGACTCGCATCCATTGCCCTGATGCGGTGTTCATCTTTACTTCTACTAATAAAGTATATGGTGATACGCCTAACTACCTGCCTTTGGTAGAATTAGAAACCCGTTGGGAAATAGACCAGACTCACCCTTACTACAAAAATGGTATCGATGAGTTAATGTCAATCGATCATTCGAAACACTCTATCTTCGGAGCGTCTAAAGTAGCAGCTGATGTGATGGTACAGGAGTATGGTCGTTATTTCGGAATGAAAACGGCTGTTTTCCGTGGAGGTTGTTTAACTGGCCCTAATCACTCTGGTGCACAGTTACATGGTTTCTTAGCTTATTTAATGAAATGTGCTATTACCGGAAACCACTATACTATTTTCGGATACAAAGGCAAACAGGTACGTGACAATATCCATAGCTGGGACTTAGTGAATATGTTCTGGCATTTCTATAATGCTCCTCGTCCGGGTGAAGTATACAATGCAGGTGGTGGACGTTTTGCTAACTGTTCAATGCAGGAAGGAATTGCACTTTGTGAAGAAATCACCGGAAATAAAATGAGTTTCAGCTATGCAGAAGACAACCGTAGCGGAGACCATATCTGGTATATTTCTGACCTTACGAAATTCAAAACGCATTATCCGGAATGGACCTGGAAATATGATTTGAAAGAAACATTAACACAGATGTATGATAATATCAGCAAGCGTGTTTAATGGATAAGATAAAGTTTCAACAAAAAAGACCTAATCAAGCGATTAGGTCTTTTTTGTTATGTATTAGGTTTGTATCCCGTAGGGATTTAATACCCTTTAATCAAGAATTTCTCTTCTCACTACCAGTACCTTGTTGGCTATCTCTTGTATTCTTCTGCACGGCAATCGCGCCGAATAATGCTAATAAGAATGCAAAAGCATAAAAGCCTTTTTCGCTTGGTAATAAGGTGGCATTCCAGAGACCTACGGCTAGTAGAACTATACACAAGATGGTAGAGAACCAGCTGATGCCATAATAAATATCAGTTACAGGAATACCCTCCAGGCGGTCTCTTACGCTCTTCTGCACAGAGACAACTGAGAATAAACCGTACATTAATACTGCAAAATAATAGCCTTTTTCGTTGAGCAACATTTCTGAGCGCCAGAGGCCAACCAGAAATCCGACCATGCCGGCTCCCAGTGCTACCCACGATGCCGCAATAAAGGCTGCTGATGGTTTTTGATACATATTGTTTATTTATTTAGATGAGTATTGATAAAAAATTCCGGTATCGAAAGGTGTCCAGAGGCTGGCTTTTTGTCCGCAGCTTTTCAGCCCGTTATTAGCCCATGTATTGCAGGTATGAAAGATATGATAACTGCCTTTGGCTTCATAGAAAGCATCTTCTTTGCCATAATTTGCATTAGTCTGAATACACATCAGATGCCCTTGCGAATCGGTGGTAAAGCTCTCCTGAATATATTTTATGAGTCTGGAATACTGTTCTTTCGAAATATTTATCTTCACACAATCCGCACCCTCCACCATTCTTTTGTAGAAAGTGGCATGAATGGCAGATGTACTCAAGGCAAATGCTGCTTTAAAAGCCGTACTGGCTTTCAGGTCTGCCCAGGTAGGTGTTTCTAAATAAAAACCTTTATCACCCCAGCCAAATGCCACATACTCAAACAGGCTGTCTTTGCCAGTTGTATTGGCAAACTTCACTTCTTTACTCCAATCTATCTGTTCGTTTTTAATGGGTACTACTAAGTCGGTATGTACGCCATTCGTCAGAATATACATCGGAATATCATTTTGTGTCTGACTTTCTCTGTCTACACTTATTCTTGACAGAACATAAGCAGAGCCCAGATAGAGACCAATCAGACAGACCAATGTCAGAATAGTAAGACCTGTAATTTTGAGTATTTTTCTGGCAATTTTCAAGATAGTAATAGGTTATATGTATCGAGATTTTTTATCTCATTCTGTCGGCATCTCTTACTGTTTTTTCATCCTTACGAATCAAACGATTCGCAATCCAGTTGAATACTAAAGCTGCAAAAGCCGCCCAGAAGCCAATACCGAATTCTCCTTGTTGGTCTGGCGCAAAAAACTTGGTCGCTTCAAATTGAATATGATAAACCGTTGTTCCTAAAAGTGCAGCGCCAATCAGAGAGTTGAGCGCTACAAAAAGCATCTGACGTACACGGTTTTTGTATTGAAAAATAGTAAAAAGCGAGGTGCCTGCCGAGAGCACTGCCATAAGTGCCAGATAATAAACAGGCTTGTTTACTTCGGCCAGCGTGCCTTTCATGTGTAACAAAAAATAAGGGTTTAAGATAGCTTCTTCTCCTACACCTACCTTATGCCAGACGGGGGTGGCTAAATACAAAATCATACAGATAGAAGTAAGAAGCAATAAAATTGATTGGGGGCGTTGTAACATTTCAACAAATAAATTAATGGTTACATAATACAAATATCAGTACAAAGGTAAAAAATCAGGCAAATCGTTTAAGAAACCTGCACTTTTTTTTATTGAGTAGTCAGAATGTTAATAAGCTCTTTGTGCTCTGGGTACTCTTGCATCAGTTTTTCTCTGCTAGCCATTTCAAAATCAGCAAAACTAAAACCAGGTGCAACAGTACAGCCAACTAATGAATAGCCATCCGGTTGTGCAGGTTTGCTGCCAAACCACACGCCTGCCGGAACAACTGCCTGAAAAACTTCTCCGTTGTCAGGGTTATTACCTAATTTAATGGTCTGCACAAATCCTTGATTATCTATATAATAGACGTTTAATGGCACACCATAATAGAAATGCCACATTTCGTCGGCCTGAATGCGGTGTAAGGCAGAAAATTGGTGGCTTTCGAGTAAAAAATAAATTCCTGTGCTAAAATTTCTTTCTCCCTCAAAACGTTTAGGAAGAGCATCGTGGGGAATAGTTTCTGCTGAACGATAGGTTTCGGCAAAATATCCACCTTCGGGATGTGCCTGCAAATGGTATTTTTCAACCCAATAATTGGCTGTTTTCATATTAGAGTATGTTTAAATGTGGAATAGATGAATGAATATCTTATTTTTGGCAAAATAAACAGAACGCGTTCTCCTGAATATCTTAATGAAAAGTAAATTTATAAAAATCCTCGCGATTGTCGGCGGAATTGTCTTGCTAAATGTACTGGCTTCTTTTGTATTCTTTCGCCTAGACCTCACCGAAGAAAAACGCTATTCTATCTCCGATGCTACTAAAAATCTCCTGGAAAGTCTGGATAAAGAGATTATGATAAAAGTGTATCTGGATGGAGATGAACTGCCCGGTGGGTTTGAAAGATTGAAACGTGCCGTGAATGAAACCCTGGAAGAGTTTAAGGTATATGGTGGCGCAAAAATAGAATTCAGATCGATTGACCCAAGTGCAGAGAGTGATACCAAAAAACGGGAGGACTTTTATGCCCAGTTGATGAAAAAAGGAATGCAGCCTTCAAGGGTGATAGATACTAAAGGTGGGCGTCAGGTAGAAAATATTGTTTTTCCTTATGCCTCTGTGAGTTATGAGGGTAAGGAAGTACCAGTGCAATTATTAAAAGGAACTGAAGGAAGAACCGCACAAGAGAAGTTGAATCAATCGTACGAGAGTGTAGAATATGAACTGGCAACTGCCATTCGTAAACTGACCTTGAAAGAGAAAAAGAAAATTGGTTTGTTAGCTGAGTTTACTAACCTGAAACCAATTAGCTTTGCGGATTTGATTACTTCTTTGCAGGAGCGTTACGATTTGTTCATTATAGATGCCAAGCAATCGCCTACTTTTGAGGGTCTGGATGCTTTAATTCTGCCCAAGCCGACACTTCCGGTTGATGATAGTACGAAATATAAAATCGATCAGTATGTAATGAATGGGGGCAGAGCTTTGTTTTTTGTGGATGGATTGAAAGTAGATTCTGTAAGTCTGGAAGGTACTTTTGCCCAGCCTTTGGAATTGAACCTGACTGATTTATTCTTTAAATATGGTTTCAGAATCAATAGTAATATCGTGAAGGACGGGGCAAGTTCGGCGGCTATTCCGATGGTAGTGGGCAATATGGGTGATAGGCCAAATATCCAGCCGATTCCTTATCGGTACTTCCCAATCATTAATAATTTCGGCAAAAGCCTGATTACGAATAATCTTGATTTGATCTTCTGCCGATATGTAGCTTCTATTGATACGGTGCAGGCAGCAGGCGTGAATAAGATACCTTTATTGATGACAACGCCTTATACCAAGGTATTGAATGCACCGGCATTAGTTACTTATAACGAAGCACATACCGAAACCAAGCAGGATGAATATAATGGTGGCGTAAAAACTGTGGCCTATTTGTTGGAAGGTAAATTTGAATCTTTGTATAAAAACCGCTTATTACCCTCTGACCCGCAATACAAAACATTCAAGGCTGAAAGCGTGCCTACCAAAATGCTGGTTTGCTCTGACGGTGATTTAATTGTGAATGACCTGAGCCCTAAAACGGGTAATCCATTACCACTGGGTTTTGATAAAACTACCCAGCATATATTTGGTAATAAAGACTTTGTGATGAATGCCATTGATTATATGATTGATGAAAATGGGGTGATACAAGCCCGTGGCAAAGAAGTAAAACTACGCCCATTAGATAAATTACGCACGCGTGACGAGCGCACCAAATGGCAGATTATCAACATCGCATTGCCTTTGGGAACAGTAATTTTATTTGGAATTATTTTATATATGTTACGCAAAAGAAAATTTGCCTATTGATTGGTCTTTTTTTTTGTGAAAAAAGTACTACTTTTAAACTTTGAATTATTTTTTAATCTTCTATTTACGACCGGTTAAACATGAACCTATTCGAAATTAAAGAGCAACCTAAAGTCTATGACGTTGTGATTGTAGGCTCTGGTGCAGGAGGAGGTATGGCAGCATACCAACTAACTAAAGCTGGTGCAAAGGTTTGCTTATTAGAGGCAGGTGGTTACTTCGACCCCGCAGACCCTAAATATATCACACAATTAAAAAATCCTTGGGAATCTCCTCGTCGTGGAGCAAGTACACGTACGCGTCCGTTTGGTGATTTTGATGCTGCCTGGGGCGGTTGGGACATCGAAGGCGAGCAATATTCAGCTATGCCCGGCACACAGTTCCGTTGGTTCCGTTCAAGAATGTTGGGTGGTAGAACCAATCACTGGGGACGTATCTCGATGCGTTTCGGTCCGGATGATTTCCGCAGAGGTTCAATGACAGGTATCGGTGACGACTGGCCGACGAGCTATGAAGATTACGCACCTTATTATGATAAAGTAGATAGATTAATCGGTTTGTTCGGTACGAAAGAAGGTATCCGCAACGAACCGGATGGTATCTTCTTACCTCCGCCAAAACCACGTTTGCATGAGCTGATGTTGAAGAAAGCGGCTACAGGTATTGGTATTCCGGTTATCCCGTCTCGCATGGCGATGTTGACCAAACCTATCAACGATTCACGTGGGGCTTGTTTCTATTGCGCACAATGTGGACGCGCTTGTCAGGCTTATGCCGATTTCTCGTCGTCGTCAGTATTATGTATTCCTGCCGCTAAAACAGGTAACTTAACGCTGATTAACAATGCGATGGTAAGAGAAGTATTGACAGACCCTAATACTGGTCTTTCGACAGGTGTTTCTTATGTAAATAAGATGGATCTGAAAGAATACTCAGTAAAAGGTAAAATTGTAATCTTAGCTGCCAGTACTTGTGAAACTGCTCGTATCATGCTTAACTCTAAATCGCCAAGATTTGCCAGAGGTTTAGCAAATGATAGCGGTGTGATTGGTAAATACCTGAACGATTCAACAGGTGCAAGCCGTTCGGCATTTATCCCTGCTTTGATGGATCGTAAACGCTATAACGAAGATGGTGTGGGTGGTATGCACGTATTTACGCCTTGGTGGGTAGATAACAGCAAACTGGATTTCCCACGCGGTTATCATATTGAGTATGGTGGTGGTATGGGTATGCCTGGCTTTGGTTTCGGCGGTGGCATTGAGCGTGTAAACGGACTTTTCCCTGATAGAAACGGCAATAAGAAAAAAGCAGGTGGCTACGGTGTAGCGCTTAAAGATGATATCCGTCGTACTTATGGCGCTTATATCGGTATGGCAGGTCGTGGAGAACCTATTCCATTGGAGTCTAACTATTGCGAGATTGATCCGAATAGTGTGGATAAATACGGTATCCCGACGTTACGTTACCACTACAAATGGAGCGAAAACGAGATTAAGCAAGCCAAACATATGCAGGATACTTTCGAGCAGATTATCCATGCGATGGGCGGTATTCCAATGGGTAAAAAACCTGATGCAAGTAACAATTATGGTCTGGCTCAACCGGGTGAAATTATTCACGAAGTAGGAACAGTTCGTATGGGTAACGACCCTAAAAAATCGGCGCTGAATGGTTGGCAACAAGCCCATGACGTGAAAAACCTGTTTGTGGTAGATGCTGCGCCTTTCGTATCACAAGGTGATAAAAACGTGACATGGACCATCCTGGCAAGTTCATGGCGTACTTCTGATTATATCATGGAGCAGGTAAAAGCTAAAAACCTTTAACAAAACCATTTTCAAGACATGAAACGTAGAGATTCATTAAAAGCACTTTCATTGAGCTCGTTGGGAATGGCCGTTTTACCAGCCGCCGACCTAATGGCTGCACCAGCACCACCGGACCCGAAGCCGTTTAAAACAACTCCGGCCCGTATTCCGGAAGAAATAGAAAGAGATAAAAAGATTGCGGCTGATAAATTCCTGACTGTGGCAGAACTAGCTACTATCGGAATTTTAGCAGATATTATTATTCCGGCAGAGGGTAAATCAGGTAGTGCCACGCAAGCAGGCGTACCTGCCTTTATCGATTTTATTGTAAAAGATATGCCACAATACCAAACACCTATCAGAGGTGGTTTGAGATGGCTGGATAACCATAGCACCAAACGCTTTGGCAAAACTTTTGCTCAGATTACGCCTAAACAACGGATCGAGATAGTAGAAGATATAGCCTACCCGGATGATGTAAAACCAGAGTTCAGTCATGGCGCAGCGTTTTTCTCACAAATCCGAAATCTGACAGTAACAGGCTTCTATACAACCCGTATGGGCTTTGATGATTTAGGATATATGGGTAACACGCCTAACGACTGGCAAGGTGTACCGCAAGATGTATTGGATAAATACGGCTTGAAGTATGATCCGATTTATGATAAAAAGGATTGATAGTATCAATTTATAAAGTGAAAGCCCTGAAAGATATTCTTTCGGGGCTTTTTGATGTATGGCGATTTTTCAAATCGCCTTTTTTATACTTCAAAACACGATTTAAAAAATCGTTATACAATTCTTAATACAACATTCTAAAACGAATCGTTTCTTCAATATCCTTAATCTCCTGCACGAACTCGTCGGTATAGCCTTTGTCAATATCCATAATTACATAACCGATTTTTTCGTTGGTTTTCAGGTATTGACCGTTGATATTGATCGAATGCTTGGCAAAGATATTATTGATTTTTGCCAGAATACCCGGTACATTTTTATGGATATGCAATAAACGGTGAGAGTCTTTCAATAATGGTAATTGTAACTCAGGAAAGTTTACACTGCCTGTGGTGCTTCCATTATTCATAAATTCTAAGAGACGTTCCGGTACGTAGTGCCCGATACTTTCCTGTGCTTCTTCTGTACTTCCACCAATGTGCGGGGTCAGAATTACGTTTGGTAGGCCTCTCAATTCATTGATAAACTCTTCGTTATTGGTCTTAGGCTCATAAGGGAATACGTCTATTCCAGCGCCTGCTACTTTTCCTTCTTTAATTGCTTCTACAAGCGCAGGAACATCAACTACATGTCCACGAGCCAGATTCAGGAATACGACTCCTTTCTTCATCAATTCAAACTCACGTTTACCAAAAATATTGGTGTTTTCCTTACGACCATCGATGTGCATACTCACTACATCGGCTACTCGTAGGACTTCATCTAATGAACGGCATTTTTTGGCATTACCGATAGGCATTTTATCTACTATATCGTAGAAATACACTTCCATACCCAATGCCTCTCCGATAACTGATAACTGTGTACCAATATGTCCGTAACCTATTAGTCCTAATTTCTTCCCACGAACCTCAAAGCTATTATTGGCCGATTTATCCCACTTACCAGCGTGCATACCTACGCTTTTTTCGAAGATATTACGGATAAGCATAATCATTTCGCCAACGGCCAGTTCTACTACCGAACGGGTATTGCTGTAAGGCGCATTGAAAACGGCGATACCTTTCTCGGTACTGGCTTTTAAATCAATCTGATTGGTACCAATACAGAAAGCCCCGATAATCATCAGTTTATCGGCATTTTCTAAAACTTTTCTGGTAACGTTGGTTTTTGAGCGAAGACCTAAGATAGATACACCCTTGATTTTTTCTGCCAGTTCGGCTTCATCCATTGCTCCCTTGTGGAACTCTACATCAAAGCCTTCATATTTAAAGGATTCTACCGCCACAGGGTGCACATTCTCCAATAAAAGTACTTTGATGCGGCTTTTGGGATAAGACTGGCTGCGAGGCAATTTATTGAGGTACAGGAACTCATCTAAAGAAGGCACTACGTGGTCGGCTTTGGCAATTACTTTTTCGCGCTCAACGTTTTCTGTGAATGCATAGAAGCGATTTGCTAGGCCAGAGGCTCTTAATTCATAGTCGGTATAACCATCGCCAATGGCATATACATCGCCATCTAAATGTAATGAACCAAGAAGTTTCACTTTGCCTTTTTCGTGGGCTAATACATTATTCTCATCTACGCCAGTGATATTTCCCTCTTCATCGAATTGAAAGGTATTGGCATACACATTTTCTTCTTTCAGACCCATGTCTGTTACGATAGGCACAATAAATTCTTTAAAGCCACCCGAAACAATCATAATATGGTCAGCGTACTCACGGAGGAATTTCTCATTTCTCTGAAAAGAGTCAGATACTTTGGTGTGGAGGAAATCAACCAGTTTGTCGATATGTGAACGATTAGCTTTCAATAAATCAATTCTTCTGCTGAGTGCTTCCGAAAACGAAATCTCACCATTCATGCCCATTTCGGTCAGTTTTCTGATTTCGCCGACTATTTTTTCCTGATTGGCATTGCCTGCTAAGGCAATATTGGCTAATTCGTCCAGCCCCTCTACTTTCGTAAAAGTGCTGTCGAAATCTATAATAAAATAAGGATGATTATTCATGAATCACTAAATCTCTATAATAGGTATTGATGTTAAAAGTCTGATTATTACCAAATATTTATTGAGGACTATCCAAAGCAATCTTAATATGCTCCAGATGGTGTTTACAATGCCAAGCCCCCATATCTAGAGCCTGCGCCAATGTTACGTTTATCTGACGCCCTACATGAAAAAAGGTTCTGCTGAAATCTTCAGAGGACATGGATTTGAGTAAATGTGTCCATCGTTTATGAGTAGCTTCTAATAACAGGAGTGCATCGGCCAGAGGTACGCTTGGTACTTCGGGGTTATTTGCCCAGCCGTTAATGTTCGGGCCAAATCCTTGTGGATTATCTTCGCATAGTGCCTGTTTGAAACGGGCAAAATGCAGGATGTGCATATCAGAGATATGTACTACCACTTTATGGATACTCCATGCTCCTTCACGATAAGACTTTGCCAAATCGTCTGCCGAAAGGTTCTTTGTCAATTGCTCATACTTAGCCGGATATTGCTCTATAATGCTAATATTCTGAGCCATTGCTTCTGCAGAATAGCTATTTTCTGGTTTCCATTTACCAATTGGAAACTGGCGCTCTTCGAGAGTCATTGCTTTAGGGAGGTTTTGTTGCAAACTCAAATTTACAGAACTATTCTGCATTAAATTGAGCTAAGCTATTGATTTTCAATAATTAAACGAATAGTCAAGAATATTCTTGATATAATACAAAATATCAATAGTTGATGAAGAAGATTTGCAAATATAGTAAATTCTGTAGATTTATGGCACAGGATCATATCCATGTCCACCCCAGGGATGACAGCGACCAATGCGCTTGACAGTAAGTAATAAACCCTTGAAAAAACCATATTTCTGAAACGCTTCTACCGAGTATTGGGAGCAGGTAGGCGTGTAACGACAGGAGGCAGGAAACCAGGGCGAAATGCCGACCTGATACAGACGCACAAGAAATATGGCAATGTATTTCATGATTTATTCAAACGAGATGTATAGTGTAACTGTATGAGTTGTCAATCGGTCAATACCGCCAATGGCAGTACCTTGAGCGGTAACAGGATTTACTAAATTGACTAAGCCATGAGAGAAATGTAGTTCCGGCGAAAACTTGAAGTATTCTCTGAAAAACTCAAGACCTGTTCCGTATTCAATACTAAAATCATTGTTTTTAGTAGTAAACTGCTGGCGGTTTTTTCTGTTTACGGCGTTGGTTTCAACAGCGTATCGAACTCCTCCGAAAATATACATCCGCACATTACCTCTACGTTCCGATTTATACTTTAGCATCAGAGGCAATTCGAACCAGGCTGTTTCGCGTAATTCTTTTTTCTCACCTAATACTTTTTCGGGGTCTGTTGCACCAGTATCTACGAAACGATATTCTAATTTTCTCCCATAAATGGCTACTGTAGGCAGAACACGGAAGTCGAAATAATCGTTCAGGCGTATATTAGCTAATCCGCCCATTTTCAGCCCCATAGTACCGGGAGAGGTAATGGCATAATACTTATCTTTATTAATAAAGAAATTGTTGAATTTGATATTGAAGTTAGTATACGGTAAGCCTAAGAAATAACCGAATTTTACGGTTTTAGCATCGTAATCACCCTGAAAAAGACGTTTATTCTGCTGTGCTGACAAGCTATGCACAGCCATAATGGATAGAAACAAGCAGCCCTTAGAAACAAGGAAGGTCTTTTTTAATGATGAGGTAAAACTACGTGAAAAGGATACCTTAATATTTTTCATTCAAAATCTAGAAAAGGTTACATCTATGTAATCAATAGCAATCTCAGGTCTTTTTCTTACCTATGTAGACCGTACAAATGCCAAAAGTCAGCGGCACACTTTTCGTTTCTGTGAATCCGGCTTTTTCAAAAACCTTCAGGAAGTCATTCCCTTCAGGAAAGGCTTTAACCGACTCTGGCAGATAACTATAAGCTGCTTTGTCTTTTGATATGAGTTTCCCGATTAAGGGTAAGATAGTAGAATTATATAACCAATATAACTGCTTGATAATAGGTGCCTTAGGTTTCGAGAATTCTACAATGAGGCATGTGCCGCCGGGCTTGGTAACCCTGTTCATGTCGGTGAGTCCTTTCTCCAGATTCTCAAAGTTCCTTACTCCAAAAGAAACGATGACAGCATCAAAAGTATTGTTTTCAAACAGTAATTTCTCTGAATCGCCACTTCTGAGTTCTATCACATTTTCCATGCCAATTTTCTTCATTTTCTCGCGCCCGATAGCCAGCATGCCCTCCGAAATATCTACGCCAATCACTTTTTCAGGCTTCAGTTGTTTCACTGCTTCCACAGCAAGGTCTCCCGTGCCGGTTGCAATATCTAAAATAAGTTTTGGCTGAGCCGAACGCAACATTGATATGGCTTTCTTTCTCCACCATACATCAATACCTCCACTTAATAAATGATTTAGTAAATCATATTTTGGCGAAATGTTATCAAACATTTCTGCTATCTGCTCGCGCTTTCCTGTTTCTTTTTCTTTGTAAGGTACTACCATCTTCAAATCAACAAAAAATCAATACTATGACAATAAACAGCAAAGTTACAACCACAATTTCATATTAGATAAATTTCGGGCATATAAATGCTTTAATGCCAATAAATTAAGATACGGGAATTGACTGGGATTGGTTTAGAGGGGTTATAAAGGTATTGCTTACATAAGCGGGACTTATTAGGTTTCAAGCTATAAGTGTTCTTCTACCCTTGCCTAATCGGGCCTTCGACCGTGCGATAGCCTATTTTTGTACACATGCTATGGCAAAATCCTAATAAAAATGTAAAAAAATCATTTGTTTTTTTAGCCACCGAGGCTTGCCCATTTCATTCAGTTAGCCCGTCGGGAATGAAAATAAATTCCAAGCCAAATAAAATTTTGTGAATTTTTTTAGATTTTTATCTCGCTGATTTTCAGTGATTTAGCTTTTTTTCTTCGTGGTTTGAAAAAAATAATTCCAACTATTTTTTTTTCAACTGAATCCATGTAGGAAATAAACCAAAGAAAAATTCATGAAAAAATTGATTTTAAGTGTCGTTTCGGTAGCAATTTTATTCTCTTGTTCGAAAGAGGAAACCACCACCCCACAACTTTCTTTAAATGATCAGTTTAATGTTTCAGCAGAGGGTTGGAGTGCTGATTTTGCGGATTATCCCGTAGGTGAGGAAACATTCTACGAACTATCAACTAAAAAAGATGCTAAATTACCAGCACCTTTAGATACCTTGAAAAAAGGTTTCCGCATTTCGGGTAATAATCATAGCGATGATTTGTTTATGTTCATGACCAAGAAGATGGGTGGTCTAAAAGCCAATCAAAGCTATAAAGGAACATTTGAAGTTGAATTTGCTTCAAATGCACCGGATGGTTCGGTGGGTGTAGGCGGTTCTCCGGCTGAAAGTGTGTATGTAGGTATCGGTCTGACATCGATTGAGCCTAAAAAAGTAGCCAATACTACTACCAAGCATTATGATATGAACATCAAAAAAATGCAACAGGCAACCAGCGGACAAGATATGAAAGTGATTGGTAATGTTGCTAACGGTACAACTGAAGCTAAGTATAAAATCATCAAAAGAACTGGTGAATTTACTGGTAAATCAGATGCTAATGGTAACCTATGGGTAATTGTAGGTACAGACTCAGGCTTTGAAGCTACTACTACGCTTTATTATACTGGCGTAAAAGTAAATCTGACAGAAGCGACAGCTGCGCAATAATTTCCTGGCAGGTCGAAGCGTTTAAACTTCGACCTGCTTTTCCACACAGTTAAAAGCGACATCTATTCAAGTTTAACCAGATATATTTATGAAAAAAATGTTTTGCATCTGCGGTCTTTTGGGAATTCTGTTTGTAAGTGCCTGTAAAGACAACAAAATCTCGTTAGAGGGTCTTGATAGTGTATATCTGCCTTTAACTGTGGGAAATTACTGGAAAATAGATAAGGTAGATACCAGAACGATTACAGAGACTAAAGTTTTCGACCAGAAAACGTATTATGCACTGACCACTACTTATGATACCTCGTATATAAGAAATGAGAGCGATAAGATTATAGAATACTATAAAGGCAAGACTTCAGTAAGATTTGATCTGACTGCCAAGGTAAATGATACATGGAAATACAGAGATTATAATGTAACGCTTATGAGCAAAACAGATGTAATCACGATTGGAGAGCAGGAGATTAAGAATTGCTACAAATTCTATTTTGATGTTCCGGCCATGGCAGATGAAGAACATGCTATCTGGCTGGCACCGGGAATCGGCTTTATTCAATATGAATGCCTGGGAGAATGTATAGGAGGTAAAAACAAATTGATAGAAGTAAAGCTCGAAGGTAAGGTATATAAATTTTAAGATATATAGTGATAGATACAAAGGCCTGATAAGTAGATTATCAGGCTTTTGGCTTTTATAGGGTTATATTATTACGAAATATTTATATGACTATTTCATCACTAGCGAACAACAAAAGATACAGCTTTTGTGCTTATGTGTCAAATCGACACCGCTTAATCAGTATTTTGTTGATTTTAAAATTGCCACTGGATAATTTAGTTGCTAAACCATTCTTTTAGGCACATTTGTTGCTCTGAATTTTGTTCGAAAACTAGGATTTTCCGAAACATTTTGGCTCTGATTGATATAGCTGATAAAGAGATTTTTTATAACTTACGGAAAGAAAACTAATAGAGTAAAATCTAATAGTGAATGGTAAAAGGTAAGCCATCCTGATTTGCCATCTTGTATAACCTATTTTCATACAATTATTCATCTAAAAATGGCTGGTATTTAAAGATGGACATTAAGAAACTATTGCACAGATACACGAAATGCCGATTACAGATTGTTTTTCTGTGCTTTTCCTCTTTATTGACCGTAGTATTCTTAATGGCGTGTTCGTCTGCTTCTTTTGCACAATCTTCTGTTAAAGGTGAAGCAGATTTAAGAACGATTCAGTTTGAGGATACAAAAAATCACGTTGATCTTTCAGGTGAGTGGGCTTTCTATTGGAAAAAACTTCTGCAACCTGAACAGATAGGTACAACAAGGCCCGACTATTATATACCTTTTACACAAGTCTGGAACAAAGATGAGCATTTGGGCAAGCCCTTCAAAGCTTTTGGCTATGCTACTTATGCATTAAAAATTTATATCGACCATAAGAAAAACCCTCAGCTTTCATTTTTTATCCCCGCTCCTTATTCAAGCTATAAACTCTGGGTTAATAATGAAGTGATAGCACATAATGGTGTGGTAGCTACTAGCAAGGAAGCCTACGAACCACATTGGTTGCCCATCAAAAAACTCTATCTGGCACAATCAGATACCCTGCAATTTGTTTTGCAGGTAGCCAATTTCGACCATTATAGGGGTGGTTTCTCACAACCAATTATTATGGGTAGTGTCGGCTATACCGAAGATTTATGGGATACTGAATTATCCATCACTCTGATACTGACAGGAATTCTGCTGATGGTTTCCTTGATTTTCTTTGGTTTATATTTCTTAGGGCAGAGAGATCTCGTTGTTGTATTTTTTGCCCTCTATTGTGTCTTCTACATTTACCGACTTATAGGGGTCGATAAGATTTATTATCTGCATCAGGTTTTTCCGGATATTCCTTTTAAAGTCACCTTTTTCTTTGAGTACTTTACCATCTTTTTCTGTATCTATCTTTTCAGCCGGTTTGTGCAGGCACTTTATGGAAGCAAGAGCCGGTTTGTGACGGGTGTTGGATATATCAGCCTTTTCTATATCGCGGCATTAATTCTTACGCCTACCTATATTATATCGTATATATCGCAGGTCTTTTTCTTTATCATTCTGTTTTTTGTGGCCTATAATCTCTATATGTCTATTATAGCAGTCATTCGCAAACGCAAAGGCTCGGTGTTTGCGCTTTTGAGTATGTTCTCGATTGGCCTGGCTGTTTCTTTAAATATCATGGGTTACTTTGGGGTTATCCAGCCATCGTCTTATTATCTGTTCTTCGGTTATTTCGGCTTTATTCTCTTTCAGACTCTTATCCTTTCGCATCGGTTTGTATACTCATTCCGGAAAGCACGTCGGGAAGCTGAACAGGCCGCTAATGCTAAATCGGAATTTCTGGCAAATATGAGCCACGAAATCAGAACTCCTCTGAATGGCGTGATTGGTTTCACAGATTTATTAATGAAAACCAAACTGGATAGTACGCAGCAGCAATATATGTCCACTGTTTTTCAGTCGGCCAATGCCTTGCTTGATATTATCAATGATATATTAGATTTCTCGAAAATTGAGGCCGGAAAACTGGAAATTGTAGTAGAGAAAACGAATATCAATGAATTGATGAGCCAGGTGGCTGATATGATTACCTTTCAGGCCAGCCAGAAGAATCTGGAAGTATTATTGAATATTCCGGTGGAGGTGCCGCGCTATATATGGGTTGACGTGGTGCGTTTAAGACAAATATTGGTCAATTTACTAAGCAATGCAGTAAAATTTACTGAAACAGGAGAGATAGAGCTAAAGGTTGAGATACAAGGCGATGTAAAGAGTAGTTATAATAGTTTCAGGTTTTCGGTAAAGGATACTGGTATTGGGATTGCACCACATAATCAACAAAAAATATTTCAGGCATTCTTACAAGAAGATTCTTCTACTACCCGCAAGTTTGGTGGTACAGGTCTGGGGCTTACTATTTCTAATAAACTATTAGCTTTGATGCAAAGCCAGCTAAGGGTAGATAGCGAATTGGGCAAGGGTACTAAATTTTATTTTGACCTTAATCTGAGGTCAGAATTAGGACAGGTAGATGAGTGGAAAAATCTGGATGTATTTAAACGCGTATTGATTGCCGACGACAATAAAACCAATCGGACGCTCGTCAAAAGTATGCTTGACTTGCGCAAGATTAGTTATGAAGAAGTAGAAAACGGGCAGGAGGTTGTGGATATTCTGGAAAAAGGAGAAAAGTTTGATTTATTATTTATTGACTACCATATGCCCTATCTGGACGGCCTGGATACTGTGCGTATACTCAGACAAAAGCCTAAATATAATGCTGAAAAACTTCCGATAATTCTGTTGTATAGTTCTCATGCACATGATTATATTAATTCTGAATCGGAGAAACTGAAAATCAGGCAGCGATTAGTAAAACCTGTCACGATTCAGAAAGTATTTGGGGCCATGTCTAGAATTGCCACAAGAGTAGTTGAGGAAAACCATAAAACGGAGGCTCCGAAACCTGCACAATATATAGATGAGCGCTACCTGACAATTCTGATTGTTGAAGATAATAAAGTGAATATGTTATTTGCCCGGACCATCTTCAAATCAGTATTCCCGAATGGGCGTATTCTGGAAGCAGAAAATGGCAAAATAGCGGTAGACATTTTTAAACAAGATGCACCTGATATTATCTTTATGGATATGCAGATGCCTGAAATGAATGGGCTGGAAGCTACACAGGCTATCCGTGAAATAGAAAATGGCAAAAACAGAGTGCCTATTATTGCCCTTACAGCGGGAACTGTAAAAGGCGAAAAAGAAAAATGCCTCGAAGCCGGAATGGATGACTATATTACCAAACCTTTTGTAAAAGATACGATAGTAAAAGCAATTCAGAAATACCTGGGTAATGGCTAATGGTGATTATTTTAGCCATTTAATGCCTTAGGTCAATTACAACTTGGTAGTCTTGCCAAGTTTTTTTTATTTTGTTGCTCATTAGAACACGACCCAGATGTCTTTAGAGATTTTTCTTCAAGCAATTGAACAGGAAATTGCTCGCACACAATATGGCGAGAAACCGGTAGAATTATATGAACCGATTGAATACCTGATGTCGTTAGGTGGGAAAAGAATGCGCCCTTTGCTAACGGTAATGGCAACGAATATTTTTTCGGATAACTGGGAGAAAGCCATAAAGCCAGCCATAGGAGTAGAGGTTTTTCATAATTTTACCCTCATGCACGACGATATAATGGATGCCGCTCCGCTTCGTCGCGGTAAGCCTACTGTACATGAGAAATGGAATCCGAATGTAGCTATACTATCAGGTGATGTAATGCTGGTTTGTGCCTACGAATTGATGACTGATGTTGAAGACGGCATTTTTAAACAGGTAATCAGAAGATTCAACCGGACTGCGGCAGAGGTTTGTGAGGGGCAGCAGCTGGATATGAATTTTGCTTTACGCGCAGATGTAAGCGAAGAAGAATACATTGATATGATTCGTCTGAAAACTTCCGTTCTCTTAGGTTTCGGTTTAGAGCTAGGGGGAATGATTGCAAACGCAGGAGAAACTAATACTAAACTATTGTATGAAATAGGTACCAATGTAGGGATCGGTTTTCAGCTAAAAGATGATATATTAGATGTGTATGGCGACCCTGAAAAATTTGGCAAGCAGGTTGGTGGTGATATTATAGAAAATAAGAAGACATTTTTGCTTATAGAAGCCCTGGCACAAGCTAAAGGCAAAGCAGAAGAAAAAGAACTGGCCTACTGGCTTTCGGCAGAAGAATTTGATAAGAACGAAAAAGTAAAGGCCGTCTCGGCTATTTATGATTCTTTAGGCATTAAAGAAATGGCTGAAAAGAAGATGAATGAGTTTTTTAGTAAAGGACTGACTGATTTAGAAAAATTGGAAGCACCAGTAGAGCGTAAAAAACCTTTACTGGATTTAATACAAATGTTGATTAAAAGAGAAAACTAACAAAAAGATGTCTTTAACGGTAATTATTATTGCTATCACAGTAATTGTGAGCATTGCGGCTTTTAGTAATGGTCGCCTGATGCACCAATATATTCTGAATCCTTATACGGTGCATCGCAAGAATGAATGGTGGCGCCTGCTTACCTCTGGTTTTTTACATGGCGATTATGGGCATTTGTTCTTCAATATGTTCAGCTTATATCTTTTCGGCGAAGGCGTTGAGTCTTATTTTTATCAGGTTTTTGGCGAAAAGGCTCAGTTTTTCTATTTATTACTGTATTTATTAGGAATTATCATAGCCAATTTGCCTGATACTTTCAGCAAAAAGAATAATTCAGGCTATAATGCACTTGGCGCGTCTGGTGGGGTATCATCTATCGTTTTTGCCTTTATTATGTTTCAACCAACGGCAAAAATGGGTGTATTTCCACTTCCTCCTATTGTTCCTGCCTGGATATTTGGCATTCTGTATTTACTGTATTCCAGATATATGGCGCAAAAACAATACGATAATATTGGCCATACAGCCCATATGTGGGGGGCACTGTGGGGAGTTGTATTTATGGTACTTACTTATCCGCCTATTATTCAGCATTTTATTCAAACCATTGCCGCTAGTTTCAATTAATGTTTAAGATATTACAGCAACCCTATCCTTTTCCACATAAATCAGTGGGCGTCAGTCTACGGAAAAGTCTGGTTGAGGGGGCTGGTGTTGCTTTATTCTTTGTTGTTTTTCAACCTTTTGGCTTAAACGAGTGGCAACACCCACATAAACTGTGGGTGTTGATTGGGTTTGGTGGTATTGTGAGTATTTGTACACTTTTTAATAGGTCAGTATTGCCACTACTTGTTCCAAAATTCTTCAATGAACAAAAATGGGTAGTCTGGAAAGAAATAGCAGATATCCTGTTTCTGCTTGCGCTCATTACCTGTGCAAATATGTTTTACTCCAAACTGTTCTTTCATTATCTGCCGCTGACACCCCTAGGTTTTATTGTGATGTTTCTGATTGTAGCGCTGGTAGGCTTGATTCCGATTTCATTCGGGGTGATGTCTAATTACATCTATCAACTAAAAAAGTATAATCAGACTATTGTTGTACAACCGAATGAGTCTATCAGAGCAGAAGAAAAAACAATAGCCATTATAAAACTTGTCGCCGAAAACGAAAAAGATGTAGTTGAAATAGAGGAAGATGATTTGTTTTTTATAGAATCATCAGATAATTATTCAACTGTATTTTATCAGCAAGGTAATACGCTTCAAAAAGAATTATTAAGAAGTAGCCTGACCCGTCTGGAAGGGCAGATAAACTCCCCCACTATCGTTCGCTGCCATCGGTCATATATTGTTAACCTGACTAAGGTTGAGAAAGTAACAGGCAATGCCCAGGGATATAAACTACACCTGAAATCTCCTGAACTAACCGTACCCGTTGCCCGTAAATATTCTGAAATTGTAGAGCAGTTGAAATAAAGCATTCAATTCGCTTTTTCAAAGCTTTGTCATTCTTCCCTAAAGCTTGTTAATCTCCCCTCTGCTTTGTCAAACTCCCCAAAGGATTGATAGTCAGCCCTTTCATTTGACTGCTATTTGTAGCTTGATATACATTTGTGTCATCGAAAACACGAAAAATAATCAATAACACAAATGAAAAATTTCATCCAGTCAATCGCACTAACAACTATCCTAAGCCTTGTTGCTACCTTTTCTTTTGCACAGAATAAATATAATGTTACGGTAGTAGTGAAAGGCATTCAACAACGCCAGGGCAAAATATATGCCTCTATTACAAATGATGAAAATAGCTTCCCGAGAGGAAAAGGTATTAAATCAGCTTTTGCAGAAGTGACACCAGAAGGTGAGGTAAGTTTAAAATTTGAAGGTATTCTGGAAGGTAAATATGCCATCGTGATGTATCAGGACTTGAACGATAATAAGCAATTAGATATGAACGGAGATATGCCTTCTGAACCTTTCGGTTTCTCAAATGTAACGATGCTCATGGGGCCTCCAACTTTTGACTTATGCGCCTTCGATGTGAATGAAAACAAAACCATTGCAATCGGCCTGATGGCGTTCTAAGTTTCAGATTAATAAGTACCCAATACCTTTCAATTCCCTTTCTAAACCATCAAAATTATGGAAAAGCTCATATTTAATTTCTTTTTGGTTATACACGTAATCTGTGGATTTTTATCTCTTTCAAGTGGCTTAGTTGCCATGATTGCCGAAAAAGGCAAAAGAGTACATAATCTAAGCGGACGCATCTTTTACTGGGCTATGCTGGGTGTATTCATTACCACCATTATCTTTTTTGCTATCTACCCGGCTCAATTAAAATACCAATTCTTCCTGACTATCGGAATCATTAGTTTTTACCCTAATTTTTCAGGCAAAAGAATATTGAGCATGAAAAAAGCCATTGTTCCTACATTGATTGATTGGATAGCTGCATGGGGTGTAGGCATTTGTGGAATTGTTATGGTTGGGTATTCAGTTTATGGCTTTATGAATCCGACAGGCTTTAATGGGATGGCTCTCTTATTTGCCATATTCGGCGTTGTGTGTTTGGTAAATGCCTATGGAGACTTAAAGATATATCTGGGTTTTCAGAAGCCTGAAAAAATGCACTGGTTTTTAGGACATGGCGGTAAAATGATGGGTGCTTATTCTGCTGCTTTAACGGCCTTTTTTGTGAATGTAGTGCCAAGATATATGCCAGCTAATACGCCTACGTTTGTTTTTATCCTGACCTGGGTGTTACCAGGTGTAATAGTTGGGGTGATTGCTTCAAGAATATTGAAAAAATATAAAGCGAAGTTTGCTGGAAAGAGTGTAAAGCCTGTTTTGGTAAGTGAATAACTGTGGCGCGAGCGTCTCGCTCGCACCACAGTTACAAAATATCAAAGCTATCCGCATCCAGATAAGCAGGGAATCTTTGTCTGAATTCGTCAAGGGAAGTTTTAGAGATAGTATGTTGATGAACTACCTCGTTATCAATTTCACGGAAAAGTACTTTACCTGCAAAATCAATCACAGCCGAATGGCCTGCATGAACAATATTGTTGCCATCAAGCCCTGTGCGGTTGACGCCTATTACATAGCTTTGGTTTTCGATGGCTCTTGCCGTAAGAAGCGTATCCCATGGATACATTCTTACCTGAGGCCAGTTAGCGACATATATCAGCAAATCATAAGCTAAATCAATATTTCTGCTCCAGACAGGGAAACGGAGGTCGTAGCAGATAAGGGGACAGATCTTCCAGCCTTTCAGTTCTTTGATAATCTTCTTGTCTCCACCTGCATACACCTCATTTTCTTTGGCCATTCTGAACAGGTGGCGTTTGTCATAAGTATCAACTTCTCCGTCAGGGCTCACCCATAAGAGGCGATTATAATAGTTGTTATTGTCTTTAATCACCACACTACCTGTCACTACTGCACCTGTTTGTGCTGCCATCTGCTTCATCCAGCGTGTAGTGTGCAGATTCATGGGTTCGGCCACCTTAGCCGGATTCATAGAGAATCCGGTAGTAAACATTTCGGGCAGAATGATTAAGTCAGTAGGTTCTGAAATACCGAAAATCTTCTCTTCCAACATCGCTCTATTAGCGGTGGCATCTTCCCAATGAAGATTGGTTTGAACGAGTGTGACGTTTAAATCGGGAAGAGAAGCGTTTTGTTCAGACATTTTAATTAATGCTTGGTATATTATTTAGGGAATTTCATGCGATACTCAACATCTACGTCACCTTTGGTAATATTGGCTAATTTCTTCTTTAGCATCTGTTTTTTCAAAGGTGTCAGATGGTCGGTAAACAAAATACCATCAATATGATCGTACTCATGCTGAATGATACGAGCCGCCATACTTTCGTAGGTTTCGGTATGTTCTACCCAATCGGTATCAAAATAGCGGATAGTCACGTATTCTGGGCGATACACATCGGCACGAATTCCCGGAATACTCAAACAACCTTCTTCATACGCCCATTCGTCTCCCTCTTCGTCCAGAATTTCGGCGTTGATAAATACTTTTTTAAAACCTATCAATGATTGGTCGATATCATCTTCTGTTTCCGCACCTTCGTTGATGGGCGTACCATCGACCACAAAAATGCGAAGGTCTAAGCCAATCTGCGGAGCTGCCAGGCCTACACCTGCAGCTGCATGCATTGTCTCGAACATATCTTCGGCCAATTTTTTTACATCAAGTTCGCCCTCTACAATATCACGCGCTTCTTTTCTCAAAACAGGGTCGCCGTAGGCTACAATAGGATATATCATTCTATTTTATGTATTGTGTTAACTAATTTCTTCCGGAGAATAATTCTATAATCTTCAATCTTTTCTTTTTGTTCCACTGCTTTTATACAAAAGCCATTCTTGATGGCAAATATCAGCATCCCTCTGAAACGATTACGGGTTTTCAGCACAATGGCACTGAAACCCTCTTTTGCTGCCCAAAGCTCCTGTGCATCAGCCAGTTTTTGTGCTATTTGTAATTTTCGGTAATCTGGCAAAACTCCCCCCATCCAGTTATAAAAACTGCCATCGTTATCTCGCTGATAACCGACTTTGAAACCTACGAGTGTGCTACCGTTAAGAGCAACTAAAATCAAAGATTTGGTGTTTAATAATCGACTTTCGTAGACTTTCTCATCGTAAATCCCATCAGAGAATTCAGGGATTTGCCGAGAAATAGCTACGCATTCGGCAACTGTACCGCGTCTGATTGTTACATTTGCACCCGTATTCATACTACAAAGTTACAAAACTGATGAATAATATTATTAATAAAAGCGTAAGGTTTATTAATTTAGGCCTGATTGACTATCAAAATGGTTGGGATTTTCAGGAAAAACTCTTCGCCGAAATCATTGACCTGAAAATTAAGAACAGAAATATTGAGCCCGAGAATCAATTATCTACGCATAATTACCTCTTGTTTTGTCAGCATCCGCACGTATATACCTTAGGTAAAAGCGGAAAAATGGAGAATCTTTTGCTGGACGAGGAAAACCTTGCGGCCAAAGAAGCAAAGTTCTACAAGATTAACCGCGGTGGAGACATTACTTATCATGGCCCCGGCCAACTGGTAGGTTATCCGATTCTGGATCTGGAAAACTTTTTTACAGATATACATCGCTATATGCGTTTTCTGGAAGAGGGAATTATTCTTACCCTGGCTGATTATGGCATTGATGCCGGGAGAATTGATGGGCTGACAGGCGTTTGGCTGGATTATAAGGAGCAGAAGAACCCAAGAAAAATATGCGCCATGGGCGTGAAATCGAGCCGATGGGTAACTATGCATGGCTTTGCCTTGAATGTAAATACTGATTTGAATTATTTTAGTAACATTGTTCCGTGTGGCATTGATGATAAGGCTGTCACATCTTTAGCATTAGAATTAGGTTGCCTGATAGAAATAGACGAGGTAGCCGAAAAGCTGAAAAGACACCTGGGCAAATTGTTCGAAATGGAATTTGAGGTATCGCCAGAGAGAGAATTAGCGGAGATTTAAAGCAGAAATGCAATATTTCCTTGTCACAAATTATCTTGATTGAGATTTATTTTTAATTTTGGGGTAAAATATGAAAAAACCTTTTTTAAAATATATTTTATAAATACTTACCGAATAAAATAACAAAACTATAATAGATGGCAACCGAATATTTGGGAATTGATATTGGCGGCACAAATGTCAAAATGGGCATTGTTGAAGCAGAGACAGGTAAACTTTCGAATTTTTACAGTCACGATACGGCAAGTTGGCGCAAATCAGGGCATTTTGTAGAACGTTTAGGTGATGCCATAGCGGTACAATTATCTGAAAACAAGAATATTCAGAAAGTAGGTATAGGTGTTCCGGGTCTGATAACCAGAGATCGCTCAACACTTATCGAAATTACAGCGATTCCTGAAATCAATGGAATTACCATTATCCCTGATTTAAAGGAGCGTTTCCCGAATCATGATTTCTTTCTGGAAAATGATGCTAATGCAGCAGCATTAGGAGAATATTACTTTGGCGAGGGCGACATTCCTGAGGATTATATCATGGTTACGTTAGGAACAGGTATCGGTGGAGCGGCTATTATAGATAAACAGGTATTTAAAGGTGGTGGCGGTAATGCCATGGAGCCGGGGCATATTCCATCGAAACACGGTCGAGTATTAGAGCGCAATATCGGTAAAAACGAATTGTTAGACCTGGCTAACGATATGAGAAAAGCCTACGCAGGTAAAACCCAATTGCCTGCTGACGGAACAATCTCAACTACCGGATTGGTAGCTGCTGCCGCAGAAGGTGATGAATTGGCACAAAAAGTATTCGACGAAGTAGGTGAAATGTTGGGTAGTGGTCTGGTATCAATGATCAGAATCCTCGACATTACAACTATCCTGATAGGCGGTGGCTTATCAGCTTCATTTGATTATATTATGCCGGCTGTCAACAAACAACTGGAGTACTGGTTGACACCATACTATATAAAAACATTAAATATCAAGAAAGCCACTTTAGGTAACGACGC
Organism: Emticicia fontis; assembly: GCF_054779675.1. NCBI lineage: Bacteria > Pseudomonadati > Bacteroidota > Cytophagia > Cytophagales > Leadbetterellaceae > Emticicia > Emticicia fontis. Next base: position 188,702 of record NZ_BAAGXU010000052.1, read on the forward strand.
CGGATTGCTAGGCGCCGCCAGCTTATGCTTCTGATATACTGATACCAAGGGAAGTGTGTTACATACTTCCCTTTCTTTTTCTCAATATTTCCCTTACTTTATGCTGTGTTACTATGGAAATATCTCATGCAATCTCTGACGCAATACTGGCCTTAATGGGCTTTTTTGTTTTCTTTCGCTATTTATACAAGCTTGATTTAGTGGTATGTCTGCTCTGGGAGGCTTTCGTATTATCGGTTACGGTAGCGGCATTTTTTGGCGTGCTTCGTTTCTTAGGGTTTTCTCCCTATGGATTGATGATTTCTGAGTTTTTCCAGCATCTGGCTGGTACGGTAGGAGGATTCTGTCTGGTATTTGTGACACTCTTTCTGGTTCTGAAAAAGCCTGTTCCGGTAAATTTTGCTTATGTGGTAGTAGCTTTAGGCTTTGTGGCTTTTGCGGTAGTAAGATTAACAGACAACCTACAAGTACTAAACGCCATTCTGACTATCTGTGTGCCCGCAGTTTTAATTCTGGGTATCATAGCATTAATCAGAGGAGAACGCTCAGTAGGCGCATGGCTGATTCTGGCTGTGATAGCCTTGGTGATGGGTACGTATAACAAGAGTTTTATGGCTAACTCTATCATTGATAATGTAGATATTTACCATTACCTACTGGCTATAAGTTTATTCTGTTTTGGCAGAGCTGCACGCCAGCAGATGTATTGATTATTGCTCAATTACTTTCGGTACCAGAAAGTATTCACCATCTTGTTTAGGGGCATTTTTCAAGCCTTTCTCACGCGTAAGCTGGTTTTTAGCTACATCTTCTCTGAAAACATTCACTTCTTCGCTCATGTGTGTCAGAGGCTCTACTTCTGTGGTATCCAGCTCTTTCAGTTGATCCATCCAGTCCAGAATTTTAGATAAATCCTCCACCATCTTTACCTCTTCCTGCTCGGTTAATTCTAAACGTGCCAGATGCGCTATTTTTTTTACAGTTTGCTGTTCTATTTTCATAGGGATACTATACTCTTTCGGTCGGACTGAAAATCCTGATTTGTTTTCTGATGCAAATGTACGGCTAATCCTGAAAAAAGGGTTTGCTTAATCCTGATATTTATTTAAAGTAGGCTGAATAACATCGAATACCTGTTTTTTCAGGGCTTCAACATCTTCTTTGGTCTTGCCTTTGGTTTCGATAGGTGTATGGAAAATAACTCTTATCGGATGCCACGACATCAATACTTCAGGCATTACTTTATAATTATCCAGTAATGAGATGGGAACAATCGGCACCTGGTTTTCGATAGCCATCGTAAAAGCCCCATCTTTGAAAGGTTGAACCATCTGTGGAAACTGGGTTGTATGAATTCCTCCTTCGGGAAAAATCATGATACTTCTGCCTGTCTTCAAGGCTTTAATAGAGCGCTTTAGTGCTTTTATTCGACTGTTTTTATCGCTTCTATCTACCTGTATATGCGCTTTGGAAAACATATAGCCAAACAATGGCACATTCTTTACCGAACTCTTACCCAGAAAGGCAAAATAGTTTTTGATGATGGCTCCCATCAGGGCAATATCCAGATAGCTGAAATGGTTGGCGCAAAATACGTAGGCTTGCTTGGGATCAAGTTTGGCTTCGTAGGTGATTTTTACTGGCATACCCGCCATAAAGAAGAAAATGCGCCCCCAGATTCTGTTGCAATAATGAACCACGATTTTCCATTCTTCTTTTTGCAGACTAATGAAGACGATGGGGTAGAACAGAAAGAAAATCAATAAAAACCAGAAAAGACACCAGCCTGTATAAAGCCAGGAGAATAATTTCAGAATGCCACGCATTGAGGTATGTTCAGGGGAATGATTATACAAATATATGTTTTAATCATTCCCCTTTGTAACTTTCAGATTATTTTATGTCTTTATGTAATTCGACAGGTTTAGTGGCCTTTTTACGCATCTTGATATTCAGCACTTCTACGAAGAACGAGAATGCCATAGAGAAGTATATATATCCTTTAGGTACGTGTACCTTAAATGCTTCGGCTACTAATAAGGTACCAATCATCACCAAAAAGGCTAACGCTAGCATTTTGACGGTAGGATGTTTTTCTACGAATCCACCAACAGTACCTGCAAACAAAAGCATGGCAATAGTTGATAATACTATCGAAACAGCCATTACATAAATATTGGTTGTCATACCGATAGCCGTAATGATAGAGTCAATAGAGAAAACGATATTGATAAGAGAAATATCAAAAATGGCTCTTGAAAGTTTTGAGGCTGTTTTCTTGCCCGATACATTTTCTTCGTGCCCCTCTAATTTATGGTGAATTTCAGTAGTTGATTTATATAATAAGAAAAGACCACCTCCTAGCAAAATCAAGTCTTTACCACTGAATCCTATATTAAATGGTAAGCCAATATCCTGAAGATTAAATAAATCTTTTTCTAAACCTAAAATCCAGCCTAATACAAAAAGTAAAGCGATACGTATAAACATCGCCATAATTAAGCCTATACGGCGTGCCTTTTTCTGCTCACCTTTTGGGAGTTTAGAAGAGATAATAGACACGAAAATGATATTATCTACGCCTAATACAATTTCTAAAAGTGTGAGGGTTACTATACTTGTCAACGCAGCGGTTGTAAAAATTTGTTCCATTTTTGTTTGATTACGATTTATTTGAGGACGAAATTATCAGTTTTCGGGCTTACAGCCAAATCTGAAATTGATAAAAGGATAGAAAATAAGTCGGTAACGTCTAAAAACTTGATGAAAATTGGGGTCTCCGCAAAAAAGTATTAGAATTAAATGGAATATTAGTTGATATACGCTCCCTGATTATCTATTTTTGTTCTATTCAATCTATTTTACGTTAACCTTTAATGAAACTTAATAAATCTTTACTTTCAGACCCTTCCCTAACGCAACTCCCTGAAAAAGTCTTACAATTTGGTACAGGTGTTTTACTTCGTGGCTTATGCGATTATTTTATTGACAAGGCTAATAAAGAGGGGATATTTAATGGTAGAATCGTAGTGGTTAAATCTACTGATTCGGGTGGAGCAGATGCTTTTGCTGAGCAGGATAACCTTTATACCATCTGTGTGAGAGGTATCGACAAAGGTGCGGCTAAGGAAGAAAATATCATTTCTGCGGCTATCAGCCGTGTTTTATCAGCACAAAGTGAGTGGGCGGCTATTCTTGAAACAGCCAGAAATCCGGCTATCGAAATCGTAATTTCTAATACTACTGAGGTAGGTTTGCAATATGTAGAAGAAAGCATTAACCAAACGCCTCCGGCTTCTTTCCCAGCCAAGCTTACTGCCTGGTTGTATGAAAGATTTCAGGCTGGCCTTTCGGGAACAGTTATTGTTCCGACTGAATTGATTGTGGGCAATGGGGATAAACTGAAAGAAATTGTTCTGCAATTATGCGCATTCAACCAATTGCCTGAGGCATTCGTACAATGGTTGACGAAAGAGAATAGTTTCTGTAATTCATTGGTTGACAGAATTGTGCCGGGTAAACCTAAAGGAGAAAGCCTGAAAGAACTGGATGCCAAGTTAGGTTATAAAGATGATTTGTTGACGATTGCCGAAGTGTATCGCCTATGGGCCATTGAAGGAGACGAGAAAGTAAAAGAAACATTATCTTTCTACGAGGCCGATCCGGGTGTAAAAATAGAAAAGAATATCGAACAGTATCGTGAGCTGAAATTACGTATGCTGAACGGGACACATACCTTGATGTGCGGTATGGCATTCCTTTCAGGGTTTGAGACTGTGAAAGAAGCCTTAGCTGATGAACTGACAGAGAAGTTTATCACGATTCTGATGACGACAGAAATTGTTCCGGCAATTCCTTATAAAATAGAGTCTAAAGTATGTCAACGCTATGGAAGAGAGGTATTAGACCGCTTCCGTAACCCATATTTAGAGCATCAATGGATAAGCATTACTTTGCAGTATACCATGAAGATGCGTATGCGTAATATCCCTTTATTGTTGAATTACTACAAAGAGTTTAATACAGTGCCGCAGTATTTTGCCCGTGGTTTTGCTGCTTATTTATTATTTATGCGTGCAGTGAAAGAAGAAAACGGTAAGTATTTTGGACAAAGGGGAGGGGAATTTTATCCGATTCAATGCGATTCTGCTGCTTACTTCCATAAAGTATGGCAGAACCATACTGCTGACGAAGTGGTAAAAGAAGTATTGGCCAATAAAGAACTTTGGGGAAGTGATTTAACCCAGCTTTCAGGATTTGCAGCTAATGTGAGTACGCACTTGTCTAATATGATGATGCTGGGCGTGCGCGAAGTGGCTTCTGCTTTGAATGTATATGCTTAAATAGAATTACTTTATTTAAATATGACAATGGCGAGAGAACCTCTCGCCATTATTTTTATCTAACCACCCGCCTCTTCAACAATTCAAAGAAACATCTGGCAGTAGATTCAATATCTATGCTCGCATCGTGGGCATCAGTTATCTGTTGACTGAAAAGCCTGAAATGTAATTCTTCCAGCGTTGGCCATTTGAAACCGAATTTGCCGGGAATCTTACAGAAATTGACTACGTTTCTGTCTTTCATCGTACAAAAGCTGCGCTTGGATACCAATGCCTTTGGGTCTAGCTTCTTCCTGATAAATTCTGCGCCGACAATAGCTTTATCAAACTCCACATTGTGCCCAATCAGAATAGCAGATTCATTTACTGCCTGATGAAATAAACTCAGTACCTGCATTAAATCCTGCCCCTCTACCAATGCCTGTTGGGTAGTGATACGGTGAATTCGCGTAGCTTCTGATGGAATAACATAGCCCTCAGGTTTGATAATATAATTATGTTTGCCAACGAGAGAACCATCTTCGTGATACAGCAGAAAAGCTAATTGCACCATTCTCGGCCAGTTCTGAACGGCGCTGATAGGGGCATTATAATTATGGGGTAAACCCGTAGTTTCGGTGTCAAAAAACAGGATTTTTCTCATAGAGATAAAAAAACGCTCTTCCTCGTAAAGAAAGAGCGTTCAAACGATATAATTGTGTCTTTACTCTTTCTTGCCAGGTTTATCTTCTGCTGTATTAATAGAATCAGCTCCGTTCTTATTAAACCAGAAATAAACCGGAATCCCGATGGCAACAATGCCTAAGCCCGGATAAGTAAATTGTGGTTTCTCTTTCACTAATATTAAAACGATAATAGAAGCCACAATCACATATAACATCGGAATAACCGGATAACCCGGTGCTTTTATCGGGCGCTCAGCCTCTGGCATTCTGCGACGTAAGATGAATATGCCATAGATAGTAAAGGCATAGAACAGAATTACGATACCCATCAGGTAATCTAATAAATCACCATATTTACCAGTCAGACACAAGAAAGATGCCCAGAAACATTGCCACCAAAGCGCATTTTTAGGAACACCGCGATCTGATAATTTCCCGAAGTTTTTGAAGAACAAACCATCTTTAGCCATTGTATAATATACACGGGCACCCGATAGAATCAAACCATTGTTACAACCAAAAGTAGATACCATAATGAGCATAGCTACCACTATGGTAAGGGTTTGTCCACCAATCAGATTTGCCGCTGCCGCAGCTACTCTGTCTTCACTCGCAAACTGAATCCCTCTGCTGAATACATCTGCGCCATCAGGCGAGCCTTTTAGTGGTAGGATACACAAATAAGCAATGTTCATTAATATATATAGAACCGTTACTACCAATGTTCCGATAGCCAAGCCTCTTGGAATTGTTTTCTTCGGCTCAACCACCTCGTCACCTGCAAAGGTCAAGCCATTCCATGAATCGCTTGAAAACAAGGTGCCAACTTGTGTTACCCCTAAAGCCAGAACAATCGCAAAGCCACTGATAGCTGTAGTAACCCATTCGCCGTTTACTTCTTTTATGCTTGAAGCCTCAAACATATTGGAAAAATTCTGAGAAATTACATCAGCATTAGCACCTAAGATAAAGCCCAGGATAATCAACAAAGCAATAGCAGCTAATTTGGTAGTACTAAAAACATTCTGAATCATTTTACCTTCTTTCACACCTCTGGTATTGGCGTAGGTCAGAATGATAATACTGATAATTGCCAGCAATCGTTGGGAGGTGAGTTTGAAAGAAGTATCGCCAATGGAAAAAAACACGTGCTTGTCACTAATGAAATCAGGGAAAAGAACGCCTGAATATTTAGCGAAAGCTACTGCAACGGCTGCAATGGTACCCGTCTGAATTACTGCAAAGAATGACCAGCCATAGAGGAAGCCTGTTAATTTGCCATAGGCTTTTTGCAGGAATACATATTGTCCTCCGGCGTGTGGAAACATAGCCGTTAGTTCACCATAGCAGAGTGCGCCTACCATAGTCAGGACTCCGGCTAATAACCAGGAGGCAAGAAGCCAGCCTGTTGAGCCAACCTGACGGGCTACGTCGGCACTCACAATGAAGATTCCAGAGCCAATCATAGACCCTGACACGAGCATCACAGCATCGTATAAGCGGATTTCCTTCTTGAAATTTGCCAATTTGATTAGGGGTTAGGTTTTTTATTAATAGATGATATTCTCTTTTTTCAGATAGTCAAAAATAATCTGGTCAACAGCTGAGCTTTTACCTTTATCTGCATACGTCAGCCACGCTAATTCCTCAATCTCAGCAGCAGGTTTTAATTCTCCTTCATAATTAGCCAGATAGCAAGTCATAACTACTGTGATTCCCTCGGCGTGTCCATGTGCCTGTGCCTCAAATTTTCCGAAGAATTGTAACGATTCCGGTAAGAGGTCGACTGTTAGCTCTTCTTTTATTTCCCTTGTCAGAGCAGCTGAATCGCTTTCTCCTTCCTCTCTTTTTCCACCCGGAAAATAGTAAGTGTCTTTCCCTTTGCTACGAGTGCTTAAAATCTTCTGGTCAACTATATATATCCAGGCCAGTTTATCAATCCACTTCATGCTTATTTCTTCGCTAATTTACTATTTTGATAGCCATAAGCAAAATATATTACCAAGCCGATAATCATCCAGATAATAAACATTCGCCAGTTTGACCAACCTAATTCGGTCATCAGGTAAAGATTGGTTAAAATACCCAGCACAGGTAATAGAGAGAAATTATACTTGAAACTCATGATAGCCAAGGCTAACCATATAAGCCAGAAAACAAAAAGCAGTGGTCTTTCTTCCAGATGTTGCATCACATCTCCTTGTGAATACGTTAAATATAAACCTACCAGCAATAAAGGTGCTGCAAAGTATTTGGCATTCACATACGGAATCTTGAATTTAGCATCTTTGCTTAAGCCTTTGGCATCTAAAATTAAAACACCTGCGCAAACTAATATAAAGGCAAAGAAAGTACCTACACTGGTCAAATCAACAAAGAAACTCATTTTGAAGAAAAGCGAAGGAACGGCTACCAGAATACCAGTAATGATTGTAGCAAAGCCCGGAGTTTTAAATCTAGGGTGAATCTCACCGAATTTCTTTCCTAATAATCCATCGCGGCTCATGGTCATCCAGATACGTGGTTGTCCGATTTGGTAGGCTAATAAGGCGCTGGTGATAGCTACAACCGCACTAACTGAAATAACGCCTGCTACAAAATTAAAACCTACTTTAGAGAATACATAAGCTAAAGGATCGGCTACGTTTAACTCTTTATAACTCACCATTCCGGTTAGTACAGTGGTAATTAATACATAAAGAACGGTACAAATAAGTAAGCATAACAACATGGCTCTTGGCAGGTCTCTCTGCGGATTTTTGGCTTCTTCGGCAGTGGTTGAGATAGAGTCAAAGCCGATAAAAGCAAAGAATACTGAGGCGACCCCACTTAATACACCATTCACACCATTTGGTGCAAAAGGCGACCAGTTTTCAGGTTTTACGTAGAAAACCCCCACAATAATCACCAATAAAATAACGCCCATTTTAAGCGCTACCAAAATATTACTCGCATTACGTGATTCTTTGATACCAATATAACAAAGCGAAGTAATTAAAACTGTAACCAAGCCGGCCGGTAGATTGAAAATCAGTTTAATAAAGCCTAAGTCAGGTGCTGCTGCAAAGGCATTGGCTAATACTTTCATGCCTTCAGTAATGTCAGGGCCGCCAGCCTGAACCGCTTCGTAAGCTTCTTTGGCTGATGTATAATCTGTCGCCAGCCACATTGGGAAATGAATGCCGAAGCCTTCGAGCATAGAAATAAAATAGCTCGACCAAGAAATGGCGACCACCATATTAGATACACCATACTCCAATATTAATGCCCAGCCGATAATCCAGGCGATTACTTCTCCAAAAGATACATACGCATATGTATAGGCACTTCCACTCACAGGTACCATTGAGGCAAACTGAGCATAACTCAGCGCCGTGAAAACGCAGGCAATTGCCACAAATACAAAGAGCAATGATACGGCAGGCCCACCATTGAAACTTGCCAGCCCGATGGTACTGAAGATTCCGGCACCGATGATGGCAGCAATCCCAAGGGTAGTCAGGTCTCTTACGCCAAGAATCTTGTCCAATGAATGTCCTTCATTGCCTTTTTTTGCTTCTTCTATCGCTTTGTTGACATCCTTCCTACGAAAAAGTGAAGTACTCATAAGTGTAGAGGTATTAGGGTTTTATTCGTTTGTTATGGTATATTCTTCAAAACTATCGAAAAAAGGCTAATACTAATCTATGAAATGTAAATTTTTTATCGAACGAAGTGTATTTTTACTCGTCTTTTTTCAGATTATCGTATTTCAGAAAGTGATTTGTCTGAGATTTTCTTCCGGAAAAACTTGTCTATCTTTTTTTCCTTAACTACATTTGAAAATGCAACTTGTCTAGACAAGTAAATATTGAAAATTGCTAAAATCGAATAGTTATATCTGGCAAGGGCGCGGCAAATAATATTGTAGTATGATTTTACCAGAAAACACTCCAAACACTTGGAAAACACAAGGCTAAGTCGGAAATTAGTGGAGGTCCGGTTGGTAAGGCTAAGGCTTGGATAATAATCCATAACTAGCGATTCACAACTATCTATCGGCATAATAACATTATAATTGAGCAAAAGAAAGTTAAGAATGGTGACTAAAGGTAAGCCGAAAAAGGTAGACGCTACGGTGAATACCTTTTGTAATTATGACTTTATAACAAAATTGCAATGGAGCAAAAGAAAATCAGGAAAGGTGACTGAACAGAAGCCGAAAAAGGTAGACGCTACGGTGAATACCTTTTGTAGATATGACCTTATAACAAAATTTCAATGAAGAAAAAGAAAGTCAGGAAAGGTGAATAAAAGCGGTGCCGAAAAAGGTAGACGCTACGGTGAATACCTTTTATAGTTATGGCCATTTCATTAATATTAAATCAATTAAAATATAGCAAAGTGAAAGCAGCAGTTTATCGTGGAAAAGAAGAAATACTGGTTGAAGACGTGAGCATACCAAGCCTGGAAGAAGGAGAAGTTTTATTAGAGATAGAAGCCTGTAATGTATGCGGAACGGACTTACGAACCTATCGGCACGGAGATAAAAAAATAACACCTCCACGTATTCTGGGTCACGAGTTTTGTGGCAGAGTGGTTGAGTCCAGGAGCCCGGAGACAGATATAAAAGTAGGTGATAGAGTGCTGATGTATATTGTTTTATCTTGTGGAGAATGCCGTTACTGCAAAGCCGGACGTGAGAATTTATGTCAGAATCGCACGACCATGTCGTACCATTTAGACGGCGCTTTTGCCCCTTATATGAAAGTTCCGGCAAAGGCTGTTCGCCGAAAACAATTGTTTAAGGTAAATGAAGATATGCCTTCTGAATACCTGAGCCTTGCTGAGCCTTTGGGTTGTGTGATTAATGCACATGGCCGTGGAAGATTGGAAGTGGGCTTAAAAGATAAAGTTGCTATTATTGGTGCCGGGCCAATCGGGGTGATGCATGCCTTGGTTTCTCGTTTTCAGGGAGCGCAGCAGGTTGATATGTATGATGTTATGCAAACACGCTTAGAGAAAGCTACACAATTTGATATTGACCATGTAGTAAAGGTAGATAAAGAGAATGGACATCTGGAACGCGCCCTTGAGTTGACTGAGGGATTAGGATACGATGTAGTAATTGTAGCCGTAAGTGTAGCCCAGGCGCAGGTTGATGCGCTTGAAATAGCCGGAAAAGCAGGAAGAGTGGAATTTTTCGGTGGATTGCCTAAAACAAATCCTTTTGCTACCTTAAATACCAATCATCTGCATTATAAAGAGTTAAGGATTAGCGGCTCTTATTCAGAAAAAATGAGTGATTTTCAGGCAGCTACTGCTTTGGTGCAAAAGAAGAATTTCCCTTCGGATAAGATAGTGACGCATGTTCTACCTTTGGATAGAATCACCGAGGCATTTACTCTGATGGAGTCAGGCGAGGCGTTGAAAGTAAGTATTAAACCTAATCTTTAAGACCTGAAATGAATACTGAATTGATAGCCGAGGTAAAAGGGCGCATATGGGGACTTTTTATTGATGGTAAGTCAGACCCGGCAGCAGATGAATCAACCATTACTATTAAATCTCCGGCTAATGGAGAATCCATTGCTACAATTGCCCGTGCTACGGCAGAAGATGTAAACAGAGCGGTGGAAACAGCACAGATAGGGTTTAAAGAATGGTCAAAACTGACAGCTTATCAGCGTGAAAGTGTAATTAAAAAGGCCACGGCCTATGTGAGAACCCAGGCCGACCGCATTGGTATGCTGATGGCTTTGGAACAAGGCAAGCCTTTCAACCAATCTAAATCAGAAATTATTGGCTCTTGTGATACCTTAGATTATTTTGCTGCAGAGGGTGTCCGGGTTGAAGGATATGTAAATCAGACTGAGAAAACAGACTTGTTTTCTATGGTCAAATACTATCCGGTTGGGGTTTGTGCTTTAATTACACCCTGGAATTATCCTGTTTCTCTCTTATCATGGAAACTAGGCCCGGCTTTGGCAGTGGGCTGTTCGGTAGTGGTAAAACCTACAACTGTTACGCCACTCTCACCCATGGCGTTTTGTATGGCGTTGGTAGAAGGTGGTATTCCGGCTAAGGTTATTGGTGTAGTAACAGGACAGGGGGCAATAGTGGGTGATATTCTTGCCAGGCATCCTTTGGTAAAAAAAGTAGCCATGACAGGCTCTACTGAGACGGGCAAAAAACTGATGCAAACGGTAGCGCCTTATCTAAAGAAAATCTCTTTAGAATTAGGTGGCCAATGCCCTGCTATTGTTTGCGAAGATGCGGATATACAAAATGCTGCTTTTGTAGTAGCCTATAAAGGTTTCAGAAATATGGGGCAATCTTGTAGTAGTGTCAATCGGGTATATGTGCATGTATCCAGGCATCAGGAGTTTGTAGAAGAACTAAAAAAGCAGGCTGAAAAATTAACGATTGGAGATGGCGTGAGCGATGGAGCCGTAGATTTAGGCCCAATGGCAACCGCAGATGGGGTATTAACTTCAAAACTCCATGTAGAAGATGCCATTGGCAAAGGTGCTTCTTTAGTGACAGGGGGGAGAGCACCACAAGGTGAACAGTATGAAAAGGGGCATTATTTTTTGCCTACTATACTGGATAACTGTAATGCTTCTATGAAAGTGATGCAGGAAGAGACTTTTGGTTGTGTAGTGCCTGTAGAAACTTTTGAAACATTGGAGGAAGCGATTGAAAAAGCGAATAACACGAACTATGGTCTGGTAGCTTATGCTTTTACAAAGGACTTTAAAACCAGTATGCAGCTAGGGGAGCAATTAGAAGCCGGAACTGTATGTATCAATAATGGTGCCGTGAATACTAATTATGCACCCTATGCAGGTTGGAAAGATTCGGGCTATGGGGTGGAACTATCAAGAAATGCAGTTTATGAGTATCTTGAAACCAAGCATATTAAGATAGAGGGGATTTAGGTTACACCCGATACATAGCATAAATGTGCTCGTCGTAGAGTTCTCCCTCTTTGATAAGCGATTTTTTGAGGATAGCTTCCTTTTCGAAGCCTGCTTTTTCAAGCACTCGCATGGAGGGAATATTATATTCAAATACCCCGGCATAGATGCGGTAGACATCGTAGTTGGCGAAAGTATAGTTGACTATATCAAGGATTGCCGTTGAGATAATCTGGTTGCCCCAGTAGGCTTCACCCAGCCAGTAACCTATCTCGGCATTTTTACGATAGATATCATCTTTCAATAAAATACCAATTCCGCCTACCGCTTTGTTTTCCACCTGAATAGCAAAACTCTCGGCTGAATTTGAGGCAATGTTTACCCACTCATACGCATCTGTAATAGTATAAGGATATGGGAAAACATCTTTCAGATTTCGCCAGATTTTGTAATTGTTGGCATTTTCGACCAATGATTGTTCATCGCCTGATTGCCATTTTCTCAGGAAGAAATTCATTTGGTATCTTTTCGGTAGCTGATTTCCTGTTTGTCTAATAACTCTCTGATACGAGGGCTATCGGCAAAGGCAAAGATAAGCTCTTTTTTCGGCAAATCTTCGTCTTCATCTTCCCAACGCCAGTCTTCACAGATGGCATCAAGGAGATTCAATAAAGTGCCGATTTTTTCAGGATTACGCTCTTTTTCTATGAAATGTTCAGACGGAGAAATGTAGACTACGATTTTTTCATCTTCGAGCCATGATAAGTCGCTTAGCATTTCATCCAATGAGTCACTGGTGAAGCCAAACTCTTCCGGAAAGGCGAGTGCATCACCAATTTCCTCATAAAAGCCTCTTAGTGTGAGCGTTTTATGACCGTCAAGTTCAATGATTGAATAATCGGCAGGTAAGTCTAAATTTTTGACAACGAGAAAATTAGGCATGGGTTTTGGTCGGCAGTAAAATATATAAAACGTGGTCTGTTAGAAGACCACGTAGTATTAGTTCAATGAAAAAGTAGGCACTTTCATCACCACAGAATTATTAAACATCAGTTCTGTAATGGTTGGGCGCATATAATCGATTAATGGAAATTCAGCAATAATATCCATTACTTCTAGTTCGTCCTGGGCATTGATAATACACCAGAGCCTGCTTCTGTCAGACGATAGCGCATAAGAATACATTTTTCCCTCTTCTAACAATTGATTTACAGCAATTCGTTGATAAGGAATTTTGGCAATAAAACCCTCCGGAAAAGGAACGGGCAAATCAAATTCCACCATAAATTGAGTCATAATCTCTCCTAATTTTAATAAAACAATGCACAAAATCTATACCACACTTCGTTGTCTACTTTGGGTTTAAATCAGTGACTCGTTGGTTAGGTTATAAATTTCTATCACTAATATAAACAAGTTTTCATGAAAAAACGTTTTCTTTGCAAAACTTATCTCAAAAGGGGTGCCTTAATATAACGGGCTGAGATTATACCCATCGAACCTGATGCAGGTAATTCTGCCGAAGGGAGAGAGAATAGTACTATAGATGCGCAGCTATAGGACTGTTTGCGATTTCCAAATAAAATTTTGTTTCACCAATAGAGCCTTTTGGGCTCACAAGATTTTACTCCTTTACCTTGTTAAAATTTTCGTTATCCAATGAAAAAATTAACAAACGATGTTCTAAGCATTCTTTTCAAACAACAAAAATCTCTTAGAAAGGCCGTTTCGGCATTTGTCTTGTTTCATGCCTTTTTTACTGTCGCTTTGGCACAGGATGATTCTACCAGAATCAAAGAATTAAACGAAGTAGTAGTAAAGTCTACCCGTGCAAATGAAAAAACAGGGATGGCTTTTACGAATGTCTACCAGCGAGACATCAAAAAGCAGAACCTGGGACAGGATATGCCGTTTTTATTGAATCAATTGCCCTCGGTAGTCGTGAGTTCTGATGCCGGAGCCGGAGTAGGGTATACAGGTATCCGTATCCGTGGTTCAGATCCTACCCGCATCAACATTACCTTAAATGGCGTTCCTTATAATGATTCTGAATCGCAAGGTACTTATTGGGTAAATATGCCCGATTTCGCTTCAAGTGTACAAAGCATTCAGGTTCAGCGCGGGGTTGGAACCTCAACCAATGGATCAGGAGCTTTTGGTGCGAGTCTGAACATCAATACCTTAGGATACGAGCGCGAAGCTTTCGGGGAAACCAACCTGTCGTATGGCTCTTTCAATACCATGAAGGCCAACATATTAGCAAGTACGGGCTTATTGAATAACCATTTTGTGGTAGATGCCCGTTTATCAAAACTGGTATCAGATGGATATGTAGATAGGGCCAGCTCAGATTTAAAATCTTTCTATGTATCAGCTGGATACTACAACAAAAGTAATTTTGTCAGACTCAATGTTTTTTCCGGTAAAGAACGCACCTATCAATCATGGAACGGAGTACCTGAAAGCCTGCTGAAAACTGACCGAACCTACAATGCCTATACTTATCCTAATCAGGTTGATAATTATCAGCAAGACCATTATCAGTTGATTTCTTCTTTTAAGTTAAGTAATGATTGGACATTCAATCCGACTTTGCATTATACCAGAGGAAAGGGGTATTATGAGGAATTTAAAGAAGCCGCTGATTTATCAGCCTATAATTTGCCTGCTGTAATAATCGGTGGAGATACAATAGCCAGTACTGATCTGGTAAGAAGAAAATGGCTCGACAATCATTTTTATGGTATTACTTACTCATTAGATTATCAAAGTCATAAAAAACTGTCGGCTAATATTGGTGGTGCCTGGAACCGTTATGACGGGCATCATTACGGTGAAGTAATCTGGACGAAATTTGCCATGACACCCTCAAACGATTATCGTTGGTACCAGAGTCATTCTATCAAAACCGACTTTAATATTTTCGGAAAGCTATTCTATCAGGTAACTGATCAATTTAATCTTTTTGGCGATGTGCAATATCGTACAGTAGCCTATGACATGAAAGGAATTGCCGATAAATTGCAGGACATTACCCGCAATACTTCTTTCCAGTTCTTTAATCCTAAACTGGGGTTGAATTATCAGTTAAATAGCAAAGCATCTGTATATGCTTCTTACGCCGTAGGCAATAAAGAGCCTAACCGCACGGATTTTATAGACAATGTAAAAGTGCCGAAACCTGAACACCTGGAAGACCTAGAATCGGGTTATCGTTGGGCGAGTCAGACATTTAGTTTTGATGGAAACTTCTATTACATGAACTATAAAAACCAGTTGGTTTTAACCGGGCAGGTAAATAGTGTAGGGGAGGCGATTCGTGTGAATGTACCCAAAAGTTACAGAGCAGGAATAGAACTCGTTGTCAGCTGGAAATTTGCGCCACAATGGCGGTTGAATGCCAATGCTACTTTCAGCCAGAATAAGATTAAAAACTTTACTGAAACTGTAGTAAATTATGATGGAGACCCTGATAAAATCAATCAATTTGCCAAAACAGATATTTCGTTTTCTCCAAATGTAATTGCAGGCGGACAATTATCCTATTCTCCTATTAAAAATCTGGAATTTACCTGGTTGCCAAAATATGTAGGCAAACAATATATGGATAATACATCGGATGATAACCGTAAACTGAATGCCTTTTTCGTAAACGATTTACGAGCGAATTATACCATTAATCCAAAAATCGTGAAAGAAATTACTTTTAGTGTATTAGCCAATAATATTCTCAATCGTTTATATGAATCAAATGGCTATACCTATAGTTATATTTATGACAAACAGATAACTACTGAGAACTACTATTATCCTCAAGCAGGGACTAATTTTTTGGTAGCTATAAAAGTTAGATTGTAGAAACTTTTCTCTTCATCCCGGTCCTCCTTTACAGTAGGGAAGGACTGGGAAAGGGATTTTAAATTATCTCCACCCGCTTCCCCTGAAATGCCTGCAAAGCCTCATCCATAGGATTCAGATGAGTTATCATATAATCAATTTCTGAGAAGTCGCATACTTTATAAGATTCGTGCAAATGTAGTTTTTCTTCAATCGCACAGCAGACTGTTTTCTTGGCTGAGCGCATCATCTTCTGTTTAATCAATGATTCTTCATAATGTCTGATACTTAAGCCTTTATCTGGGTCTATACCATTAATGCCTATAAAATAATAGTCGGCATTGAGATGTTCGAGTTGATGATACACCTCTGTACCAAGAGTAATCTGATAACGTTTGAAATAACTGCCTCCTAACAAAATTACTTCAAGCGTAGGATGATCATTTAATACCATTGCCAGAGCCGGGCTATTGGTTACAATGGTAGCTTCCAGCATTTTGGGCAATTGCTGTGCCATGAAGAAATTAGTCGTGCCACCATCCATGATGATGGTCTGATGATTTTCGAAGAGAGTCAGAGCTTTTTTTGATAAGATACTTATCTCTTCACTCCCCCCATTTCCTTTCTTGTTATCATTTACCATGGGCAGGTATGAGTTGATAACGGCTCCGCCATGTACTTTTTTCAGTAGCCCTTTATCTTCTAATTCAATAATATCCCGACGAATACTGTCGTAGGAAACATTCAGAAACTTACTTAAATCGTTGAAATTAATTTTCTTGTGGGTGGTAAGTTTCTCCAAAATGAGTGCTTGTCTTTCTTCTTTAAGCATAGTTTTGCAAAGTGTTTCGCAAATATTGCAAAATTTTGCAATATTTTCTTGCATCATATCATTTATTTTGCATATATTTGCATCAGTTAACCTATACTGTAACTTATGATGTAAGGACTTAACCTTTGGAATACGTTCATGAGGCGATTCCAAAGGTCTTCATCAAAGTAATAATATTTGTGAGTAGATAGATGATTTTTTGCGTTTGATATAATTTTTGATGTTATATACACTTTTTTTTACCTTAGTTAAATAGATGGTTTATGGGAAAGGTCGAAACGCTTGATTTCGACCTTTTTGTTTTTATTAAAATAATTTTCGCCGTAATCAGTTTATAAGAGCATGTTTAAAAACTATGATTCTACTTGCAAAGAGTAGAGTAACAAATTTAAGCATGTTTTAAAATTTTCTTCCTATATCAAAATAAACTAATTTTTATTTACGTTTTATATTCAAAACCTTCTGATACATAATGAATTGACTTGTACTGATTTACGTGCTAACCTATTATGATTTTTGTGGCCTGTTTCAGAAAAGCCAAATCTTGTTTTTCTTCTATTTATTTCATTTTTCTGTTTAATTGCTATATTCGTTAAAATTATTCAAACGAAAGCATGGCTCCTGAAAAAAACAAAGGTGAACTTCTCAAACTTCTTGGTGTTGGTTTTGGTATTGCAGTAACAATCGGCGGAACTATTGGTACGGGTATTTTGCGTAAACCCGGCCCTATCGCTGCCAACCTCGGTGACTCTTCACTCATCATGCTGGTTTGGGTTTTAGTGAGCATCTATGCTTTTTTGGGAGTTTTGTGTGCCATCGAATTAGGGGTTTCTGTGCCTAAAGCAGGAGCCTGGTATATATACGCTCGCAGAGCCTTTGGTGACTACGTCGGTTTTGTAACGGGTATTACAAGCTGGATGGGAACAGTAGCAGCTTTGGGTTTCGGTGCTTATACCATGAGCGAGTTTATAGCTCTTATGCTACCCGATACTGAGCCTGTAATCAGATATATGGCGATAGGAATCCTGATTTTATTAATGTCGTTTCACTGGTTGGGTACTAAATCAGCAGGGCGTTCTCAGGAAATCCTTTCATTCTTTAAAGCTATTGGTTTATTCGCCTTTGTTATTATCTGTTTTGTATATGGCGGCGATGTGAAAAGCGCTGAATTGGTAGATACTACTGAAAGAGTGAGCAAACCTGCTTTATTAACTGGATTAATCGTTTCTCTGCAATCTGTATTCTATACTTTTGATGGTTGGCATACAGCTGCTTATTTTTCAGAAGAAAATACCGACCCGGCCAAGAACTTACCCAAATCAATGATTAGTGGCGTATTGGTCATTGTAGCTATTTACCTGCTGGTTAATTTGGCTATTCTATATATCATGCCAATGGATATGCTGGTTAGTTCTAAATTAGCTGCATCGGATGCAATTAAGTTGATATTTGGTGAAAAATCAGCTAAAGTTGTTACCTTTTTTCTGACACTTTCAATTTTTGGTATTCTTAATGCCCAGATTATGTTCTCACCACGTGTCATTTATTCGATGAGCAGGGATGGGCTTTTCTTTAAGGCGGCACAGAAAGTGAATAGTGGTGGAACACCATCTATTGCTATGCCTTTAACAGGTATTTGTTCAATCTTGTTGATTTTAAGTGGAAAAGATACCTGCGAAAAGCTCTCAGATATTGCCGTTTTCTTCTTTGTATTATGCTATATTGCCGGATTCGCCAGTTTAATTATGCTACGCGTAAAAGAGCCTGAACTACCAAGACCTTATAAAGTGGCAGGTTATCCGTTTATCCCATGGTTATTAATTGTTATCTCTCTTTTGTTTTTGGCAGGGGCTATCTATCAGGATATCCGAAGCAGTGGTTATGCTTTAATCTTCTTGATTGTAAGTTATCCTTTATACTTATTGACTAAAAAATTAAATCAATAGCCTCTTGTTATTATTTTTCAAATAACCATATTTGTGGCAAATTTCCTGACCTATGAGCGAGAAAAAATATGCCCTTCTAGCTATTGGAGAATTGTTGGTCGATTTTATTGGCACTGAGCTGACAGATAATCTGTTAAGCACAGAAAAATTTCAACGTTTTCAGGGTGGTAGTCCGTCAAATTTGGCAGCAAATATGGCTCGATTAGGGAATCAGACTGCCATTGTCTCTTGTGTGGGGAAGGATAATCTGGGTACTTATCTAATAGATAAAGTGAAGGAGACAGGCGTTGATGCCAATTATGTGGTGATTGACGAATTGGCTCCGACAACTATAGTAGTGGTTTCAAGGTCGAAAGGCACACCTGATTTTATTGCCTATCGCGAAGCCGACCGTATGATTCAATCGGCGCATATATCGGATGATTTACTAAAAAATGTATCTGTTTTTCATACCACTTGTTTTGCCTTAAGTAGAAATCCAGCACAAGAAAGTATTGTAGAAGCGGCAGGAAGAGCAGCCAGGTTAAAATGTCAATTGAGCATAGATTTAAACTACGCTCCGCAAATATGGACAGACAGAACCAATGCGCATGAAGTGGTAAAAGCTTATGTATCCAATGGGGCATTTGTAAAAATGAGCGAAGATGATGCCGAGCGGTTTTATGGTAAACCGATAGAGCCTGACCAGACTATTGCTGATTTTCATCGCTGGGGAGCAAAACTGATATGTTTTACGTTAGGAAGTAAAGGAAGTATTATTTCGAGTAACCAAGGACGTTCGAGAGTTATGATAGAAGGAAGGAAGATAGAGGTGAAAGATACTACTGGCGCAGGAGATTCTTATTGGGCAGGTTTTCTGACTGCTTATCTGGATGGCTTTTCACCTGAAATTTGTGCCAAAGCAGGGGCAAATATGGCTGCTTTAAAATTAAGTACCTTAGGTCCGTTACCAGCCGAAGTTGATAAAGCTTTATTATATCATTCATTATAGTATCCGATTATTTACCAAAGAAAGATGAGAAATTTTATTTCGTTGAAAGATGTTGAGAATGTTCAGGAATTAGTAAATGAAGGAATTCGTCAGAAAAAATCACCTTTCGCCGACCAGGCCTTAGGAAAAAACAAAACCATAGGCTTGATCTTTTTTAACCAGAGTTTAAGAACCCGCCTAAGCACTCAAAAAGCTGCTGAGAATCTGGGTATGAATGTGATGATGATGAATGTGGGGCAGGATAGCTGGCAACTGGAGATGGAAGATGGAGTAATAATGAATGGTGATAAAGCCGAACACGTAAAAGAAGCAGCGGCTGTAATTGGCAGCTATTGCAATATAATAGCGGTACGAGCTTTTGCCGGGCTACAAGACCGTGCAACAGATTATCGGGAGATTGTGATGGAGAAATTCAAGCAATATGCAGGCGTGCCTATTGTAAACCTGGAATCAGCTACCCGTCACCCTTGCCAGTCTCTGGCTGATTTGATTACCATCAAAGAGCATAAGAAAACTGAGCGCCCCAAGGTAGTATTAACCTGGCTGCCGCATTTTAAACCGCTGCCACAAGCAGTAGCTAATTCTTTCTGCGAATGGGTAAATCAGACTGATTACGAGTTTGTCATTACTCATCCCGTAGGCTATGAACTAGCTCCTGAATTTGTAGGCAATGCCAAGGTAATCTATGAACAGAACGAAGCTCTGAAAGGAGCTGATTTTGTGTACGGTAAAAACTGGTCTTCATATACACATTACGGACAGGTCTTAACACAAGACTCATCCTGGATGATTACTCAGGAGAAAATGGCATTAACCAACAATGGTCTGTTCATGCACTGCTTACCTGTACGCAGAAATCTGAAAGTGACTGACTGGGTGCTTGACAACCAATCGGTAGTGATCCAGCAAGCGGCAAACAGGGAATGGTCGGCACAGGCTGTTTTAAAGAATATCCTGCAAGAATTGTAGGAATAAAATTTACCAATCAATCATATTTTATTGGTTATATAAAACGTTTTACTCAGAAAATCACCCAATTAGTCGGGTGATTTTCTGATATAATAGATTCATCAACTAAAATTAATTCTTCATTAACTGTATTATAGTATGCTTGCATACTATTTTTCTCGTGTATATATTTGTTAAATCTATCACAAACCATCAATCAAATACTATAAACCAATGGCAGCCGCAACAACAGAAGGTATTAATTTTAATTTAACAGAAGAGCACTTAGCTGTAAAAGAAGCTGCTCGAGAATTTGCCCAAAACGAACTATTAACTACCGCAATCGAGCGTGATACGCACTCCAAATTCCCGACTGAGCAAGTGAAAAAGATGGGAGAACTGGGTTTTTTAGGCATGATGGTATCTCCAGAATATGGTGGCGGCGGTATGGATACGGTTTCTTACGTGCTAGCTATGGAAGAAATCTCAAAAGTAGATGCTTCAGCTTCGGTAATAATGTCAGTTAATAACTCTTTAGTTTGTTGGGGCTTGGAGAGCTACGGAACCGAAGAACAAAAACAAAAATATCTTACTCGTCTGGCTAGTGGGGAAATAATCGGTTCATTTTGTCTGTCAGAACCAGAAGCTGGCTCTGATGCTACTTCTCAACGTACGACAGCTATAGATAAAGGAGACCATTATCTGGTAAATGGTACAAAAAACTGGATTACTAACGGAGGCACATCCTCGGTTTCATTAGTTATAGCGCAAACCAATATAGAGTTGAAGCACAAAGGCATTAACTGCTTTATTATTGAAAAAGGATGGGATGGCTTTGTAGTTGGTAAAAAAGAAGATAAAATGGGAATCCGTTCGTCAGACACTCATTCATTGATGTTTACAGATGTAAAAGTGCCTAAAGAAAATAGAGTAGGAGAGGATGGCTTCGGATTTAAGTTTGCTATGACAACTCTGAATGGTGGTAGAATTGGTATTGCTGCTCAGGCATTAGGTATTGCCGCAGGCGCATATGAGTTATCCCTGAAATATTCTAAAGAGCGAAAAGCCTTTGGTAAAACTATCAGTGAACATCAGGCCATTCAGTTTAAGCTGGCGGAAATGGCTACTAAAATTGAAGCAGCGCGTCTATTGGTTTATAAAGCCGCGCGCCTGAAAGATGAACACAAAGATTTTGTGGAAGCTGCGGCTATGGCCAAGTTGTTTGCCTCTGAAGTAGCCATGTGGGCCACTACCGAAGCAGTGCAGATACATGGTGGATATGGTTATGTGAAAGAGTATCATGTAGAGCGTTTAATGCGTGATGCCAAGATTACACAGATTTATGAGGGTACGTCTGAAATACAAAAACTGGTGATTGCTCGCGAAATTCTGAAATAGAAAACTGATTGTTAGCACAAAACATATAATTCATAGGATTAAAAAAGGCTCATTTTGAGCCTTTTTTTGTATTAAATTAGGCTAAAATATTGGAATTTTACCTAATAATACAATGAAATTAATGTATGTACATATAAATTAAATTAGACTTTTTTGAGAAAAATGGACTGATTTTTATAAAAAAATATAACTAAAGGAACATCTTTTGTGTTTTGTTTGTTGGAAAAAAAACGAGAAAATATTAGTTTTGTCCAATATTAGTTAATACATTGCGTTTAGAATTCTAAGCTATCACGAAAATGCTCCAACAAAATGGAAGATTATAATAAGATTATTGAATCTCTCGGTGTGAAATTCGCTAAAGCACGCCACATAAGAATTTTGCAAACAGTCAGAATAAAAAACGTTTATGACGTTGAAAACACCATTCTTGTATTATATGATGGTGATGTGAAACTGGCGGGTAACGATGAACGTGTACAACCTGGCGATTTGCTTTTTATACCAGGAGGAAAAGCTGCTACGATTACTTATGGTGCCGGAGAACCAAAAAATATCTCGTTCGAAGAGTTTATGACTCGTCGTGAGAGTTACTGGGAAACGCTATCTGACTCTTCGTCAGTTGGTAAAGTGCCTAATTCATTTGGCTTAATAGCTTTTGAAGCAAAAGTTTTCGATTCTGTAAACTTCTTTACTTCATTAGATATTCCGCCATTCTTCATTAAGCAACACTCAAAACTGGGCTCGTTGATTCACGATATTCTGAAAGAAGATTTTTCAGATGAAGTGGGTCGTGGCCGGGTTATCAGAAATAAAACTGAAGAAATAGTCATTGAGATTGTACGCCATATCCTGAAACACAGAATGTTTGTAGAGCAATTGGCAACTAATAGTACTTATTTCAAAGACCCTCGTTTGATTGATATTTTCACCTATATCAAAAATAGTCTCGCTGGTGATTTGTCTAACAAACAATTAGCCAATGTAGCCAACGTATCAGAAGATTACGTAGGTCAGTACTTCAAAATGTTGACAGGTATCAATCCACAGGATTATATCGAGTACCAACGTATGGAAGCCGCAGTAACTTTGTTACGTACTTCTAAGAAAAGTATCCGTGCTATTGGCCACGAAGTAGGCTATAAAGATACTGCTTATTTCTGTCGTCGTTTCAAAATGATGTTCGGTATTCCGGCAGGTAAAATGAGACGCAGAGAGTCTTTAATGATTGGTTAAAATTAGATCAATAGATATAATCAAAGCCACTGCTAGCAATAGGAGTGGCTTTATTGTTTCTAATTACTAATCTTCAAATCCTCCAGTTTCTCAATCACCAACTGATTACGGCCTTTGAAGACGCTGATTTTTCCGCTGGCAATTACTTTCTTGCCTGTTAAGGCACTCTCATCAATCTTCGTTTTTTCTAGTACCTCTTTATATAATACAACGGTCAATGGTGTATTAGGATAAGCCTCATCCAGGTTTATCAGCAATAAGGGTGCTCGCTCTCCAGTTTCAAAACGTCTGGCTCCAGCCACCACACCTTTCACGATTACTTGCTTGTCAACATAAGCAGCTACTTTATCAGTAGTGAGGGTATCAGTTTGTGAATAAGCCGCGCCACCTAAACAACTAAGCAAGGCGAATATGAGTAATTTTTTCATGGGGAATATTTTAAGATGAAGAATTGTTCGATTAATCTGAATTTTAAACGTATGAATGTTATGCTTAGTGCATTGGCTACAAATATGCCACAGGGCAGAAAAGCAAAAGAGGTAATTACTTGATTATCAAATAACTACCTCTTTTTGTTGTTGACCCACTAGGATTCGAACCTAGACATACAGAACCAAAATCTGTTGTACTACCCTTATACTATGGGTCAATCCTGAAATGTGAGTGCAAAAGTAGTATTTTATCAGTAACGAAGCAAGTCTGCCAAAGAAAAAAAAGTAAAATTTTACCAATTTTTTACTTTTTCATTAATCAGGTCTAATAAAAACTGTGTTTTCTGCCCGATTTTGCCTGAACCTAAAACATGATCGTCTACGCTGGTAATAGGCAATACGCGCTTGGTAGTACTGGTCGTGAATACCTCATCGGCCTCTAATAATTCGGTGAATGTCACACCTCTCTCTTCAATCTTGAAATGACCTTCCGCTAATGCTAAGGTAGTGCGGCGCGTAATCCCTTTCAGAATATCACTATCCGGCGTAATCAAAGTATTATCTTTAAAGATAAACACATTACTGCGGCTCAATTCGCTGATGTATCCGTTTTTATGAAATAGCACATCAGAAGCCTTTGCCGCTTTGATGTCCTGTTGCAAGATCATGAAGTGCTTATAATCGGTACTTTTTACCTCAGGCAAGTCTCTCACAAAGTCATAAGCAATTACTTTTATCCCATTGATATACTCTTCCGGTTTTACCGGATGAATGTCTTCACTGATAATCAATAAATTCGGACTGCTACTCGAAACACTATCTTCCGAATAACCACCTGTCAGAATAAAACGAATGGCACAATCTCCCAAGCCCGATTTCTCAATCAATTGCATCACTACCTTATACGCTTCCTCTTTCTGAATCGGGTTTGGTAATCGCAGAAGCCTTGCCGAGCGCTCGTATCTTTCCCAATACCAATCCCATTGAAACGGACGGCCATTGTAAGTACGGAAATAATCGAAAAGACCGTAGCCACGCAGTAGCCCAAGGTCGGTAATATGTACACTGGTTTGCTCTACCGAGCCGATTTTGCCATTAAAGTAGCAGTGATGAGCCATTAGTATTGATTAGATTGTTCGATTCTGCAAAAATATCATTTTCCTATATTTACCTCAAAAAAATCTCCTTTATTCCATGTCGGTCTTTCAGGATTCTGTGCTACCAGATAGCTTACCAGAAGGTTTACCTGTGCATATTTCTTTCCTGCCGACCACACAAAAGAATCATTCACTTCATCAGACGGTTTATGATAATTGGCTTCTCTCCACACTTTCACTTTCTCAGCCAGGTTTTTTTCAAGAGTAGTTTTTTTATACCCATACTTAATATGCAGCGCCGGAATACCCGCTTTCACAAAATTATACTGGTCACTTCTCACAAAACGCCCTTCGGTCGGGTCTGGGTCTGGCTCTACATTTAAGCCTACATAGCTGGCGGCTTCTTCTACTACTTTCAATAAACTACTATGTTCGGCACCCAGTGGTGCTACTGATTCCAACGGAGCAATCAATGTTGGCATATCCGTATTAATATCTGCCACAATCTTATCCTTTGGCAAGGTTGGCAAAGCCGTGAAATAACCAGAGCCTAACAAGCCTAATTCTTCGGCAGTCATTAAGGCAAATACAATCGAGCGCTTAGGTTTAGTAGCCAGTTTTGAATAAGCCCGGGCAATCTCTAAGGCACAAGCTACCCCCGAAGCATTGTCATGCGCGCCATTATAAATAGAGTCACCGTTGACAGGCTTACCAACCCCTACATGGTCGAGGTGACCTGAATGAATCACAAACTCGTTTTTCAGTTTAGGATCAGAACCTTCAAATTTGCCGATAACATTATAACTCTCAATGTCGTCAAAAGTAGACTCATAATGTCCGCTGATTGCGCTTTTCAGGATTTTGCTTACATAATCGCCTTTTTCCAACGATTTCCAGATCGTATCTAAATCTTCTCCTTCGGCTTGCATGAGTTCTTTCAACAATGCCACAGTGATACCACCAGCAACCTGAATCTTGCCACCAAAAGCAGAAGCCGAGCTCGCTCTTTTACCATCAGGCAGAATGGAAGCACCAATGCCATTGACCGACATATTATTAGTTAATGCCTTAAATTGAACGGCATTATTGGTATAGCTACAAACCAGTGTTCCGATAGCGCCATTTTTAGCCGCATATTCCTGCAAAGTAGCCGGATATTGCAAATGCAACCTCACATTAGCCGAAACATTATCAGGTACTTTACGCAGAATAATCACGATTTTACCTTTTACATCCAACCCTTTATAATCCTCAACCTTGATTTTCGGTGCATCAAAACCTGTACCCACAAAAGCCAGAGGTGCATTAAAATCAACAGATTTTTGCTCAGGATGCGGATATACATAAAAATCAGTACCCAGCGTCAAAGGCTTTTTATCGCCATTAGGTAGGGTCAAAACCAATGAGGTTTTATCTTTATTCAGTTTGCTTTTTCTGAGCGTTACTTTTTGGCGATAGCTGCCGTTTTCTCCGGCAGGTTGCAAGCCTATTTCTTTATATTGCTTCTCTATATACGCTACGGCCATCATATACCCCTCTTTGCCGGGCTGTCTACCTTTCAGTTTATCGTCGGCCAGATATACCACATGGGCTTTTATACGGTTGGTATCAATCTGATTAATCGCATTTAATACATCAGAATTTAAAGCTTTTTGGGCACAAGCCAATAAGGGCAAAAGAGCAAGCAAAAGACAAAACGTTCGTTTCATGAATTTTCGGTAGGTATGCGTTTGTTGAAAAACTTTTCCGCTAAGTTAAGCAAAAAATGCTTAAGTGGGTCTGGAACTTATATAAACCGATTTTCTGCCAGTTGCCGCCGCCCTCCGCAAAAAGGTAGTCACCGTAGCGTCTACCTTTTTGCCGGTCTATTTTGGTGGCTAGTATTTTTACGGACTCCTCGTTCAAAAAGGTTCCCACCATATAGTCAACCTTTCTCGGTTCCGCTTTAGTGGTTAGTTCTTTTCCGGTTCTGATTTTCTTTTTCCCTTTTTCAATGACCATAGTTGTTATGTGGATTTTTATCCAATTTCCAAATTAAGCTTGTGTTTTCAAAGTGTTTGAGGAGGTTTTTGGTATAATCATACTGTTGGAGAGGTGGTTATATAATGATTATGTCTTGTTCTGACATAGATTTGTACAATCCTATGTCAGAACAAGACAACTGAAAATTTATTACTATATTATGTTTTGTTTTATATCATGGTTTTACTGGCAAACCTTATAATACCCTTTAGGATAATCTGAAGGTTCTGCAGTAGTATTTCCCAAAGTTGGCTGCCAATTCTTAGCAAGTCTAACTTGATCTAATGAATATAAGCAGATGCTTTGAAGTTTAGATCCTACTGTCCAGAGAACTTCTAATTGCTTATTATTACTAACATCTAATTGTTGAACAAAATCATTGCCAGAAAAGTATAATTCCGAAAGATTTACTTGTTTACTTAAATCTATTTTAGTAATAGAAGTATCATTACAATCAAGAACTTTCAATTTACCATTGTTACCCAAAATCAAACTTTTTATTGGTCTACCTCCCATATAACCTGAGCAGTTTAAATATTGAAGATTTGTATTTTTACTTACATCCAAGGTATCCAAAACGCCAGCAGAACAATCAAGATATTTTAGATTTGTAAAAGCTTCAATTCCTTTCATATTTAAAATATGTTGTCCTCTTATTTTTAAAGTATCAATATTTTTAACATCGCTGTATTGAACTTTTCCATTTACTAAACCATCTGAGTCTATTTTAAAATTGACTAATGCTTGCTCAAAAATACGATCAGGGACGCTGACTAAGTCAGAATCATTTAATCCAACGCTATTATCTTTACATGCTAGTAATAGTGAAAATAGAATAACGGAATACAACAAAGTTTTCATGATATTAATAGTTTGTAGTTAGGCTGTCTTTGGAAAGACAGCCTAAAATGAGATTATTTTGTAATTAGAATTTTCTTAGTTTCATTATGACTGTTTGTGATAAGTCGATAATATATGAATTCAAAATCTTTTTGTAATTTAAGACTCTGTAAAGGAATACTGAAGTTTTGTACTCCTGCTGAAACTTTATCTTCTGAAATTTCTTCAAGAATTTCATTTTTATTAGTATAAATTATCAATTTGACAGGAGATTCCTTTTCTAAATTAAACGCAATAGTTAGTACTTTATTTTCTTCTATTGGGTTTGGATAAGCACTGCTATTATTTATATTCTCTGAACTTACTCCTACTCTTGCTCCTGTACCTGCTGCCGGCCAAAAGTAAGGGCTTATATAAATATTTCCTGCGGCATCCTTTCCATAACACATATAAGAACTTGGGGCCTGAATAGTATATGTACTTGTTCCGCTGCTCCACTGCTGGTTAAAGCTTACTGGTTGAAAAATGTTTGAATACACCCATCTAAAGTATACAGGAGTTGTAGTATTACTAGCAGTAACATTATAAGTATAAGCGCCTGTTCTTGACAAAGTTATTTTCATTATAGGCTTTGGAGGTATAGCAGGTTTGTTTAATATTCCCGAAACGTTATCAGTATTAGTCATATTTCCAGCAATTTCATTTGCGATAGAAGCTAGACCTGTTTCATTTAAATGTGTTCCATCACTTATTCTATATGTAGGATTATTATATGTATCTGAATTTTGAGACGCCCAAGAAACATTTGAAGTGCCTAAAACAGATGTTTGCTGTTCTATAACGGAAGAACCTGTTGATGAATTGCCGATACCAGGAACGTATAATGTACCACTATTATTTGTAATATTTGTATAAAGTGTATTGTTACTGACTTTTGTTTCAGAAGTGAGAGATACTTTACAAATTGCCCAAGGTAGATTAGGCAAATAACTACGTGTTTCGGTGATAAGAGCGTTCAGTTTAGTTGCGTAAGTGGTTATATCATAGCCACTATAATAAGATATTGATTGGCCTCCAGTTCCACTATTTGCTGAAGCATCCCATACAATTGCAGCAAATTCATTTGGGCGTATTTTAGATAGCAAATTTTTTGTTTCTGATTCCCCTTGATGCCATAGTACAGCTCTTACGCCAAAAAGATTTCCGTAAAAACTTAGTACATTTTTTAAGTTAATGTAAGGATATCTATCATCAATATCGTGACCCCAAGGCCTCATTTGATTTACAGTCGTTCCAGGTACCATTGGATTAGTATAATTTGAAGAGAACATAGATTTTGTTCTATCCATAGAGTTTTTCCAATTATCAATGCTCGTTTCACCTACTGCTGTATTGAAAAATGCAACAGGGATTATTTTACCTGCCTCTCTTGTAGCTATTTGATTACCTAAACTTTGATAAAACCAAGGTCTATTTCCATTAGGTGCTAAAATAGGATTGCTATTATTCAATGGACCCATAACAGGTAACCCTATAGAAGAATAATTGCCTGTACCATTGTTTACAGCCATTTCTTGATTTTTACATGCAACTACACAATCATAATTAGAAATTGTCGCAGAAACATTGGTGGGTCCAGTATTAACTCCCTGAGCATTTGATTGACCTGCAATCACAAATACTTCACCAACGCCAAATTTTTTACTAGTCGTTCTATTTGAACCATCTTTAATAGTTAATAAATACCATCCAGTATTAACACTTACAGTAAAATAAAAAATACTTGATGTTGATGTACCAAGATTTTGAACATGATGACCTGAAGATGTCGTTATATTATACTCTGTTGCCGGAGTTGCTGTTGGAGCCCCAGTTAGGTCCAAAGGTTGAATTTTATACGTCATTACAGAGTTATTATAAATTTGTCCTGCAATAGTTACATTTGCAGAACCTCCAGTTCCAGCAGATGTTGTTGTTCGTTGAAAAACCGCATAATCAACTGGCCAAGAAATTTCAGGGTTTGTTGCTGGTGTTCCTTGAGAAAAAGCTGCAAAAATATTAAGCATCAATCCTAAAGAGAGAGTAAAAAATCTATATGCTTTTTGCATGGTGTTAGTATTAAAAATAAAAAATGTTATTTAATATTTGTTGTATTAACCAAAGGGATTTTAGAATTGTAAAAAGAATTAATAGTCTTAATAAATTCATTAGCAATAATAGCTTGGCCTAAAGCAGTAGGGTTTATTCCATCTGCTGAGAAGAAATTGCCATTAGGAAATAAAGGATTAACTTTAACTCCGTCTTCAGTTACATAATTACCCTTTAATATTTTTTCATATAAACTATACAGATCTACAATTGGTAATTTATGTTGATTTGCAAGCATAGAGAGTGTACGATTATAATAATCTACATTTATTTGTTCTTCCCAGCCCAATACTTCATTATCCTCGATAGGCTGGTCAGGAGATAAGCCTTTTGATTTAATAGCTTTATCATCTATCAAGTTACTAATTGACTCAGAGGGTAAAAAAATATCTCGCTGTTCTGCTAAGCGCACGCTATTTTTTCCCAGTCTTTCAATAAATATATTTCCTACTTTGGACTCTAAATTTTCAAAAGTATAGTAATGAAATAATGGAAATTTCATTATATCAGGAATGTTAGCTATTACACCCTTAGCTCCTTTAGAAAGCAATAAATCAAGAACCTTATTTTCAGGATAATAGCCTTCTCTTGCTTGTGTTAAAAAACTAATTTGTTGGCCGAAACCTCCGTTTGTGTAATAAGACACAAAATCATACATTCCTATTTCGTAAGTAAAGAAATCTACTTTTTTGATCTGCTTATTCAAAAGCTCAATGTAAGAAGTCTCACCTTCATCCTTACCATCTAATAAGCGATTTAGATGTTGGTATTGTTTTAAATCAAATGCAGGTAAGAAAGCGCTTGGTTCATTTGCTTTTACATCTATATTCATTACTTTTAAATAAGGAACTGACCAATTATTTAATTCGGTAGAAGTTTTTGGCAGTTTTACTTCGGGTTTTGAATCATCCAAGAGTTGTTGCATATCCGGTGCAAATCTTAAAATACCATTTAGAGTAATAGTTTTCTTTGTTCCTGTTAAAGCTGTTTCAATTAGTGGCTGTTTAAAATCTCTTACACCCATCTGTTGAGCTAGCAAATTTGGAAATGAAGTCAATTGAGATTCTTTATATATTCCATCATTTCGAACACCGGCAGACAATGAAGAACCAATAGCTAAATAAACTGGTGGATTACCATTCTCAGTTTTAATTTTTCCTAAGTCAGAAGTTTGTGCACTTAAATTTTTGGATAATATACTTACTATAATTATAGTAAAAAGAGAGGTTTTAGTCATTTTTATAACATAGAAATGCTATCTTCTTTAAAATTAGGCGCAATAGCAATAGCCTATATCAAAAGAAAGTTCGATACTGCTTAATTAAATAATAAAAGGAATCCCAATTAAAAATAGATATCCATTCCTGGTAGCTAAAGAAGAATTGCTTTGTTATTAAACTTTATTAGAAAAGAGATTTAACTTTCTCAAAATCAAACGGATGTATCTTCGTTACTTAAGATGGAAAATACGTATTTCCATTGAAATAGTTGAATAAAGAAAAATTAGACACAGCAATACTTTAGTCAATAGCAAATTAGAAATGGCACAAATAGCAGCGGAACGAAGTTGAAAATATTTTTTTCATGAGTTAAGTGTTTTTTAGTACTGACAAATATTGTTTTACGGAACAAATATACTACTTTATTGAAAAATTAAAACGATAATTGACATTGAAAATTATTCAACGGTATTTTTGTTATTTAGCGGTTATATTTTGGTGGTTTCAAAATTTATGATAGCAAGTTTGGTTTAACTATCTTCCGATATATCAAAACCATTCATAATTACAACCCTAAAAATTCCCAAAATCCTAAACTGAAGCAAATGATTTTTCAGGGTAACTACTGCCTGATTAAGTTCACGTTCATTCCAGCCTAAATCATTCACTAGTTTAATTTCTAATACTTTCTACCTCAACAACCCAATCCCCCTAGCATGCGCAATAGCCTCATCCGTATGCTTAAACTGGCAGGTACGTATATTTTTATTGTAAATAGTATTCAACATTTCTAAAGTTGAATGTTCTTTTTCCTCACTGATATTTCTGATATAAATGGCTGCAATCTGCTCGCTATATTTGTTGGCGATGCTTGTATAAATTTCCGGATCTCTTTGTGAATTATCACCCAGCAAGACAAATTTCTGCTTCGGAAATGCCTGTAAGATTCGTATCACCCGCACCAGTTTTCCTTCATGTTTGGTTCGACCAGTTTTTAGCAATTGATACCATTTTTTTATCTGATTCAGTAAAAAAGCGCCTTTAGGCAGGTCATTATGTTTGAAAAACTCATTCAGATAATCATATAAATTCCACTCGCTGCTTGAAACATAAAAGAATGGGTTGAGTAAATCAGGGCTTGTATGAGCCAGTGAAAGCAACTGGTAAAATTTTACTGCATCGGCAAACGTCTTCCGGCTACGTGGGTTTTTGGTAAACATGGTACGTAGTTTTTTCCCGGTATCGGCAGAGTGAGAAACGAGCACAGTATCATCAATATCAGATATAAAACCATATTGAGTGGAGTGTGGTACAAAAATTTTACCCTGTCCCGAAACAATTGGCTCGTTTTGTTCATTTATTAGATGAATAGTTATCTCATGCCATCCGGCAGCCACTTCGGTGTCAGATTGCCATTCAAACTTAAAAAAACCATCCGATTCGGTTGTACTATAGAGCTGTTGATTTCCCCATTGCAGATTTACACGCATATTGGGGAGAGGTTTGACGAAAAACAGCTTAACCAACTGAATCGTATTTACAAGAAGATTATCACTGAATTGATCTGTCTTGGCGGGCTTGCCCGCCAGCACATGGCCATATACCACCAGATTATGGGTGTGTCCGTAGCCATGATATACTTTTACAAAAGCGTCTGAATTTTTATTTTCCATGATTCCACAAACTACTGCTAAAATACTATTTATAGTTAATCCTGGTTCAGGGCCCAGTAACACTAATTGGTCTGAGCTAATAACCGATTATTTTAAATCTAAGCCTCATGTCATTCAGATTTATGAACTGACGAAGAACTGTAATATAGAAACTATAAAAGAGCAGATTAAGTTATTTGCACCCGATCAGGTAGTGGGCGTTGGAGGCGATGGTACCATAAAATTGGTGGCCGAGTGCCTGCTCAATACCCCTATCAAATTAGGGATTTTTCCGGCAGGCTCAGCCAATGGAATGGCTTCCGAATTTAATATCAATGCAAACAATGCGCTTGATGTGATTGCCAGGGGCTTCTCAAAGAAAATCCACTTAACCAATATCAATGGAGAGCTTTGTATCCATTTAAGTGACATTGGGCTGAATGCCTATGCTATGAAAACGTTTAAAAACCAGAAGATACGGGGAATGTGGGGCTATTTTATTGCTTCAATGAAAGTGCTGACGCAAAACCCGAAAATGGAGATAAGTATGCGCATTGACAAAAAAACGGTAAAAATGGAGGCTGAAATGATAGTCATTGCCAATGCCACCAGATACGGCACAGGTGCAGTGATTAATCCGGTTGGGCGATTGGATGATGAATTATTTGAAGTAGTGGTGATTAAAAAAATATCTATCCGCGAGGTTTTCAAAATGGTTTTTACACATGCGGCATATGATCTGGATAAAACCGAGGTTTTTCAGGCTACTTCTTTATCGATGCATTCAAGAAAAAAAGCACATTTTCAGATTGATGGAGAATATCTCGGAAAAATTCAGGATCTGAAAGTAGAAATCCTCCCTGCTGCCCTTGAAGTAGTTATGCCAGAAGAGTAAAGAATATATCATGGCAATGAACGCAACTTAACACCCGCCCACCTTTAGGATAGGCAAGCGTTCTTTCAGTTTAAGCACTGTTTCGTTGAGCTTATAATCATTCCACCCCAAATCATTTACCAGTTTGATAGCCCCCTCACGCGTGCCTGATACAAACTTGCTATTGTTCATGTGAAAGCTATTCAAATAATATTTCGAAACGCCAGTGTCTAGCAACCTTTGTGCAAAATGTTCGGCATTATGAATTGGTAAAAGGGGAGATAATGAGATACAGGCATTTACCCCTGCCTCACGCACTTGCTGAATCGCCTTTAAACGCATTTCTATGGATGAACAAACCGGCTCAAAAACTTTCCTGACCTCTTCCGTATCAGTTGTGACAGACATATTTACCTGAATCGAATGAAACTGTTTAAACAAGTCAATATCTCTTACTACCAATGGACTTCTGGTTTGTACGACCAGCCTAACCTGATGATATTTGATTAATTCCTGCAAAAGACTTTTGGTGAGTTCCAGCTCCCGTTCTATAGGTTGATAAGGGTCTGTTACACTGCTCATATAAATAGACTTATTATACAAAGGTCTTCTTCTGAACTTCATCAATAACTGCAAGGCATTTTCTTTTACCCTTACCCAACGCCCCCAGCTATTTTGTTCTTCATCTGTTTTTGTAAAAAAAGCCGCGTAACAATAACTACAAGCAAAAGTGCATCCGGAGTATGGAT
The DNA here is from genome assembly GCF_054779675.1 of Emticicia fontis. Taxonomy (NCBI): domain Bacteria; kingdom Pseudomonadati; phylum Bacteroidota; class Cytophagia; order Cytophagales; family Leadbetterellaceae; genus Emticicia; species Emticicia fontis. The sequence continues at coordinate 222,830 of NZ_BAAGXU010000052.1, forward strand.
TAAGCGTAAAATCAAAATCGGCCATAGCACCTTTGCTTGCTGTTAAAATGGACGATGCCTGCTGGTAAGATACACTGGCTTGTCCAAACTTCTCTCTTCTTTCTCTCTCGTCTCTGTTCACAAATAACTCGAATAATTCGAGTTGAGCGGATTTCATAAAAGTGTGTGGTAAAATATGTGGATATAATAGCGGTGTGATTTATAACACCTTTGGGATTCTGTTACAAAGTTATAGTCATTTTGTGTAATGGTATCTCTACAATTTGTGTAGTAAATGAAAATAATAAAAAAGACTGCCCTTTTGAGACAGTCTTTCCCTTATTACTAACCTGTATTTCCTAGAAACTTATGGTATTTACGGTATTAGTACTAGAGGTAGTGGTTGTGGTTTTCAATGTTCCTCCTGCATTAGAATAAGTGCCACCTGTATATAGACCCCATCCCGAAGAATTACCTACAAAATTGCCGCCTGTATAGCTACCGCCATAATAAACTTTATATTGCGTGTTTTTGGCTAAACCAGGCGACGAAAAATGGAAATAATAAACCGCATTTTTAGGCTTGAATGTAACTATCTCTGTTCCCGAAGCATTTTCTATATGCAATAGAGAACTGGCGGCTAACTGGCTACTGGTTTTCAGATACATACTTACTTGCGTAGAGGCCGCATTCATGGCCTTTGTCATATTTGAGCTAGAGCCCCCAACAATCAATGTTCCGCCATTTACCAGAAAAGTACCATTTACATCAATGCCTTCTTCCGGCGAATTGGTTGGCCCGCATACAATCGTCGTTCCACCTTTGATTGTAATATTTCCATTACTATCGATGGCATCACTACCTGATACGATAATAATTCCATTATTGATAAACAGATTACTACCATCATTAGACTCAGTGCCTCCCGAAACGGTTCCTTTTGTTACATTAATCCCATCATTGGAAGCCACAACATTGGTTATCCCACCATCAAAAGTAATAATGGGCGCCTCTATCCCTTCTCTTGACTTGGTAACATTAATTGTTCCATTACTGATGGTAACAGAGGTTTCAGATTTTATCCCATCATCAGTAGCAGCAATGTTCAGTTCTCCATTGGTAATAGTGAAAGCACCATCACTTTTAAAGCCTTTGGCCTCGCTGGTATTCGCGCTATTATAGGTATAAGTAGAGCCCGTTGCAGAGATAGTGGTCGTGCCTCCGCTAATGGTAGCTGTGCCATCTACGGTTATTCCTTTTCCTCCGGCTCCGGTATTGGTAATATTTAGATTCCCGCCTTTAATAGCCAGATTTTTATCACAGTTAATTCCGGCTGAGGCAGCAATATCGGCATCAGCAGTTACATAATAAGCCGCTCCTGAAACTGTAATTTTTACCGTACCTGCCGACAGTGTAAAATCTCCATTGGTTTTAATCCCCTTCGCACCTTTACCTCCTACGGTTAAGGTTACCGCATCGGCCGTACCGATTGAAGTATAACCAGCACTCTTAATGGCATTGCCTTTTTCTCCGGTAGTAGTTACTTTAATCGTGCCGCCTTTAATAAGAACATAAGGATTGATAGAGGTATCTGTGCCATCATATGGTGCCGTGATACCATCGTCAACACTATTAACAGTTATTGAGCCTCCATTGATAGTAATATAGCCTTCTTCTGCCACAATCCCATCGCTTGAGGCCGTTACATTTACTGTTCCATTATCCATCGTAAAGTAATCATTGGCATGAATGCCATCTTTCACTGCCGATTTCACGATAATATTACTCTCACTGATAGCAATATAGTCGTCAGATACAATGGCATGCTTGCTGTTTCCGGTTACATTCAGTGTACCTGTACCCATAAAACTCAATTGTCCTTCACTAAAGAATGTACCTTTCTGGTCTTCAGTGCTTGTGGCATAAGTAGCGCCGTCTACCAGATTGTTAGTTGTGCCCGCTAATATATTGATGGTAGCTTTTTTACCTGATTGAATGTTGATGGCTGGCCCTGTGCTATTGGTCAGGCTCACGCCTTTCAAGGTAATATTAAACTTATATTCACTATAAATCTTGAAACTACCCTTGGTAGCTGTTCCTGAAAGCAGATAGACAATTTCTTTGGTGATATTTTTAGACGTTACGGTCACATCAGCTCCATTAGAGGCCACAGTGACCCCGTCACTGGCAAAAGCGTTGTTTACAGCGGCACTTGTGGCTGAATAAACAATCACGACCGTATCTTTAGCCTGATTAGCTGTGCCAGTAGTACCAGCAGCTATCGACAAGGTAAGAGTAAATGTTTGCCCTCCAAAGCTGATATTGAAGGTAGCAGTACCAGCCGAGGTGGGAGTGCCCGAAATAGCATAAGTAAGCTTGCCTGAACCATTTGCCAGAGTGCCTGCGGCTAAGGTTGCTGTAAGCCCTTCAACACCTGTTGATGAGGCAGTTGAAGCCTCATAAGTACCGCCATTCCCTCCGGTATAATCCAGGGTAATAGTCCCTGTGTAAGCAGTACCACTGGTACCCGTAGTTGGAGTAATTGTACCAGTCAGGGTAGAAACACTGGCTTTAGACTGTAAAACAGGTAGAGCTAAGGTACACGATTGTCCACCTAATTCTATCGAGAAACTCGCTGTTCCGGCTATATTAGGTGTACCCGTAATGACATAGCTCGCTGATCCGTTTCCATTAGCTAAAGTGCCTTCTGTTAAAGTTGCTGTCAGACCTGTTACACCTGTTGAGGCAACCGCAGTACCTGCGGGATAAGCAATCCCATTTCCGCCAGTATAAGGCACGCTCGCTGTAGCTGTGTAAGATACCCCGCTGGTGGCTGTTGCCGAAAATGTAACTTCTGAACAATTAAGTGCTGAAATACCAGGGGTTTTTAGTATGTCATCAGTCTTGCAGGAATGAAAAATAAAAATTACCGTTAGCCATACGCTAACTACCACGAATCCTCTTCTATTCATATTGGTGATTATTTTGGAAAATAATTTATCGGTTTCAAAAACATAGACGAGAAGAAGCCCAAAAGGGTGGTATCAGTAGAGCAAAGTGGTGAGTAAAATCACATTTTATTATGATTTCTATTAGTTTTTATCATATACAGGTATGCTAATTTTGACACATCGGTGCACATACCATGAATCACAATTAAAGAGTAATTCAAAGGTTGAATATGAGCCTGAATCTCTATTCCTGAACTTGTTTAAAATCTATACAATTTTTTTTTGTCAGATAATTCTCTTTTATGAAACAGTTAATCACTTTTTTCGGACTCAGTTACTTTATTAGCTGGTTGATTTGGTTTCCTTTGTATGGTCATTTAATCGGACTCAATAACCTTCCCGTTTTACCTTATCACCATGCTTTAGGTGGCTTAGGACCTTTGCTGGCTTCCGTCCTGACAACCTGGATTTATTTAAAAAACGATGGTTTAAAACGCTTGTTGAAACAGTGCTTTCAGACAAAACCGATTATTTATCTTCTGATTGCTTTATTCAGCCCTTTTTTGTTGGCTTTTCTTGCTGCGCTCATCAATAATCTTATTTATCAGACACCCGTCAATTTATCAGCACTATTTGTGGCTAAAGAATTTCCAGATTTTAATATTATCATCTTTTTTATTTATAACCTGATTTTCTTTGGATTTGGAGAAGAAGTAGGTTGGAGAGGTTTTGCCTTACCAAGGCTTCAGGCCAAAAGTAATGCCTTAACAGCGAGCATCATTCTGACCTTTTTCTGGGCTTTTTGGCATTGGCCTTTATTTTTCTACCGCCCATCTTTTATGGCAATGGGTATTGGCGGAGCCTTTGGATGGTTTTTTAGTTTGCTTACCGGAAGTATTCTACTGACATGGATTTATAACTCTTCAAGAGCCAGTATTCTGATGTGTGCTATATTTCATGCAACGATTGATATTGCCTTCATGGCAGATTTTTCAGATCAGGCATTAGCAAATACTATGGGTTTTCTGATTACCGTATGGGGTATTCTAACAATTATCATTTTAAAGCCTAATAACTTATCAGTTAAAGAAAGGGAAATGGTTTCCTGATATAGCCTGTAGTTTGGATCAAGTCTAAAACCTGTGGGGTGAGTAGTGTTAAGCATAGATTTCAGTAAGTCTATACAAAAAGAAAGAGATATTCTTCACTCCTCTAAATTGACTTCTGAAGGCCTTAATCTTGGCATTAAAAGACTCAGCAGAAGTATTCGTGCTTCTATTCTCAAAGAAGTTTACGATTGTCTTATAATGATTTTGAATTGAGCGAGCTACTGTATTAAATGATTTGAAACCTGCGTGCCTGACTTTCTCATGCCATTTAGCCAGTCTTGTTAAACCATATAATATGTCATTGGTGTTTTCAAATATATAAGAAAGACTCATGGTTAAACCGTAAGCCTGTTTAATATCAGCAGGATACAATTCGAATAACAAAGTGGCTCTTTGCTTCTGATTCTCTGTCCAGTCATTTTCTTTTTTATACAAGACATACCTGCTTCTGGCTAATAATTGCTTGATAGTGTCTCCATTCGGAAGAACTTTTGGGACCTATTCTATATCAGTCTTCTTAGCCAATTCAATAGCATCATTTTCAGCGTCTAATGCTTCCCACCTGTGTTTGATTCTGATTTCCTGTAAGGCTTCTATTGCGAGCTTTTGTACATGGAAGCTATCCGGGACGCGTAGTCGGTTACTCGGGTAGCATTAGGGAAAGTTCTTTTAGCGATTAGTTCCATATTAGCTGCCATATCCAGAGTAATTTCTTTGACTTTCTTACGAAGATTGAAATGTATTTTCTGCAGCACTTCAATGATTGTTTCTGCATTAGTACCTGCTACAATGGCTACAATACTGCCTTTTTTGCCTTTAGCTGCTTTGTTTTGGTTTATGATTTATAAATTGTAACTAAAATTCAATACAAAATATCCAAAAGAGGCAATTTCCGATTCTTTGAAAACTTCCTTTGAAATCTGCTTTCTATTAAAAGAAATGGTTTGAACTTTCTTCGAATAAAGCAGCCTTATCTGACTTTCGAGTGAAATAGCAAAACGATGATTTAGATAATACTTTGCACCCATTAAAGGAGATAACATCACTGCATTTTGAATGTATTTATTACTGAGTTTGCCTGTGATATCAATGCCATTCTCATCAGTTTTTTTTGCATTGTCGTCACGAAATTTGTTTATTTCTGCCCTCCAGCCAATGTCTGCCCCATAGAAAAACACGAATCTTCCTCTGATTTTCTGCCATTCATAACCAAGGGTGGCGGCTGGGCGAAAATAGTTTCCTACGGGATTTACTAATTTGATATTGTTATCACCAAAAAAGGATTGGTTTTTTCCAAGAAAGTATGGAGTGACCATGAAGCGTATTGCTCCAGGATTAGTACCCCTAATGATATTCCGCTTGATTAGATAAGGGTAACTCCAATTGTCAGCAGATTGTAGTTTAAACAAAGGAATCAGATTGATATTTATTTCCCACTTGTGCCGTTGGATTGGCTGGTCAATTGCTTTATTAAATAAAGTGAGATGCCTGGCCGGCAGAGTATCAGTCACTTGTGCCGTAGCATTTACAGCAAATAAGCAGGAAGCAAATAGTCTGACTAAAAATTTGAAATTATTTTTCATGGACATTCAATAAGTGATTAAGTTCAATTTTCAATAAAATATTCATATAATGTGTTGCTCAAAATTAGCCTGTTCCTTGAAATAAAGAAAAATATGTACCAGAGAATAAATCATTTCTACAATAATTTGATTAAGGGGCTGTATAAACTTTTATTCTTTTTATTGATTTTGCGTAAAAAGATTTTGTAACCGTACACTTTTTCTTTTTACTATTTTGAAAACTTTTACAATAACTCTTTTAGCAACTTTCTGATTTGGCGAATCTTCTCTAAAAGTCTATTTTAAAACATATGACATACTTTTTAGATGAGAAAAAGCAAAAAAAATCAAAACATTGTCAAGTAAATCGCAGTAAAAAAGTGTACGGCTACAAATGTAAAATATAAATTAATTCATCTACATATATACGTTAATGTATATTTATTTAACGGTGTTTACTTGAAATTGTTTGGCTCAAGCGAAAAAGTTGGGGACTAAGCATAAATCTTGGCGAGTCTAAAGAGGAAGAAAGTAAGATTTCTTACACCCCTGAATTGGTTTCTTAGAGCCTTGACTTTTGCATTAAATGATTCTGCTGATGCGTTCGTACTTCTTCTGTCAAAAAAGTTGAGGATTTTCTCATAATGGTTCTGGATTGTTCTGGCAATGCTATTGAAAGAATTAAAGGCTGTTTTCTCAACCTGTCTCCTTGTGATAAGCTGGTCTCATCTATTGATAGATATTCGCCCATGTTCTCAGCAAACAACAACCAATCTTCTGCATGAGAAGTTTGTTGCCAACTCCTGTAATCACTTAGATGATTCACATACTGCTCCTGGAATCGCTTGCCGTCTAACCCATAAAATTCTCCTAGTGTTTTACAACTAATGGGTGTATTATCTACCAAGTCCTTTCGGTCGGCGTTCCGATAAAAAAGTGGCGGATTCCTTAGTCATTCGAGTGCCATTAGCTACCATTTCCCAGTTTCTATAAACTGTTTTTACTGTCGTAAGATTCAACCATTTTCTACGTTTAATTTGCAGATAATACGCTTTACAGCAAAATGGAAAATCACGCACAGTTTCTTCATTAAAGAACCCCTTAGATTGTAGTTGGTCAGATTGATATTCTTGGTGAGGTAGATTCTTTTCTGATAAAAATAGATAGGCGGACGGCTAGTCTAAGAATCTTCCTTCTTTATAACATTAGTTAATTCAAAGTATTCTAAAATGCCTTCAGGCAATAGTAATGATAGTAGCGTTATATCCAAGTAATTATTTTTTCGCAAAATAACCCCTTTTTGGATCAACCCTAAAAGTTGTGGGGAAGTAAAATAATCTTGACCTTTGCATTTTAAG
>NZ_BAAGXU010000053.1:0-760 GCF_054779675.1 Emticicia fontis
TGGATTAGGGACGAATGCGACAGCGACCATCACCATTCCGGGTACTTATACGGTAACAGTGACAGGCACAAATGGCTGTACCGCCACAGCGACCACAAGTGTGACCCAAAGCACAACGCCACCAAGTGCAAGTATCACAGGCACGACCAACCTAAGTTGTACCACAACGAGTGTCACAAGGCAAGCCAGTGGCGGAGGAACTTATCTATGGTCAAATAGCTTAGGGACAAATGCGACAGCGACCATCACTATTCCAGGTACTTATACGGTAACAGTAACAGGCACAAATGGCTGTACCGCCACTGCAACGACAAGTGTCACGCAAAGCATAACCCCACCAAGTGCAAGTATCACAGGTACAACGAATCTGGATTGTACCACAACGAGTGTCACAAGGCAAGCCAGTGGCGGAGGGACTTATTTATGGTCAAATGGATTAGGAACAAATGCGACAGCGACCATCACCATTCCGGGTACATATACTGTAACAGTGACAGGCACAAATGGCTGTACAGGCACTGCAACGACAAGTGTCACGCAGAGCACTACGCCACCAAGTGCAAGTATCACAGGCACGACCAACCTAAGTTGCACAACCACAAGTGTCACAAGACAAGCCAGTGGCGGAGGGACTTATTTATGGTCAAATGGATTAGGGACGAATGCGACAGCGACCATCACTATTCCGGGTACTTATACAGTAACAGTGACAGGCACAAATGGCTGTACAGGCACTGCAACGACAAGTGTCACGCAGAGC
>NZ_BAAGXU010000053.1:770-1827 GCF_054779675.1 Emticicia fontis
CTCAACCACAAGTGTGACTCAAAGTACAACGCCACCAAGTGCAAGTATCACAGGCACGACCAACCTAAGTTGTACAACCACGAGTGTAACAAGACAAGCCAGTGGCGGAGGGACATACTTATGGTCAAATGGATTAGGGACGAATGCGACAGCGACCATCACCATTCCGGGTACTTATACGGTAACAGTAACCGGAAGTAATGGTTGTACTGCCACAGCGACCACAAGTGTGACCCAAAGCACAACGCCACCAAGTGCAAGTATCACCGGCACGACCAACCTAAGTTGCACAACCACGAGTGTCACAAGGCAAGCCAGTGGCGGAGGAACTTATTTATGGTCATCAGGCTTAGGGACGAATGCGACAGCGGCCATCACCATTCCGGGTACATATACGGTAACAGTAACCGGAAGTAATGGCTGTACTGCCACAGCAACCACAAGTGTGACTCAAAACACCACCCCACCAAGTGCAAGTATCACAGGCACGACCAACCTAAGTTGCACAACAACGAGTGTCACAAGACAAGCCAGTGGCGGAGGAACCTACCTATGGTCAAATGGATTAGGAACAAATGCGACAGCGACCATCACAATTCCGGGTACTTATACAGTAACAGTGACAGGCACAAATGGCTGTACCGCCACAGCGACCACAAGTGTGACTCAAAGCACAACGCCACCAAGTGCAAGTATCACAGGCACAGATAATTTGACTTGTACAACTACAAGTGTAACCAGAACAGCAAGTGGTGGAGATATTTACCAATGGTCATCAGGCTTAGGGACGAATGCGACAGCAACCATTACCATTCCGGGTACTTATACGGTAACTGTGACAGGCACAAATGGCTGTACCGCCACAGCGACCACAAGTGTGACTCAAAGCACAACGCCACCAAGTGCAAGTATCACAGGTACAACGAATCTGGATTGTACAACCACGAGTGTCACAAGACAAGCCAGTGGCGGAGGGACTTATTTATGGTCAAATGGCTTAGGGACGAATGCCACAGCAACTATCACAAGTCCAGGCACTTATACAGTAACGGTAACG
>NZ_BAAGXU010000053.1:1984-2630 GCF_054779675.1 Emticicia fontis
CTACCTATGGTCAAATGGATTAGGGACGAATGCCACAGCAACTATCACTATTCCAGGCACTTATACAGTAACGGTAAAGGGCACAAATGGCTGTACCGCCACAGCGACGACAAGTGTGACCCAAAGCACCACCCCACCAAGTGCAAGTATCACAGGCACGACCAACCTAAGTTGTACAACCACGAGTGTCACAAGGCAAGCCAGTGGCGGAGGGACTTATTTATGGTCAAATGGATTAGGGACGAATGCCACAGCAACTATCACAAGTCCAGGCACTTATACAGTAACGGTAACGGGCACAAATGGCTGTACAGCCACTGCAACGACAAGTGTCACGCAGAGCACAACGCCACCAAGTGCAAATATCACCGGCACGACCAACCTAAGTTGTACAACCACGAGTGTCACAAGGCAAGCCAGTGGCGGAGGAACCTACCTATGGTCAAATGGTTTAGGGACAAATGCCACAGCAACTATCACAAGTCCAGGCACTTATACATTAACGGTAACGGGCACAAATGGCTGTACCGCCACAGCGACGACAAGTGTGACCCAAAGCACCACCCCACCAAGTGCAAGTATCACAGGCACGACCAACCTAAGTTGTACAACCACAAGTGTCACAAGACAAGCCAGTGGCGGAGGG
>NZ_BAAGXU010000054.1:0-1145 GCF_054779675.1 Emticicia fontis
TGTGAAGGTTCAATAGATTCGCTACAGTTGGGTAGGATTTAGCTATCTTGAAATTCTTCTATTCTTTTAGTAATTTAGTCTAAATTATATGGTCATGACTAAGTTATCTACAAAGGCACAAGCCAGAAAAAAATGGTTAGAAATCTATTATTCTTGCGGGTCAATAAGCAAAGCTGCTCTTAAATGTGGCATTGCTAGAAGTACTTTACAAAGATGGATTAAACGACAATCTGATGATGGAGAAAAAGACTTAGAGGACAAATCAAAAAGGCCTCATAGATTAGCTCTCCAAAAAATTGATACATCTATTGAAAATCTAGTATTGAAAGTCAGACAGGAGTTTAAATACGGTAAAATGCGAATTTGCTCCCATCTTCTAAGAATTCATAATCTTAAAGTTTCTCCTTCTACAGTTGGAAGAATATTAAAACACTATGCAACAGAACCTTTAAAACGGTATCGTAAAAACACTCCGTTTATCAGGTATAGTAGAAGCATTCCTGGCGAACGAATACAAATGGATGTTTGTAAAATTACAACTGGTCGTTATCAATATACTGCCATTGATGATTGTAGCAGATTTAGGGTACTAGGGATGTACTCTCGCAGAACGGCAAAAAATTCTATTCACTTCCTAGAAAGAGTAGTTGAACAAATGCCATTCCCTGTTCAGCGAGTTCAGACTGATAGAGGGCAAGAGTTTTTCGCTTATTCATTTCAAGAAAAGCTCAAAGAATATTGTATCAAATTTCGTCCTATTAAACCTCGTTCACCACACTTAAATGGAAAAGTAGAACGAAGTCAGCAGACTGACTTACAAGAGTTTTATCTACAACAAGTAGACCTGAAAGATAAAGACTTACCATTTTTATTAGAACAATGGCAATTTCACTACAATTGGTATCGTCCTCACAGTTCGTTAAATAATAAAACTCCTATGGATATTGTAGTTGAGAGATCAGCTATTACTCCTTTCTGGGAAAATGTTGAAGAAGGCTATGATTCTTCTAAAGAGTACATTAGGGTACAGTCTTACAAAAAACAGAAAAGACTGCCCAAAATAAAGGGCAGTCCAATTTAGGAAAATTAGAAAAATACAAATTTTATCTGCTTGCTAGATGTAGCGTTTCTATTGAACCACCACA
>NZ_BAAGXU010000055.1:0-47052 GCF_054779675.1 Emticicia fontis
TTCTTAAAATGCAAAGGTCAAGATTATTTTACTTCCCCACAACTTTTAGGGTTGATCCCAATAAATTTCAAAATAGCTTGAAATCCCAAAATGTAATACTCCTGTCCTGCTTGTCGGATTTTCTAATAAATCCCATCGTTTTTGAAAACGGTAATTGAAGCGAAGAACAGTTGAGGCAATTGGCCGCCAATTAATAGCAGGTATAATTGAGAAACTTCATCAATCCGGCAAGCCAGGTTAAATGCAGAATTCGGAAAACCTAAATGAGGCTTTTTACAAACTGGTTGTACTATATGAATAAAGCTTCCAATTTGTTTACTGCCGTATTGCATTGCATAGTGTATAGGCAAATCGATATATTTACCTATACCCATTGTGTGTTTTACTAAGGTTTTTTGTCTTTTAGATGGTTGTATTAAAATCAAGGGCAAACAACTTTACTGCTATTTTCTCAGCTAATACAAGTTCATCTTCCTGAAATTTATTATAGATTCCACCCATATATGAAATTTTTAATTCTCAGAATTTTCTGTTTCTGATAGCCATTTATGAGATTCAAACCTGTTTTTTCTGTATTCTTACTGCATTCAAAATAGCTAATAAAGCCACCCCTACATCGGCAATCACTGCCTCCCAAAGATTAGCTACACCACCTGCGCCTAACACAAGTACAACGACTTTTACACCCATAGCCAATATGATATTCTGCCACACAATGCTTCTGGTAATTTTGCCGATTTTAATAGCCGAAACAATGCGGGAGGGCTGGTCATTCTGGATTACCACATCGGCTGTTTCAATGGTAGCATCACTACCCAAGCCTCCCATAGCGATACCTGCATCTGCCAGAGCTACGACCGGGGCATCGTTCACCCCATCCCCAACAAAGGCGACATGTTTACCCTGATTTTTCAGGTTCCGCAATTTTTCTACCTTTCCTTCCGGTAATAAATCGCCATAGGCTTCATCAATTCTAATCTGCCCTGCTACATTATCCACTACACTTTGCTTGTCTCCTGAAAGCATGACTGTTTTAATATTCAGGGTATGCATCTGTTTAATAGCTTCTGCCGCATCTTCTTTTATTTCATCAGCAATCGTGATATAGCCTGCATATTTATTGTCTATGGCTACAGTTACAATGGTATCCACTACTTTTTCAATTTCAACTGGATAAGCAACATTGAATTTTTTTAGTAGTTTTACATTACCTGCCAGCACACTTTTGCCATCTACTTTTCCTTTTAATCCATGTCCGGCTATTTCTTCAATATCAGTTGCTTTAGCCAAATCTCCTTTTTCTTTGGCGTAATCGGTTACGGCTTTGGCGACAGGATGGGTAGAATTGGCTTCTACTGCCGCGGTAATTCTCACTAATTCATGTTCACTCATTTTATCAGGTACTACTTTCTGGACTTTGAATACACCTTTGGTGAGTGTTCCGGTCTTGTCCATAACAACTGTATTAACTTTGGTCATTACATCAAGGAAATTACCTCCCTTAAACAGGATTCCATTTCTTGAAGCAAGACCGATACCACCAAAGTAGCCTAAAGGAATTGATACAACCAAGGCACAAGGACAGCTAATCACCAGAAATACCAAAGCTCTGTAAAACCATGTCTGAAAATCGTAATCGTCCACGATAAAATAAGGCACAAAACAAACTGCTACTGCCAGAAAGAAGACAATAGGCGTGTATATCCTGGCGAATTTTGAAATGAATAATTGTGTTTGCGATTTACGGGCAGTCGCATCCTGAACCATTTCAAGAATGCGACTTAATTTACTGTCTTTAAACAGAGTTGTTACTTTTATTTCTGCCACGCTATTCAGGTTGATCATTCCGGCAAGAATAGCTTCTCCCTTATATTTGGTATCAGGCTTACTTTCGCCCGTAAGAGCGGCTGTATTGAAAGACGCACTTTCTGAAAGCAATTCTCCATCTAATGCTACCTTTTCGCCAGGCTTGGCTTGTATAGTTTCGCCTACTTTTACCTCTGATGGAGCTGCTTCCTGTGGTTTACCATTTCGGATAACTGAAACTTTATCAGGCCGCACATCCAGTAAGGCTTTAATGCTTTTCTTGGCATTGCTAACTGCTGCATCCTGAAACCATTCACCAATGCAATAGAAGACCATCACGGCTACGCCTTCAGGGAATTCGCCAATGACAAAGGCTCCTATAGTTGCCACGCTCATCAAGAAGAACTCATTGAAGATGTCACGTCTTTTGAGCTTGCGGAAAGCCATATCCAACACACGCCAACCCGCCAACAGATAAGCTACCAGATGAATAGTGAAATCAATCAATTTAGGTGGCATATAATCAAAGCCGAAGTTTAATGTCATCATGACAACAAGGATAACTAAAGCCAGAAGCAAATCCCAATGAGACTTCCATCCTGTTTCTTCACCCTCTGCACCATGGTCATGGCCGTCATCATCACTATGCTCTTCATGGTCATGATTGTGTTCTTCGTCGTCATCATGTTTATGCGTATTTTTATCTTTATAAACAGCCATTATAGATTTATTAGCCTCCTTATGAGTAGTATTTCCTGCTTTAGATGATTTTTTTGGCGTTTGCTCATCATCTGTGCTACAACATTCTTTTGCCATAATTTTAAATTTTTAAAATATAAAGAAAGATATGAATCCTGTTACGATTAATGTAATACCTGTAATGATTCCGGCATTGTCTTCGAGCGAATGCCAGTTCAATTTCAGTAAACCCTTATAAGCCAGAGATACCAATAATGCCATGCCTACCGTAGTTGTAGTTATATACATAATGGCTATACATGCCACCAACCAATAAGACTGCGTACCTGCCAGTAGAAAATAGGCTTCTATTTCCATACAGGGCGAAAAGAACATGGCAATGACTAATGCCATTACTATATGTCTTTTAGAGGTCTTTCTGGGTGGTATTTCAGACAAATGAAAATGCTTGTGATGGTGATGTCGGTATATAAAAACTAAGCCCAATAGTATAAAAATGACTGGTGCTACCAGGTGTGAAAATTGATTGATATTGTCTGCCATTGATTTACCCAGAAAACTCAATGCCAGGCCAATCAGAATGGTACTGAACCCATGCGCCAATGCAGCAGCAAGCGTTACCTGTAAAACCTCCCGGATTGACCATTGCTCCTTTTTACCAATTGCAATGACTGGCAACCAATGGTTAGGAATGGCAGCATGCAATACACTCAATAAAAAGCTCCCGATGATAATGTTATACATTACGGTTTCGATTGATTAAAGGCATCAATAAGTAAATCTTCTATTTGTTTGGGTAGGATACCATTCCCTGAAATACGAAGGGTAAGCATACCTGTTTCCACATTTTCTTCGAGTATAAAGTAATCTTCGATTTTTCCCTTGACAAAAAGTGCATCAAACTCAATCTATATATGAGCCAGTTGTTGATTAAAGTTTTCTTTCCAATCTTTTATGCTAGTTTTCATAGTGTATTATTGTATTAGAAATGATTTTTAGTGTCCATGATCATCACCACCCTCTGCATTAGCGATAGTCGATTGCAGATAAAAAGCCCCTTTGGTAACGATTTTTGCTCCGACTGGAATTTCCTGTAAAGGATTTACCTGAACAAAACCTAATTGAACTGTTCCTGTTTTTACCTCAATTCGTTTAAAATGTATGCCTTCGTCTTTCTTTTCTTCCGGTTTTTCTTTTCCTTCGGTAGGTTTATGAGTGTCTTCCTTTTCTTCTTCCTGAATAAAAATAAACTCTTTTCCTTCGGCCTTTACAATGGCATCAATAGGCAGGGTATTCACTTCATTCTTGCCAATATCAATCAAAGCACTCACATACATACCTGAAATCAGGCGAGCGTCACTATTATTAATATCAGCATGAACGGCCACAGATTTGGTTTCATTCTGGAAGGCTTTCCCAACGCTGAAAATTCGTCCCATAATCTCCTGATTACCCTGATTAGTAAGCACAAAACGAACACTCTGTCCGACCTTTATTTTAAAAAGATCTTTCTCATAGACCAGTAAATCAACGTGCATTTTTGTATTATCTACAATCGAAAACAAAGAAGTATCTGGGGCGATACTGCTACCTATTTTTATATTAACACCGGTTATATAGCCCGAAATAGGAGCAAGAATAGAAAGGAGTCCTGAGTTATCTTTTCCGTTCAGTGAGAGCGTACTCTCTAAAATCTTAATCTGATTGGTCAGGCTTTCGATTCTGCTTTTAGCTGATTCAAGGTCTGAGCTTACTTTCTGAAAATTCTTTTTAGCAGTTATATTTTCGTCACTCAATTCTTTCTGGCGGGCATACTCCAGGCTCAGGAAATCTCTGTTTACTCTGGCTTGTTCCAGTTGTTCGCTGAGCTTTTCTTTTTCGAGCCTGATATTATTAAAGTCAGTACTCTGAAAAGTAGCTAATACTTGTCCTTTTTTAACAAACTGTCCCTCAATTACGGCGATTGATTTGATAATACCTGCTACAAATACGGCTACATCGGCCTGATTCTGCGGTGGAAGTTTAGTATAGCCGTTAGCAGTAATCACTTCGCTCAGGTTTTTCTTTTCAAAATTCCCAAAAACGATCTGTGATGCCTGTACTTGGGCAGGGGTCAGTTCTACAATTCCGGCTGCATCTTCATGATGTTCTTCAGTTTCTTTTTTTTCTGTTTCTTTACTACAGGAAAATAAACTCAGTGCTAAAAAGATGACCCTTATATAATGAATGATTTTATGATGTTTGAATGGCATTTTTCAAAAATTTAGTTGTTCAATAAATATTGAATATTGATATTATTCTGGTTAAACTGATTGATGGCTTTCAGGTAATTTTGCTGAACACTCAAAGCCGTTTCTAAGCCTTGCAGGTATTCTACATAGCCTATTTCTCCGTTTTCAAAGGCTTTACGAGCACTACGAACTATAATCTCGGCATTGGGCAAAGCGGTTTGTGTATAATAGTTCAGTAAGGATTGATTGACTCTTTGCTCTTCCATTTGTTGGAGTAGTTGAGTAATCAGCTGGGTTTTCAGATAGTCGGCATTTTTCTGTTGTACGAGTATCTCCGTTTCTGCTGCTCTTACACGGGCATTGGCGGCTCTACCAAAAATCGGAATGCTTATCCCCAATGTAATTCCCTGAAAACGCGGCATACCATTGTAGAAAATTGTTTTGCCTTCTACCTCCTGATTCCCGGTCAATGACTGAATAAAATAACCTGCTGATAAATCCGGTCTGCGTAGGGCATTGTCCAGGTTTTTATTGGCTTCGGCAATACGTACCTGTTGAATGGCCTGCTGGAGTACTGGATTCTGATTAATGTAGACTGAATCAGTTACCAAAGGTTTTGAAAGCTGAAAGGTAGTATCAGCCTGAATGAAGTCTCCCTGCATATTTAACAAACGCTGAATCTTCAATTTTTCACTTCTAACCATTCCTTCGCTCTGCTTTCTTATTTGCTCCAGTTCCAGTTGTCTGGTTTCCGCAGTTGTTTTTTCAAGAAGCGTTCCTTCGCCTGTCCTGAGTCTTACAGTAGCAGCGTTGACAAGAAGATTCAGATATTCGCCTTGTTTTAGAAGTAGTTGATTAACTGCATTCAGGTATAAAATCCGATTCCATGATTGACGTATCTGAAAAGTAAGCTCATGTATGGTTGTTGCCAGTTTCAATTCACTGTTTTTGATATTGGCATTCATCAATTGTTTTCGGGCCTGAAACTGAAACGGATTAAAACTCTGCGAAATACTATAGTTCTGATCGAAGTTTCTTGAGTTATATTGCCCCAACATAGCATTCAAATCGGTCTTGGGCAATTCAAAAGCCGTAGGACTTAACTGATTCTGCGCCCTTATGCCAAGTTCATTAGCCTGTATCGACTGATTATTTTTGATAGCTGTTTCAATGGCCTGATTTAGGTTAAGCCTTGGTGTTTCCTGTGCCTGTGCTAAATTGTTCAGTAATAAAAATAGTATAATGGCGGTAGCTGTACCGGTTCTCCTACTTGGTTTCATATCTCTTTCGAGCAGAAGATATAAAATCGGTAATACAATCAGCGTAAGAAGTGTAGCAGTAATCAGCCCCCCGATAACTACTGTTGCTAAAGGTTTTTGAACTTCAGCACCTGAACCTCTACTTAATGCCATAGGCAAAAAGCCCAAAGAAGCTACAGAAGCAGTCATGATTACCGGACGGAGCCGTACTTTTGTGCCTTCTTTAATTCTATCAATCACATTCGTCCAACCCTCACACTTTAACTGGTTAAAATACCCGATCATGACAATACCATTGAGTACTGCAACTCCGAAAAGTGCAATAAAGCCAATACCTGCAGAAATACTGAATGGCATACCACGCAGCCAAAGAGCAAATACGCCACCGATAGCTGAAAGTGGGATAGCCGTAAAAATGAGTAGAGATTGTTTGATAGAATTAAAAGTAAAATACAGAAGCACAAAAATGAGCAATAAAGCCACGGGAACAGCCACAGATAAACGCTTATTTGCCTCAACCAGATTTTCAAATTGCCCGCCATAAGTCACATAATAGCCTTCAGGTAATTTGAGCTTTGCATCTAATTTTGCCTGAATATCATTTACCACCGATTTTACGTCACGTCCCCTTACATTCAACCCGATTACGATGCGGCGTCTGCCTTCTTCACGGCTGATTTGTGAGGGTCCCTGTTCAAAATTCACATCTGCTACCTGTTCCAATGGAATCTGATTACCAGTCGGGAGGCTGATGAAAATATTCTTTACATTAGAAATATCCTGACGAAAGTCTTTTTCCAGACGTACTACCAGTTCATAACGTTTCTCCCCTTCATATACCATTCCTGTTGCTTCTCCTGCAAAACCAGTCCTTACTACTTTATTCAAATCACCTACGTTCAAGCCATATAATGCCATTTTATCAGGATTATAGCGTATCGTGATTTGAGGCATTCCGGTAACTTGCTCTGCCTTAATATCTGCTACACCTTCAATGTTCCCGATAAGCCCTACAGCAGTATTAGCAGTAGCAGCCAGTTTCTCTAAATCTTCGCCAAAAATTTTGATGGCAATATCGCTTCTTACACCAGTCATCAATTCGTTGAAACGCATCTGAATCGGTTGCGATACTTCAAAGCCTATTCCGGGAATCTGCTCCATTTCTTCCTTCATTCTATCGGCTAATTCGTAGAAATCCTTAGTGGTCGTCCATTTTTTTTTGTCTTTTAAAATGACAATCAAATCACCTGACTCAATCGGCATAGGGTCAGTTGGTATTTCGGCAGAACCTATTTTAGATACTACTTCAACCACTTCCGGAAATTTGCTTTTGAGGATTTTCTCTAATTTTGTAGAGGTTTCAATACTCATATTCAGCGAACTACCATTGGCATTTCTGAAATTGATAGCGTAATCTCCTTCTTCCAGAGTTGGGATAAACTCACCGCCCATCCTGCTAAAAATAAATAAGGCAACCAAAAACAAGACGGATGCAATGCTTAAGATAATGGCCTTTAGATTTAATGCTTTGTCTAGAGCCGGACGATAATAGCGGTAAACGAAGTCAATAATTTTATCTGAAATGTTCTTTTTGTGGCTAATTGTTTTGCTTAAAAAAAGTGCAGAAGCCATTGGTACATACGTAAGCGAGAGGATAAAGGCACCCAGAATGGCAAAGGCCACTGTTTGAGCCATAGGCT
This sequence comes from Emticicia fontis, assembly GCF_054779675.1. Classification (NCBI taxonomy): domain Bacteria; kingdom Pseudomonadati; phylum Bacteroidota; class Cytophagia; order Cytophagales; family Leadbetterellaceae; genus Emticicia; species Emticicia fontis. Next base: position 7,696 of record NZ_BAAGXU010000055.1, read on the forward strand.
TAAACATTTTGCCCTCTATCCCTACTAAAGTGAGAATAGGCAGATATACAATCAGAATAATGATTTCACCAAAGGCGGCACTACTTCTGATTTTGGTTGAAGCGGCCAATACCTCATCATTCATTTGTTCGGTAGTTAATCTACCTTCCTTATTCTGATGCAGACGATGAATGACTGCTTCCACTATAATCACCGCACCATCGACAATTAGACCGAAATCTATGGCTCCCAAACTCATCAGGTTGCCACTTACACCAAACAGATTCATCATGATAACAGCAAATAGCAAAGCCAATGGAATAACTGATGCTACTATCAGGCCTGCTCGAAAATTACCTAATAGGAGAACCAGTACAAAAATGACAATCAAAGCGCCCTCTATTAAATTGGTTTCAACGGTGCCGATGGCATTGTTGACTAATTTTGTGCGGTCAATAAAGGGTTCAAGTTCGACCCCTTTGGGTAGTGATTTTTTGATTTGCTCTACTTTAGCTTTAGTTCGGTTGACAACTGCCGATGAATTTTCTCCTTTCAGCATCAGCACCATGCCACCCACCACTTCGCCCTTACCATCTTTGGTGACAGCACCATAGCGTAAGGCTGCGCCCTCCTGTACCTTGGCAACATCCCTGATTAAGATAGGAACGCCATTGTTATTTTTAACGACTATCTTTTCAATATCGGGAATGCTCTTAACCATCCCCAAAGCCCTGATGAAGTACACGTAGGGTTGTTTATCAATATATGCCCCTCCGGTATTTTCATTATTCCGCTCAAGTGCATCAAAAATATCTGTAATCGTTATATTCATGCTTTTGAGGCGGTCGGGCTGTACGCCAATCTCGTATTGTTTTAGATGGCCACCCAAAGTTGTTACTTCGGCAATACCGGGAGTTCCAAGCAGTTGAGGTTTAACCACCCAGTCCTGAATACTGCGAAGCTTGGAAGCATCATATTGGTTTTCGAATCCCTTTTTGGCAAAAATCACATACTGGTAAATTTCACCTAAACCTGTGCTGATGGGCGCTAATTCGGGCGTACCTACGCCTTTCGGAATAAGACGTTCTGCATCTTTCAGCTTCTCGTTCATCTGCTGTCTGGCCCAATAAATATCTGCGCTTTCTTCAAAGACAAGAGTAACCACACTTAACCCAAACCGACTAAATGAGCGCATTTCTACAATTCGTGGAATTGTTTTTAAGGTTTGCTCGATGGGATAGGTTATAAACTGTTCTACTTCCTGTGTTGCTAACGTTGGAGCAGTTGTAATAATCTGTACCTGATTATTAGTAATATCAGGCAGGGCATCAATCGGTAATCGTGTTAAGTTATAGATTCCGACAAATACCAATGCCAACGTGAGTAAGCCGACGATGAACTTGTTCACGATTGAAAATTGTATGATTTTATCTAACATTTTTTTTATGAATGATTTCGTATTTATTGTAATGGTAAATTCTGGCCATGATACCCAAAGCCAGTACAATACCCAGAATTACAACAAATAGTATTTTCAACAACCTCATTGTGAATGGCTGAGGTGGTTGTTTTTTAGTATAGAATGGCTTAGTCAGAGGCTGGGTAGCCTTTTTTGACTTCTTATGAGTTGCCATTTTTTAATAGAAATAAATTAATAATAGCATAATACATACCCGTTTGATTAGGGCATATAACACAATTCATCAAAAGAAAAGACTAAGATAACTTGGGAGGTTGCCAGATATTTCCGAAGAAATTGGAAAGAGAAGAGTCGTTTTTATAAGCAACTCTTAGATTTTGTGTGAATACATAAGGTTGGTCTTCTGAAGCGAGAAAAGGAATATGAAAGTTGTAACTGATATTCGTTCCGCAACAGGTACAGATGCAAAAGGGAGAGCAAAACTCTGCATCGTCCTGATGCTCTGAGTGGCTTGATTGTGAAAATATTACTGGTACATTACCCACCTCATTGCAGTCCTCCACATCTCCGCAAGGCAGAAACGAGAGTGTCAGAATGTACATAGATAATATGAACTGAAGTATCTTCATGAAGCAAATTTATGCGAAAAATAAGTGCAACAGGTTTACAAAAAAGAATTATTTATAAAAAAAAGCAAAAAGACTATAATGTATATCTTCACAAACTGAGTACCATCAAAGAAGGCACAACGCTGGTGATTCGTATGCCTCCGGTAGATGGTTATGGAATCAGTATTGGTGCCGAACTTGTATTGCAGGACAAAATGGGTAGAGGAATAACTTCTTTAAAAGCTATGGCAGATAAGGTAATTGAACAGATTATGAAACAATCGGGCGTACAAAGTGCTTATACTGTATTTCGTGTCGATTATCCTCAATTTGAGCTGGAAGTAGATGAAGACAAAGCCATGCAGTTAGGCGTTGATGTGAGTGCGATGTTGGGAACTGTACAGAATTATTTTGCCGGAGACCAATCGCTGAATTTTACAAGATTTGGTAAATTTTATCGGGTAAACATCAAAGCTGATGGGATATTCAGAACTGACGAAAGTGCGTTCAATGAAATTTTTGTCAGAAATAATCAGGGCGAAATGATTCCGGTAATGACGCTTCTCTAACCTTACCATGGGAAGCCGACATCTTGGAAAAACAAAATTGCAGAAAGAGGCAACATTGGCAGAGTATTTTGCGCAGAAGGAAAATGTTGCAGCTCTTAGAACAAGAATTATTACACAAGTTGCCCAGGCTTATTATAACCTTCTTGCCTTGGACGAGCAAATACTTGTAGCTAACAAAAACATAGAATTGAGTGATAGTACCTTGCAGATTATCAGATTGCAATACAACTCGGGGCAGGTTAATTCATTAACGGTGGAGCAGGCGGAAATGCAAAAGAAAACCGCAGAGATACTAATTCCTGTAGCTAAACAAAATATAGCGGTACAGGAAAATGCGCTGAGTATACTCTGTGGTTCTTATCCTGATGCTATTGCAAGAAGTAAAGATAATTCAATGATATTGTCGGAGAGTATTTTTCCAAACGGTGTTCCTGCTTTGCTTTTAAGCCGTAGACCTGATATAAAAGCTGCTGAATATGCATTAATAGCGGCTAATTCAAGAACAGGATTAGCAAAAGTAGCCATGTATCCCACCATAAGTATTACCCCATCTATAGGAGCTAATTCATTCAAATTTGGTGTCTGGTTCGATTTGCCGGGGTCACTCGTAAAGAATGTTGGTGCAAATCTTTTACAGCCTGTTTTTCGTAAAAAATCATTAAAAACAGCCCATGAAATTGCAGAATTAGAACAAGAGAAATCTGGTTTACAGTTTAAACAATCTGTTTTGAATGCCGTAGGAGAAGTATCTGATGCATTGGTGAAATTAAAATACCTGGATGAACGTGCACTACTTACCGAACAGAAAAATACATACCTTACTAAAGCAACAAAGGATGCCTTGTTACTTTACAAAAGTGGTGTGGCTAATTATACTGGAAGTAATAATAGCGCAGAATAATACACTACAGAACGAACTCGACATTATCAATATCAAAAGAGAAAAACTGAATGCAACTACAGACTTGTATCGTGCACTTGGTGGTGGAACAGAGAACTGATTGAAATTATTTCCATTTCAATCAGTTTTGGTAATAATTAGATTAAGGAAAGAAAATTGTAGTTTCTTTAAGTTATCATCTGTACTTTGGTTTTCTAAAGAACTGAATATGAATGAACTTAAAGTAAAGGCAATTTGGCTAACTGGATTATCTGGTGCAGGAAAAAGTACTATTGCTAATGGGCTTTTTCAAAAACTAAGTGCATCAGGTATTAAATCTATTATTTTAGACGGAGATGCTATCAGGTATGGGATTAATAAAGATTTAGGGTTTTCTATTGAAGATCGATTGGAGAATATCCGAAGAGTAGCTGAAATAGCCCGACTATTTTTAAGTGTAGACATTATCCCTATCTGTGCTTTTATTTCACCAACGGAAGCAATCCGCGAATTTGCCAGACAAATTATCAGACCAGAAGAATTTATTGAGCTATACGTATCAACGCCATTGGCGGCTTGTGAAGAAAGAGATGTAAAAGGGCTTTACAAAAAAGCCCGATCAGGACAAATTCATGATTTTACAGGTATTCATTCTCCCTTTGAAATTCCTACTAATCCAGATATTGAAATAGACACAGAGAATAAATCAATTGATGCAACAATAGAAGAGTGTTTCTCTCAATTAATACAATTATTAAGAAAAACGCATTAGGAAATCTTAAGGACAGCGTTGATTTTAAGATTTGAGCGTGGTTGGTACTATTATTTTATGAAAAACGAGATTGAACCACATAGTCTTCCACTCTACAAAAGCCTGTTATCAATTGTTCATTAACAATGGTCCAGGCATGTCCTTCAATCACTCCATTTGCATTTTTCTTGAAGCCTATATAGATAGTATAGGGTATTTTATAGAAATTACAAAGTAGCTTTGCCTGATATGCCTGGTGTCGGCAGACATTCTTCCAGGGGCTATATTTACTGATTATTCTGATAGCAAAACTGATGTCTCTGACGAGCTGCATATCAATAGTATCTGATTGTATTACAGGCATGTCTCTCTTTCCGAAGGTAGCATTCTTCTTAAAAAAGAGCAGCATAATATAGCTATACAAAGAAACAGGAAACAGTACTAATAGAAGTATTTTCCGTCTGAAACTAAGGCGGTTAAAAACTTGTATTTGGCTGAATATAAACATCAGATAATATATTTTTTCGCTGCTAGCTTAGATATAGCCTCATCTACATCTGCTTTACATGCCTCTTCTGAAATATTATATTCTTTACAGAGATTGCTTACAATAGTTTCTACATTGTCACCTTCTTCAATTCCTTTAAGAATTTTGAAAAGCGTTTCATTCAGCGAGATGTATTCATTTGTGTCGATATCGCATAGTACTCCTTCCTCACCTAATTGTGTAAACAGGATTTTCTCAGTGTTAATTGTATAATTCATAGTTTCTAAGGTTTACCAATAACCAAAATGCCGCATCATTGGCTCGTTGGCATTACGTATTTTTTCTATTTGTTGCAAAGTCAATTCTTCTTTCCATCTATCTACTTTCCCTTTAAAAAAGAAAGTGGTAGCAGGTTTAGATTTTTCTTTAAAGTCTTTTTCTTGCTCTTGCTTTTGTAGTTTTTCAAACTCGGTTGCTTCAATTGCCTGTTCAATCTGTTTGTCATCCGCTTGTAGCCCAATGGCATTTACAGCACTTTTAAAAGTCTCAAACGGTTTGGCTTTCATATCTTCATATCTCATAAAATGAACAGGAAATGATGGAATCTTTAACCAACTTTCAACATGCATCGACCAGGTACCCAAGGGTTGATAGAATTGATTTTGATAAGAATTCCTTAGCCTGGAAAAAGCACCTGAAGGATTGATAATGAATTTATCAATCGTTTGATCAATAGATATACCTACATGATTAGCTAAAGATAGTACTACATCAAGCGGATTTCTGACTAGATAAATGGCTAGTTTAGATGGGCTTTCCGGAATTAGGGGTAGACCATCAATCTCTGAGAAAGTAAATGCATCATGAATCTTGAAATACAGTAATTTATCACTCTTTGCAGCCAAATAAGAAAAGGTAATTCGCTGAAAGTATTCTACTTGTCTTTGAGTCAGGTAATCAGCATTAAAATCCAGCGTTTCCTCACTAAAACATTTAGCAGAGAAAATGCCATTAGTTACCATTTTATTGATATCAACTGCTTCATTCGTTAAAAGAGCAGACAGAAACGAACGAAACCATGTATTACCAGATTTAGGATAAGATGCCAGCCATACTATTTTAGGGTCTTTTGTTAATCTCTCCATAAATTAAAAACAGGGTTATTTTAAGAGATTAATGATTTCGTTTTCAATAGTATCAGCAAATACCTGAAATGTAGGCTTACCTTTAGGGCGAGTGGCTCTCCATGCTGGTAAGACATTAGCAATACTTGTAAGATACCTAAACTGAAGTTTGTTTTTCTTCATTTTTAAAACCCATTGCCTTCTGTAAATATTATTACTTAATGCAGGCATAGCAATATTAGGATTAATCTTTTCAATACATATTTTAGTGCCCTCTTCCGCCAGAAATACAATACCGGCTACTTCTACTTCCTCTTTTACAAATTTCTCATGAAACAAGAATCCATATTTATTTAAGCTTGAATCAGCACGTAATAAATGTTTTTCATGCTCATTTAAGATAGTTTGTTCGGCAATTGTGTTCTGCCATAAACGCATCATTGGATAAGAGGCCTGAGCAAAACATCTACCCTTGTCTATTTTTAATATGGTAGTATCATCCGTAAAAGGAGCATATCCTTTTTGTTGTAGCATAACTGATGTAGTAGATTTACCTCCACGAGATGGTGCGGCAAACAGTAAAACTTTATTATCGTTTATAAATACTCCGGATACATGGAATGGAAGCAGATTCCTCTGAAATAATGCCGCTGCCATGCAATTAGAATAAAAATAGAGTAATATATCTTCCTGTTTATCACACTGGGGTTCAATAATTATTTCCTCGCCTTTGTAAATATAGTATCGGGCTACACCGGGCATTGTATAAATAAACTCTTCTTCATTAAAAGTTGAAAGAGGTTTTATTTCTAAGGCTGGATTCTTTAATTGATCCGGAACAGTTCCTATAGATACCTTTATGGGCAGTACTTCACTTACTTCTGGTTGTGTAATAAAAGCGGGTAGTTCAATAGTTGAAATAATCGGAATTCCGTATGCGAGGTAATTAAAAGTCATTACAGCTTTTTTTCTGTAAATTAAGTATTTTTGAAATAGAAATAAAAATTTATCTCTTGGTTCTTGTTTTATTTGTAGTATTATTTTGAAGACTTTTATGTCACAATTCTTTGGCTGTATTTCTTTTAATTCTGATTTTAATGTGGCAGAGGTAGTTTCAGAAATGCAACAACCTACCAGTTTTTTTAAGCCCGATGCGCTTGGAATCTACCAGACAAACGAGGTATTTATATGCAATAAATTTTTATTCAATACGCCTGAGTCAATAAATCTGAATGATATTTGCCAGAATGAGCGTTATATTCTGGCAGCGTCTTGCAGAATAGATAATCGGGCTGAACTAGCCAATAAAATACCTATAAAGCAACCTCTGGTTATATCTGATCACGAATACATTCTGGCTGCTTATACCCACTATCAAGAAGATTGTGTTAAGCATTTATTGGGTGACTTTGCCTTCATTATATGGGATAAGCAAGAAAAAAAACTTTTCATAGCTAAAGACCATATAGGATTTAAAACCCTATTCTATACCTATCAGCAAGGAGTTATTTTTTTTGCAAGCGATTTGAATGCTTTTCTACATCTTACATCTCTTAAAGCTCAATTCTCTAAATCATATATAGCAAGTGCGCTTTATGGCGACTATATTCTTACCTCGGCCGGAATTCAACATACTTGTTATGAGAATGTATTTAGGGTAAAACCAGCGCATTATTTATTGTTTACCAGAGAGTCGCTTAAAGAAGTAAAGTATTGGTCACTAAATCCGGTTTTTTCGACCAAACAAAAAAAGAAAGAAGAATACTATCATGAATTTTTTGAATTGTTCCGGACTGCCGTCAGGTGCAGAATGCGTGGCATTGAGCGCTTTGGCGTAGGTTTAGAATTGAGTGGTGGGCTCGATTCCTCAGCTATTGCTTGCATGAGTAAAGAAGTATTTGATACTGATAACCGGTTTTTTGATAATCTTCACTCTTATTCATTAGTGCAGTCTATTGAAGGGCGCACCCATCATCAGGATTTTCACGACGAAGAACCATTGCAGGAATTAGCTTTAGAAAAAATAAAACTTAATAGAGAAAAGGTTTTCAAATTAAGAAAACACCCTTTTGATTCTTATCTGGCAGAATTAAACTACGGTACACAAGTACACGGAGGGCTAAGTAAAGTGAATTTTACCTGGCAAAAGTCTATTTATGAAGCCATGAATAAAAACAATTGTCGGGTTAAATTAAGCGGTTTTGCAGGAGATGAATGTGTGACGGATAGTGGAGAATGGTGGCTATTTGATATTTTCTATAAAGCTGATTTAAAGACTTTATTACAGGAATTCCGGAGTTTTAATAAAAATAGTTATCTATTGATGGCGAAATTTCTCCGTTATAAATTTTTCGGGTATAAAGTAAACGACCAGACTAAAAACAAAACCGAAGCTGCCAACTATCTTAATAAACCCTTTGAGAAAGACTTGTTGCCGATAGAAAACAGGCTAGATACGAAATCTTATAAAGATTATCTGATATCAAAAATAAACCGGCCTTATACTTCTTTACGCTTCGAAACCGAAACATTGCATGCCTTAAGATTCAATACCGAATGCCGCTATCCGATGGCTGATATCAGATTATTGGAGTTTATGATGAGACTCCCTTCAGACTTATTCCGGCCTAAGGAAAACAAAAGGCAGTTTATTAGGAATGCATTAGGCGATATATTGCCAGAGGCCATAAAGTATAGAAATGATAAAAGCAGCGCTGTTGTACCTTATTTCAGATATAAGAATGCTATTTTCCTGAATCAGCTATTAGCTGATAAGCCTGTTTTAAAAAGTGATATAGTTAATATAGAAAAGATAGAAGAAAGACTAGCCAACCCTGATAAAATGAAAAGGGAGAGCGATGTCGCCTCCCTTTTGGCCGCTATTTACATTGCTGCTGAAACTTCTTTATGAAGCAATTCTACCTATAATAAGTCCAGATTTATTCATTGTTTTAAAGAAACCTGAAGATCACTTTCTGATTGATTGGTATGCTACTCAGATTATTCCCAGAAGCCATTAGAGGTGAGTTTTATTACCATGGTCTTGTTGGATATAAACCTTGTATACAAATAATAAAATTAACACATGAATAAGGAGGCATATTATTATGTGGCTGCCCTCCACCACTATAGGAAACAGCTCCTGTATTCATTGGCAATAGCTGATCGCCTGGGTTTTGTTGAGCATAAAAATTACCAGCAGAATTACCAAGAAAATTATTTGCCGGGCTTGTAGTCTCTCTATTACCAGATATGGCATTATAAGTATGGCTATGTGGTGGAATATTGTTAGCAGTAAGTGTTACACCCTCTTCTCCGGCTGATTGTCCAAGTGGCCGAGCTGTAAGATTAATACCATTACCTGCCCCTATTGGCATACGCCCTCTTAAATCTGGTAGTTTAAAATTTACACCGTTCTGTCCTCCATAAGTATTGCCGATGAGAGAGTATAATGCAGTATATTGTTGAACCGTTAATGTTTGTCCTTCGCACAAAAGATAGCCTTGTGGGGCATAGTTACCCGCAAACATTTTAATCATTCCAAGATATTCTTCCATTTTATTAATTATTTTTAGATACAGTTAAAAATTATTTTGAGTATATTCTATTTCAATCTGTTTATCAATGGCGTACAGGATATAAACCATCATAGCAAATAATATATTTTACCACCAGAAAAGGAGGCATATTATTATGCGGCTGGCTGCCACCAGGTGAAGTTGAGATAACTGACGGATTCATCGGAATTAAAGTATCTCCCGGATCTTGCTGGCAATAAAAGTTTCCTGCTGCTATACCGAGATAATTATTGATAGGAGACGTAGTTTCTCTAGGGCCATTTAAGCCATTAGAACCGTGAGTATGGCTAGGAAATGTTGACGGAGTAATTGTTACGCTTTCAACTCCATTTTTAGTTCCAATAGGTCTTGTTGTTAGCCCGGGACCTGTACCCATATCTAAAGGAACACGGCCTCTTAAATCCGGTAAAGCGAAATTTACTCTTCCATCACCGCCATATATATTACCTATAACTGCAAAGAGCAATTGAAACTGATTGATAGGTAACAAAGAGCCGTCACAAATGTACCAGTTCTGAGGTACGTAAATGCCAGCCCAAGGTTTTATAATGCCAACATATTCATCCATAATTTGAATAAAAGTTTTTAAAGGTTGAAAAATCTTAAAAAAAGACAAAAACAATCATAGCCGTTGTTTTATGAGCAACGAAATATTTAAACCAGTAAGACTTTAATAAAATAGTGTAACAAAGTGCCTTTTGAAGCTTGTCTGCTTGGGTATTTTTTAGCACTCGCCACTATTACTTTAATTTCCCGAAAGTGAAAAAAGAGTCTCTACAGTAGAAAACCTCCTGATTTTATTTAATACTGTAATGACTATTAAATTTAACCAGAAAGTTTTCCCTATCTTCCTCAACTTTTTAAATACGCCATATTTTAAGCGCTATTTATATAGTTTCGGAGTGATTTCTTACATTAAGATCCTCCAGTGGCAGATTCTAATCCACCTCCACCAAATGAATCAATGTCAATAACTTCTTGCATTTCTGGTTTAATCCATTGTTTTTTCTCTGATGCAACTTCTGGATTTTGTTCTAATTGATTTTCCATGGTACTTAAGGTATTATATATATAAATAAATTGGCATAAACTTTATTAAAATGGTCTTGGCGGATAAGTCCCGTTTACACAAATAACGAAATTGAAAGTTACAAACGGAGGCATATTATTATGGGGCTGGTTTCCACCAATTGAAGTAATAATTCCGGCATTCATAGGCAATAATTGATCGGTAGGGTCTAGCTGAGAATAAAAATTACCGGCAGCAGCACCAAGATAATTATTAGCCGGGCTTGTAGCCTCTCTGTTACCTGCCAACGCATTGTAGGTATGGCTGTGTGACGGAATAGTATTAACAGTAAGTGTTACAGTTTCATCACCGGCAAATTGGCCAGGTGTCCGAGGTGTAAGACCTGGGCCGTTGCCCGATCCAATTGGCATACGACCTCTTAAATCTGGTAAATTGAAGGTAGTTCTGCCATCTCCGCCATATTGAGTACCAAGAATAGTGTATAATGCTTGATATTCGTTAATCTGTAATGATTGTCCCTGGCATAAAAGAAAGTTAACAGGAGCAAAATTGCCCACGAATAATTTAATCATTCCGATAAATTCGTCTTCCATTTTACTTATTATTTTTAGATACAGTTAAAAATTATTTTGAGTATTAATAGGCTCTATTGAGGACGTTCAGGAAACAATCCATTCACGCAAATGATATAGTTCACTACAAGAAAAGGGGACATATTATTATGAGGCTGGCTACCACCGAGTGCTGTTGAAATAACGCGGGGATTCATAGGAAGCAAGGTATCTCCCGGATCTTGTTGACAATAGAAATTCCCCGCAGCTATGCCTAAATAATTATTTGTAGGAGAAGTGGTTTCTCTTGCTCCATTCAAACCATTCGAACCATGTGTATGAGTCGGGAAAGTTGAACTGTTAATGGTTACGGTTTCAGCGCCACTTTTCAATCCAAGAGGTTTGGGTGTCGGAGTTGTAGCTGGTCCTACAGGGGCACGGCCTCTTAAATCCGGCAACCCAAAGGTAGTTCTACCATCGCCCCCATACATTGTACCGATAATTGCGTAAAGTGCCTCATTCTGTTGTATTGGTAGCACAGAACCATCGCAGAGAGCCCAGTTTTCTGGAACGAAAAGGCCTACCCAAGGTTTAATAATACCCATATATTCATCCATGATATGAATAAAAGTGTTTAAGGTTGAAAAATATTTAAAAAAGAAAAAGGCTTATCAGTGCTGTTGTTTTACAAACAGCGAGTTATTTGAGCCAATATGATGTTCTAAAACAAGGTGTTTTCCGATGTTTACTTGCCTGATTGGCGTTAATGTCCGGCATGGTTTCTTCTATATTCCGGCATAAAAAAATGAAGTATGCTTCATTCACACGAAAACAGCCTGCATAATCAAATGCGTACTTTTATTATTGTCTTGACGGAAAGATGCCAAATACACAAATAATAAAATTGATACATAAAAATGGAGGCATATTGTCATGTGCCTGTCCTCCACCAGCTGGAGAAATGGCTCCTTCGTTCATAGGTAATAACTGATCACCAGAGTCTTGTTGAGAGTAAAAATTACCGGCAGCAGTACCTAAAAAGTTACCAGCCGGGGTTGGCGCTTCTCTACTGCCTGATAAAGCATTGTAGACATGATTGTGTGGAGGAACCTGGTTGGTATTAAGTGTTACTGTTTCTACACCGGCATATTGGCCGAGTGGCCGGGGAGTAAGACCTGGGCCAGAACCCATACCGACTGTTATACGCCCTCTGAAATCCGGTAGTTTGAAACTGGTTTTGCCATCTCCGCCATAAGTAGTGCCAATAACAGCAAATAAGGCATTATATTTACTAATTGGCAAGGTATCACCATTACACAAAAGATAGTTTATAGGAGCATAATCACCGATAAACATTTTGGTCATTCCAATATATTCTTCCATTTTATTAATTATTTTAAAGGTCTTTAAAGCCTATTTTAAGTAAATAGTTATATTTTTCTACTCTGTATTATGGTCTTGACGGGTATATACCGTTATAGCAAATAATAAAATTTACTACCAGAAAAGGGGGCATATTATCATGCGGCAGATTATCTCCTGGGGAATCCGAAACAGTTTTATCATTCATAGGAAGTAAAGTGTCGCCTGAGTCTGGCTGGCAGTAGAAATTACCGGCTGCTATACCTAAGTAGTTACCGGTAGGAGCATTCGTCTCTCTTGATCCGGTAAGTCCATTATACGTATGCGTGTGTTTAGGGTAGGTTAATGGCGTAATGGTTACATTTTCAAAACCGCTTTTTTCGCCAAGATTTCTTGGGGTTAGCCCACCACCTGTACCCAAACCAATTGGAATTCGACCCCTCAGATCAGGCAAGCCAAAAGTCCTGATACCATCGCCACCATACCTTGTTCCCATCAGAGAGTAGAGCACTTGAAAAGTGCCAATGGGCGCTAATGAGCCATCGCATAGTAACCAGTTCTTAGGAGGGAAATTTCCCAAAAACGGTTTGATAATGCCAATATATTCATCCATAATGTGAATAAAAGTGATTAAAGGTTGAAAAAATAATTTAGGAAACGACAAAAGCTGCCCAAGCCGTTGTTTTAAAAGCAACGGTATATTTAAACCAATAAGAATCTTATCAGATGAGCAAGCCAGAGTGCCTTTGAAGCTTGTCAGCCTAGTTGTTTTTTAATTATGCGGCATGAAAACTTATAACACTTGAGCGTAGCTATAAAATATATTCATGCATTCTGTGAACAAAAGTGTTTAGTTGTTAAGAGAATTTCTAAAAAGACAGATACCTCTCCTATCATTGTTTACAAAACAATAAATGCTTAGGTTAATAAAACTTTTCTCAGATTTAGTAAGACAGGGCCCTTTTGAAGCTTGTCAGCTCAGTTGTTTTTTTTGACTATACGGTACAAATGAAAATAATGATTCTTAGTTTTCCAAGAATTTGCTTGTATTTATTTTTCGGCACTAAGTTTCTGTGTAAAAATAATACTATCATATTTGTTCAGGATCTTCAAACGATAGCCTCTTCCCAGACCTGAAACTTACCATCATTAGGTTGATGTAAACACATCTTACCTCCCGAATACAGATTTACTTTAAATACTAATTTCAGACATCCAACTTTGCGATTCTGGTTTTAATTTTAATAACCTGGTTGAATGGTTTTTGACAGCCTTTTGATAACCTTTCAGACTTATTAGTTAAATGCACTCTTTAGTCGCGAAAAATTACTGATCCGCAACTAACGCAACTAATATACGTAAATCATTTTTTGCCCAATTCCTTTTGCATTTTATCCTTGAATTCTACAAAGTCTAAATCAGAGTCAGGCTCATATTGTTGTATCTTATCGTCGTCACTCATATAATCAAAATAGTCATAATGCCCTAAATCATTCTCATCATACATATAGCACTGAATGGTAATACATGTTGGGCCGGCTTCATTAGGGTTTTGTAATTTATGAAACTGATTGAGTGTAGGGCTAATCCAGGTAATGTCTCCTTCTGAAAACACTGCCTCACCAAAAGGTTTATCTGTGCCCAGATACGGAAATAGTTTGACATTTATCTGCCCGTGTAAAACCCGGATAACTGCGTTGGCCCCAGCGTGGTTATGAATAGGGGAGTAACAGCCCGCCGGCCAGATTTCCATGACATATGGTATGCCCGGTGACTCACCCCCATTCTGCCCTAAGGTAATTCTGAGATATACTTTTTTAGGGTCTTTATCTCCAAACTCTCCGGCTTTTTCTTTGAGTTTTTCATAACACCAGCACCCGGGAGTAGCAATGCTATGTTCGATTGCTTCAACAAAATCAGGGAAATCTGATGTATTAAGTGTGAAATTGTTACCAGCTATATTATCATATAGCTTCTGAGCAATAGTAGAAAGATTTGCTTTAGGCAGAAAAGTACCATTGGCAATCATGTCCATCGTTAATTCATTAGTATTTTTTACCATTAACGGAACATCGTCAAGGATAGGATCGCGCAGAAGCCTTAAAAGGCTTATTTGTTCATCATCATAGCTGAAATTGGTTAAGCTCTCTAATAATAGTTTAGTAGAGTGGCCAATAGGGAACTGATAAAGAAATGTTTCAGTCTCTAAGCGGGATTCTCCCACACCAAATCGCAAACATTGTTTTTGCGCATCTAGGCTTGCCCAATAAAAAGCTCTCGAATGGGTGGTGAGCCCACTATCATTTTTTTCATACAATATGCTGCCATTCTGAGTCAGAATTATCTTGCCTACCTGCATTTGTAATTCAATATTTACACTTTTGGCTTCATTATGAAAAGACAGAAAGGTTGAAGTGTCGGATGAGAATTCTTTAAGTGCTTTGAAAATTACCACTCCCTGCCCTTTAATGATAAGCGCCAGGTTATTGATAACGGCAGGCATTACCTCCATTGAAGCAGACGCAGCCGGAGCAATCGTGAACTTCCGCTCACGACTGAACTGAAAATTAGGATTTGAAAACGACACAGAACAAAAGTTTTAATATTTATAAAAAACTTACGCAAAAGTAAAACGCAAAAGAATTAATCTCATGCTGATAAAAAAGCGGGCCAATCCCTGTTTTTTGATTACTCAAATGAAGTAACCGCAAAAAATGATTAATGATTTTATCCGAAAAAGCATTTGCAAATTTTCGAATGGAGCTAGTTACTTGTGAAGGAAATGGTTATTAAACTCAGCAAAAGTTTCCTTTCAGAAGTAAAGCGTTTTTATATTATAGAAGTTTGGCTTGAAATACGTTATAAAACTATGTAATCCCATTTAAATAAACAATACGTATACTGCATTATTTTTTTTTGGTAGAAATTTGGGCCTTATTATCCATCAATACAACAAAGAAATAAAGCTTTTCTACCTCATCATTTATTCCTATAAAACCAACTCATGAGTTTTGCTATTTGTATTTACTTTAATATTTTCCTAGTTTCGCTTTTGATATTTGCTGGCAATGCTTTTTCTGTTTCTTTACTAACAAAGAGAGAAATATCCTCGCTGGAGTACTCAGTTTCTAACAGATTGAGCAAATGAAAACGCTAAACCCTTTTAATTAAATCAAACCGACTTTCATGAATAATCAAAAGACCCTCTTTTCTTTCGAATTGCAGGTTTTAATTGAAGCCATTAGGCTTATTCTTCTTAATAAACAAAAAGATACATTTTCAGCGCTTATTAATTCATCAGATATAGATTGGGAAAGATTGACCCAGATGGCCGTGTATCATCGGATAAGACCTCTGCTTTATGAAGCCTGCCGAATTGTCGGCTTTGAAAATAAGTCTGTTGCTGTTCTGAAAAAATTTGTCCGGAATCAGGCGATGAACGATTTATCAAGTATTCAGGAACTGGGAAACATATTAGCCTTTTTTCAGGAAAATGATATAGAGTGTATACCTTACAAGGGCATTCTTTTCTCTGAAAAGCTTTATGGCAAAAAGCCATACCGTGAAAGTTGTGATATTGATATTCTCGTAAAACCAGAAAAAGCTTCTAAAGCTGCTAAATTACTACTTGAAAATGGCTATAATCTAACTACAAAACATACAGAAATACACAAAATTGATGATGATTTTATTGATGACTTGATAAAAAGGGCTCAAAACGGAGAGCTTGGACTATATAAAGAATCACCTATGGGAATTAAATTATATATAGATTTTCATTGGGCGATAGGAGAGAATTTTCATTTCTATACCATTGATCTGAATGAGTTTTTTGAACAAACTGAAATTGAAAATTTTCAAAGAAAACTAGTACGTATCCCAAATGCAAAAGCCATTTTCAAAATGATGCTTAATCATCATGGTGGAAGAGGTTGTTGGTTAAGGCTCAAAGATTTTGCCGATTTAATAGCATTCAGGAATAGGTATCCAGAGCATGATTCCTCATGTCTAAGAAATTGGGCCGAGGAAATGAAAATGAAGAAGATTTTTGATACAGGTAATGCCATCATGGAGAATATATTTTCTGAATCTGGAGAATCGATAGTATTTGAACAAAAAATCGGACACAGGATTTTTTCTTTTTGGGAAAAGAGTCGGCATTACGATAGATTCTTGCCAAAAATAAAATACAAATCTATTTATCGTCAATTACAGGACACTCCACTTTCATGGGCTGAGTACACACATCAATTAATAAAATTCTATTCTTTACCCAATGCACTTGAAAGAAAGAGACTCATGGTCTTCCCGGATAGATTTACTTACCTGAATGCACTATCAAAACTAATCTCTTATCTATGGTATAGAGTAAAAATTAAGAAAATTGTATAATTGTTTGTGATGATTTTACACTGCTATATTATACATCTATGTAATGTCTATATATCATCCTTATACCTCACTGCACTGAAAATAATTCCTCAATCCATAAACCAATAACCTCAACTCATTCACAAGCCTGTTCTTTACTGTTTTGCAAGCCGATAGTTTTGACCATAAATCAAAATTATACGAGCTATGAAAAAACTTTTGACCATTATTTTTTCTCTCTTTATATCAATTGGCTTTGGCCAGAATTCGCTTTTAACGCAAATCAAATCCTCTACCCAGAGTTCGTATCCTCGCTATGGCGTAGATGTAAACGGAGTCTATTATTTTGTAGGAGGCATAGCAAACTCTTCTAGTTACGGTTTCTGGAAATCGGATGGTACTCCTGGTGGTACCACCAGAATTGTTACTGCTACAGGAACCAAGCCTCAGCCCAGCATCCGGAACAAGGAATGTATTATTCCATTTGGAAATAAGGCGCTTCTAATTGCCTCTGATTATTATAATAACTTAAATTATGAATTATGGATAACAGACGGAACACCCGCAGGGACTTTTCTGGTAAAAGACATTAATGTAAACAGTAGAACATCTGATATTAAGAATGTCAAAGTCGTTTCTATGAAAGGAGCACTCAAAGCATTTTTTAGTGCAAATGATGGTTTGGTAGGTGAGGAACTTTGGGTAACTGACGGTACAACCGAGGGTACTAAATTACTAAAAGACATTAATCCTGATTCAGGGAGTTCATCACCTTCGAATTTTGAAGTACTGCAAGATAAAGTACTTTTCGCAGCTACTGACAGTAAAAATGGCCGTGAACTCTGGATAACGGATGGTACTTCAGGGGGAACAGAATTAGTAAAGGATATTTATCCCGGTGTCAAAAGTTCATTTATAAGCACCAGTAAAATAGTAGTGAATGGATATGGGGCTTATATTAATCTATTGGATGGGAGTGTGGCTAACACTACAGTGATGATACAATCGGGGGGGACCTATAATAGTACCTATTCTATGGGTTCCGGTTTTTTAAATGTTAATAATTTAACCCTCTTTGATGAAAAAGTATATTTTACTACTAATCCTATTTATAGCGGTAATCTTTTCTTCCTGGGAATTAATGGTCTACCTACTATTGTTAATAACGAATTTACTTATAGCTCATGGACGGCAGAAAATCTGACTGTTTCTCAGGATAAATTATTCTTTTTAATAAATAATACTGGTGGAAAAACAGATTTAGGAATAATTGAATCGCCTGTTGATGAAGAAATTGCACAGGTAATAAACGTGACAGATGCCAATATTGACCCGTTTCCTGTAAATGCAGAAAAGAGAAAATTCATCCCTATGGCCAATGGAAGTATTTATTTCTTTACTGATCACGAATCGTCAAGTACCAGACTATGGATTTCTGATGGCACTCAACAAGGAACCAAGCCCATTCAGAATTTATGGTACGGCGATTATTCGTATGTGAGAGGGTTCAATAATAAATTGTTTTTCATTACAAATAATACTGAAGGCCAATACCAATGCTATATGACACAAAACGGTGAAGATGCAGTTTTAGTAAAAAATATCACCTCTGCCCTCAATATCGACAATGTGTATCCTTTGACACAATCAGGTGACTGGTTTTATTTCTCTGCTTATAATCCGGCAACTGGTTACGAACTCTATAAAACCGATGGTGAAACGAACACTTTTATAAGTGATATTGATGCTACTTATAAAAGCAATGATTATAACTTTTCAAAAACAGTTTCTAATTCAACAGGCTTGTTTTTTGCCGCCGACGATGGAAAAAATGGCTTAGAAATCTGGAAAACAGATGGCAAGCAAGCTGGTACAGCCTTATTTGCAGATCTTGCACCGTATCCGATGCCCGAAAAAACGATTGCGGAAGAAGATGCTTTTGAATATTATAATAACTCTTCTAAATTCTGGGATTTATATGAGTTTAATGACCAGATTTATATCATGACCTTTACAGGAGTATGGGTAACAGATGGTGTGAGTGCACCTGTCGAACTCTATTCAAGCCCAAGGCTTGGGCAGCTATCAAGTTCTAATAAGTTTGAGTCAGCCAATGGCCAGGTCTATTTCAGTGTAGTTAATGAATTATGGCAAACCGCCGGAAGCATTGAAACCACAGTAAATGTGGGAATTGTAGATCGTGCTTATCCTAACGATACCCGAGGTATCAGAGGCCTGAAGGCCTTAAACGACAAATTGTACTTTATGGGATATTCAAGTATTTATGGCGAAGAATTATTTCAATATAGTGAGGGGAATATCACTTTGGTGAAAGAACTTACACCAGGATTGAATATGTACTTGGGAAATTCGTTCATAGAACTTGTGGGTACAAGTCTCTATTTTACTAAATACAGCACTACAGATGGATGTAAATTGTATATAACAGATGGTACGGCTGATAATACAAGGCTTTTACATTCTTTTGGAAACGCAGGGGCTTGCCCAAGTTATCTCACCAATTTCAAAGATTCGCTTTTAGTTTTCAGTGCTTACGATAATGAAAATGGTTATGAACTCTGGAAATCAGACGGAACAGCGGCTGGTACCAAACTCTTAAAAGATATTTATCCAGGCACTAACTCAGGCGCACCTTTAAATTATGCAAACAATCTTAGATTTGCGGTATTTGAAGACAATGTCTACTTCCTTGCTTCTTCACCAAACAATTATAGACAATTATTTAAATCTGATTTGACAGCAGAAGGTACCGTGCCCCTTACTGGTATAACTAATATATATGCTTATGCTGGGAAAGGAGGTGTTTATTTTGCATCTAATGATGCAACAGATTCGGAACCTGCAAAAATTGAGTCTACTGCTGATTCAAAGAGAATACTGGCTGACTTAGTGCCTAATTGGTACTCATTTCCACAATACTTTGTGCCGCATAACGGCCTTATATTTGTAAGGATAACACTTCAGAATGGCACACATCAGATTCATGTATTCAGAGATTGTAAGAATAATGCGGTATTGGCAGGAGATATTAATTACTTGTACAATCAAGCCTATGATACCATCAAGAGTAGCAATAGAGTTGCAGCCGATAAATCTTATAAACTGATAGCAGGCAAATCTATTGAACTGACACCCGGTTTTGTAGCCGATAGCAATTCAGTTTTTGAGGCTAAAATAGAAGCTTGTGTATATAGCACAACCGATAATTAATAGATTGTAAAAAGAAAATTATAGCTAAAGCCTGCAAGAATTTATTCGCAGGCTTTAGCCTATATAAGTATTATAAGACACTTTATTTGATTGGCTGATATACTAGCATAATAATGCCATTGCTCCATGTGTCAGCACTTTTAAGGCCAAATTTCTTTAATTCCAGATTATCATCGAAAAGCCTCAATCCACCACCAACTGCTACGGGAATTACCATCAATCGCAATTCATCAACTAAGTCATTGTGAAGCAGAGCTTTCACAAGTGTAGCACTTCCATACACCAATATATCACTCCCATCGGTCTCTTTTAATGCTACTACTTCCTGAGCAACATCCCGAAGAATATGGCTATTTTTCCAATCGGCACTGGGCAAGCTAGTAGATACCACATATTTTGGATAGTCGTTCATCCGGTCGCCAAATACACTTCCAGCCTGAGTTGGCCAGTAATCAGCAAACTGTACATATGTATTTTTGCCCAATAATAAAGCACCTACATTAAGCAGCTCGTCCATTTTATATTTGCCCCCTTCGGGTGATCTGTATTGTGCCTGCCAGCCGCCGTGAGGATGATTGGTTTCGTTGCCGCCGGGTGCCTCAACAACACCATCCAGCGTGATGAATTCGGTAACAATAATTTTTCGCATAGTGTTTTCTTGTAAAATTAGCCAATTTATTTAATCAGATGAGGGTCGAAAACGACATTCAATAGGGCGAATGCGCCATAGTTTTGTACTCCGATAATCTGCAAAAAAAGACCGCCTCAAAATTCATTTGAGACGGTTTCTGACTACTGATCATCTATATTTAACACCATGCGGTGAGTAAATTCCTATATATCATGCTAACTCTTTTGCGATGGCAATTGGCGTACAATACTTCTTCACCAATGCTTTTTGATAGTCTTTTGAGAAATAAGCAATACATTTCAACACAGGTTCTAAAAAAGACAAGATGCCGGGCATATTCATTTCACCAATCGTAAGAATGATTGAGGCATTTCTTAAAAGATTCTTTTTGAAGAGGCCATCTATGTTCAGACCAAATCCAATCATAATTGATTTTTCAAAACCTTCATGACCCGGAACAACCTCCGACCTGAATTTAATGGCCACTTCACCCGGATTAAAAAAGCAATGCGGCGTTTTGGGCGATAGTGTAAATGATTCTCCGGGTTTCAAAATCCTAACTTCTTTCTTTTTACCAACCTTTAAGCCTAGCTCTCCCTCAATGGCTGTGAATGTCTCCGAATAAGTTTTATGATAATGTAATTGATTGCTTCCACCCGGTTGTAAAACATTTTCAATTACAGTCTTCTTACCATCAGATTCATAAGCCAATTGTATAAATGTTGCTTGATTCTGCATCTCAGGATTGAAAAAACTTCTTCGCATGATTTTTTGATTTAAGCATTTCCCGAATCAACAGAATCAGAATAAGTCCCTGTAAACTAATTTTAGAAGCCTCTTTTCGATTCATCAACTTTATGAAAAATTGAATATCAAGCCAATTCATTGACTTGAATGGATTGTGAACAATATTTTTTTACTAATGCTTTTTCATAATCTTTAGAGAAATAAGCAATACATTTTAAAAGAGGCTCGAAAAAGGAAAAGAGACCCGGTATGTTCATATCACTTATCGTGATGAGTACGGACATATTTCTTAAAAAATGCTTCTTCATCATTCCGTCTTCAACCAGACTATATCCAACCATAATGGCCTTTTCAAAACCTTCGTGCCCCGGAGCAATCGTAACCTTAAATCTGATTGGCTCCTTACCAGGATTGAAGAAGCAATGAAGTGTATTCGCAGGTACTGTTACTTTCTCTCCCGGTTTCAAAATTCTTATTTCTTTTTTCTTACCAATTTTTACGCCTAGCTCTCCTTCAATGGCTTCAAAAGTCTCTGAATACGTTTTATGATAATGCAATGGATTGCCTCCACCCACTTGTAATAGAATGTCAATTTCGGTTAATTCCCCATCAGTCTCACAAGCAAATCTGGTGAAGGTTGCTTCATCCTGTATTTCAGGATTGATGAATTTTCTTTTCATGGTTTCTTGATTTTTGTGTTAATATTTTATCCAAAATTCATCATTATCCAAAAAAGAAAATAAGCCTTTCAGTTCATTCAACAGAAGATTGGAATAGATTGAGGGAGAAGCCGTTGAATTGTTTATTTCTATTGCAATTGCTTTATAGAGAGCTAATTAGATTTTTATTGGTTTTTTTCTACTAAGCCTTATTTCAATAAAAGCTATACTTAATCCTTCCCAATCACAGCATTTATTGAATTGCCAGAAGCTATAACCTTAAATACTTCAATTGATTCGAAAAAAGCCTCAATCCAGCCGGAAGGGATAGCTAGCCCATACAAAAAGAAAGAACTTTGAGCCATCAAAATAAATAAACAAGTCATTTAAACTGATATTCAAATGAAAAAGCTATTAATGTCCGTTACCATTGCAGCAACAATGTTTGCTTGTAGTAAATCAAAAGTAGATATTATACCAGATCCTGCAAGTTGCTATGAAAAAACCACAAAAGATTATATAGCAGCCTATGAAGAATTTGCACAAGACCCTACTAACCTGACAAAATGTAAAGCTGTGGTAACTGCCGCAAGAAAAGTAATTGATTGCCCCGGAATACCTGCCGCCGAACGAAAACAATTTGAGGAAGCTGTTAAGAACGCCTGTCAATAATATAAATAATGCCGGCTTGGTTTAGAAATTCAAAGGAACACGCATCAAGAGATTTTCTGGTTCGTGTTTCTTTGGCTTAGTATTTTGTTGACTACAATTCATACACGTTTTTTCTCAATTCATACATCTTTTTTTTGAAGACATAATAGCTAAGAGTCTGATTTTCAGAACAATTATTTAATTTTCGGATGCAAAGGAATAATTGTTAATTTTGCTAAAAAGCATTTGAAGAAAACGCTGACACTCCTTATCCTATTTCTTCTTTCTTTACAGCTAAGTCTGCCTGTAAAGGGACAATATACCTTTACCCGTTACACTCCGGCCTCAGGGCTTCTCGCTTATCAAACCAATACAGTTGTGCAGGATAAAGAAGGGTTTATCTGGATCGGCTCAACCAATGGTCTGCAACGTTTTGATGGCAAAGAATACAAGTCTTTTCAGATGGCCAATAGTCAATTGCCCTCTAATCCGGTCTGGCAATTGCTTGTAGATAATAAAAACAACCTATGGGTACTTCTGGCAAGTGGAAAGGTTGGAATCTTTGATACCAAAAAATTCATCTTTCATGAAGTAGAAACACATTTTCGTAAAGAAATATCCCCAGTTACCTATGTTAAGCGGCTGATAACTGACCAATCAGGTCATTTGTTTTATCTGATTGGCGGAAGTGAGGTAATTACTTATAGTCCACAGGCAAATGAGTTTTCTTATCGATACAACTTTATGCCTTTTAAAGCCAAATGGGGTATAGTAGACTTTGTTCAACAACCGCATACCCATAAGTATTGGATAAGTTTAAGCAACGGCGGGCTGGCTGTTTACAACCTAAAAACCAGACGATGGAACGAATCGGGTCATAATCCTGACCATGAGATTTTGATTGACCAACTGAATCCAAAAGAGGTTTATAACCGATTATTTTTTGATAGCAAAAAACGTTTCTGGTATATAACCCCTGTTATATCTCCGCCTATTGGATGCTATGATATTGCTCGTCGTCAACCTGTTCTTATTAATTACTCGTTTAATAATATCCTAAAAGGCAATTACGATATTTTTGGGTTTCATGAACAGCAAAATGGCACTATATGGGTAAAAGGGCAATTGGTATTAGCTTTTTTCCAGGAAGATACCCGTCAATTCCAAATGATTCCCAATGGGTTTACGAGTGAAAAAAGTATTGCCTATGAGCGGGTACGAACCATTTATGAAGACCGTGAGAACAACCTCTGGGTGACTACCAATAATAATGGTGTTTTCAGGTTTAACCCCTCACAGGAGTTTTTTACGAATGTGCATCATCTGAATAGACAATCGGGACTTAGTGGTACAGGAAGGGTTCATGCATTTATGCCAACACGCAAACACACATTGCTTGTTGGTACCTGGGGCGATGGGCTTTCGGAATATGACAAGAACCTTAAACCTATACCTTTCAGAATAAAAGGTTTACCTGCGCATGGGAATTTCAATGTATGGGCTATGTGTGCCTCAGCAGATAGTAATACCATCTGGATTGGTACAGACGGCGGAATTTATGCCTTAAATCAGCAATCAAAATCCTGCCAATGGATACATTGGGATGAACTGACAAACGAGCCCATCAAACAGATTGTAGAAGACAAAAATGGTGACCTATGGATAGGTACTGAAAGCAAGGGTATTTTCAGGGCAAGTCCACAAAATAATTTCAAAATCAATTCTTTTGAGGCTGTCCCTAAAGTCTCTATTAATAAATTACAACTTGACTCCAAAGGGAATATATGGGTAGCTACCCCCGAAAATGGAGCCTTCGTATTTAGTCCTGTTTCAGGTAAAATATTGCGTCGTATCAAATATGAAAACAAACTACTTCCTGAACGTGGAGTTGCTGGGTTCCTTCAATGTAACGACTCATTAATGGTGATTCTTACCGGTACCCGTATAGTCTGCTATAATATGCTCTTGAATCGCTCCAGAATTATTGGAGCACCCGGCAGGATTTCCGGTTTTAATACAGCTGTGGAGAAAGATAAAAACGGATACCTCTGGATAACCAGCACCAATGGTTTATACAAACTCAATTTGCCCAAAACAATTTTTAGCTCTTTTAACCGTACAGACGGACTCGAAAATGAAAACTTTACGCAATCTGCCTCGTATCACCTATCTGATGGCAGATTGCTTTTTGGTACAGTAAACCAATTTGTAGCATTTAATCCTGCCCAGATTCATTCGAATACAACTCCACCGGAAGTCAGGATTACCGACTTTAAGGTGCTCAATAAATCATTACCTGTTGACTCTCTTCTTCAACTCGAAGAAATTGAACTGGAACACAACCAGAACTCCATCCTGATCCGCTTTTCAACGCTATTATACAATAGTGCTTATATGATTAAATATAAACTACAAGGCATTGATAAAGACTGGCAAACGGCTGATAATGAGGCTATTTATAATTATTTGCCTCCCGATCGCTACCATTTTATCATCAAGACCGTAGACGAAGAGGGCAATGAATCTCAACAGGCTACCGAACTGACTATTAAAATAAATCCACCGTTTTATCAGACCTGGTGGTTTTATATAACTATGCTTGTTTTAGCGGCTGCTGTTATTTTCTGGTTGGATACCGAACGGATGAAACGCAAAGACGCTCTGGTGAAGATGCGTAATACAATAGCCGATAGCCTGCATCAGGACATCAGCACGGTGTTGAATAACATCAATGTGCTGAGCGAGATTGCCCGTATAAAAACCGATACTGACCCTGTGAAATCAAAAGAATTTATAGAACAGATTCATGATAAAAGCGGGAGCATGATTGTGGCGATGGATGATATGCTCTGGAGTATTAACCCTGCGAATGACAGCATGGAAAAAGTAGTGGAACGCTTGCAGGAGTTTATTGAGTGTCTGAATCAGGAAAATGGGACAGAGATTTTAATTGAGGTAGAAGAAAGAGTAAAGGCTTTACAACTGGATATGCGTGTAAGGCATGAATTGCTGATATTGTTTAAGGAAAGTATTGAACATCTGGTTTATGCTGAAACGGAAATACGTAAAATCAAGCTGAAAGTAATGTTATCTGTTTTAGATTTTTCTATTGAATTCTTTAGCAGCAACCTGAATCGTCAATTCGTTAAAAGTGTTTTTGAATGTAAGGAATTTATACAGAAGCAAGATGGTCTGCGGGCTCATCTCGACATCCGTCATCAGGAAAAGTATTCGGTAGTTCAGATAAAGATACCCTTATAACACTTCAAGCCTGACTTTGACGGATTCAGCCGAAGCAACTATTTGTCTAATAAAATTTTCAGGAATTTCGTAAAATGAAAGTCAAACTACCCGCATATAATGGTAAAGATAATTTGGTGATGGCGATAGTTACACCGGTGTTTGCACTTATATTCAATTCATATAACTTCTCGCAGCAATACTTTGCCAGTACCTTTAATTTTCTGGTATTGAGTACCTCCACATTGATAGCATTCGGAGCCTATTTCGTTTTTTGCGGGGCAATAGCTGTACAAGTTAAAAAGCGGTTTCCGAACGAGAGGCAGATATCTACGCGTCTTTCTTTGAGCATCACTTGTTTTCTTCTATTGACTTTCCTATTTCTATATCTCTACTTGAATAAACTGGAAGATTGGTTTAGTTTTCTTAACTATCATTTTGTTGAAACAGATCTGGCCTGGAATTACGTGTCATTAGCGCTCCTCAATATTTTCATCACTTTCCTGATGGAAGGTATTGTGCAGTATAATGAGTGGAAAAAAAGTAAAGAAGAAACCGAAAAACTGAGCATAGCCTATAAGAAAAGCCAGCTGATTGGCTTGAAAAGCCAGGTGAACCCACATTTTTTGTTCAATAGCCTTAATTCATTGTCTAGCCTGATTCAGGAAGATGAAGAGCAGGCAGAGACTTTTCTGAACGAAATGACAAAGGTGTATCGCTATATGCTTCGGAATGATGAAGACCCGATGGTATCGCTCGAAATAGAGCTAAAATTTATCAGGTCTTACATCCATATCCTCAAAGCGCGATATGGGGATAGTTTACAGGTAAAAATTGAAATAACTGATAGCATAAAAACAAAACTGATAGCCCCACTTACTTTGCAGGTATTAATTGAAAATGCTTTCTCACAGAATATCATGAGCAAGGCAAGCCCTTTAAAAATTGATATTTGTTCCGAAAGCGAAGAGACTTTGCGATTTAGGAATTCTGTTAACCCCAAGTCCATTACAGAAGCCATTGACTTTGAGTCAGGGCTTGACCATCTGGTAAAAAAATATCAGTTGCTGGGCAAAAGTATAGAGGTAGATGAGCAAAAAGTTTCCTGCCGGACTATTACTATCCCTTTAATCAAAAAAGAAAAGGAGGTGAGCTATGCACTTTAAATCTATACCTAAACTAGAGCTTTTCAGCTTTTTGTTTTCGATGCCATTTATTGTTTGTGTCGCACATCTGTTTATGTATGAAAATACCATCTGGCAAGACTCACGCCTGTGGTTATATTCGTTTCCCTTGGTTTTTGTTTTAGGCTTTATCGTTTGGTTGATACGTTTGCGTTACAATCAATATCTAGAGCGAATTTATCCACAAGTACAGCAAAGTTTTGCACGGATTTCCAGAAAACTGATTTCTCTGCTTTTAATTTGTTTGGTAGGTACTTTCGTGCCTGTAACATTTTATGGCTTCTTTCATTTGTTTGGTTACGAGTATCAAAATGCTCATTTCTGGAAATGCTTCGCCTTTGTTTTCTTTATTTATCTTACTTTCGAAACCCTATTTGAGGCTGATTTTATACTATCAAAGCTAAAAGAGACTGCCATTGAAAAAGAAACACTCAGACAATTGGCTATCAACCAGGAATTTGATACGCTCAAAAGCCAGGTCAATCCGCATTTCTTATTCAATTGTTTCAATACGCTTTCTTCATTAATTGCCGTAGATAAACAAAGAGCCGAACAATTTCTGGACGAGCTAAGTAAAGTATACCGATACTTACTAAGAAACAACGAAGAAGGCATGAGTACAGTAGATAACGAAGTCAGATTTATTCATTCTTATTTCCGGTTATTGCAAACCCGTCATGGAGAGGCAGTAAAAATGAATTTGCAAATAGATAAGCAATACTACGGTTACCTCATACCCTCGCTCACTTTACAACTTCTGGTTGAAAACGTAGTGAAACACAATTCATTATCTAAAAACAAACCCTTAGTGATTGATATATTCTCAACCAGAGGCAAAAAACTGGTGGTCAATAATAATATTCAACCCCGGACAATCAAAGTGCCGAGTAATGGGGTAGGGCTCGAAAACATTAAAAACAAGTATAGCCTTTTAAATCAACCAGGGTTTCAGGTGCTATCTGACAATAAAAATTTCACGGTTGTATTACCCCTGATTTGGAAGCCCGCTACAATTCATTCATAAAAAATTACAATTCATCCACTATTTAGCTGATTGCACTTAAAGGTGTATGAGGATAAAGAAGCTCTTTTTAAATTAGTATAAAAAATACTCAGTTAACCTTTTCGTGACATTGGTTTATGAAAATTCTAATTATTGAAGACGAAGATCTGGCAGTGAAAAAACTCCAGAAAACACTAGCGACCGTAGACCCGACTGCACAAGTAGTAGGGGTGGCAGATAGTATCAAAAGTAGTGTAGAGTGGCTTGCGGCTAATCCTGCCCCTGATTTGATTTTAATGGATATTGAATTGGCCGATGGACAAAGCTTTGAGATATTCAACCTGATTGACATTAAATGCCCGGTTATATTCACTACTTCTTATGATGAATATGCTTTGAAAGCATTTAAGGTAAATAGTGTAGATTATCTGCTGAAACCTATACAGAATGATGAGTTACAGGTAGCCTTAGAGAAATTCAAAAAACTGTCGGTTGCTTATAAATCGACAGATACTTCGCTGGAGAAAATTGTAAAAGAATTGCAACAGAAATTGCAACCTAAAGAATATCGCAAGCGGTTTCTGGTGAAATACAGTGCCAAACTGGTAAGTATTGAAGTAAAAGACATCTGTTATTTTTATAGCGATGGCCGTCTGAATTTCTTTAAAACACCAGATAATAAGCGATATGCTGTTGATTATACAATGGACGAACTGGAAGAAATGCTTGAACCTGAATTATTCTTCCGCATCAGCAGGTCTTTTTATGTATCAGTAGGTTGTATTACTAAAATTGAAGATTATTTTGGTAACCGTCTGGTTTTAGCATTAAATCCGCCTGTAGATAAGGAAGCAATCGTAAGCCGCGAAAAGGTAACTGATTTTAAAAAGTGGATGGGTAAATAGAGTGCTTATTTTTTTACAAGTTTATCAGCATTAATATATATTCTGGTAGAGGTTTAGTAAATAGAAAAAGGTCGAAACTAATAGTCTCGGCCTTTTTGATTTTCACTTTATTTTTAAATACTCAAACTTTATAAAACAATCCTACACCTATATCTTATCCCTCTTTGGGCATCTTTGCGGGTTTCACCGTTTGTAAATATCTGTAAATCGCCTTTAGTTGAGTGTCATTCATTCTTTTGAACGATGCCCATGGCATTTCACTTTGTGGTATCACCTTGCCTCCTTTCAGACGTGCAATAAAAGCCTCTTCACTCCATCCGAAAATCTTACTTGTGCTATCGGTTGTGATATTAGGGGTAATAAGCTCACCGATTTTGTTTCCACCGGCAAATGGGGCACCTGTATAACCTCCGGCTAAGCCTCTTTGTGTATGGCAACCCACGCAATTAGCTACATTATGCGCCAGGTAACGACCATATTCAACTGTAGAGTCTATCTTTATCGATTTTGCAATTTTTTCACTTGGCCAGACTGGTTCTACTAAAAACGCTTTGATGATTCTACCCATTGGCTGAAACTCATGTTCCTTTCTAGGCTTGTTGATTGGTTTTAGTGTACGTACATAAGACACAAGAGCCGTTAAATCTTCATCTGATACGTTATGAAAAGGCATGAAGTCAAACATAGCAGTTCCATCTGCCCGAACACCGTAGCGTAGGGCACGTGCTAGCTCACCATCTGTACGTTTTCCGACACCGTGTGTTGGATCAGACGTAATATTAGGGCTATAAATAGTGCCTACCGGAGGTATTTTAAAGGCAAATCCACCACTTAATGGCGCTTCCTGCCCTAAGGCCACTAACGAATCAACATTTGCTGTACTATGGCAGTTAGCACAGTGCGCAGGCCCTAGCGCCAAATTCTTGCCATGGGCAATGATGGCGCTGTCTTTACTCGCCTTAATATTCGGATAAGGCGCTTCATAAGTAAGGTTCTGGCGCATAGATACCGTCACTACAAATATGATTACTACACCTAATAAGGAAATACCTATCCATTTTAGAGTTTTGAGAAAAATTTTCATGGTTATCTGATTTTGAGATTAAAATTTCTTTTGAAATGGTAATGTGCTGCTGGTGCCGTCGATGGTAAGATTAATTACTCTCGTACCATTTGCTTCTGTATCTAGCGTATAATGGTAAGTATTATCTTTAGTCATTTCGTCAGCATCCAGCTGGCGATCTTCTACTATTTTTCCGTTTACTGTGCGGCGGTATTTAGAAGAATAGGCATGAGTGGTGATGGTCTTGGCAGAAGCATCAATTTCTATGGTGCCTTTGGTAACCGATTGCTGATATGTCTGGCTGGTGTTGCTGGTAATGCCAGAGGTAAAATACTGTTCAAATGTGCCATTATCGTTAAACTTAAAAGCAATGGCCAGTTGCAAGGCATTACCGGTATAGCTGGCAGGTTCCTGGCTCCAGTATTCAGTCATAGAAAAATTTCCGAACATCCAGCTACCTTGTATACTCATCGGCACCTCTGTTTTGGGGCCTCTTCCGTATTCTGCTTTGATGTCGTCTACCTCACAACTTATCAGCAGGGCAGAAAACAATACGGCGATTGTTACAATTAACTTTTTCATAAATTCTGTTTTTTAGTTCCTTGGGCAAAACTAAAAAGGCTATTAGGCGCAGAAAATGTACACTGGCATGAGTTGAGAGAATTTATGAACGAACTGTGTTTTTGGAAGAAGAGATTATTCTGAAGAATTATATAAGTAGCAATTAAACTCATAAGACCAGCATAGCCAATCAGGTGCAATATTCAAGGCATAAAATACTGCTAATGTTTGTTGATAAGTTTAGCCGCAAGAGTAGGAGATTTTAAAAACAGCTTTTTCAACTCACTTCCATCTGGGAAACAATTCATTTTCATTTTCCTGCTATTCGCCCGAAAAAAATTTACTGAGCAGTCTGCATTGAATAGTTTTGAATCATCAATCAAAAACAACTCATTATTCTATGGAAATTGTATCAGCCAATACACAAGTAATTTTAAAAGATCTGGCAAGCAGAATGCCTGACTCATTGACCGAAGTTGATAAAGCCTTGCTGAATGATATTTATCATGAATCTTTAGAAGACCTGGAAGACCCTGAGGCGATGTTTGCCTATACTTTGGCCAAAGCCATGAGAAAACACCTGATGGTAGGGCAATCGCAAGAACATATTTATTTACAACGTTTCGAAATCCCTCAGATTCGTTTGTTTGAACTATTAATTCAGCAATTCCCATTGGCAAATCTTAGCCAGCACTGTACCAATATTCTATTGATAGATGCGCTGGTAAATCATTCATGTCCGGTTTTGATGGATATTGGCATCGGAACAGGTTTTCAGGTAAGTAATATTATTGAAGGCCTTATTAAAAGAACAGATAACCAGATAAAATGCCTGACTATTGTCGGAATTGAACCTTTTGCAGATGCCCTGAAAATGACTGAAACAAATATCAAACGTGCCAGTGAGAATGCCCCTTTCGAAGTAAAACTCATCGTCAAAGAAGCATTTATTGAGCAGATGTCACAAGATGAATTACGCCAGATGCTTCCGGCTCAATACGATGGATTATATGTAAACGCTTCCTTTGCCTTGCATCATATCCAAAAGTTGTCTCAGAGAAAGGCGGTTTTTGAAATCCTGAAAAATATGAGTGTAGATGCCTTTGTATTGAGTGAGCCTAATTCTAATCATTTTGAACCAGCATATCAAAAGCGTTTCCAGAACTGTGTTAATCATTATGGGGTCTTATTCCAGATTATAGATACATTGTCTATTACAACTAAAGAAAAAGCGGCATTAAAACTCTTCTTTAGCCGCGAAATTGACGATGTATTAGGGAATACAGAAGAAGTAAGGGTAGAAAAACATTTTGCAACTGAGCAATGGGTACAATTATTTGAAGAAACCGGGTTTGTATTAGAAAAACGCACAGCTCCATTCGAATATTCAGATTTAAATGGAACAAACCTGAAAGCTGACTTACCCAACAGATACGCCACCGAATTCAAAGGCGAAGAAATAACCAGCCTTTTCTGGGCCAATTAATATAAAAAAAATCGAATTTCTCTTTTTAAAAAATACCATGAAAACTACAGAACAATTAATAGCCAAAACAAGTCAGGTATCAGATTATACTGCGATAGAACAAATGCTTTGGGAAGAATTAGAGCAAAATGAAGTAATGAGATTGCATTGTAACGAAACAGCCTTTGATATTCCGCAAAACCTGAAACAGCAATTGGTCAATAAAATGGTTAATGTATCCTGGAATCGTTACCCGGATTTTCATCAAACGAAACTACATACTTTAGTAGCCAATCAAGCAGGTTTAACTCCTGAAAACATTATATTAGGCAATGGCTCTTCGCAATTGATACAGCAAATGATTAATTGCTGTTCTAAATTCCTCTCAGAAGCCATTATTGAGAACCCGACGTTTACCTTGTATCATCAGATTTGCCAGAATGAGCAAATGCCATATAGAAACTGGAACATTAGTGAAGAAAATACCTTTGACCTCAATACTTTCCCACAAGTAAACGAGCCATCATTAATTATTCTGACATCACCGAATAATCCGACAGGATTAAGTTTGCCTCTGGCTACTTTACAAACTTTGTTGAAGAAACACGCCAACTGTATTTTTATTATAGATGAGGCTTATGGCGAATTTGGTGAGCAATCTGTTCTGCCATTAGTCAATGAATATGCTAATCTTCTGGTACTTAAAACACTTTCAAAAGGTTATGGCTTACCAAGTATCAGATTTGGATATGCTGCCGGAAGTACTTCATTAATAAATTTGATCAAAAAATATACAATTCCTTTTACGATTAATATTTTTACCGAATTGGTAGTAACCGAGTTTCTGTCTAATCCGGAGTATATCAATGCTTTAAAAGTGAACCAGGCAAGGGTGAAAAATCTGAGAGATTTTGTTTTCTTTTTGCTTGATGAAATGTCTGATGAAACCTCTTTTAAAGTTCTGCCATCCACGGCTAATTTTTTATTGCTCCGTTTTCATGATGCCAATTTACTAGAGCATATCAAAACAACATTAACAGCAAGAAATATCCTGCTGAGTTACCCTATGACCCAATGTCTTCGCCTGACGATTGGTACTGAAGTAGAGATGATGCAAGTGGTAAGATTGATTCAATATACATTGAATCAGCATAAATATGCTTCTGCTGACTTGACAGAGGCACAATCTACAAAAGAAATAATAGGATAACTCAATCTTGTCTTTAGTTATTCACTTAAAGTAGCGGCACTTTTACAATAAACTCAGTCTCGGTTTCCAGGGTTTCTACAGGTGTTGTGCTCAGGTACTTATAGAGCGTTTTCAGACTGTCTAGTCCTTGTTTATTAGAGGTTTCTACGAATTTCTTTTTCTGGATATTGTTTTTTACAATCAATTGTTCATCCTCTATATAAACTTCTATGATGAGTGGCTTGTCTTCCTCAATAGTATTATGTTTGATAGCGTTCTCAAAAAGATTCTGGAGGGTTACAGGTACAATTTCACTTAACATATACTTTTCCTCAATCGTGATATTGACCTGTAAGCCCTCTTCAAAACGTGATTTCTGAAGGTTTACATAGTTTTTAACAAAAGCTAATTCCTGACTTAGCGTAACGGTTTCGGTATCTTTATTCTGTAAAATATAACGGTAAATAGCGGAGAGTTTCTGCAAAAAATCAGAGGCTACTTCAGGTTCTGATAAGATAAAACCATTTAAAGAGGTAAGGCTATTGAACAAAAAGTGCGGATTCAGGTGATTAATCAGGTTCTGGTATTGAATTTCGGTCTTGTCTTTTTCTAATCGGGTTGATTGAATCTGCAAATGATGGATTTTCTTCCGCTGATCAGTCCGGTAACGAAAGAAAGCAATAATAATGAAAGCAATAGCACAAACACATAGCACTTTGAACCACAGTGTCCGATAAAAGAGTGTATCAATATGAATTCTTAATACCTGAACAGGTAAATAGTTCTGATTGATATCTTTGGCTCTTATCTTAAACAGGTAATCACCCCCATCCAGATGCCCATAAACAGCCATCTTTTTACTTTCTTTGTTCAGTACCCAATTCTTGTCGTAACCTTCCAGCTGATAAGAAATTTCATACATATCATTATTCGGAGGTGTAAGGATACCAAAATAAATGTAAAATGAGTTTTGCTTAGAATCAAAATTGACTTGTGAATTGTTTTTATAAAGGATAATAGAAGTATCGGCAGTTGAAATACGGTTGAAGTATAACTGATCTTTGAAAGAGGGCAGCTTAAAGTCTTTAAAATTAAGCAACACTGCCATTTGTTTATAAATCGAAACTATTTTTTTATTTTTAAGCGTAATTATTCTGTTTCCCCAATCTGAAAATAAATTGCCGATTTGGGAGTTAAAGGTAAATGTCTCTCTTGTTTTCTCGTTGAAATACATAACATTATCCAGAAAAGTCATACAAAGATTGTCGTGCTCATCAATAGTTAAGCCATTGATTAAATCCATGTCTAAAACTGTTCTGAAGTCGTAAGTTTTTGGATCAAATTTGATCAGGTCATAAGTGCCAAGCCAGAATTTTCCATTTTTATCTTCTACAAAACCCGAAAACCCGATTTTAGCAAAATCAATGTCCTGTTTGGTTTTGATAACCTCAAATGCTTGTTTTTCTTTTGAAAACCTGGCCAGACCACCCGAATGAATGGCAAGCCAGAATTCTCCACTTCGGCTATATAAAGACAAATTCGGTGCAAAGTATTTATTGGTATCCTTTAGTTCGGCTCCTTTACTGAATATAATCGGATACATCTTCCAGGTCTTTTTTTTCAGGTGGTAATTAAGGGTTTTATAAATTCTTTTTCCTGTCAGAAAAACCCACAACGAATCACCCATCAATCTTGTATGGGAAACAGAGTAGCTGACTCCATAAGAAATCAATGGGTGATTCTTTATTTTTTCAAATTTTTTCGTCTTCTTTTCAAACAGGAAAATTTCAAAAGGCTTAACTACAATTAGCTGCTGTTGATAATCATTGAGGATAATGGGTATATCATAAACGCTTAAATACTTTTTGTTGGTTGGGACCTGATAAGTGGCAGATTGATTTGTTTCCGGTTGATACCTGATCAGGCGATTATCGCTGGTTGACATCCACCACGAGCTGTCGCGAGGTTCTTCTACCAGATTTAAGAAGCCATTTTTGTCATCGTCTTTGAAAAAAGCTTTCGAAAAATCAAAAACATCAAAGATTTTCCTGTTCGGATAAAGTGCTGATAAACCATTTATGGTTGAAATGCCATTTAAAGTTGCAAACCATATTGTTCCATTTTTTTCTTGTAAAATATCAAAAAAACGATTTGCTGTAATAGAGTTATTATTGCCCCTTTCATATTTAATCTCAGTAGTCATATTTTTTTTCATGTCAATATAAGCAACCCGGTTATTGAATGAACTTAACCAGATATTCTGATTGATGTCAAAAAACAAATCTGAGACTTCAAAAAAGGAAGACCAATTACCCTTGGGCTTAAATCTTTTTATTATTTTGTGGCTTTTTGTATCATACCAGACAATTTCCTGAGCAATGTTATCGACAAATGTTACTTTGTTTTTATCGATAGTTAATGCAGAAGGAGATTGAATTTCAAAAACCGGAATTTTATCAGGATTAAAAAGCCGATTGACTGTTTTCTGGCTTGAAAAGTCTAAATAATTCAAACCATAATCATTGTTACAAACAATCCATAATCCTTTTTTATCAGGGTCTTCTATTAATCCATTCTGAAGAATTCGGTTAGAACTGAGTGTCTGGTAGTTGGCATCATCATGTCTGAAATTTTGCAGATGATTAGTACGTGAATCAAATTTAAACAAGCCGCGGTCACGTATGGTAAACCAGATATCTCCTCTGGAATCACAAATAATATTGAGGCAAACGTAATCTGGTTTATTCAGACCCTCAATGGTTATAAAATGGTTCTTTTGCTTGTCGAAATAACATACACCCTCACTTGTCCCTACCCAGATTCTCCCTCGTTTATCTTCACATAAAGCCAGCACATTATTATCTACCAATGAAGACGTATCATTTCTTTTATGCTTAAACGTAATGGTCAATTCAGAGTCATAGCGTTTAAGCCCACTTGCAGTTCCGAGCCACAGATAGCCGTTTTGGTCTTTAAGCATACAAAAAATACTGTTCTCAAGACTATTATCTGATACCTTGATCTGATTAAATGTATAAGGCACCCTTTGTGCAAAGGTTAACGAAATGGAGTTTATAAAAAGCAATAAAATAGCCAGGAGAAGAAGGCCAGAGTGGAATCTCCTGTTACTATTGTATTTCCTGATCCTGTATGCTTGGTTTATTTTTCTAGCCATTTCTTGAAAATTGGTGCTTTCTGGCGGCTGATGTCAATTTCTATCGCCTGATGAGGTTCTTTTAATTTGACCATTAATTTCAGGTTTTCCAGGCCCCACACCTTTTGAATGATATCTATATTTACAATATACTGCCTGTTAACTCTATAGAAAATATCCGGGTCGAGCGTTGCTTCAATTTCTTCCATCGTATTATCCAGACTGAACTTCTCATTGCTTTTTGTTACAATATGCACCACCATCTCGTAATTGAAATAAGCAATATCTTTGGTTTTTACCAGTATCCACGAATTACGGTGATTACACAAGAAATGCTCCTTATAGGCAGGTTTAGGAGCATTGCCGGTTTGGAGCATCTCCATCAACTTGTTTAGGTCAACGGGGTTTTTAGTTTGTTTCTGATTAATATTTTTTGCCTTTTCAATGGCATGTTGTAAATCAGCGGGTTCTACTGGTTTCAACAGATAATCAATGCCATTCACTTTGAAAGCGCGAATGGCAAACTCATTATAAGAGGTAATAAAAATAATCGGACAACTAAGTTTAAATTTCTCAAAAATCTCAAAGCTTACTCCATCAGCTAATTGAATATCGGCGAATACAACATCGGGCTCGGCATTGGCCGCAAACCAGCTAAGTGCAGTTTTTACGCTGGGGAGTATATCTAAAATCTTTACCTCAGGATTGGTTTTCGCGATTTTTATGCACAATTCTCTGGCTACAATCTTTTCATCTTCAATAATGATGGCGTTCATTTCGGTAGACTGTTTTTTTAGAACAAATTATCAAAAAACTAAATGAACTGCAAAACTTTGGGAAATGAATAGTTAAAATCCGAATCTGAATGGTATAAAAACCGCAAGCGAGTTGTTTATAATTGGAGGCTTCATGACACTGACTGCCGCCCTAAGCTATGGTGAGTTAAGCGGGATGTATCCTTTTAACTTATCTGACACTAAAGGCATTAAACCGAGACCTGGCCAGATTTAATCATTGCAGTTTTAGGCATCTCTGTTTATTATTTAACAAGGCGTAAAGTTGAATGATAATCTGTGTCGGCAATCTATTGCTGTATAAACAATAAGGCTTTATGAAATTACTCCATAAAGCCTTATTGTTTTAATTTTCAACTTGTAGTTTACAAGCTACTTTATACTTTGGATACAAATGAACCAACATTCAATTCATTGAATTTGCCCTTAATTACTACATCCTTGAATCTGGGCTTTGAAAATGCTGCCATCTTTCGTCTCAAATCCTGGATTGAGAATAATGGCTTTCCCTGCATTATAACTTACATTGGCAGGAGAGATGATTTTATTGCTCGCGTTAATCTGTAATGCCGCCTGCTCTGTAGTGGTTCCTGTGCTGATGTCTGCCATCAGATTTTTAGAGGCAGGAGTAACTGTTAAGAAACTCATAGTCGGATTGCTTGCAATTACCTGATTGGATGAGGCTACTCTTATGAGATAATGCCCGCTCATAGATAAATTCTGTGGTAATTGACAAACAACTGTTCCCGCACTATTACTTGTTCCTATCACTACCGGATTCCTGAAACTTCCTGTGGTGTCTGATAACTGAACCTTAAAACTGTTTCCGGAGTCGAAACTACCTGTGGTAGCAAATGTTACGTTCACCGCGCTTCCGGCACAAAGATTATTATTTGATACCGTTGGAGCACTGATAGTTGCCATAGTACCCACAACTGTGAAGGTAGTTACCACAGGCCCGTAAACAACTCCACCAACTCTATTGTCTTCCTGATAGCCTGTGACAGTTAATGTATATGTACCGGGAATGAAATTCCGCCCATTAAAATTATCAGCAAGGTTATCAAAAACAGCATAAGGTTCTACGTTTTGCAGAATTGTCCAGTTGATTTCAGGACCAACAATGGTCATATCAACACTACCAATAGGAGTAGTTGGGCATATTGGCGCTGCCATGATAGACACTTGTTCTGGAATCTGCTGAATGACCATCCCATCAGTCAGAGAAAACATCAATTGGTAAGGGCTACCGGCCTTGACATATCTATAATCAACTACCTGTGTGCAAGGGTCAATACCACTCACAATCACATTAGTGGTAGCAGTAGTCGAACAAGATCCAGTAGTTACTGTAACCGTATAAATGCCACCATTACCAATTATTGCATTCTGGATAGTAGGATTCTGGCTTGAACTACTGAATGAAGCCGGGCCGGACCAACTATATGAATCACCACCGGAAGCACTCAAATGAATTGTTTCACCTATATTATAAGGCCCTGTATTAGAAGCATTAGCTGTAGTCAGTAAATTTTGAGTAACGCTGGTAGTAGCCGTAGCAGTACAACCATTGCTTGCTGTAACAGTCACAGTATAGATACCCGGAGAGCTGATGGTAGCCAAGGCATTGGTTCCCAGGCCATTAGACCATTGATAAGTACCTCCACCACTGGCAGTTCTGGTTACACTGGTCGTGGTACAATCCAGGTTTGTTGAGCCAGTTATTGTGGCTGTCGGCGGTATGGTACTTTGTGTCACACTGGTAGTAGCCGTAGCAGTACAGCCATTGCTTGCTGTAACAGTCACAGTATAGATACCCGGTGAGGTAATGGTTGCCAAGGCATTGGTTCCCAAGCCATTGGACCATTGATAAGTGCCGCCACCTGAAGCCGTTCTGGTCACGCTGGTCGTGGTACAACTTAAGTTTGTTGAACCTGAGATTGTGGCCGTAGGCGTTTCTCCTATCTGTAAACCTGTAACTGCGGTACTTGTTGGAGAGGTACAAATACCCACGGTACAAGTAGCTGTAATACTATAAGTGCCTGCACTTGATAAAACTAAACTTGTTCCTGATGCACCTGTTGACCAGTTCACTGTTCCTGCACAACCGCTGGCTGTTAAAGTTAAAGTACTTGGTGAACACACTACTTTTGTAGCAGGGGCTGTGATA
>NZ_BAAGXU010000055.1:47062-47793 GCF_054779675.1 Emticicia fontis
GGAGGGTTGTGTTACGATTTCTAAACCTGTAACTGCGGTACTTGTTGGAGAGGTACAACTACCCACGGTACAAGTGGCTGTAATACTATAAGTGCCCACCGATGAGAGTGTGATACTTGTCCCGCTTCCACCATTCGACCAGTTCACTGTTCCTGCGCAACCGCTGGCTGTTAAAGTCAAAGTACTTGGTGAACACACTACTTTTGTAGCAGGGGCTGTGATAGTTGGCGCAGAGGGTTGTGTTACGATTTCTAAACCTGTAACTGCGGTATTTGTTGGAGAAGTACAACTACCCACGGTACAAGTGGCTGTAATACTATAAGTGCCTACACTTGATAAAACTAAACTTGTTCCTGATGAACCTGTTGACCAGTTCACTGTTCCTGCACAACCGCTGGCTGTTAAAGTCAAAGTACTTGGTGAACACACTACTTTTGTAGCAGGGGCTGTGATAGTTGGCGCAGAGGGTTGTGTTACAATCTGCAAACCTGTAACTGCGGTACTTGATGGGGAAGTACAACTACCCACTATACAAGTGGCTGTAATACTATAAGTGCCTACACTTGATAAAACTAAACTTGTTCCTGATGAACCTGTTGACCAGTTCACTGTTCCTGCACAACCACTGGCTGTTAAAGTCAAAGTACTTGGTGAACACACTACTTTTGTAACAGGGGCTGTGATAGTTGGCGCAGAGGGTTGTGTTACGATTTCTAAACCTGTAACTGCGG
>NZ_BAAGXU010000056.1:0-13490 GCF_054779675.1 Emticicia fontis
TATCACCGGCACGACCAACCTAAGTTGTACAACCACGAGTGTCACAAGGCAAGCCAGTGGCGGAGGAACCTACCTATGGTCCAATAGTTTAGGGACGAATGCCACAGCAACTATCACAAGTCCAGGCACTTATACAGTAACGGTAACGGGCACAAATGGCTGTACTGCCACAGCAACGACAAGTGTGACCCAAAGCACCACCCCACCAAGTGCAAGTATCACCGGCACGACCAACCTAAGTTGTACAACCACAAGTGTCACAAGACAAGCCAGTGGCGGAGGGACTTATTTATGGTCAAATGGATTAGGGACGAATGCGACAGCGACCATCACCATTCCGGGTACTTATACGGTAACAGTGACAGGCACAAATGGCTGTACCGCCACTGCAACGACAAGTGTCACGCAGAGCACAACGCCACCAAGTGCAAGTATCACCGGCACGACCAACCTAAGTTGTACCACAACCAGTGTCACTAGGCAAGCCAGTGGCGGAGGAACTTATTTATGGTCAAATGGATTAGGGACGAATGCGACAGCGACCATCACCATTCCGGGTACTTATACGGTAACAGTAACCGGGAGCAATGGCTGTACCGCCACAGCAACTACAATTGTAACTCAAAACCTTAGCTTTACATCAAGTGCCACTAATACAGGCCCTTACAGTGTTGGTCAAACTATCGAACTTAATGGTATAGGTAACGGAACTTATAGATGGATCGGCCCGGCCTCTTTCAATAGTACAACACAGAATCCGACTATTTCGGGTGCTTTGGTGGCTAATGGGGGCACCTACACTCTGACAGTTGTTTCAGGTATTTGTACTTCCACAGCTACAACTAATGTAGTAGTGAGTGGAGTTGATCCTTGTGTGCAAGTAGTTGACTTGCAATATGTAAAAGCCGGAGACCCTTATCAGTCCATGTTCTCATTGAAAGAGGGAATGGTCATTCAACAGATTCCCGACCAGGTATCAATTATCGCCAACCCGATTTGTCCGATTACCACAATCGGAAGCTTGGATTTGACCATCACAGGGCCTGAAATTAACTGGACAATCTTACAAAATGTACAACCATATGCAGTTTTTGATAATCTGGCCTTAAATGTATATGGACGTAATTTTATACCCGGAACATATACCCTAACAGTAATAGGTTATGCAGAAGATAATAGGGTAGGAGGCACAGTTTACGGACCAGTAGTCACAACTTTTACTGTAGTAGGTACTATGGCAGTTATCAATGCACCAACTATTCCGAATAATCGTCTTTGCGCAGGTAGTAGGGTTGATGTGACTTTTGCTACCACAGGCTCATTCGATTCAAGCAATACATTTAATATCCAATTGTCAGATACAACCGGAGGATTCACAAACCCGATTCTGATAGGAACCTCCTCAACTGCAGGAACAATTACTTGCCAGTTGCCTCAAAACCTATCACCTACCGGAGAATACCTGATACGTGTAGCATCTTCAAATCAGGTAGTAGCCAGTAACCCGACTATGCAATACTTATCTGTTACTCCGGCAACTAAATGCCTGATAGCTGATATTGCCAGCGGAACAAGAACAGAGCAGGCATCAATGCAAATAAGTGCAGAAAACAAAATTACTTCCCCGGCAAATGTCACTTACAATGCAGGAAAGTCTATCATACTGAATCCTGGCTTCGAATCAAAAGAAGGAAGTGTTTTCAAAGCACAAATTCAAGGTTGTAATAATTGATTACTAGATAATAAGTTACAAAGCTCTTCCTATCTTAGGAGGAGCTTTTGTTTTATTTGAACTGCTATTATTTTTTTGTATATACCAATTTATCTTTTATTGCTATTACTTCTGCAATTTTAGTGACTACCAGTGTCGGTACTTCAATTTTATGGTCTTTTAAGGCTACATCAAAATTTGACTGCAAAGTGATTTCTTCATTGTTTATTGTCAATTTGCCTTTTAGAATCCTTTCTTTGTTTATACCGTGCATAGTTAGAGACCCTTTGGCTGAAACATCATAAGTACCATTCTTTGAAATATCAATGGGTTCCTGAAACTTGCCGACAAAAGTAGCAGTCGGGTATTTTTCCGACTCCATATAGTTTTCATTGAAATGCTCTTCCATCAGATGATTCTGAAACTTAAAATCGGTCATCGTCATCTTTACGGCAATTTCTCCCTTTGTAAAGTCAATGATAGAAACTACGTTTTTATTGACAGCAGCAATATTTTCGAGCGGCGTTTCGGAAAAGAAACTCGTCTCTCCTTTACGACAAATCCATTGATTTTGTCCGAAAACTGTTATGGCTATAAAGCTGAGCGATACTATTAAAAATCCTTTTTTCATATTTTTCTTTTTTTATCAAAACTGAATGTTCTTGAAAGGTTAAATCCATAATGTATATCTCCTTTACTCCATTGTCCATCTGTCAGAGTAATAAATTGTCGTTCAATCATCCCCAAAGAATTGGTGAAATGTAATTGGAAGACGTGCCCCCCTGTTTCAATATCAAATCCTAAAGAAAGAGAATTGTAATAAGGAGAGTTTTGTATATTGCCCGACTGAAAATTCAAAGGCAAACGATAAAAATATTCAGCATTGAACGATGTACGCTTACTGATTTTTACTCTTCCGCCAATACCTATGGCTACCACGTCGTTCGGCACACTACTTGCCTCCACTCTATTACTGTGAAGATAAGTAGGACTGATTTGAAGCGACAACCGCTCGTTAAACTTACGTGCAACCAATAATTGACCTACATAAGTAAATCGCTCACTATTACTATAAAATGTAAGTTGAGGACTGGTACTTAACGAAATCGCATCCGCCGAGGCAAGAACCGTAATACTTATGGGCATACCTCCCGGACCTGACGATTGTTTAAGTAATTTATACTTAGCAAAGTAGTCGAAAGTTTTCTGACTCGTACTACGTCCTATACCAATCATCAGATCATCAGTCAATCCATACTCTAAGCCTAAGCGCATGGTAGCGGCATCCAGTCCGAAGAAATTATAAGCGCCTTCATTTAGCATTCCAAAACGGTGAGATATTCTTAAATCCAGATGATTTTTGGCTACCGTTTCAACAGAATGTCCATTGATAATGCGAGTCGATTTGAATGTAGCCATCGAATAATTTTTCTTTGGTTTTACGGTTTTATCTAATTCACTTAGTAAATCCTGACCGGCAGCAGTAAGCGATATGATTCCTAAAAAAGCAACCCAGATTATTTTTTTCATAGAAGCAGTTAAGTTTAAGCAGTAATGGTAAGTGTATTTCCTGAAAGCGAAGTCTTATAAATAGTCAATCCGCCTCTTCCATCGCTATTGAGACCTTTGCCGGTAACATCATATCGAGCTCCATGTGCAGTACAATACCATTCATTATTCTGAAAAGTAATCTGTTGTCGGCCTTCATGGCTACAGGTGAGTGTAGCAGCAATATAATTACCATTGTATCGGGCTACCACTATTCCACTTTTGATAATATACCCACCTTCTTTTTTCAGATTAGTATAAGAAGCATCGGTTAAGTCGAGCGTAAGTCCGGTCGATGGAATAGGAGTAACTCCTGCTGCTTCATTTTTGCAGCTCTCAGTAGTGTAAATCGCGAAAAGGGCTGCTCCTGTAAAGCCTAATTGTTTTAGAAATTTGTTACGATCGATTTTTTCTTGCAGTTTCATTAGAATAATGTTTAAGTGTTTAAATTTATCTACGCAGTAATTTTTGCTTTGCTTCCTGAAGGAGATTAAAGTTTTTTAATCTGATATATTGATTGAGGAAGCATTTTAGCGATTACCTTCGTAGGTATAAGCAAACATCCTTTTTTATATAGCTAACCTATTAGAAGTGTTTTTTAAAAGAAGAAATAAGCAATTTGATTTGGTTAAAACCATTGAAGGGTGTATAGCAGGAAAGTCATTGGCGCAGAAAGAGTTATTTGATAATTATGCCAATTACGCTAAAAATATATGCCTGCGATACGCTTCCAATGAAGAAGAGGCTGAAGAAATGGTTAGCGACGGATTTATCAAGGTTTTTAACAGTATCAGCCGTTATGATTCGAAACAGGTATTTGATGCCTGGTTCAGAACGATTATGGTGAATGCGGCCATAGATTATTTCCGTAAGCATCATGCACGCGTAGAATTTACAGATTTAAGCTATGCAGAAGAAGTAGAAAACGATGAGAAATATCTGGAACTATTGACAGTAGAAGAAATAATGGAGTTTGTGCAGAAACTAACACCAGTATATCGTGCAGTCTTTTCGCTTTCGGTGATAGATGGTTACTCCCATACCGAAATAGCTTCGCTTCTGAGTGTAACAGAAAGTGCCGTTCGGGCGAATCTTGCAAAAGCCCGTGCAAAATTGCAGGAATGGATTACTGCGTATTTGTCGAGACAATCAAAAATTTAAAGCTTTATGGCAAACGAGCTATTTGATAAAAAAATTAAAGAAAAACTGGAGTCTGTTCAGCGGCCTGTCAGTTCTAATGTGTGGGATAACATACGAAAGAAAATATATGTACCTTGGTATTTTGATTTCTGGCGAAAATATGGCTTGCCTT
Organism: Emticicia fontis; assembly: GCF_054779675.1. Lineage (NCBI taxonomy): Bacteria > Pseudomonadati > Bacteroidota > Cytophagia > Cytophagales > Leadbetterellaceae > Emticicia > Emticicia fontis. The sequence continues at coordinate 4,572 of NZ_BAAGXU010000056.1, forward strand.
TATATTCAACAATGGCAACGGTTCTGCTGTTAGTTAATCTGAAAGATAAATTTAATTACGAAAAACAGTTCCAGTTATTGAATGAGAAGATTTCTACTATTCAACAAATAAAACAAGATACACAAGTACAAACCATTGTACACAGAGATACTATTTATATCAACAAAACAATATATGTAGTTCAGCAAGTAAAAGAGAAGCCACAAATTGCGTTAAGGCAAAAACAACAAATTGTGCCTACAACTTCTACTATAACTGAAAGACCGACAGAATCGCAAATATTACCTGTTCAGAAGAAGGAGGAAGAATCCTCATTGTCTAATGACGCACTGGTATTGAAGGAAGAAACAAAAGAAGTTAAAGCTGAAAATTTATCAGATAAGGATAGTATAAGCAAGATTAAGGACTTGAAAATTCCTGAAAAAACAAACATATCGAACCAGCCTAAAAAGAAATTTAAATGGCCAAGTATAGATACTAGGCTAGGAATTAATGTGGGATATGGGTTTAACCAGACAGTTGACTTAGGACCAACTTTCGAGTTGTTTTTAGGTAAAAGTCTTAGTTTTTCGACGGGGGTATCAATATTCAATCACCCTGAATCAGATTACCATAACGCCAAAAACTTTAATATGAAAACCCGGCAGGATTTTACAGATATTTACCAGGCACATCTTCCTCCAAGATATGAACAGCTGGAAGATATTCATATTAAAGCTTCGCTACTTACAATTCCTTTTAACATTAACTATTATTTGCCTTTGAATCAGAAACTGGATATGAAGTTTTCTTTAGGTACAAATATAGATTTACGACTATATCAGAATGTAAAATTCGAAAGCCATATTGATGGAAATGAATATTATTCATCTTTTAATACTGAACAGAAAAAAGGAGTCTGGAATAATTTGTCTTTAGGCACAGGTCTACAATATAAAGTAAAAAGATATGCTTTTCAGTTAATGCCTATCTATATTTATCATTATAGAGAAACCGATTTTTTAAGCCCAAAGAGTAATTTCAGAGTGAATGGCTCGGTTTTGATAAATCTTAAAAAAGATAAGTAAGTATTTATCTCGGAAGATTTTATAGATAATACAGAAGCTTACGCCTTATAATAGTGAATTTTTGAAATTTTCAAGTGCCCTTTATTTCTAAGACTGGCTGATTTTTGGTAAAAATTTTACCATACCTTTACTGTTTTATCTCCATTTACACCCAAATCATCTGATTTGTGGGTGCTAGACACGATTTTATTGTACATTTAAAGGTAAATCAACAAGCTATTCATTAGTAATGAAAAAAACTCTCTTAACCTCAACAATTACCTTTTTAACTGCCTTCTGTCTGCAAGCACAAAACCCCTTGTTGCTTCGTCAACCTGCCATCAATAAAGATGGGTCACTAGTAGCCTTTTCGTTTCAGGGAGATATCTGGACAGTCCCAAGCTCAGGCGGTAAAGCCTCTCGTTTGACCATTCATGAGGCCTACGAATCAAATCCTGTTTTTAGTCCTGATGGCAAGCAAATTGCTTTTTCAGGAGCCAGATTTGGTAATAACGACATCTTTGTGATGTCAGCAGAAGGAAGTATGCCGAAACGCCTGACTTTCCATTCAGGTGCGGATAATATTTCAAGCTGGACACAGCCTGATAAAATTTTATTCTCCACCAATCGTGAGTTCAGACAAATCGAACGCCCTAATGAAGTCTATGCTATCAATCCAAAAGGCGGTACCGAATCAAGAATTTTAGATGCCGTAGGTTTCGATCCTGTCCTTTCTCCTGATGGTCGTTTCTTAGCATTTGTACGTGGAGATATTAATCCCGTAGCCCGTCAGGCATACAAAGGAAGTTCAGACCGTGATATCTGGATTTACGATACCAAAAACAAAACCTACCAACAATTACCGGGTTTTGAAACCAATGATGTCACTCCGCAATGGGGAAGCAATAATACTTTATACTTCTTAAGTAGCGAATCTGGCGCCTATAATATCTATCGTCTGAAATTAGATGCGAATGGAAAAACAAGTGGTACACCAGAAAAACTGACTAATTATAAAGATGAATCTATCCGGGCATTCAGCATATCGGGCGACGGAAATTCCATTGTTTTTGAGAAAGATATGAATCTTTATACAATGAAAACAGATAAAGGTTCAGCTCAAAAACTGAATGTAGTGATTAGTGCCGATGACCGTCTGGATGCAACCGAACAAAAAACTTTAAGTACAGGTGCCAGCGACTATGCCGTTTCTCCTAATGGCAAACTAATGGCTTTTTCTATAAGAGGGGAGATATTTTTAAAAGAAGCAGATAAGGAAAAAACAAGAAGCATCAATGTTTCAGACCATGCCTTCAGAGACGTTGAGCCAACCTGGTTGAACGATTCTACTTTATTATTTACGAGCGACAGAGCCAATGGAAATTTCGATATTTATATGGTTCGTTCGATAGATACTACGCAACGCAATGTATTCAAATCGATGAAGCACGGGTTGATTCAAATTACCAAAACGGCAGGTGATGAAACCAATCTGGTAGTATCACCCGATAACAAGAAAATTGCGTATGTACGTGGCAGAGGAACATTTGTGGTAGCTGAAATAAGTCCTGATGGTAAATTATCGAATGAAAAAGTATTGAACGATAGCTGGGATAGCCCGAATGGCATTGCATGGAGCCCTGATAGCAAATGGTTAGCTTATGCAGTAAGCGATTTATATTTCAATCAGGAAATTTTTATTCAGGCAGCTGATAATTCAACCAAACCAGTGAATGTATCCATGCATCCACGTACCGATAGTCGCCCATTCTGGAGTGCTGACGGTTCTAAATTAGGTTTCATTTCTGGCCGTAGTACTGGGCGTAGTAATGATGTCTGGTTTGTATGGTTGAAAAAAGAAGACTGGGAAAAAGAAACGCAAGACTGGCAAGACAGAGATGCTCCTGCGCCTGAGCCTGCCGCTCCGGCAAAAGGAGCTGATAAAAAAACGCCAAAATCAGTTAAAATCGATTTTGATAAAATACATGAGCGCATCGTGCAGGTAACCAGTTTCCCTGGAGACGAAAGTGATTTAGTGATTTCTAAAGATGGCGAGACTTTCTATTATACAACTTCTACCAGTGTAGCTAAAGGTAGAGATTTATACAGTGTTAAATGGGATGGCAAAGACCTGAAAGAAATCACCAAAGGCGGCGCTAATCCATCTAACGTAACAATGGATAGAGAAGGCAAGTATTTGTATTATACACGTATGGGTGCTTTGGGCAGAATTGATATGAAATCAAATGCGACGGAATCTTTGCCTTACACGGCTAAGATGAAAATCGATTATAATGCTGAGCGCACACAAGTATTTGAAGAAGCATGGCGTACCATTCGAGATGGTTTCTACGACCCTAAATTCCACGGCAATGATTGGGCAAAACTGCATGATAAATACAAAGAAAGAGCAATTAATGCTAGTACCAGCAACGATTTCAGAGACATGTTCAATCTTTTACTAGGTGAGCTAAACTCTAGCCACATGGGTATGACAGTGACCGACCGCGTTGATACCCAAAAAGAAGCAACCGGACTTTTAGGTACTGAATTATCACCTGTGAGTGGTGGTGTTAAAATTATGCACGTAGTGCCGGGTACACCTGCCGACAAAGAAAAAAGCAAACTGAATGAAGGGGATGTAATTACGGCAGTAAACGGACAAACACTAAGCGATAATGATAATTTCTATGATTTACTGAATGGGTTAGTAAACGAGAGAGTATTGCTCAATGTACGTGGCGCAGATGGTAAATCAAGAGAAGTGGTGATTCGCCTGACAGCCAGCATTACTAATAGTTTATATGAAGAATGGGTTGAAAATCGTAAAAAACTGGTAGAAAAATACTCAAATGGTCGTTTAGGTTATATTCATATTAAAAGTATGGATTTTCCTAGCTTTGAGGTAGTAGAAAGAGAATTTACGGCCGCAGGTTTTGGCAAAGAAGGCTTAGTGATTGATGTACGTTACAATGGTGGTGGTTCAACTACCGACTATTTAATGACAATTCTGAACTACAAACAACATGCTTATACTATCCCTAGAGGAGCAAGCGAAGATTTAGAAAAAGATAAGTTGAAATTCAAAAGCTATTACCCAATTGGTGAACGTCTGGTATATGCCGCATGGACAAAACCATCAATTGCGCTTTGTAATGAAGGTAGTTATTCAAATGCCGAAATTTTCTCTCATGCTTATAAAACTTTAGGTGTTGGTAAACTGGTAGGTGTACCAACCAACGGCTCCGTAATTTCAACAGGTGGTAAATCTTTAATGGATGGTTCGTTTGTTCGTCTGCCCGGTCGTGGCTGGTTTACCAAAGCAACCGACAAAAATCAGGAACTAGGACCTGCTATACCAGATATTATCGTGGAAAACCAACCTGACTGGTTAGCTAAAGGCACAGACGACCAATTGAAAGCGGCGGTAGATGAATTGTTAAAGGAGTTAAAAAAATAAAAACACCACCTCTAGCCCCTAAAGGGGAATGAAGAACATAATTGCAGCTGAAATTCTTCAATTGTTAAATATCAAAACACCTTTCAAATTTCACTTTGAAAGGTGTTTTTGTTTTAGTCCCCCTTTAAGAGTTAGGTACGGTAGGCCTATGGCGTGTATTTTATTTTTTATCCCCCTTTAGCGGCTAGGGGCATTTAAATCCCCCAATATGGGGTAAATCATTCAAGCAATAGCTTTCTAATTTTGCTCTACTGAATATGAAAAAGCATTATTATGAAAAAGCTATTTACCGCTTATCTGCTAAGCATTACTATGCCCATCTATGCCCAAACCTTATCAGGCAAAGTTGAGGGGCAAGTAAATGACGATTCAAAGAAACTCGTGGAATTTGCCAACGTTACACTTCACCGCGAAAAAGATTCAACGCTTGTTAAGGCTGCTATTACTGACCAACTAGGCAATTTTGGCTTTGATAACATTGCTGAAGGACGCTATTATGTAAAAGTTTCGCAAGTGGGTTACCAGAAATTCAAATCTCCGACTTTTGGTTTGAGTGTTGATAATAAAAACGTGAAACTTTTAACCATTGAGCTAATGACCGATGCCAAGGCTTTGGGCGAAGTAACCGTTCGTTCCAATAAACCTTTCATAGAGCGTGAAATTGACAAAATTGTGCTAAATGTAGAGAATAGCATCACCTCGGCAGGTAATAGTGTAATTGAAGTATTAGAAAAAGCACCGGGTGTAACCGTAGACGCCGATGGTAATGTGTCTTTGAAAGGTAAACAAGGTGTTTTGATATTAATCGACGGGAAACCTACGAATCTTTCAACTACTGATTTAGCCAATATGCTTCGGGGAATGGCTGCCAATCAGATTGAGAAAATAGAATTGATAACCAATCCATCAGCTAAATATGATGCGACAGGCAATGCGGGTATTATCAATATCCGTATGAAACGAGATAAAAGATTGGGTATGAACGGGAGTTTCAACCTAAGCGTTGGACAAGGCTTACGTTTTAAACAAAATGCAGGCTTGAATCTCAATTACCGTGATAAAAAATGGAATCTTTTCGGTAATCTGACACAGGTAAACAGGGGAGGAGAGAACAGTACCGTCATCAACCGGAAGTTTTTTGGTGCTGATGGTAGTGTTTCCACTTTAACGCAAAGACCTACGCAAGTGCCACATTTCAGTTCGCAGAATATAAAAATTGGTGCCGATTATTTTTTAAGTCGAAAAACCACAATAGGAGCCAATATCAATGGTGTATTAAATAACATATTAGTAAAAGCCAGTACCCCAAGCGATTTCAAAGACCCGAATGGTGTAATTACCAGTAGTAATGTGACGAATAATTCGAACCGTGACCGTTGGAAAAATTACACTCTGAATCTGAACCTGAAACATACTTTTGACAGCACCGGTAAAGAGTTAACAGCCGATTTTGATTATGCCAGCTACAATCAGCAGGTAATACAAAATTCTACTACCGAAACCACCTACCTGCCGGGGCAAACTTTACCGCCACCTTATATCCTGAGAGGCGATTTACCTTCTAATATTGATATAAAGACCATCAAACTTGATTATGTGCATCCATTGGGCAAAGAAACTAAGTTTGAGATAGGGGCAAAAAGCAGCTTTGTAAGTAATGATGGTAATGCACAATACTATCTGGTGCAGGATGGGGAAGAAATTGTGGATGTTACTCGTACCAATCATTTTATTTACCACGAGAATATCAACGCCGGATATGTGAATTTTAATACCAAGTTTAAAAAAACGGGTATTCAGTTAGGGCTTCGTGGAGAGCAGACCATCGCCGATGGCAAACAATTATCAACTAATGCAACTTTTAGCCGCAAATATTTTCAGTTATTCCCAACGGTTTTCATCCGGCAGGAAATCAACAGAAACAACGAGTTAAGCCTGAATGTTGGTCGGCGTATCCAACGCCCCAACTATCAGGATTTGAATCCGTTTAAGTTTTTCTTAGACATCTATGTCTATCGTGAAGGAAACCCGCAATTACAACCGCAGTTTACTTTTAACTCCGAACTGGCTTATACCTTTAAGCAGCAGTACAACATTACCTTTTACCATAGTCGTACCAGAGATATTATCTCTACAGTATTGATTCAGAATGATGTTACTAAAGTAGCTGCGCAGTCGCAACAAAACCTCAATAACCTTGAAACCATTGGTTACAATATCTCAATTCCGGTGAAATATACCAAATGGTGGAGTGGTAATCTCTATTTTGAAAATTACAATAACATGTATTGGGGGAAATTCTTGAATGGCGAGTTTAACCAAAAGTTAACCACTTACTTCTTCAATACCACCAATACATTCACCATTGGTAAAAGCTGGAATGCCGAGTTGACAGGTTATTATCAATCGCCATTCCTGTTTGGAACATTCAAGATACTTACACAGGCACAGGTTGCCTTAGGCGTACAAAAACAACTCTGGCAACGCAAAGGCACGCTGAAACTCAGTGTAAGCGACCCATTCTTAACCCAAAGAAATAATATGATTGTAAAATACCAGAACATGGATATGACGCTACGTCGTCGCCTGGATAGCAGAGTAGTTACGATAGCATTCAACTATCGTTTTGGTAAAACAACAGTAGCCCCTGCGCGTAGAAGAAACGGAGGATCAGAAGAAGAAAACCGCAGGATTCAGACCAACGGATAATCCCTCTATTTTGAGGCTTACATACAGTTTGTTAGTTTTAAAATCCTATCCGATTGCGATAGGATTTTTTTTAACAAATTTTAACAAATCTTCCGCCTACCGTTCATCACAATCACCCAAATTGGGTTACTATATAACCCCACTAGATTAGTATTTTTGTCTTATTGATTATGAAAAGCATTATATGAAAAAGCTATTTACTACAACCTGGACAATCTGTGCCCAGACTAACTATGTTCGTCTCCTTAAAGGGCGCGACATAGTAGTAGTAAATACTGATTTTCTGCAAATTTCTGTGTTAAATCGCGCTTTTAAGAGCGATTTAAAATCTGAGATTAACATTCAATTAAAATCTTTTAATTTTTTCGTTCATTTTGCAACATATCAAAAGGTAAATCCGTTGTTAATAACGTATAGTGCTGAAATCACACACACGTATAGACAAACGCTTACTACCTCGTTTAATTTCAGTCATCCGGCTGATGTGTTGCCCTCAGTACATTTTGGGAATGTTCCCAAATCAATTACCATTAAGAATGGTTGCTGTAAGTCTTATTACTCTGTAACAGGTAGGGGATAAGTGTAGCAATTTGTGTCCAAATAAGCGACAAAAATGGACAAATGGTCAGGAAGACTGATAGCGTATTTGGATTGTATAGGATAAACTTAGTTACTTTGCAATCGGAAAGCGTTGAATAGATAATCGAAAATGATTCAGTCGTGTAGGCTTATGATTTGATTATTTGAAGCAGGAAAGGAAATAAAATGAGGGTTTTAAACCAGTTTGCAAAACCCAGATAAAGAGGCGAGAGATAGGAGTGAATTTTCAGGCAAAATTTTATACGGTAAAGCCAGAAATTTGCCAAATGGGCAAATGAGTTTTAAAAGAAATGAAATAGAAACATTGCCAGTCCGGATTTTATTATTCGAATTTAAAATGTCAGAATCCACCAATATTGCTTGGGGATAAGACAAAAAAATATAATCGTTTATAGAAACGAATAAAAATTTTATACAGTTTAGTTTAGTTTATTGAGACAAAAACCGGCCGCATTGAGTCGGTTTTTTTTTGCCCTTGTGTGAGATTTTAGCAGATAAGAGCCAGTTTTTTCTATGATGTGTGGAGGAATTAGAAAAATTAATATTTTCTTAATATCGACACATGGATAAACTAAAATTAAGGTAAAATGTTTTGAGTTTTCTTTATTCCTCCACCTTATTCTTTATCGTAACCAGTGTTGTTCGCCAATAAAACTCCAGATGTTTACGAATACTCTCTGTCGGGAAATTTTCTATAGTCAGCGCCAGGATTGTTTGAGTGTCAGTGGGCTCTAAAGTAAATGTAAGTATTGAATAACTTTCGGGTATGTCTGGTAATTTTGATATTGAATCCAGATGTGAATAACTTAATTTTCTTTCTACATCAAAGGCTAATACGCGTCCCTTATTTTCAAACTGTGCATGATGAAAACCTTTGATAATGATAGGAGAATCCACCTGCCAATTAGTAGACACTTCTAAATTCATATCAGGGTCTCCTAACCATTGAATTATAAGTTCAATATCAGTTAAGGTTTGCCAGACTTTGGCGGGAGTTGTATTGATGGTAATGTTGGTTGAAAAACTGTCAGTCATTGTTTGTGATTAGAACATGTTTAAAAATTATATTTGTTATAATTCATAATCGATTTAGAATAATTTGGC